>NZ_JADPIQ010000046.1:0-1072 GCF_023073015.1 Bradyrhizobium sp. 87
GGATGCGGTGGCGGTGGTCTGTGCGGACGAACGCTTGAGCTATGGCGAGCTCAATGCGCGGGCCAACCGCCTGGCGCATCATCTGATCGCACTCGGGGTCACGCCCGGGGATCGCCTTGCGACAATGCTGGATCGCTCCGTCGTCCTGGTGGTGGCACAGCTGGCGATCCTGAAGGCGGGCGGAGTTTATGTGCCGATCGATCGCAGTCTTCCACCAGCGCGACAGAGCTGGATGATGGCCGACTGTGCTGCGCGCCTGGTGCTCACCAACAGTGATGATGATCTGGTCGAGGTGACGATTCCTGTTCTGCCTATTGAGCCGCTCATGACTGGAGCAGGCCTTAGCACCGATCCTGGCTTGGCATTGACCGCCGAGGCTGCCGCCTACGTCATGTACACCTCCGGCTCGACCGGCCTTCCGAAGGGGGTTGTTGTTCCTCATCGTGCCGTAAACCGACTGGTCATCAACAACGGATATGCGCAGTTCAATGCGAGTGATCGTGTGGCGTGGGTGGGCAACCCCGCGTTTGATATCAGTACACTGGAAGTCTGGGCACCGCTGCTACACGGCTCTAGCCTGATCGTGATTCCATACACTGATGCGCTGCAACCAGGGGTGCTGCGCGGCCTGGTTCAGCAGCACCGCATTAGCGTCCTGCATTTGACGGCCGGGTTGTTCAACCAGAGCGCTGCTGATTTGGGCCCGGTGCCGGCGAGTTTGCGGTTGCTATTGGTTGGCGGTGATGCGGTTGATGTGGCGGCAGTCGCACGGATTTTGAGCCAGAGCCGACCGCAACATCTCCTGCATTGCTACGGTCCGACCGAGACGACGACTTTTGCGACAGTCTGCGAGATTACCGCGATTGATGAGACATTGCAGCGGCTCCCCATCGGCCGTCCGATTGCGAACACGCGTGTGTATCTGCTCGATGGTCATGGCGCGCCCGTTCCGTTGGGAGCGGTGGGAGAGCTCTACATTGGCGGGGCGGGGGTCGCGCGTGGCTATCTGAACCGGCCCGAACTGACGGCGGAGAGGTTCTTGGCCGATCCGTTCAGTGGTGAGGTCGGCGCA
>NZ_JADPIQ010000129.1:0-67152 GCF_023073015.1 Bradyrhizobium sp. 87
GGATCGATAGGTAGGTCTTGACCGTGCCGGCGCTGTAATTCTCCGCCGCAAAACTCGCTGCGAACGAGCCAAGATGCGGCTCGATGCAGGTCTGCAAATTTTGAGACATGATCTTCGTGCTCCTTGTTGTTGGAGCGACGAAGATTATGCCGAATGGGATTGGCGCGATCATGCCGCCAACCGGGCCCAGCCGAGCAGATGCGGCATAATCTGGATCGCGGCATTATGCATGTTATGCCGATATCGGCATAAGGCGCATGCCAGTGGCCATCCATCGCGTCTCAATCGCGACCTGTCAGGCAGCTACGGTACCAAGAAGTATGCCTTTGAGGAGCTGGTTGCGGAAATCTCGTCTGCGTTCAGTTGCGCCTCGCTCGGCATCGTGCCGACGGTGCGGCATGCTGACTATATCGGCTCATGGCTTGAAGTCTTGCGCGAGGACAATCGTGCCATTATCCGGGCTGCTTCCAAGGCCAGCAAGGTTGCCGATTATCTGCTTGGCTTTCTCCCAGAACCCGTCGGCGACATGCCGAGGGAGGGCCAGCAGGCGGCGTAAGGCTCTGCTCGGTGGCCGCGGGCACAAGAGTAAGAGGGGCAGGGTCGTTTCCGTGACGGGTTGGAGGCCGAGAGAGAGGCTCCCGGCTGCCCGTCGTGGAGAAGCAGCATGCCAAAAGCTGTCCAAAAAACCGCGTCGGCCGATGTCGCAGTGACCCGTGGAAAGCACATCGAAGTGTCGGGATCCAATGCCAAGATGCGCAAGATCTTGCGAGGTTACGGGCGCTTTGGAGAGATCATCTTCTGTAATCTCCGCATGTTCGTGCGGATGCACGCGAGCGGCATAGAGATGCTGTCGAAGGTACGCGACCGGTATCCAGCCGAAGGTGCCAGTTGGCAGGAGGCGGCCTGATGTCCCGCCAACCCTGCGAACTGGCACGCCGCCTCGCGCGCGAGGCGGAGGCGGTATGCCGACACTATCTCTCCAATGGCAAGCGGGCGGGGCGGTATTGGGTGGTCGGCGACGTCCACAACAACCCGGGCCGCTCACTATTTGTGCGGCTCCAGGAATCGCCGAAGGGAGCGGCGGGCAAGTGGACCGATGCTGCAACCGGCGCGCATGGTGATCTCCTCGACATCATCCGCGAAACTCTGGCCTTACGAGACTTTCGTGAGGTCGCCGAGGAGGCGAGGCGCTTTTTGAACCTGCCTCGCTCTGAGCAGAAACCCGCCCCAAGACGTATTCCCTCGGTCGTACCGCCCGGATCGCAGGAAGCCGCCCGTCGGCTCTTTGCGATATCTAGCCCGATCGAGGGGACCATTGCCGAGGCTTATTTGAAGGGCCGCGGCATAACCCGCATCCACCATGGCGGCAGTCTGCGCCTCCATCCACGCTGCTACTATCGGCCGGACGACCATCTGCCGACCGAAACCTGGCCGGCAATGATTGCCGGCGTCACGGATCTCGATGGTCGGATCACCGGCGTGCACCGGACCTGGCTCGATCCGGACGGCTTTGATCGCGTGCGGCTCGGTAAGGCTCCGATCGATACCCCACGACGCGCGATGGGCGATCTGCTCGGTAACGCCGTTCGGTTCGGCCTGGCGGATGACGTGCTCGCAGTCGGCGAAGGTATCGAGACCATGCTTTCGCTACGCTACCTGCTGCCGACTATGCCGATGGCGGCCGCGCTTTCGGCTAATCACCTCTCCGCCATGACGCTGGCGTCTAGCCTGCGCCGGCTCTACATTGCGCGCGATGCCGATGCCGCCGGTGGTGCGGTGGTGGCAACTCTCAGCCAGCGCGCAGCAGACGCCGGCATTGAAGCGATCGTGCTCTCGCCCCGGATGGGCGACTTCAACGAAGATCTGCAAGTCTTCCGTCTCCAGGCCCTCCGAGCAGCGCTGCGGTTTCAGCTTGTGCCAGAGGATGTCGTTCGCTTCCTGCATTCGCCGACGGCGGCCGCGGAATAGCTCCCGGTGTTCGATTAATGTTGATAGGCCGGTCACAAGCGAGGCCAATACCGGAAACGGACGCGACTTCGGCCTTCTAGAGGGCGATCAGACGGCAAGCGGCCCGGGCCGGCAATGGCTGCGTCCGGCTATTTTCCGCCGCGCGCCAGCGATGTGAGACACATCATGCAGTTGGCCGCGCGCTTTGCATCGCGAAGCAAAATAGCCGGCCTCCGCCATCCTCCGCTGCCGCTTCGGCCCTGTCGGGTTCTGGCCCGGTCCGCCCGCCGTCAGAGGATCGCCACGAAGGCCGCGAAGGGCGCGGCCGATCCGACAAAGGACCTCCTCCATGACCGACCACGACGACATCGAACCGCCGCACGCAACATCTTCGACCGACCACGTCCTCACCGAATTACAGCTCTTCGGCTACCGTCCCTTCGACGACCAGCCCGATCCAAGGCCGCTCCCCGAGGGCAAGATGATCGTCGGAGCCGTGGTCGATATCTTTGACGCCCTTGTCGCGACCCTGAACGACACGCGGCTTGAGCCGGACCTTGACGATCTGCTCTGGTCGACTGTCAACCTGTTCCATCGTGCCCTCGACCGCATCGAACGGCAGCTCGATAACAACGAACAGGCGCAGCATAAGAGCCAGCGCGAGCAGAATGGCTCGGAAGTGCGATCGGTCGAACTCGAGCGCCTGACGGCCGAAGGCATAACGCTGATCGAGCGCCGCAACTGCCTGGAGCTCTTCCGCGACCAGGCCATCGAACAATTTGAGGTCCACACCGGTTCAGCCTGGCGCCCACGATCGGGATCATTGGTCAATCACCGAACGCTCACCGCGGCAATGATCGACTCCCGCGACTTCATCGCCGCCAAGCGTCGTTCCGAGACCGAGGTCATGTTGCCACCAGGACCGAAAATTGCACTCACCGGTGGGCTCGACTTCAATGACCACAACCTCATCTGGGACCGCCTCGACAAGGTTCACGCCAAGCACCCCGACATGGTCCTCCTCCATGGGGGCTCCCCGAAAGGCGCCGAACTGATCGCCTCCAAATGGGCGACCACCCGCAAGGTACCTCAGATCGCCTTCAAGCCCGACTGGACGAAGCACGCCAAGGCAGCGCCCTTCAAGCGCAACGATGTTATGCTCGAACTCCTGCCGATCGGCGTCATGCATTTCCCGGGCACGGGAATTCAGGACAATCTCGCCGACAAGGCGAAGCGGCTCGGCATTCCCGTCTGGAAGTTCGGCGGCGCATGAGTGCCGTCGCCTCGAAGGCGCCAAGGTGGAGTTGCACGCCGCAACTCCGCCTCGTTTCGTTTTTACATTCAAAACTGCGCCGTGGTGGTGGTGGAAGGCGCGATTGATAAATCCATGCACATGGAGCCACCACCATGCTTGGCATTGGGCTTGTTCTCAACGCAGTCAGTATCGGTTTGTTTTGCTGGGCGATCTTTGCGCTCGCGGTGTACGCTTTGCCGTTTTTCGTCGCACTCAGTATCGGGACTTTGGCATTTCGCGATGGCGCGGGCGCCTTCGGCGCACTGCTTATTGGAGTTGCTTCGGGCGCGCTGACGCTTGCCGCTGGTCGGGTCGCCGTTGCCTTTAGTCGGTCCTTGGCGCGTCGCCATCGCAACCGTATTCGCGGTCCCTGCGGCAATCGCCGGCTATCATGTGGTGTTCGCCCTATCGCAGATCGGTGTGCCGTCATCGGCTCGGCGCCACGTCTTCGCTTGTTTGGGCGCCGCTTGCATCAGCGGCACGGCATCGGCGCGTTTGACTGTTTTCGCGAAGACCCGCCCGTCGAAGTCGGACGGGGTGCTGGAGAATACGGCTCGCCCAGTTCTTCCAGCAGCGACGCACGAGTGATGAGGCTTCGTCGCCATCATCGGCAGAGCAAGACCGCACAGGGCACCACGTTGAACGAGGGCGTCGAGCTTGAGCGAGAGGTAACCGCACTTCTCGTCAGAGCGCTCTAAGCAAGCCGTAGCAATCTCTGTCTGATCCACATAGTTGCGTGGAGCGGCGCGCCGCGCTCGATCATTCGTTCCGAGACGATACCGCCCTTTGCGGCAGATTGTTTCTCTTTGTGCGGCGAACCGTACCGACCTCTTGTTCTGCACAATCGAGATTCGCCAAATCTTCTCCCAAGGTTGCGGTTCAGCACGCGGACGCACGTGGCCTCTTTGATGGCTTGATCTGGCCGAAGACCGGCTGCGCCTCGATCGTCTGAGCCGCAACGCCGTTGATGCGACTTTCTTCCCCTGGGCTTACGCCCATTCCTCGCGAGGCAAGAAAGTCGCAACAACGGCGTCCTCCGCTGCGCTCCGGCCCGCGAGCGGGTGCGTCGCCGATCGTCCTCGGCCTCTAGATCGCCATCGAGGTCGCGGTGGTCGCGGGCTCGAAACACAACAGGAGAAGTGACACATGGCTAACATCGGTTCTTTCAAGAAGGTCGGCAACGACTTCCAGGGCGAGATCGTCACCCTGAGTCTGCAAGCCAAGGGCGTCCGTATCGTCGCCGAGACCAACCGATCCAACGACAACGCTCCCAGCCACCGCATCTACGTGGGCCGGGCCGAGATCGGCGCAGCTTGGTCGAAGCGCTCCGAAGAGGGCCGCGATTACCTCTCGCTCAAGCTCGATGATCCATCGTTCAACGCGCCGATCTACGCCAACCTGTTCGATGATGAAGGCGGCGAGGGCTACACCTTGCTCTGGTCGCGGCCCCGCAAGAGCGGCGAGTAGACGCTCCGCCAAGCCCCGTCCGGTCCGCCGGGCGGGGTGTGGGCGCCTGTTCGAGGCCTCACGCACGGCCGCCGATCCAGCAAGCCGGATCGGGGGCAGTGACGCGTGTCCGTGTCGGGCGCTCCCTGGCTACCGGCCCGGCTCGCGGAAGTTCATGATCGAACTTTGGACACCTTCTCCTCAAGCAGATCTGCAGGCCGGACCCCTAGAGCTTGGGCAATCTGCCAGATCGTTAGCAATGTAGCGTTCTGCAACCCTCGCTCCATGCTACTCACGAAGGCTCGATCGACGCCCATGCGTTCCGCCACCGCCTCTTGGCTCAAGCCAAGGGCTAGTCGAAATCGACGCGCGTTCGCTCCGAAAACCTTGCGGATATCCATCCGCAGGATAGGAAGCAATCGCGTATTTTGGCGCTACGTGTTATAATACGCGGAGCTGGGTGTTGAAGGTCACGGACGGAGCCTCGATTGCTGATTATGTGGGGAACGCGGCTTCTTGAACGCTCGCCCGAGCTCGTGGCATGCCATATGCTACAGAACGGAACTGTTCGAGCCGGCAAGGCTTTCGCCTCGCAATTTTATTTTCAATCCCGCGCACATAGTAGCCTCTGATGTCGAAGCCGTCGCTGGATCCCGACGTCGCGGATGTCGCGCCGAACGAGCCGGCGCTGACAGCCTATGACGAACAGCATGTCGTCACGTACATTCGCCTTCTGCAGGCGGAGGGCGAGGGGGCGAACTGGCGCGAAGTGGCTCAAGTCGTCTTGCACATGGATCCAGAGCGAGAGCCGGACCGCGCGCGGGCCGCATATCAGAGCCATCTTGCGCGCGCCAAGTGGGTGACTGAGCAGGGACGCCTCTTACGCGGTACTGGCTCAAAATAGAAGAGAATTGCCGACTACAGACGTGCAGCAAGAACGATTTTCTCCCGCTAACCGGTGGTCATTCTCATGCACCACGTGGTGCCAAACTAGGGGCTTCCTACAACCGCCTCGTTCATAATTATTGCGCCGCAATCCTTGTTCGTTAAGTGCAATGGGGCGGAAGCAATGCCTGAATTCGACTGGCGATCGCCGGATTCGTTTAAGAGTCTAGAGAACGCTGAGATCACTGAAATCGCCTGGGTAGGCCTTCGTATGAACGTGGACTACCAACGTGACTACGATGCGATCGTCGCTAGCAGCTCAGACGGCGAGGTGAGCGAGGAATTCAGGAGGAGGTGGGGCCTCTGCTTTCGCGCATGACCCGCAGAGGTCGTTCCACGAGCAGACAATCTTTTGGGCGCCCGAGGTTCTCCCGACCGTCGTCCCGGTCGTTGTAACCGATTCAACGCCTGGTCAAAGCCCAACGCCTCAGCCGCCGCTTGATCTTGCATCTGGTCAGGTGCGCCGTGCCGCTGACGGCTGGCATGCCGTGCTGCAAATCGGTTCGGTGAAGCATCGCATCTGGTCGAAACAGCCGCTGACCGCAGGCGCTCGCTATGCGGCCGAGTTGCCATTTGACGGCGATTTCGAGGCGCGCGCGCATGCCGCCACGCGGCTGTGGCGCGCGATGAATGGACGCGCGCCAGGGCCTCCGCTTCATCGCGTGCCCAAACAGCGGCGCGAACGACTGTGCGCAGCCCTTCGCGCGGCCGCCGCGTATCTCGCTGGCGCTACTTATCGCAGCATCGCAGAAGCTCTGTTTGGCAAGCCGCGCATATCCGATCGTGGCTGGAAAACACACGATCTGCGCAGCCGAACCCGTCGCCTTGTACAAAGCGGCCTCGCATTTGTGCGCGGAGGCTATCGCAAGCTGCTTCGGCCGAGGCGCAGGGTCGAGTAGCGCCTTCATGGGTGGCCGAAAATGGACCCCCCAATATTCGGCATCCCCCTCCGAGATCGCGCTTCTCCATGATGACCCCACACACGCCGGCGCCGCCATCCGCGGTGCGCTGTCATCCTGGAGTTCTCAAATGCCCGATTCGACGGCCGGTCTACCGCGATTCCTGCGAACACCGGAGGCTGCGCGTTACCTTGGCCTCTCCGGTCGCACCCTGGAGAAGCACCGCACGTACGGCACCGGGCCGACGTATCGGAAGATCGGCGGACGTGTCGTCTACGCCGTAGACGACCTGAAAGCCTGGGCTGACCTCGGCGCCAAAACGTCGACGTCTGACCCCGGGAAGGGGACCGTGCTGCCGGCAAAGAAGCATCCGGTACTGCGCCCATATGCGGGCCAGGAACGTCGCTGATCGCGGGCGAGAGCAGTGACCATGCGGCGCAAACAACATTCCGAGCGCGATCAGCTGGAGCTCTTTAGGGCGCTACCCGGCGATCTCGCGCCACGCGATGCGCAGGATCTGATGGCTTATCCGTTCTTCTCGCTTGCAAAAACGAAGCGAATTATTCCGATCGACTTCCGTGTCGGCGCGATCGCAATTCGGGTCGAAGCGGTGCCGGAACACGGCATGGCGACCATCTGGAATGCCGACGTTCTGATCTGGGCCGCATCCCAGATCGTCGAAGCCCGTGACAACGGCTTGAAGACCTCGCGCCTGATGGCTGCAACGCCTTATGAAATTCTGACATTTGTCGGCCGCGATACGAGCGCGCGAGATTTTGATCGCCTCAAGGCCCGTCTCGACAGACTTCAGTCAACGACC
Organism: Bradyrhizobium sp. 87; assembly: GCF_023073015.1. Lineage (NCBI taxonomy): Bacteria > Pseudomonadati > Pseudomonadota > Alphaproteobacteria > Hyphomicrobiales > Nitrobacteraceae > Bradyrhizobium > Bradyrhizobium sp. 87. Next base: position 7,352 of record NZ_JADPIQ010000129.1, read on the forward strand.
GTGCTGACCTCGATACGTCAGCCGACAGAGCGCCGGCGGCATCGCTTCTTCTGGCTTAACGAGTGGAAGGAGACGGCCGATGCAAATGGCCGTCCATTTGGGCTCGAGCTGATCCTGCTTGATTGGTTCTATGCCGGCGTTATCGATGACGCGCTCGTGCTCACGATTGACCGCGGCTATTTCGAACTTACGGGCGGGCTTGAACGGTGGCTCTACCGCCTCGCGCGCAAGCAGGGTGAACGTCAGCACGGCGGCTGGAGTTTCGACCTTGTACCCTTCCATACCAAGTCCGGCATCCTCTCCCCGCTCGAGCATTTTAGTTCCGACATACGGCAGATCGTCCAGCGTCAGACATTGCCCGGCTATCGGCTCGTGCTCACGCGCGATCCGAGCGGAACAGAGCGGCTGAACTTCGTGCCCACGCTCGTTGCTCCCTTAACGGCACGCCTTCGTCGGCGCGGACTCACTCCAATTCAGAGGACAACCTGTGAATCAGTTCGTGCTATCGAGGAGCGCAACCTTCGTGCCATCAGGGACCCGATCTTCGTGCATTGGCGAGCGCGGGCTGGAAGTCGTGCTTGCCTTCGCCTGCCGCATACGTACTTCGCCGAGCGCAAAGCTTACGGCTCTCAGCTCCAGCATCAAGGAGCCGCGGCATGAGTGACCTCACCGAAGTAGAAATCTTGTGGCTTGAGATGCGTATCGAAAACCGCATTCGGTTCGGTCGCATCGTCAAGGAACGGAAGCTTGATGGTCACCGGCGTGTACTGTCATTCGCGCCTGGCAGCATCTTTGCCTTCGTCCGTTGGACCTCCAGCGACTTTGGCACGATCATCTCGCGGATTGACGTCTTGCGCGCGGTCGCACCAGGACAGCGCTGCTCGACCGTGCCGTATGTGAAGCCGGGCGGAGAGATTTTGCTGCGGCTCTCCGGTTGGTCGAAGGTCGAACGGGTGCTGCAGATGGTCGATGCGGTCGAAGCGCTCGGCATCGATCCCGCCGATGTCGCTCCTGATCATTGGCATCACGTTCATAACCGTCTGTCCGTGAACGAAAATCCGCGTCCGTATACGAAAGCGCGCCATCAGGCGTGGCTTAATCGTCAAAAGGTGATGCGATGACGTGCCGTTTCATCATGCTGATAACGACGTTCGTGGTTGCTGCCGCCCTTGTCACGACAATCTTTCTGGAGCCGCTTCCGCTCTACATCTGGAATGCATCGACGAGCGTACCTATCGGTCTCTATCGCTTACGAGCGGCAAAACTCTTTCGTGTCACTGAGCTGGTCGCCATTCAGCCGCCGGAACCACTTGCGACCTTTCTAGACCTGAACGGCTATCTGCCGGTCGGCGTCCCCATGCTCAAGCGGGTCTTGGCGCTGCCGGGGCAGACGGTCTGCAGAAGCGGTCTCACTATTTCCGTGAATGAAATTGAAGTCGGCGAGGCCCGGGATCGTGACGGACGCGGCCGGCCGCTGCCGAAATGGCAGGGCTGCCGAGTCGTCGGGGAGGGCGAGCTCTTTCTCATGAATTGGCAGTCGGATGACTCCCTTGACGGCCGATATTTTGGATTTCTTCCGGCGTCGGGCGTGATCGGCCGTGCCCTCCCGGTGTGGACGTGGGAGGAGTGATCGTGCGTGTTCTACGTTTCCGTTCTGCCATTCCTCTGTTCGACCAAGTGCAGGACCATTCCTCCGTCCCGACTAAAGCTTGCAAAGCCGACGCGCGCAGCGGCGGTCCAGCGCGGCCGAAAGGCCGGCGCGAAGCGGCTTTACCCTGGACGGGCGCGAGCACGCCGGCACTCTTGCATTTTTTCGAGAGGAGCCTGTGCGCTGCCGTGCCCCTGTTCGTGGCACTGACTGTGAGTAACGCTGCTGCTGTCGCCGAGACGCGGCCGGCAGAGCTCACAGCGAGTTATCGAACTGGCAATTCATTTGCGGATTTCGTTGAAGCGGCCTCGCGTCGCTTTGGCATGCCGGTGCGCTGGATACTGGCAGTCATAGACGTCGAGAGCGCCGGAGACATGCGCGCCAAATCACCCAAGGGCGCCATGGGGTTGATGCAGATCATGCCAGAAACCTGGGCGGAGCTACGTCTGCGGTACGACCTCGGCAACGATCCTTACGATCCCCATGACAACATACTTGCAGGTACGGCGTACCTGCGCGAACTGCGCGACCGTTACGGTGCGCCGGGCTTATTTGCAGCCTACAACGCGGGGCCTGCTCGTTACGATGAGCGTCTCGCCGGCCGCCCATTGCCAGTAGAGACCGAAGCCTATTTGCGGAAGCTCGCGCCAGTCATCGGCAGCGACCTTACTACTTCCAGCGCAGTCGCTCGTCTGCGGTCATCCGCTGGAGAACTCTTCGTTGTGCGGCCTGAAAGCCCAATGAGCGCTGCCAGGCGTCCACCGAAACGGGCTCCGACGGCTGCCTCCATTCACGACGTCTCGGCCATTGTGCCACAAGCAACAGGGTTGTTTGTTGCGAGATCTGGTGCGGGAGGCGCGCAGTGATGGAACGCGCAAGCTCGCATGCGTTGGCGTGCTCTGGAGAAGAACGGGCGGAATGGGGAGAGCGGTGGGCAAGCACGACAGCAGGACGGCTCTTCAAATCGGGCTTCGAGAAACCGGTGCACGACGATAGCCGCCGTGGCCGAATCCGGAGCCTGGTGCAACGACTTAGGCCTTCGTTGCCACACAGGAGAGCTCCGCTGAAGCTATACGTTGGGTCGGATGTCGGTCTTGAAGAAACTAGTCTTTGCATCGTCGATGGCGAGGGTCTCACCGTCCATGAGCTCAAGGTGAGCACCGAGCCAGCGGCGATCCGCTCCGCAGGAGAGGGCTACGCGGATCGCCTCGAGCGAGTGGGCGTCGAGGCGTCATCCCTTGGTATCTGGCTGTATCGTGAACTTCAGCCGGCCCGGCTTCCAATCATTGTTGTTGAAGCGCGCCGCATGCGCGTTTCATTGTCGACAATGCGGAACAAGACCGACCGGAACGACGCGCGGGGTATCGCGCAGACGATGCGACTGGGTTGGTACCGCGCCGTTCATGTCAAGAACATCGACATGCAGAAGATGCGCACCTTGTTCACCAGCCGGAAGCTGTTGAAGCGCAAACTGATCGATCTCGAAAACTACATTCGTGGTGCGCTGCGGGCCTATGGATTGCTCGTCGGAGCCGTCGCTCGAGGGGCCTACGAAGCACGCGTCCGCGAGCTGATCGAGCACAGCGATCCGATCTTTGTGATGACCATCGAGGCCATGCTGGACATGCGTCGCGTCATCCTCGAGGGCATCGTGTGCTGTTGCAAGTGGTCCAGCATGACCCCGTCTGCCGGCGTTTGATGACGGTTCCCGGCGTCGGTCCCGTCGCGGCTCTGTCGTTCAAAGTCGGCGTCGACGACCCCCATCACATTGCGCGATCACGAACGGTCGGCGCCCATTTTGGTCTAACGCCGAGGCGGCACCAGTCCGGCACGTCGATCGACTTTGAAGGGCGCATCAGCAAACAGGGCGACGTTGCCGTCCGAGAGGCGCTTTGCGAGGCAGCCGCAAGCCTGCTGCTGCGGGTCAGAAAATGGTCGGCCCTGCGAGCGTGGGGCCCGCGGATCGCCAAACGGTCCAGCATGTTGTGCGCGATCACCGCGGTGGCGCGCAAGCTCGCAAGCATTCTGCACCGGATGTGGGTCAGCGAGACCGACTTCCACGTCGGGTTTGGCGCAAAGATCACGCAGCGGCTGCGGTTGAAACCGGCGCAGTAGCCGCGGTGCAGGTGACGATAGATTGGCGCTGGGTCTGCGCCCGGCATGTTGAGGAGGAACGTAACTACAGATCCGCGCGCGCGGTGAGCGTCCCCTGGCGGGCCGCGAAACGGGAAATGTCCGCTATCGCTTGCCTGCTGCCGCCCTTCGGGGACGAGAGCGCCGGACTGCTTGGACATCCCTGTTTACGAACCTGATGAAGAGCATGCGACGGCCGAAGTGCTAAACGCGAAGGAACGCACGGACCCCGCCTGGTGAATGCAAGTGGCGTACGCGGCTGCGGTGAAGTTGCGCGTTGTTGGTGCAGGGAGTCGGTAATGACTGAAGTTCGAAGAGTCGAAGAAAAGCGTAGGAATGAGTTGACTCTGCCCGCCCGATTAGGAAGGCGAGATAAAAGGGGCTCGCCGGTCGAACCGCAAGCCATTGACATGGCTTGGGTCCTGGCGTGCCGGTCGGTCGGAGCACGTGCCGCGCGTTGGATTTTGGCGAATGCAATCAAAGGCGTTTTCGGCACTGTGTGCGCTTTTGTTCGTTGGGAGGCCCTGCCATGAGCGTGGGCGACAGCGATTTACGTATTCGGCCTGGGCGTATCCGGAGTACCCGCTCGCCGAAGCCCAAGAGCTTTATCAACCAGGTGCTACGTGCCGCGACGAAAGCCGGTCACACCTCAGGACAGGCCGCGGCTGGCAGGCGTTCTGTGGCCTATGGGCGCTCCACGTTTGGCAGCGGGCGCCTCGCCTTTAGCCGCGCCAGATTGTTCAGCCCGGCACGACGCGTTGTGGCGAAGGCGCGTGTTGTCCGGCACAAGGGCCGAGCCTTCCGTTCAGCGCCACTGACCGTCCATCTTTCGTATCTCAAGCGCGACGGCGTGACTCGAAGTGGTGAGCGGGCCGAGATGTTCGATGGGGGCAGCGACCGCGCCAATAGCGCAGCCTTTGCTGACCGGTGCAAGGACGACCGGCATCATTTCAGGTTCATCGTCTCACCAGAGGATGCCGGCGACATGACCGACCTGAAGGCCTTCACCCGCGATCTCGCGAAGCAGATGGAGACCGATCTCGGTACGCGGCTCGATTGGGTGGCCGTCGATCACTGGAACACGGATAACCCTCACGTCCATCTTCTCGTGCGGGGAGTAGATGAGCAAGGGGCAGATCTCGTGATCTCCCGCGACTATATCAGCCAGGGCCTGCGCTCGCGCGCCGAGGAACTGGTCGCCATCGAACTGGGCCCAAAACCCGAGCACGAGATCCGCAATTCACTGGAGAGGGAGGTTTCGGCTGAACGATGGACGCGGCTCGATCGGGAGATCCGGCTGGCGGCCGATGAGACCGGGTATGTCGATCTTCGGCCAGAGAATCCCGGCAAGTCTGATCCCAAGGTCCGGCGCCTGATGGTCGGCCGCCTTCAACATCTGGAGAAGATGCGCCTTGCCGTATCCGCCGCACCAGGCGAATGGATGGTCGGCCTCGAGGCCGAGCGCAGCTTGCGCGACCTCGGCATGCGCGGCGACATCATCAAGACCATGCACCGCGCCTTTACCGAGCGTGGAGAAGCGCGCGGCGTTGCGGACTTTGTCATCGAAGGTGGACAGCCTTCGTCCCAGATCATCGGACGGCTGGTCGATCGGGGATTGCACGATGAGTTGACGGGTGAGGCTTACGCGCTGATCGATGGAACTGACGGACGCGCGCACCACGTCCGCTTCCGAGAGATCGAGGCCTTCGAACAGGCGCCGCCGATCGGCGGCATTGTCGAAGTCCGGCGCTTCGGCCAAACCGGCGAACCGCGCCCCACCTTTGTGCTCGCGACCCGCTCCGATCTCGATCTCAGTGGGCAGATCACCGCAAGAGGAGCAACCTGGCTTGACCACAGGCTGGTCGAACGCGACCCCATGCCGCTCGCCATGGGCGGATTCGGCCGCGAGACCCGCGACGCCGTGGAAGCCCGTACCAAGCATCTGGTTCAGGAAGGTCTGGCGCGCCGGAAGGGCCAACACATCATCTTGCAGCGCGACCTTCTGGACACGTTGCGCCGACGTGAACTGGACGAGGTGGCGGCAAAAGTCTCGACCGACACCGGCCTGCCTTACGTAAAGGCGGCCTACGGGGAGCATGTGGCGGGCACCTATCGGCAGCGCCTGACGCTCTCCTCGGGGCGCTTCGCCATGATTGATAATGGGCTCGGCTTCCAGCTCGTGCCTTGGTCGCGCGAGCTCGAGAAGAGGCTCGGCCAGCACGTCACCGGCGTCGTGAAGGACGACGGTGGCATCGAATGGGGCTTTGGTCGGAAGCGCGACCTCGGCCTCTAGCATTCTCTCCAATGCAGTTGCGCAAAGGACTTTCGCGATGTCTGGAACCAAGATCCTCTGGGGACAGGTGATCGTTGTCGGCCTGATCGTCTTGCTGGCCATCTGGGGCGCGACCGAGTGGACGGCTTGGCGGCTCGCCTGGCAGCCCGAATTGGGACGTCCCTGGTTCGAACTGGCGGCCTTCAAAGTCTACTACCCGCCTGTCTTCTTTTGGTGGTGGTTTGTCTACGACGCCTATGCGCCGCACGTCTTTGTTGAGGGCGCCTTCATCGCGGCGTCGGGGACATTCATTTCGATCGCCGTGGCGATTGGCATGTCGGTCTGGCGGGCGCGCGAAGCCAAGAATGTCGAGACCTATGGCTCGGCGCGCTGGGCTGATGCGGGAGAGGTTCGAGCGGCAGGGCTCCTCGGTCCAGATGGCGTGGTGCTCGGTAAGCTTGGCCGCGACTACCTCCGCCATGACGGACCCGAGCACGTATTGTGCTTTGCGCCCACCCGGTCGGGCAAAGGTGTCGGCCTGGTCGTTCCCTCGCTGCTGGCCTGGCCCGGCTCGGCCATCGTTCATGACATCAAGGGCGAGAACTGGCAACTGACCGCCGGCTTTCGCGCGCGGCATGGCCGCGTCCTGCTGTTCGATCCGACGAATCCAAAGTCGTCAGCCTATAATCCGCTTCTCGAGGTCCGTCGTGGGGAGTGGGAGGTTCGCGACGTTCAGAACGTGGCCGATGTCCTGGTCGACCCCGAAGGCTCGCTCGACAAGCGGAACCATTGGGAGAAGACCAGTCATTCGCTCCTGGTCGGCGCCATTCTCCATGTCCTCTATGCCGAGGCGGACAAGACCTTGGCTGGCGTGGCCGCCTTCCTGTCGGACCCGAAGCGGCCGATCGAAGCGACGCTGAAGGCGATGATGACCACGCCACACCTCGGCGAGCATGGCCCCCATCCCGTGGTCGCCTCGACCGCACGTGAACTACTCAACAAATCCGAGAATGAACGCTCCGGCGTCTTGTCCACTGCCATGTCGTTCCTCGGGCTCTACCGGGATCCTGTCGTGGCCCAGGTGACCCGACGTTGCGAGTGGCGGATTGCAGATCTGATCGCTGATAGCCGGCCGACGACGCTTTACCTGGTGGTGCCACCCTCCGACATCTCGCGGACCAAGCCGCTGATCCGCCTGGTGCTGAACCAGATCGGCCGGCGCCTGACCGAGGACTTGCACGGCCGTGAACGGCGGCATCGTGTCCTGATGATGCTGGACGAGTTCCCAGCACTGGGGCGGCTTGATTTCTTCGAGTCCGCGCTCGCTTTCATGGCGGGGTACGGGATCAAGAGTTTCCTGATCGCGCAGTCGCTCAATCAGATCGAGAAGGCCTATGGGCCCAACAACGCCATCCTCGACAACTGCCACGTCCGGGTCAGCTTTGCGACCAATGACGAGCGGACCGCGAGGCGAGTATCCGATGCGCTTGGTACGGCGACGGAGATGCGCGCGATGAAAAATTATGCCGGGCACAGGTTGAACCCGTGGCTCGGGCATCTGATGGTCTCGCGGCAGGAGACGGCGAGACCGCTGCTCACCCCTGGCGAAGTCATGCAGCTTCCGCCGATGGACGAAATCGTCATGGTGGCGGGTACGCCGCCGATTCGAGCTCGGAAGGCTCGCTACTATGAAGATCGGCGGTTTACCGAGCGGGTCTTGCCGCCGCCCGATCCAGCCGCATCCGGCCGGTCACCGCGAACGGACGGATGGTCTGCATTGGGAGCGCCCAAGCCGGCGTCGCTTCCAACCGAAAGGGGGCGAGCGGAGGAAGATTCGGCGAATAGCGGCCTTCGTCGCGAGCCCGAACTCCCCGATCACGTCGCGATCGCCAAGGAGACGGCCGAACCGACGCCAGCCGAGGAATTTGCCGTCGTTCTTGACGACGACGAGGACGCGGTCCGCCAGTCCCGGCTTCTCCGTCAGCAAATGCGCGGCGTCGCCCGTCAAGCCGCTATGGACCCGAATGACGGCATGGAGCTCTGAGACACAATGCGCGACCGGATGAACGTGTATTTCCCGCCAGAGCTTCTGAAACAGATCTCGGATTTGGCCGATCGCAAGAAGATTTCTCGGTCCGCGATCGTCGAAGCGGCCGTTGCTTCGTTTCTGTCGCCGGATGGATCGGACAGGCGGGAGGCGGCGTTTACCCGTCGCCTGGATCGGCTGTCGCGTCAGATGCAGAGACTGGAGCGTGACGTTGGTTTGACAGCCGAGACCCTGGCTCTCTTCGTCCGTTTCTGGCTGACGGTTACGCCACCGCTACCGAACGACGCGCAGGCGGCTGCACAGGCAAAAGGCCGAGAGCGGTTTGAAGGATTTGTCGAGGCGCTCGGGCGTCGTTTGCAAAAGGGGCAGAGCTTTCTGCGTGAGATACCGGAAGATATCGTCCGTCAGGAGCCCGCCGGCGGACCTGACTGATCGCTCTCAATGCGCCATCGCGCAAACTCTTCTTTTTCTACGCCAGCCTACGACCGCAGCAATTTAGCCGAGCCTATAAAAAGCTGAACGCGCTATCGGCTCGAATGAGTTGATGAGCAAGAAGGCCGGCATGCGAGTTACAAGGACGTGGGGTCTCACCGTGCGCGTATTTCTACCGTTTGCTGCTGGCTACTATCTTTCGTATCTATTTCGGACGATCAACGCCTTGATCGTGAGTCATCTCAGCTCGGATGCCGGGCTTGGGTCAGCCAACCTCGGACTACTTACGTCAGTCTATTTCCTGGTCTTCGCGGCCGCTCAGATCCCGGTCGGTATATTGTTGGACCGCTTTGGTCCGCGTCGGGTCCAGAGCGCGCTGCTCTGGTTCGCAGCACTGGGCGCCGGACTGTTCGCCGTATCGACCAGCTTCCTGTCGTTTTTGATCGCGCGTGCGATGATCGGGCTTGGCGTGGCGGGGGCGCTGACGGCAGGACTCAAGTCCATCATCCTTTGGTTCCCCAGGGAACGAGTCGCCTTGCTGAACGGCTACATGATCATGCTGGGATCACTAGGAGCGGTGACCGCCACAGTTCCCGTCGAACACTTGCTCGCTTGGATGGGCTGGCGGCAGCTCTTTGAGGTCCTGGCGGCTACGACCGGTGCCACAGCGATCCTCATCTATGTCGTAGTTCCAGAACAACGCGTTATCCCATCGAAAGCACCAGTCTCCGCCACCCTGGGATCGGTTTTCAGCGACAGGCGCTTCTGGCGGATAGCCCCGTTGTCGGCGACTTGCGTTGGTTCAGCTTGGTCGCTGCAGGGATTGTGGGCATCACCGTGGCTTGCAGACGTGGAGGGCCTCGATCGCGCAGGCCTCGTCAGACAGCTGTTGATCATGTCGATCGTACTCAGCGGCGGTGCCTGGTTGTTCGGTATGACGATCCATCATGTCAAACGAACAGGCCTCACGGCTGAGACGATATTCGCGATGGTGGCCGTGCTATTTATCGCAGCCGAGCTAGCCTTGATCCTGCGAGTACCTCTGCCGTCCATCTTGCCCTGGTCGGTTGTCGCAATCATCGGAACGGCAACTGTGGTCAGCTTTGCCGTGATAGCTGATTACTTTCCGTCGGAGCTTGCCGGCCGTGCCAATGGCGCCTTGAACGTCTTGCACTTTGGTTGGGCATTTCTGGCACAATATGCGACGGGACTGATCCTGGAGCAATGGTCCACGAACGATGGCCATAGGTCGATCTTGGCTTATCAAGTCGCGTTCAGTCTCAACGTAGCGCTGCAGATCGCGGCGTTGGTTTGGTTCGGGCTACCTTGGATCCAATCCTTTGCTTGCTGGATGAATTCAGTCCCTTCCACCATGCCGGTCAGCGCTTTCGATGTGGTCGAAGCAAGCATTTTCTGCGAGCAATCGGACGGCGAGGTGGAGTGGTGACCCGTGCGACCTAAGCGCCACTCTCCGTCGTGACGAGGCTGCCGAGGCGTCGCTTCGCGCCGGTCGCGATAGATTCTGCCATCGCCTGCGGGAAGTCCTTCGGCAGCTTCGCAATCGTTGCGTCGATCTTCGTGCCAGCCGTATCCGCGAGCTCTTCGATGATACCGCGAGCCACGCTGTCGGGCAGGCCGCAAGTCTTTGCGGTTTGCACGAAATGTCGGCCGAGAATCGTGTGTACTACGTAGTGGCGACTATTGCCGACCGCCATGGCGAGCTTCATCTGGTTTTGCGTGATCTGCTTGGCATCGAGGCTCGGTTGCGTTGAGATGATGTCGTACAGCGGCGCGAGGACGAATCGTCCGCCGGGCGAGAGGTGGATGCTGAAATTCTTGGCGTGGCCGTCAGTAGCCGCCAGAAGCCAGAAAACGATTTGTGCCTTGAAGAAGGTCGCCTGGTCGGTCGCCGGTGTATCGCTGCCTTTGAGGAGATCAGAGATATTTCGGATGCCCGGGCCGCCGTCCGATTCGTATTTGCGCCCGGGCGGGACGGAAAGCGCCTGACAGCAATCTTCCTGTGGCAGGCGCAGAAGCCGTCCGTCGTGCGCCCATGTGCGGTCGAAGCGCTCAACGGCGAGCACGCGCCTCCCCGCGAAATCAACGATGCGCGACTTGGCGACGGGCAAGTCGAGCGCGGCGACGAGCTTCAGGCAGAGATGCTCGTTTTCAACGCTGTGGGTCAGGTCGACGCCGCTCGGTAACCTGCCGATCTGCGGTTTGATGATGTGCGTGGTGGCGGTCGTGCCGTGCGGCACATGCCACTTGTCCTTCCAGTAGAGAAGGGCGGTTTTTTCCTGGGCTCCAGCCAGAGAGATACGAAACTCCTGATCGGGACCGATGCCGAGCGGATTGTTGGCGAGATTGGCAAGGATCGCCGCGATGTCCTGGTCGCTCGCGACGCGAGCGTCAATCGCGCCCGCCGCTCCGGGTGCCGTTCCATCCGGAAGGAATTGCAGGGCGCCGACACAGTCGCGGCCGATCGCGGAAAGCAGGCTGTAAGCATCGGCTCCGCCGGCATGCGCGCGTTCGGCGACACGCCGGCGGATGTCGTCGTTATCGGGAAGCAGGTTATCGAAGACTGCAATGATGGGGTCACCGATATAGCGGTCTTCGCGTAGAGGCATCGATACCGAGACCGGGATGGCGTTCTCCCATCCCAGCCAGGCTTCGTCGTATTGGAAATCGATGGCGCCGCTGCTCTCCCGCCGCAGCCGCCCGACCAGACGAGCGTTCAGGTAGACGTTGAGAGGCGCTCGGATAGGACGGCGTCCCATCAGAACAGATCCTCGATGGCTTTGGCCGACACCTTCGTGCGTGGTCGGAGGACCAGTTCCAGGTCGAGCGCGGCCAGCGCATCCATGAGGATGCGCAGTTGCGTCGCTGGTTCGCCGGCCTCCAGCTTCGAGACAGTCGCTTGGCGCGCGTGCATCTCTTCGCCTAGGCCGCGCTGGGTGAGTTTTTTTTGCCGGCGGTGCCGCTTAATGGCGGCGCCAAGCTGCTGCGGGGTGCGAGCGATCGTATCCATTGGAGCTTGATACGGGAACGCGTATAAAATGTCAATATACGTGGATGCGTATATAAAGAAATATACGATATCGCGTATATAATATTAATATACGCACTCGCGTATAACGCTTTGGCCGATCACACCGCAGGCGGAACGTTGCAGTGATTGAATGAATAGCGCCGGCGCCACGGTCATACTATGAGCGCGTATGATGAGGCCGAGTGGTGAGCAGCAACTCGCAAGCGACCCGATGCGATTGAGTAAGCCTCAAACATCGGTTCTCGGTCTTTCTTTTTCTTCGCCAGTCTACGATCACCGAAAGCGCTCGTTGCGCCAAGCCCATTGATGCCTTTTCTAATCATCCCCACCTGAGGGCCCGCTGTGGAGGTCCTCATTCGGTGGGGACGTCGGTGGCAATCCATTCCATCCAATCGGAAGCGAATTCGCGCGGTGCGCGAATGCTGCGTAGCGCGCTTGGCGCGGCGATTGCCAGCTACCTCGAGGATGAAACGATCATCGAGGTGATGCTGAACCCGGATGGCCGGTTGTGGATCGATCGGTTGTCGAGCGGCTTGATCGATACAGGCGAAACTTTGTCCGCAGCAGATGGCGAGCGCATTGTTCGCCTGGTGGCGCATCACGTCGGCGCCGAGGTGCATGCCGGCGCGCCTCGGGTCTCGGCCGAATTGCCCGGAACCGGGGAGCGCTTCGAAGGTCTCTTGCCTCCCGTCGTGGCAGCTCCGGCGTTCGCGATCCGCAAGCCCGCTGTCGCCGTCTTTACGCTCGACGACTACGTCGCCAGAGAGATCATGTCCTCGAAGCAGGCCACAATCCTGAAGGGTGCGGTCGCCGCTCGTAAGAATATCCTTGTCGCCGGTGGGACATCGACCGGCAAGACAACGTTGACGAATGCGCTCCTGGCCGAGGTGGCAAAGAGCTCCGATCGGGTCGTTCTGATCGAAGACACGCGCGAACTTCAGTGCAAGGCGCCCAATCTTGTAGCGCTGCGGACCAAGGACGGCGTAGCCACGCTGTCGGATCTCGTCCGCTCCTCGCTGCGCCTCCGTCCTGACCGCATCCCGATCGGCGAGGTCCGCGGGGCCGAAGCTCTCGACCTTCTCAAGGCGTGGAGCACCGGTCACCCCGGCGGCATTGGCACCATTCATTCAGGCAGTGCGCTCGGCGCTCTGCGGCGTCTTGAGCAGCTGATCCAGGAAGCGGTCATCACGGTTCCGCGTGCCCTGATCGCCGAGACCATCAACCTCGTCGCCGTGCTTGCGGGGCGCGGCGCCGATCGTCGCCTCGCAGAACTCGCTCTCGTGACGGGGCTTGGTGCCGCCGGCGACTACAGCCTTTCACCAGCAGGAGACTGACATGCGTCCACGATTTCGTATCCTTGGAGAAGCTGCTTTGCTGGCGATTGTCAGCCCGGTTGTTCTGACGACAGCGCCCGCATGGGCGGCCGGCTCGAACATGCCATGGGAGCAGCCACTCAATCAGATCCTGCAGTCGGTCGAGGGGCCGGTCGCGAAGATCATCGCCGTCATCATCATCGTCGTGACCGGACTCACGCTCGCGTTCGGGGATTCGTCAGGTGGCTTCCGCAGGCTGATCCAGATCGTGTTTGGTTTGTCGATCGCATTTGCGGCCTCTAGCTTCTTCCTGTCGTTCTTCTCGTTCGGCGGCGGCGTGGTGATCTGATGGACGAGGCGGTCGCAGGTTTTGTCGTGCCGGTTCACCGTGCGCTTACCGAGCCGATCCTGATGGGCGGTGCGCCGCGGGCGGTCGCCATCGTCAACGGCACGTTGGCGGCCGCCCTTGGACTCGGACTGCGGCTCTGGATCGCAGGTCTTGTCCTCTGGTTTGTCGGCCACATGGCCGCCGTCTGGGCCGCCAGGCGCGATCCCGCCTTTGTGGATGTCGTGCGGCGCCATCTGCGCATTCCCGGTCATCTCAACCTCTGAGTTCTCGGTCATGATGAACCTTGCCGAATATCGCCATTCCAATGCGCGTCTTGCCGATTTCTTGCCTTGGGCCGCCCTCGTCGACGAGGGCATCATCCTGAACAAGGATGGCTCGTTCCAGCGGACAGCGAAGTTCCGTGGACCCGACCTCGATAGCGCGGTGCCAGCTGAACTTGTCGCGGTCGCCGGTCGTCTAAACAACGCACTTCGCCGCCTGGGATCCGGCTGGGCCGTGTTCGTTGAGGCGCAGCGCCATTTTGCCGGCAGCTATCCTCCGAGCACATTTCCGGATGTCGCATCCGCGCTGGTCGACGCCGAGCGCAGGGCCCAGTTCGAGGAGGCCGGCGCCCACTACGAGTCCAGCTACTTCCTGACTTTCCTCTATCTGCCTCCGGAGGAGGGCGCAGCCAAGGCAGAGCGACTGCTCTATGAAGGGCGCGATCGGACCGTTGGAGCCGATGCTCGCGAGGTACTTCGCGGCTTTATCGATCAAACCAGCCGCGTACTCGGACTTCTGGAAGGATTCATGCCCGAATGCGCATGGCTCGATGATCAGGCCACGCTGACCTACCTGCACTCGACGATCTCGACCAAGCGTCATCGGGTTCGCGTGCCCGAAATTCCCATGTACATCGATGCGTTGTTGGCGGACCAGCCGCTGACCGGCGGGCTAGAGCCGATGCTGGGATCAGCCAATCTGCGCGTTCTCACGATCGTTGGCTTTCCGGGCGCGACGACGCCAGGAATTCTGGATGATCTCAATCGCCTGCCGTTCTCTTACCGCTGGTCGACGCGCGCGATCATGCTCAACAAGACCGATGCCACCAAGCTTTTGACCAAGATCCGGCGGCAGTGGTTTGCCAAACGAAAGTCGATTGGCGCGATCCTCAAGGAGGTGATGACTAACGAGGCGTCGACACTGCTCGATACCGACGCCCACAATAAGGCGCTGGACGCCGACGCGGCGCTACAGGAACTGGGTTCGGACCAGATCGGACAGGCCTTTATCACCGCGACCATCACGGTCTGGGACTCCGACCCCGGTGCCGCCGATGAAAAGCTCCGCCTGGTCGAGAAGGTCATTCAAGGCCGCGATTTCACCTGCATGATCGAGACGGTGAACGCCGTCGAAGCCTGGCTCGGCAGTCTCCCCGGGCATGTCTATGCCAATGTGCGGCAGCCGCCGGTCTCAACTCTCAACCTCGCCCATGTGATTCCGATGTCGGCCGTGTGGGCGGGCGAGGCGCGCGATCTGCATTTTGGCGGCCCGCCGCTCCTGTTCGGCAAGACGGAGGGATCAACCCCATTCCGGTTTTCGCTCCACGTCGGTGACGTCGGCCATACGCTGGTGGTGGGGCCGACAGGAGCTGGCAAGTCGGTCCTGCTCGCCCTCATGGCAATGCAATTCCGCCGTTACCCGAACTCCCAGGTCTTTGCGTTCGATTTTGGCGGTTCAATCCGGGCGGCCGCGCTCGCCATGGGTGGCGATTGGCATGATCTCGGCGGTGCCTTGTCGGACGGAGGCGATCAGCCTGTCGCGTTGCAGCCGCTGGCCTGGATCGACGATCCTTCGGAGCGCGGATGGGCTACCGAATGGGTCGGTGCAATCCTGGCACGCGAAAAGGTCGAGATCACCCCGGAGGTCAAGGACCATCTGTGGTCGGCACTGACGTCTCTCGCGTCAGCGCCGAGGGAGGAACGTACGCTTACGGGCCTGTCGGTCCTCTTGCAATCGAACTCCCTGAAACGCGCCCTGCAACCCTATTGCCTCGGCGGTTCTTCTGGCCGGCTGCTTGATGCCGAATTCGAGCGCCTTGGCGAGTCCTCGGTTCAGGCGTTCGAGACCGAAGGGTTGATCGGAACGAGCGCGGCGCCAGCCGTGCTGGCGTACCTGTTTCATCGCATTGGAGATCGTCTCGACGGCCGTCCCACGCTTCTCATTGTCGATGAAGGCTGGCTCGCGCTCGACGACGAGGATTTTGCCGGCCAGCTTCGCGAGTGGCTAAAGACGCTTCGCAAGAAAAATGCGTCCGTCATCTTCGCCACCCAGTCGCTTTCGGACATCGATGGTTCGGCGATCGCGCCGGCGATCATCGAAAGTTGCCCGACGCGTCTGTTGCTGCCGAACGAGCGGGCGATCGAACCGCAGATCACGGCCATCTACCGTCGCTTCGGCCTCAATGATCGTCAGATCGAGCTTCTGAGCCGGGCAACGCCCAAGCGTGACTACTACTGCCAATCTCGCCGCGGCAACCGGATGTTCGAACTCGGGCTTGGCGAAGTTGCGCTCGCATTCACCGCAGCCTCCTCCAAGACGGACCAGGCGGCCATCGCACAGCTCCTCGCCGAGCATGGACCTGATGGCTTCGTGCCGGCCTGGCTCCAGCATCGCGGCGCCGCCTGGGCCACGGACCTGATTCCGAGTCTCGTCAATCTGGAGAAGTCGCAATGAGACGCCTTGGCCTATTCGCCGCGGCTGGCACGATCGCCCTGACGATTTGCGTCACGGCACCCGCTCGAGCGCAGTGGATCGTCTTCGATCCCAACAATTACGTCCAGAACGTGCTGACTGCCGCGCGTGAGCTGCAGCAGATCAGCAATCAGATCACCTCGTTACAGAACGAGGCGCAAATGCTGATCAATCAGGCGAGGAATCTGGCAAGCCTGCCGTATTCCTCGCTCCAGCAACTGCAATCCTCGATCCAGCGGACCCAGCAGCTGCTGGCCCAGGCCCAGCGCATCGCCTACGACGTCCAGCAGATCGACCGTGCGTTCTCGACCAGCTATGCGCCTGCCAGCGGCAGCCAATCCAGCCAGCTGCTGATCAGCAATGCCCAATCCCGCTGGCAAAACTCGGTCGTCGCGCTGCAGGACTCGCTCCGGGTCCAGGCCGGTGTTGTCGGCAACCTCGATACCAATCGCGTCCAAACATCGGCGCTTGTGACGTCGAGCCAGGGTGCGAGCGGCGCCCTGCAGGCAACCCAGGCCGGCAACCAGATCCTCGCGCTTCAGGCGCAGCAACTCGCCGATCTTACCGCCACTGTCGCGGCACACGGCAGGGCGCAGAGCCTTGAAGCGGCGCAGCGAGCGGCAGCCCAGGACCAGGGGCGCGAACAGCTCCGGCGATTTTTGACGCCGGGGCAGGGCTATCAATCCCAGGACGTGCGGATGTTTCACTGATGACTGATGCAGGCCCATTCAAAACGTTATCGCTGCTTATGTCGGTCGGGGTGCTGGTGGTCGCAGGCTGCGCGATCCAGCTTCGTGGCAGAGAAGATGCCTCTGCGAAGCTAGAAGCCGAGCAGACCAAAGGGATTGAACGTTCCGAGCTTGCCCGCTGCCGCACCGTCTCTTCCGAAGATGCTGCGTATTATCAGCATTGCCAGAAGGTCTGGGCTGAAAACCGGGGCCGCTTCTTTGGCGGGCGGAACGGTGCTGCCGCGGCAGAAACCGCCGCGACACCCGTACTAAAAGATCAGAGCCGGATGCCGCAAGGATATCCGCCCGCCGGGGTGCCCGGGGAAGATAAGCCATGACAGGCACCGGCATCATCGACCAGTTCCTTGAGACATTCACCCGCTATATCGACAACGGCTTCGGGCTGTTGGGTGGCGAGGTCGGGTATCTCGCGACAACGCTTGCCGCCATCGACATCACGCTTGCCGCGTTATTCTGGAGTTGGGGCACGGACGACGACATCATCGCGCGTCTCGTCAAGAAAACGCTGTTCGTTGGAGTCTTTGCCTATCTGATCGGTAATTGGAACAACCTCGCCCGGATCGTCTTCGAGAGCTTTGCCGGCCTCGGCCTGAAAGCCTCCGGTTCGAGCCTCTCGGCGTCAGACTTCCTGCGGCCGGGAAAGATCGCTCAGGTCGGACTCGACGCCGGTCGGCCGATGCTTGATTCGATCTCGAACCTGATGGGCTACATCAGCTTCTTCGAGAATTTCGTCCAGATTGTCGTTCTCCTGTTCGCCTGGGTCGTGGTGCTGCTCGCCTTCTTCATTTTGGCGATCCAGCTCTTCGTCACGCTCATTGAGTTCAAGCTCACGACGCTGGCCGGCTTCGTGCTCATTCCGTTTGGCCTGTTTGGCAAGACTGCATTCGCGGCCGAGCGGGTCCTCGGCAACGTTATATCTTCCGGGATCAAGGTTTTGGTCCTGGCCGTCATTGTCGGCATTGGCTCAACGTTGTTTTCACAGTTCACGGCGGGATTTGGCAGCGCGCAGCCTACAATTGAAGATGCCATGACCCTAGTGCTCGCGGCGCTCTCCTTGCTGGGTCTCGGCATCTTCGGTCCGGGAATCGCAAACGGCCTGGTATCGGGCGGGCCGCAGCTCGGCGCTGGCGCCGCAATTGGGACGGGCCTTGCTGCCGGCGGCGTTGTTGCGGCAGGTGCTGGCCTTGCCGCCGGTGGCGCTGGTCTCGCTGTTGGTGCGCTCGCCGGTGCGGGGCGTGGTGGGGCTGCAATGGTCAGTGGCGCATCCGCGGGGTATCGAAGCGGCGGCCTTGCTGGCGTCGCGGAGGCGGGTGGATCTGCTGCGATGAGTCCGTTACGTCGAGCCGCGGCTGCATTCGCCGGCAGCGGGCAAGCGAGCGAGCCGGCCGCGAGTACGTCTACCGAGGGGCAGCCCGATTGGGCGCGCCGCATGAAGAGGGCCCAGACCATTCGGCACGGCGCCTCGGCGGCCGGTCATGCTGTCCGCTCTGGCGATCATGGCGGCAGCGGCTCTTCTGTCGATCTCTCGGAAGGAGAGCGCTGACAAGCAATCAACCTGCCGGTTCGCCGGACGCGAGCAGTGGCGTCAAACGGCACACGGTGACACTCGAAACCAATCACTCGACTCAGGGGCAACTATCGATGTTCAGACGACCTTCCGTTCACTACGGGCGCATGCCCGCGCCGGTCACGCCCTACCAAAAGGCAGCGCAGGTCTGGGACGAACGCATTGGATCGGCGCGCGTGCAGGCCAAGAACTGGCGCTTGATGGCATTCGGTTGCCTCATGCTCTCGGCCGGCCTGGCCGGGGGACTTGTTTGGCAGTCAGCACAGGGATCGATCACGCCCTGGGTGGTCGAGGTCGATCGCCTGGGCCAAGCCCAACGTGTCGCGCCAGCCAACATCGACTATCAGCCCACCGACGCCCAGATCGCCTACCATTTGGCGCGGTTTATCGAGGATGTCAGAGGTTTGCCGGCTGACGGCATCGTTCTGCGCCAGAACTGGCTACGAGCCTATGACTTTACGACCGATCGCGGTGCCGCTGCGCTTAACGATTTTGCGCGTAACAATGACCCGTTTGCCAAGCTGGGCAAGGCGCAGATCTCCGTCGATGTGTCGAGCGTCATCCGTGCGTCTTCAGAGAGCTTCCGGGTCGCCTGGATCCAACGCATCTACGAGAATGGCTCGCTGAGTACGACCGAGCGCTGGACCGCGATTCTCACGGTGGCAATCGAGACGCCGCGAGACGCCGAACGCCTGCGCAAGAATCCCCTTGGCGTCTACGTCCGCGCCATCAACTGGTCAAAGGAGCTGGGTCAGTGATCAAGACGACGCGTGACATGTGTTCAAAAGGTCCGATCCAATACCGCAGGTTCAGCTCGAGCAAGTGCAAGCTCGCCGCTTTGAGGCGAGCCCTTTTACCAGCTCTGCTGCTTAGCACATCAGCCCTCGCAGGATGCGCCACCTACATTCCCCCCGAAATCAGCTATGACGCCGAGGTCCCGCCATTGCCGGCGCCTCCAGTGGCGCTCGATACGCGGGCTCAGCCGCTTCACGTTCCACCGCTCTGGAAACCCGTTCTCGGCGGTAAGTCGGGGGCGAAGGAAGACGCCGAACCGGTAAGCCGGGTTGAGACCGCAAATAGCGCCGCGCGAGTCGAGCCGCGCAAAAGGGGATACTTTAACGCAGCGCAGATTTACGCCTTCAGCCCGGGGGCGCTCTACCAGGTCTACGCCGCTCCCGGACAGATCACGGACATCGCGCTGCAAGAGGGAGAGCAATTGACGGGATCCGGACCGATCGCGGCCGGCGATACCGTGCGCTGGGTCGTCGGAGATACCGAGAGCGGGAGCGGGGATACGCGTCGCGTCCACATTCTGGTGAAGCCGACCCGGGCTTCGATCGAGACCAATCTTGTCGTCAATACCGATCGGCGCACCTACCTGATAGAGCTCCGCTCCCGCGAGCGGCCCTACATGCCGTCCGTTGCCTGGTACTACCCGGAAACCGTTCGCGAACGGTCGCGCTCAGTCGCCCTCAGACCCGCAATTCCAGATCCGGCGCAGCGTGCCTTTCGGTACGCGATCGAGGGCGACAGCCCACCGTGGCGGCCGCTCGCGGCGTATGATGACGGGCGGAAAGTTTATATCGAATTCCCGCAAGGGATCGTCCAGGGCGAGATGCCACCGCTCTTCGTCATCGGCCCCGACGGCAAGACCGAACTCGTCAATTATCGCGCCCACGGCAATGTGCTGATCGTGGACCGGCTTTTTGCAGCCGCAGAACTGCGGCTCGGGGGTGAGCATCAGCAGAAGGTCAGAATTGTCAGGACTGACGGGAGGCCGTCGTCATGAACGCGCAGAACGAAAACAATCCTAACGGGGGCATTCCGCCGCAAACACCGGAGGAGCACTCCGTGAGCTTCCGGCTCCGAGCCGAACCTCCGCGGGTCACCCGATTGTCTCGCAAGGTACTGGCGGGAGGAAGCGCGGTTGCCCTGCTGGTTATCGGCGGAACTGTACTGTGGTCATTGCAAAGCAATCGCCCACGCAGCCACGCGACCGACGAGCTCTATAGCACGGATCATCACAATCTTGCCGATGGTATCGAGGCGCTGCCGAAGGATTACACTGGAGTCTCACGCCAAACCGTGCCGCAGCTTGGTCCGCCGCTCCCAGGCGACCTCGGTCGACCGATCCTGGCCGCTCAAGGCCAGTCGCCGACGACCGGTGGAGACCCGGAACAGCAGCGCCGGGATCAAGAGAGCGAGGCGGCCCGTATCAGCCATCTGTTCGCTTCGACCAATGGCAGAGAAGTGCGTCCGCCTGCCGCTACGGCAGCTGGAGGCGACCGCGTCATGCCGCCGAACGCGACAAGCAGTGGCGACGAGCAGAACGGGCAGGACCGCAAACTTGCCTTCGTGAACGCTTCTGTGGATCGTCGCACAATTAGCTCTGACCGCGTCACCAGGCCGGCTTCGCCATATATCGTGCAGGCTGGGACGGTCATTCCGGGAGCCCTGATCACCGGAATCCGATCGGACCTGCCCGGTTTGGTTACAGCGCAGGTGACCGAAAATGTTTTCGACACGCCGACCGGGCGCTTTCTGCTTGTGCCTCAGGGAGCGCGTCTGATCGGCATGTACGACAGTCAGGTCACCTTCGGCCAGTCACGTGTACTGCTCGTCTGGACACGCCTGATCATGCCAAATGGACGTTCGATTGTTCTCGAGCGGCAGCCTGGCGCTGATACCGCCGGGTATGCAGGCCTCAAAGACCAGGTCGACAATCACTGGGGTGAGCTATTCAAGGCGGCAGCGCTGTCGACCTTCTTGGCTGTCGGGACAGAACTGGGTGCGGGGTCCGACACCAATAGCAACGACAGCGCCATCATCCAGGCGTTGCGGCATGGCGCCTCCGACTCACTAAACCAAACTGGACAGCAGGTGGTTCGGCGCAGCCTGAATATTCAGCCGACGTTGACCGTACGACCTGGTTTCCCAGTTCGCGTTCTCGTCAACCGCGACCTCATCCTTGCGCCATACGGAGAGTAATGCCATGCCCAAGCTCAAAATAGGGGCGTTGCCCGACGACAAGCCGGTCAAGGTCACTACGGAGTTGCCAGCATCGGTACATAGGGATCTCGTCGCCTATGCAGAGGCTTTGGCGCGCGAAAGTGGGCATCCTATCGATCCGGCAAGGCTAATCGCGCCTATGTTGGCGCGTTTCATGGCCACGGACCGTGGATTTGCAAAGGCAAGACGACTTGGTCACCCCCCGAGAGCCGGCGAAGGTGAGGGATAGCGTTCTGCTAACAGATTGAGGAAACGCTTCAGAGCCGGATTTTCGCTGTCATCGCGCCAATGCGCATAGAAGTCCAACCGGCTTGGTCCCGTTCCGTCCTGCAATTCTCGATACACCAAGCCGGCGAAGCTCGCTCCGATATCCGATTCCATCACGAGGCTAAGCCCCATGCCCATACTGACGAGGCTCTTGATGATGCCTCGGCTAACGTCATGACGTTCGATCTTGGGACGATCCTCGGGCATTACGAGCTTCGAGATCAACAGATCCTCAAGCTCTCGTCCCGGATCATACTGGCTTAAGAGAATTGTTTCATTACGCAGATCGGTCCAGTAAACAATCTCGCGTGCTGCCAGACCGTGATCCTGTGGCAACGAGATCAGGATGCGTTCGCTCCAGAGGGGTAGTGTTCTGGTGTTTTTCGAAAGCAGACGTCCGGGGCTGATCACCACATCGACAGTCCCGCCGCAAAGTGCAGTCATCAGGCGAAGCCGAGAACGTTCTGCCGTTGCCAATTCGACCTGCGGGAGCCGCGCCCTGAACTCCCCTAAGCTAGCTCGCAAATTCCCGGTAGAAATAGACGTACAAAGGCCAATCGTAAGGTGACCGGATTCGCCGCGACCACCCGATATTCCCGTTTCGACAAGTGTGTCCACCTGGTCCAGTATCAAGCGTGCAATCCGCAGGACCGCTCGACCCGTGACAGTTGGCCTGATTCCCCCGCTCGATCGCTTGAACAGAGCAGTCCCAATAAGATGCTCAAGCTGGCCGATGGATCGGCTAAAGGCGGTGTGCTTGATCGAGAGTGCATCCGCGGCTCGACGAAAGCTCCCATAGTCGCAAGCAGCAACAGCGAGTCGAAGTTGCTGCAAATCGATGGCTCTCGCTGCGATCCGTGAATTGTTCTTGATTTCGAGTTCGCCCATGTTCCATGGCTCTGTAATAATCAGCAAGATATTGACGTCCCCGCTCCAGCGAGGACGTCTCGCTTGTGGGCGCAATTCGCTTCTAGGCAGCAGCGGAGATTACTGGCGTCCAGAGCGCCGGCATCGAGAGACCGCCAGCCCTGCGCAGGTTCGAGAGAACCGAGTCTGAAATAGCAAGGTAACCTGCCACAGCTGAAGTGTTGCCGATCGGGAGAGAACAACCAATGCGTCGCAGGGGCCAGCCGGCTCTCCGAAGGATTCGTTCCATTCTGACGTCGGTAACAGTGACGATATCGGTGAGTTGCCGGGAAATCCCGAATTCGACCATTCCTGCAAACAGTTCATAGGTCGCGCGGGCGATGCCGTGATCTCCTTTGGGAGCGTCCGCAGCAACATCGATTGCGAATCTACTACTTTCCCAAATCTGAGGGGCTGAAGGCGCTGGTTGAAGTTCAAGCAGCGCGGGAAAGGTGTCTCGAAGCATGGTCGGGCCGATGCTTGGGAGGAGGCGAACGGAACCTTGCACTTCGCCGCTATGAGATCTCTGCACCAGGTAGATAGGAGTCAATGCGTCAAAAGCATCGACCTCCATGTCCCCGCTGGTTTGAACGTCCCATCCCATGCGAAGCTTGAAAACACGATACCGCAGCCGATGCATTTCAACGAGAGTGCCGGAAAACTCCCCATACGAAGGTGGCGTGATGAGCTGAATCATAATCCCTCCAAAGGTGTTCATCATTCCTTTGAAGCGAGGTTATTGATGCGAGTCATTACCTGCAGTTGTAGGGGGCGTGCGTCCTAATTCTGCTTTCTTTTGTTAGCAGCGGCTAGATACGTCACCGCTTGCGCGATCGTGCGAACGCCCAGCTTTTCCTTTGCGTTTTCTAAGTAGGATGCAGCTGTGTTGCGCGAGATACCGAGGATGCAACCGATCTCCCAGGCACTTTTCCCTCGTGAAGCCCATTTCAAGCACTCGATTTCGCGACGTGATAAGCGTATTCCGTGCACGCCAAATTCGTTCATTAGCTTGCGGCGGGCCTGGGCGTGAAAGTACATCGCCATGAGCTGAAGAACTCGACCATGTGTATTGACGAAATGTTCAAATCGCGGCCGTGCTTCGTCAGTGGCAAACGTCAGTGCGGCGACTGGACCGTGCCCGTCGTGCATTGGGACAGTAAAGCCAACTCGAATTCCGAACTGTGCAGCCTCGTCGAAGAGTTGCTGCTGCGCCATCGAAGTAAATTTCGCCCGGAAATCGATTCCCCATCGAAAGGGTTCGGAGGTCTGAAGCGCCTGTTTGATGACGGGATCGATGGTTTGATAGCGATTCCGCAAATAATGAGCCGTCCATCGCGAGGGATAAGTGGAGACTAGGCGAGGCTCCTCTTTCTCTGATCGCGGCAAGGCTAGGTAAGCAAAGCAGGATAGATCCAGGGCGGTGGCCGTGTCCGCCATGGCTTTGGAAAAATCCTGAGGATCATCTGCTGTCGACAGCAGATCGATGAAGTTCTGGAATATGCGATGCAATCCGGGACCTGCCGTATTTCCCATAAGTTGCGCGTAATGTCAGGTTCGTGCTTATTCTGAGCTCGGCGGAGCACGCATTTTAATCTAGCTGAACACGCGGCCACTTTGCCGACTTAGCCCGTGGAAAGCAACGTGGGCATTGCGAATGAAACGAGGAATTAAATTCAACTCACTCTTGAATATTCGGCGAGTATCTAGTCGGGCCTGCTTCACTCCACAAATTAAACCGTGGTTGCTAACGGGTCACTAGGCGGCGACCATTGGCGATCCGAGGCCAATCAAGACGCGTTGCTCTGAGGGGCTAATCACGTAGCCAACGTGAGCAACGAAAGCGATAGTGTCGCATTCTGTAAATTTTATTGACGACGTTTTCGACGGACGACAAGTTGCGGGCGGGCCGATCGAATTTACACATGTCTGGCGCAAGGATGGAAATAAGAAATAACCGGAGAACGCCTGAACGCGGTCGAGTCCCTTGAATGACCGGGTGAGCCCTGCGCGCGATGTGTCGCGATGAGAATGCCGAAGAAGCGACGGTTCGTCACTCAATAAGATTGATCGTCCGTTCCTCACTGACTGGCTGCGATTCAGCGACGCCGCGCTTTGCGCAGCGTTTTTTTTTTGCGACGATGGCGGCGGTGTGCATCTTTGCGCGCGTCGATAGGAACGTGACGACAGAACTGTCGAACTCTCACAAGCATGCGATAAGATGGCTCATTTCGTATTTTCCATCAGTTGCTTCGATTGCTATGTCGTTGCCCGTGCCGCGTCTCGGTCAAAAAAGCACGCACCCGGCTGCGAAATCGGCTGTCTCGCTGACGAGCGACATGACGGATGCGTGAATGTCGTCGTCGCGAACTCGTTTACCGAGTAGGACATACGGTACTCGCGGAAGCTTCGGCTTGGTATCAATAACGCATAGTCGCCCGGTCGCAATCATCGGCTCGAACATGCGTCTCGGTAGATAACTGACGCCGTGTCCCGCCACCGTAAGAGCCGCTATTGCTGACAGGCTGCTGCTTGGCAAGGAATTCGTGATCTCAATTCGCCGCTCGGAGAGCCAGCGACGAATGATGTCGCCGAGTCCTGAAGCGTGCGCCTGATCGATGATCGTATATTTCATAAGTTCACCAAGCGAAAGGGTGCGGGCCACCTCGACGTAACCCGGACGACACATCCATGCGTAGTCGACCGCGCCCAGTGACAGGACCTGGAGCGTCGGATTGTGGAAGGCATCAGGAACGACCGCCATATCTAACCGGTCATGCTCAACGGCGGTTACGAGTTCCGCGCTCGCGCCAACGACAGGTTCGATAACGACTGACGCCGAGAGCGTTTTTGCCCGTTCAGTGAGTGCGTGTAACCAAGTCATAGCCGTGAGTTCGGTCACACCAAGGCGAAGCACCTTCGGAGCAACGACTGATGTCTTCCCCAGGTCGACGATGCGCGTTCGTAGTGCCAGCATTTCGCGCGCGAGCAGTAGCAACCGTTCTCCGGTTTGCGTGAGGCGCATCCGCCTTCCGTTGCGCTCAAACAGCTTCACTCCTAACGCCTCCTCGAGTTCTTGGATCCGCTTGGATATCGCTGACTGCGTGGTGTTGAGATGACGGGCTGCTCGCTCGAGCCCGGACAGTTCGGCTGACCAGTAGAACCCTTCGATTTGTCTTAGCGAGAACATTCTGGCCTCCCGACGATAGTGCCCTTGGCGTACGTAATATGCCGAGATGGAAACTCTTATGATCGGTAAATTCCTTTTACGAATACAACGAAATGAGTCATTTTCAAACCCGCTCGCATCATTGTCTCGTTTTAAGAGAGAAGGGGAGGAATCCTCGTGTTACTTGCCGACAGGTTGAATCTCATTCAACCATCGCCCAGTATCGGCGCGCTGAGCCGCGCGCGGGACCTCATCTCAAGCGGCCGCGACGTTTGCAATATGGCTGGCGGCGAGCCCGAGTTCGCAACTCCTCCTCATATCGTTGAAGCTGCGCACCGCGCCATGTTGGACGGCCAAACGCGCTACACGGCCGTGGATGGGACCCGGGCCCTCAAGGAGGCCATCTGCGCGAAGTTTTGGCGTGAGAACGGCCTGCGCGTCGAACCCTCTGAAGTCTCGGTCGGGGCGGGAGCCAAGCAGGTCATCTTCAACGCGCTCACCTGCTCTGTGCAGCCCGGCGACGAAGTCATCGTGCCTGCTCCGTACTGGGTCTCCTATCCGGACATCGTGCGTCTAAACGGCGCTAAGCCGATATTCATCGAGACTGACTATCGGGCAGGCTTCAAGGTTACGCCGACACAGCTGCAGGAAGCCATCACGCCACGAACCAAATGGCTAATTCTGAACTCGCCCAATAATCCAACCGGCGCCACCTACGGCGATGACGAGTTGCGGGCGATCGGCGCGGTCATCGAAGCCAACCCGCAGATCCACGTCCTCACAGACGATATCTACGAGCATCTGCGCTATGACGAGGCGCCCTTCACAACTTTCGCCAAAGCCAACCCCGATCTTGCCGATCGCACGTTGACCATCAACGGCGTCTCGAAGACATACGCCATGACTGGCTGGCGCATCGGCTATTGCGCAGGTCCCAAGTCCTTGATCAAGGCGATGGAGACGATGCAATCACAAAACAGCGGAAATCCAGCTTCGGTTAGCCAGGCAGCAGCTCTGGCCGCGTTGGACGGTCCGCTCGACTTTCTTCCCAATTGGATCGCTGAGTACCGAATGAGGCGGGACCTTTTGGTGTCACGCCTCGACGGGCAATACGGGTTGCGTTGTCCGACCCCGCAGGGTGCGTTCTACGTGTACGTCTCTTGCGAAGCACAGATGGGAAAGAGAACGGCGCACGGATCCACCGTCGAAACCGACAGTGACTTCGTGATCCATCTGCTCGAGCACGGAGTCGCTGGCGTGCAGGGGGCAGCCTACGGCTTGCCGCCGGCATTCCGACTCTCCTTCACCCCCAAAACCGAGACCGTTGAGAAGGCGATCGACCGAATTCTGCAAGCTTGCGCGGTTCTGCGATGACCGCATTCCCAGCAATGTCACAGAGGAGATGCACGATGAAAGCGGCATTCGCAGGACTGATAGTTGTTGTCGGCTGTATAGGGGCTGCTCACGCCGCACGCCTTGATGATATAAGGGCGCGCGGCACGCTAGTGTGCGGGGTTTTTGGCGATCTTGTGCCGCTCGGGTTTGAGGATCCAAAGACGCGCACGCTCGTCGGCTTTGATGTCGATGTCTGCAAAGGCGTGGCCGACAGCCTGCACGTCAAACTTGAACTGAAGACGCTGTCCGTTGCCGCGCGCGTTCCCTCACTGCAGACAGACCGCGTCGATGTTGTAGCCGCTGCTATGGGTTATACCTCGGAGCGTGCGAAGCAGATAGCTTTCTCTGCCGCCTATATTCAGGTGCCGATACCTATCCTTGTACTATCCGATTCCGGTATCGACGGCTTCAACGATCTCCGCGGCAAGAAAGTTAGCGCGATCCGTGCGTCCACGCCGGAACTATTCGCCCGTCAGAAGCTGCCTGTTTCCGAGATCGTCACCTTCGACGACGGCCCCCTCGCTTATCTAGCTCTGCAGCAGCACAAGGTGCAGGCAATGGCGATTTCACAAGGCGCCGGCATCGGGTTCCGAAATCGCTCGGAAGGCAAGGTCCGCTTCCTCGCTGAAGTGCTGCATTGGGAGCCGGATTGCATCGGCGTCAAGCTGGGGGAGACGGCGCTTTTGGATGCCGTGAATGCCGGATTGGGCGAAATGGAAAAATCTGGTCAATTGCAGACGATCTGGGACAAGTGGTTCGGCGAGGGCACGGAGTACAAGCTTACGCGTGAGAAGAAGCTGGCGCCGCTCGCTGAATTCGAGAACCAACCCTAAGCCTGAGCAGGGATTGTCCTCATGACGTTCGCGATCCTCGGTCTGGCGGATACTTGGCACCTCTTCGCAGCCGGCTTGCGGTTGACGACAGAGCTCTTTGTGCTCGCGGCGGTCCTCGGATTCGGGCTGGGCGCAGCGCTAGCAGCCTTGCGACAATCGAACCGCTGGGCCGCACCTCTTGTCGTCGGCTTTGTCGAATATCACCGTAATGTGCCCAGCCTGGTCCAGCTGTTGGTTTGGTATTTCGCAATCCCGCAGGTCCTACCTGAAATATTGAGAGGATGGATTGAGCGGAACCTGGATGGATTCGTGTTCGCCATTGTGGCGCTTAGCCTGAACGCGGCAGCTTACATCTCCGAGGATCTTCGTAGCGGCTTCCGCACCTTGCCGAAGGGACAGTTCGAAGCCACCGAAGCTCTGGGTCTATCCCGGTTCCAAGCGCTTCGACTTGTCCTGCTACCGCAGGCTGTTCGGGCTTGCTTTCCCGCGCTCGTCAGCCAGACCTTAAGTCTCTTCAAGGCGACCACACTGGCGATGGCAATCGGTGTAGGGGAGCTGATGTACGTCGCCCGACGCATCGACGGCGAAACATACGCGACATTTGCCGCATTCCTCGTGCCGACGATTATGTATCTGTGCTGCACCCTTGCGATCATGTTCGGAGGTGAGCGGATGCAGCAGCGCCTCGTTGCAACGGGAGTCGATAGCAGATGATCGACATTCTCTCCCGCTTCGGCACCTCCCTACTCATCGGCCAGTTTCCGCATGGACCGCTTGGCGGCATCGCCCTTACGGTCGTGATGTCCGCTGCGGCGCTGCTGTGCGCCTTCCCCTTCGCAGTCGGGATAGCAATGGCGCGGACATCACCGGTCGCAGCCGTCCGCCGACTGGCTGCCGTGTATGTCTATTTCGTCCGTGGCGTGCCACTTTTGCTATTGATCTTCTGGGCGTATTTTGTGGTGCCCCTCGTTGTTGGATTCGGAACGTCCGCGACCATCACGGTCATCTGCGCCCTTGTTGCCTATGAAGGCGCTTATCTCGGTGAAGCTATCCGTGGAGCGCTTGAGGCGTTGCCTCGCGGACAGGTCGAGGCCTCTCGTTCGCTCGGCCTCGGATACTGGAGCACCACGACTTATGTCGTACTCCCGCAGGTGCTGGTGAGCTGCCTGCCCAGTATGGTCAACCAATTCATCATTCTGGTGAAGGACACTTCCTTAGCTTCGCTTGTCGGCGTCCACGAACTGACCTTTTCAGCAAACCAAATCAACGCGCAACTGCTTACCCAGCCGCTAGAAGTATATGCGCTACTGGCAGCCGCCTATTTTGTTCTCTGCTTCGCGCTCAGCCGACTATCGCAGTTTCTCGAAGGTAAAATCGCTCGGATCCGGTCCGGGTCGAGGGGCATCGCGGCAGTCGCGGCAACCGCGGAGGCTATTTGATGATCCAGTTTAGCGGCGTTGAGAAAAGCTATGGCGGTTACCTGGCGCTACGCGGGATCGATGGAGAAGTCGCGCGCAGTGAAGTCGTGGTCCTGTGCGGCCCTTCCGGCTCAGGCAAGTCGACACTGATCCGCACGGTGAATCGCCTCGAGTCGATCGACAAGGGCACGATTACGATAGAAGGTGTCGATGTCCGCGATGAACGTCAAAACCTACTGCGCGCGAGGATCGGGTTCGTTTTCCAACAGTTCAACTTATTCCCGCACCTCTCTGCGCTTCGCAATGTAACACTCGCGCCTGTATCGCTAGGAAAATGGCCCAAGCGCGAGGCGCGAGAGAGAGCTCTCCACCTTTTGAACAGAGTCGGCCTGGGGTCGTTGGCAGACCGGTACCCTTCTCAACTGTCGGGTGGCCAGCAGCAACGCGTCGCGATCGCCCGCGCGCTCGCCATGGAGCCGCCGGTCATGTTGTTCGACGAACCGACGAGCGCGCTCGATCCCGAGATGGTGGGCGAAGTTCTGGCTGTGATGAAAAGCCTGGCCCGGGACGGCATGACCATGATCTGCGTCACTCACGAGATGGGCTTTGCCCGTGAGGTTGCGGACAAGGTCTGGTTCATGGCTGAAGGAAAGGTTCTCGAGCGAGCATCGCCGACAGAGTTCTTCACCGCTCCATCGCACCCGCGAACGCAAAACTTCCTCGCCGCCATCCGTGCGGCATGACATTAAACGACCTGGATCCCGGCATGACCGACACTCGAACCGATCTCGTCTCGCGGCTGCGGGATGTCACAACGGCGACGCTTACAACCGTGCTTTTGAAGCGCGGCCTTCGAAACGTATGGATGCGTGGGACGCGGCCACTACGGTCTGATCAAAGGCGAATCGTCGGGCCCGCCTTCACGCTTCGGTTCATTCCGTTCCGGGAAGATCTCGCGACCCCAGCGGCTTGGTCCGCGCCAATCTCGACGCGCACGGCCGTTGAAGCAATGCCGAACGGCTGTGTCGCGGTCGTGGACGCCATGGGCTGCACGGATGCAGGAATTTTCGGCGACATCCTCTGTGCCCGTATGGTTCAGCGCGGTGTGGCCGCGCTCGTCTCCGACGGCGTGATAAGGGATGCGGAAGGCATCGGCAAGACGGCGCTTCAGGTGTGGTGCCAAGGTGTCGCTGCGCCGCCCGCCGTATCGTCACTGACCTTCGTGCATTGGGACCAGCCCATCGGTTGTGGCGGCGTCGCGGTGTTTCCGGGCGATCTGATTGTGGCGGATGGAGACGGCGCCATCGCGCTTCCCTCCGCACTTGCCGCCGATATCGTCGACGAAGCAGTCGAGCAAGAACGGGCGGAAGAATGGATCCTGGCAGAGGTGAATCGGGGCACTCCGCTGGGCGGGCTCTATCCAATGAACGAGCAGACGAGGGCGCGCTACCTCAAGTTCGGTGGCAAGGCCTAAACCCATGGCTCCAACCAACCGTGCCGAGAACCACTGCGGCGCCCGCTCTGACGTAGATGGCGGCTTGTTCCGCTCCTGATGATTGAGCACATCCGCCTTGGCATCTGAGTAGCTGCGTGAACTTGTCTGGACTGCCGAGGCGGATATTCGCCTTGACAAGGAACGGCCTCAACCTGAGTGCTGACGGAGAGAAACGGAAATGACGATCTACACAGGGCCAGTATTCGATATGGCCCGAACCCAGTTTGAGGCTACTGCCGATCACTTGGAAATACCGTTGGAAGATCGGAAACGACTGCTCTATCCGAAGCGAGCTATTTCCGTATCCATTCCCGTCCACATGGATGATGGCCTCACCGAGGTTTTTCAGGGCTACCGTGTTCAGCACCACCTTACCCTTGGTCCCACCAAAGGCGGGACGCGCTTTTCTCCAAACTTGGATGTGGGTGAGGTTGCGGCGCTCGCAGTCTGGATGAGCTGGAAATGTGCTCTTGCAGGCCTTCCCTATGGCGGTGCCAAGGGCGGCGTGGCATGCAATCCGTCGTCTCTCTCACGTAGGGAATTGGAGGCCATCTCTCGTCGCTATATGCAGGAGATGATTCCCTTCGTCAGTCCGCAGACGGACGTCATGGCGCCAGATATGGGCACCAACGAGCAGGTTATGGCTTGGTTCATGGACACCTATTCCATGCACCAAGGCCACGCCGTTAGCGAGATCGTCACCGGTAAGCCCGTTGCCCTCGGCGGGACGGAGGGACGGCGCGAAGCTACCGGTCGCGGGGTGTCCTTCCTGGTGAACGAGGCCTGTACGGTCGTTGGTATTCAACCTTCGAAAGCCACGGCCATCGTTCAGGGCTTTGGTAACGTCGGAAGCGTTTCCGCATACACGCTGGCGCGCCGCTACGGCATGCAAATCGTGGGTGTGAGCGACCACACTGTGGCTTACCACGATCCGGCGGGCCTTCCATTAGACAGCATTGAACAGCACGTCGCTCGGCACGGTGTGCTGGTCGGCTGGAGCAACGAGGCCGTTATCGCCCCCGAGATCCTGCTCGAACAGGCGTGCGACATTCTTGTCCCGGCCGCCACCGAGCGGGTAATCACTGAGACCAACGCAAACCGCCTTCGTTGCCGCATTCTTGCCGAAGGAGCTAACGGTCCGACCACGCCCGAGGCGGATACCGTGTTGAACGATCGGGGCGACGTGTTCGTGATTCCCGACATCCTGTGCAATGCGGGCGGCGTGATCGTCAGCTATTTCGAGTGGGTGCAAGATCTCCAGCGCCTGTTTTGGACGGAGCCGGAGGTCAACGATCGGTTGGAGCGGCTTCTGCTGAACGCTTTCACTCAAGTCTACCGACGGGCCGAGGTGGATCGCGTCTCCATGCGGATGGCTGCCTTGGCCATTGGCGTGGGAAGGCTGCGCGCAGGCAAGCAGATACGCGGACTCTTTCCGTGATCGAGCCAACCCTCATCAAAGGAGATTCTCAATGGACCTGGGTCTGACCGGTAAAACGGCGCTCGTGCTAGGCGCGGGCGGTGGTCTCGGCTCCGCGATAGCGGCCGGCCTTGCACGAGAAGGCGCGCATGTGGCTGCGGCCGATCTGGACGTCGGCGCGGCGGAGGTGACCGCCAGAACGGTCCGGGAAGCGGGTCGGGACGGGCTGGCCCTCGGCTGGGATCTGGCCGACCTCGACGCGATCGATCGTCATGTCCAGCGGATCGAGCACGAGTTGGGTGATATCGATATCCTGATAAACAATGGCGGCGGGCCAGCGCCGTCGCCCGCGGCGGGGCAGGATTCCACGACTTGGAGCTCGAATTTCCAGTCGATGGTGCTGTCTGTCATTGCAATTACCGATCGAGTGCTGCCCGGCATGCGCAAGCGTGGCTGGGGCCGGATTATCACTTCGGCCTCGTCCGGCGTGGTGGCGCCCATTCCCAATCTGGCAATATCGAATGCCCTGAGGCTCTCGCTCGTCGGCTGGTCCAAGACCCTGGCGAGGGAAGTGGGCCGGGACGGAGTGACGGTTAATGTCACCGTGCCGGGCAGGATCGCGACGCCTCGGATCACTTTCCTTGATGAACAGAGAGCGAAGCGGGAAGGCCGCGACCCAGCCGAAGTGGCGATCGAGAGTACAGCTTCCATACCGGTGGGCCGCTACGGCGACCCGCGAGAGTATGCAGACGTCGTAACATTTCTGTCGAGCCCGCTCGCATCCTACGTCACGGGATCGATCATCCGGATCGACGGTGGTCTCATCCAGAGCGTCTAGCCCGACGTAGGCTCAAGAATATTTCGCGAAATTAGAAGACTTGGAAACGCCGAGGGGGCACTAGGCGGCTCCTAAGCGAGATACCGATGAAGCTTGCCCCTTCGCCGGAATGTCCGCGAGAGTCTCTTGGTCACAGTGCAAAATGGAGATTTTCGGCGGCACAGTCTCGACGAGCCGTAGTTGGTTCGACGCGAGCAGGTGGCAGATCGCGCGATTGGGCAGGCGGCTAGTGCCAAGCGCTGACAACGTCAGCGACACTTGCGTAGGGAGGCTTCTTGTCGACAGCGAGCTGACGAGGTTGTCGTTTTTCAGCCGTATCTGACCATGTCACCGGGACAACCTCCGCGCCATTGGGAGGATCGTGGGAGTCCGCAACCTGCTTAGCGGAACGTTTTGGCGGTCGACCGCGTAGGTCCGACTGTGGAACAGTGGCGAGCGCGAGGGTTCGAACGTGGATCGCGAAATGAGTCCGGCACGACCGCCATATCAATATCTCCGCTTCGTGATTTCTCAGTCAGCGGAAAGCTTGCGTCCACAACCGCTCAATGATCGCCGAAGAATGCCATTGCGGATACGGCGTCGCGATAGGCCTCAAAACGCGCTCAATTGGCGTCAACACAGCACCCTAAAGCAGTCAGTGGCGATGATGCAGAAATTCCGACGTGATCACGAGAGTACGGCGGTCGTCTGCCGTTAGTTGGATTCGCCATCGCGCTCTGTCAATAAGGTCGAGCTTCTATTCCACCGTTTGTAAACGGCTGGAAATCGCGGACTACGCAGCATTAGCCGATCAGCAGCTGCCTTCCACCTGCTTAAGCGTGATCAAAGCCTTGATGGTTCAGCTTCCCGCCGACACCCGAGACGGAGCCACTCTCCGATCACTATGTACGCTTTCTTCTGCAGAGTCACATTCCATGCTGGAAACTCACTGACGAATAAAAATCGTTTTTATTCTAAGTCGCCCATTTATAGCCTCTGCATTCTACCGAAAAATCATCGTCGGGAAAAACGCCGAGATGTTTAAAGGGGGGCCACGTGTCCGAAGACGAGAAGATTGAAAAGCGCGTCATACACAAGCTCCACAGGCGCCTCGTTCCGCTTTTGATGCTTTGCTATTGTATCGCTTATCTCGATCGCGTGAATGTCGGTTTCGCGGCGTTGACGATGAATAAGGACCTCGGATTTTCGTCCACGGTCTTCGGCATGGGGGCCGGTATATTCTTCTTCGGCTATGTCCTGTTTGAAGTCCCCAGCAATCTCATGCTCGTCCGCTTCGGAACGCGGATCACGCTCGCGCGGATCATGATTCTCTGGGGATTGATTGCGGCCGCGATGGCGTTCATCCCAGGCGAAACCACCTTCTACATCGCGCGTTTCGTGCTTGGCGCGGCGGAGGCAGGTTTTTTTCCAGGTGTTCTATTTTATCTTTCGCTTTGGTTTCCGAGTGCACACCGAGGTCGCATCGTCTCGCTCTTCATGACCGCCATCCCGATCTCCGTCGTGATCGGCTCACCAATATCTGGTCTGCTTCTCGCCTCCGATGGCGTGATGGGCCTGCACGGCTGGCAGTGGCTGTTTATCATCGAAGGGCTGCCGGCGGCGGTGCTCGGACTAGTTGTCCTCCGCGTTCTCGTCGATGGCCCCGCCGAGGCCCCCTGGCTGTTGCCGGAAGAGCGCGACTGGCTCGTCAGGCGACTCGCCGGCGAGGCGGCGCAACATGCGAACTTGCGTCAATCGAACCTCTTGCTGGTATTGCTTGATCGCCGCGTGCTCATCTTTGCTTGTGCCTATTTCGGGCTAATTACGTGCACGGTAGGTATCAGCTTCTGGCTGCCGCAGATCATCAAAGAGCTCGGGCTCTCCAATATTACGACCGGATTAGTCTCAGCGGTTCCATCAATAGGGGCGATCGCGGGCATGTTGTTGCTCGGGCGCATGTCGGACCGACGGCAGGAACGGCGCTTGCATTGCTCGTCTGGATTTCTGCTCGGGGCGATCGGGTTGGTGGCGGCTGCCTGGACGCATTCGCCGGTGGTGCAAGTTGCTGCCTTCACCTTGGCCGCGTTCGGACTGCAAGGCGGCCAGCCAATCTTCTGGACGATGCCGAGCGCAGCTCTCTCCGGTTCGGCTGCCGCAGCCAGCCTCGCGTTCATTAATTCGATTGGCAGCATCGCCGGCTTCATCGGACCAACGATGATCGGCATCATCCGGGACGTTAGCGGCGGATTTTCCATCGGCATCATTGCGATCGCCGCCTTCGCCCTCGTTGCCGCTCTGCTCGTCTTCGTGGTCGGCAGGAACCTAGACGATCGCGCCGCCGAGCCCGATGCGGCCGAGGGTGAGCCAAGAGCAGGACCAGTTGTTTCTCACCTACACCGATGAAAGCCATTCAATGAAGATTGCAATCGTGGATCCGCAGTTCGGCAACGATTTCGATATCGAGCGTCAAGTCGTCGGGTCGGACGCCGACCTCGTCGCCGTCAATCCTGGTCGAGACGGAGTATCGGGCGCCGATCGCGCGGACATCGAAGCTATCGTGCATTGCCGCAGCCGACACAAGCTCCGCGCGACCGATATCGAGAAGCTGCCGAGGCTGCGGATCGTCGTTCAAGCGGGAGTCGGCACAGATCATATCGACATAGCGGCTTGCTCTTCGCGCGGCATTCCCGTCTGCAACGTGCCCGATTACGGTACGTGCGAAATCGCGGACCATGCGATGGGACTGATCCTCGACCTATGCCGCGGCATTTCGGCCCACAACGAACATGTCCGTAGCGGTGCCGGCTGGTCGCCCTACGCTCTGCCGCATGCGCCGATCATCCGGCTTGCCGGACGGACTCTCGGTATCGTCGGACTTGGCTGGATTGGCAGCGCACTCGCTCTTCGCGCCAAAGCGTTCGGATTGACCGTCGCCTACCATGATCCGTTCTCTCCGCCCGGCCAAGACCTTGCGCTCGGAATCCTCCGCGTGGAGCACCTCGGAGATCTGCTGGCGGCTGTGGACATCCTCTCGCTCCAC
Source organism: Bradyrhizobium sp. 87 (assembly GCF_023073015.1). Classification (NCBI taxonomy): domain Bacteria; kingdom Pseudomonadati; phylum Pseudomonadota; class Alphaproteobacteria; order Hyphomicrobiales; family Nitrobacteraceae; genus Bradyrhizobium; species Bradyrhizobium sp. 87. The sequence goes on from NZ_JADPIQ010000129.1 coordinate 43,407, forward strand.
TGCCCACTGACCCCCGCAACTGCCGATCTCATAAACGATGAACGGTTGGCTCAAATGAAGCGCGGCGCGATCCTCATCAACACGGCCCGAGGCGGGATCGTATCGCTCGATGCGCTTCATCGCGCCATACGAGACGGAATATTGGGTGGCGCGGGACTTGACGTCCTGCCGCAGGAACCGCCGGACCTTCAGCATCCGCTGCTTTCAGCATGGAGCCGGCGCGAGGCTTGGCTTGAGGGACGACTACTGATCACGCCGCACGCTGCGTTCTATACAGCTGAAAGTGTGATCGATCTAAGGCGCAAGGCTATGCAGACAGTCGTCACCTATCTTGAGCGTGGCACGTTACGCGCCTGCCTCAATCGCAATGCCATACGCTCGGGGTGATGCAAGGGTGCATTCGGAAACGAGCTGAATATTGCGACCGCTATTTGCGCGATTGCAGGCCTATCTGCTGCGCTGGCAACAGCACAATCAGACGGGATAACTCTGCAGTGCTAACGTTCTGGGCTTGCGCCAGCGGCAATCCTTTTGGTTTCCGCCATCCTTGCTCGATCTTGCCGACATGCGTGATCTGCGGGCGCGTTGTCGCCGGACCAATTGTCTTCAGTGTCTGGGGTAACGGTGGTGCACCTCAAGAAGGATGGTCTGTGATCTCTGAACCGCCCCGGGTTTGTCGGAGGCTCCAACTCCTGAGAGGATGGCGCCATGACGAGCAAGACGACGAACAAGTTTTCACCCGAGGTCCGGACCCGAGCGGTTCGGATGGTTCTGGATCACGCCGGCGAGCACCCGTCGCGCTGGGCGGCAGTGACGTCAATCGCGGCCAAGATCGGCTGCCCGCCGCAGACGCTGCATGACTGGGTCAAGAAGGCCGAGGTCGATAGCGGGCAGCGGGCCGGTGTTCCGATCGACACGGCCGAGAAGCTGAAGGCGCTCGAACGGGAGAACCGTGAGCTTCGGCAGGCCAACGAGATCCTGCGCAAGGCAAGCGCCTATTTTGCGATGGCGGAGCTCGACCGCCGGTCCAAGCCATGATCGCCTTCATCGACGATCATCGTGGGGCGCATGGGGTCGAGCCGATCTGCAAGGTCTTGCCGATCGCCCCCTCGACCTACCACGCCCATGTCGCCAAGCGGCACGATCCGGCCAGGCTGTCGGCGCGCGCTAGGCAGGACGCCGCGCTGAAGATCGAGGCTCGGCGCGTCTTCGATCAAAACTTCTCCGTCTACGGCGTGCGCAAGGTCTGGCGGCGGCTCAAGCGTGAAGGCTTCGATGTTGCCCGATGTACCGTGGCGCGACTGATGCTGGACATGGGTTTGCAAGGGGTCATCCGCGGCAAACCCGTCAAGACTACGATCAGCGACAAGGCCGCGCCATGCCCGCTGGATCACGTCAACCGCCAGTTCAAGGCACCAAGGCCGAACGTCCTCTGGCTCTCCGACTTCACCTATGTCGCGACCTGGACCGGCTTTGTCTACGCCGCCTTTGTGATCGACGCCTACGCCCGCAGGATCGTGGGCTGGCGAGCCTCGCGCACGGCGCATGCAGGCTTCGTTCTCGATGCGCTGGAACAGGCCCTACACGATCGCCGGCCGGTTCATCGCGGCGGGCTCGTGCACCACAGCGACAGAGGCAGCCAAGGCGGATTCAAACGGTCGTCGCAACACTCGGAGTTTGGAGGTTGCGATGAACGCTGTAAGGCGCAGATCGGAGCGGTCAGGACGAGCCCCATTGCCGTCGCCAGGACGGCCCTCTGTTGCGGGGCGCAATGAACAGAATAAATTTTGGCGGGCGATTGCCGCTGGGTTAAGCAGCGAAGATGCTGCACTCGAAGCCGGATTGTCACAACCTGTCGGAAGCAGATTATTCCGAAAGGCGGGCGGCATGCCACCAGCGATGTTCAGATCTTCGGCAAAGGCGCTCTCCGGGCGGTACCTCTCTTTGATTGAGCGCGAGGAGATCGCACTTCTCAAGGTGCAGGGCCATTCCATACAGGAGATCGGACGTCGCCTGGGGCGGGCTGCTTCGACAGTCTCCCGTGAACTGCGGCGCAATGCGGCCACCCGCGGCGGCGGGTTGGAGTATCGGGCAACAACTGCCCAATGGCATGCGGATCGATCTGCTCGCCGGCCCAAGCCGACCAAGCTTGCGCTCAATGCGACCTTGCGCACTTATGTGGAGGAGAAACTTGCTGGCGGCGTCGTAGCCACGACCGGCGCTCCCGTTCCTGGTCCCGCCGTTCCGTGGAAGGGGCGCTGGCATGGCCCGCGCAAGGATCGGCGATGGGCCAAAGCCTGGAGCCCTGAGCAGATTGCCCGACGCTTGCCGATCGACTTCCCCGACGACAAGACGATGCGCATCAGCCACGAAGCTATCTATCAAGCTCTCTTCGTTCAGGGCCGCGGCGCGCTACGCCGGGAGCTGACGGCCTGCTTGCGAACAGGGCGTGTATTACGGATGCCCAGAGTGTCATTCGGCCTGCAATATTGGCTCTGACGCATATTCGATGATAGTGATTGTTTTTATGGCGCGCCAATCAGCCTAGCCTGAAGGAGATCGAGCTTGGCGCGCCCGTACATTTGCCGTTTGACCACCTTGAGCTTGGTGATCTGAGCTTCCACTTGGCCATTGGACCATGGTTGCGTGATAGCCGCGTGCACCGCGGCCTTATCGTTGGCAATGCCATTCGCGAACGAGGCAATGAGGCTCCGCTTGGAGTCATCAATCCAAGGTTCGAGCTCCATCTCGGCCTTCTTTCGGATCATCGCGTGGAAGCGGCCAACGAGAGCTTGGGCATCGGCCAGCATAGGAACGTTTTGTTCGATGACCGCAAGCGTGACGGTCTCGGCCTTGGTTAGGTGGTCGCGCTTCGTCGTCATCAGCTGCGCTATCGTCCTGGCGGCGGGGACCTTCTGCAATTGTTGATGGCTGATAGTCTCGGCACGTCGCCGTCGCGTCGCCCATTCCGCCACGACGCGCAGCGATCCCTTGAAGCCTTGTCCCTTCAAGCGGCGCCAGAGCTCGGCACCGTTGCGACAGCCGACTGACCACTGCGCGTCCAGGAACGGCAGATGCCCGTCCAGGGTGCTTTGACGGGTGCGGAACATATCCGTACCGCCGCCGCGGCTAATTTGGCGAACCAGATTGCGACTATGTCCTGTGCGGCGGACGATCTCCTTGAGCGACACACCGTCGCTGACGAGAGCCGTAATTACGGCATGGCTGTCCTGCCGCCGCAGATAGCCCTGATAGCGCAGCTTTTCCGCACAGGTCAGCAATTCCGGGTTGATCGTCGTCGCTCCAATTGCGGTTCGGATTCTGTTCATGGAGCGGCGCACCGCATCAAGGAAGGCCGCGCTCGCATTTTCCATCAGATGCCATCGGTCGGCGACTTGGATGGCGTTCGGCAGCGCCTTGGCTCCCGGGACCTGTTGGTGCGGCAGCGAACCCAGCTCATCAACGCGGTCCGAGGACACCTCACGGAACGGTTGGATAGCGCCCAAGGGGCCATCGCATGTGGCGACGCTTGCCGACCTGATCGAGGAAGAAGCGATGGCCAGCTCCCTTCCCGAAGCGGCCCGTCCCATGTTCCGAGTGATGCTAGACCTTCTCGCCGAGTTGAATGGCAAGATCGCGGATCTCGACAAGGAGATCACGCGACGCGCTCGCGAAGACGAGGTATCGCGCAGACTGATGACTATTCCTGGCGTCGGCGCGATCTCCGCCACCGCGATCGCCGCCCTAGCGCCGCCGATCGAGACTTTCACCAAGGGACGCGACCGTGACAGCGGCTGGCGTTTTGGTCGGCAACGGATCCAGAAGCAGCGATGCTCTGATGACAAGGACGAATTGGGCGAACGAGGCGAAGGAAATTGCCGCAGGTACCGCCAGACCTGCAGAGGGCGCTTGTAAAGCGCTGATGGTCAGTGTGGCACAGTGATCCGCCATCGCTCGCGACCCCACATGCACAGCGCACCCGGAGGCCGCGCCAATCGGCGGCTTTCGTTGATGTCGGGTCTAGCCTGCGACGTCGCCTTGGGCCGGCCCATAACCGAATTCGAGACGCATCTCATTAACGCCCGCTTCATGGGGCCGGAGCGGACGTCTGACCGCCATCTTCGCGCCAAGCTCCTCCGTGAGGATTATCGAAGCCGTGTTATCCCGCCGCGCGTTCCTGCTGCGCGCCAACGGAGCCCGTCATGTCAAAATTGGCAACCGTATTAGTGTCGGCATTTGCTGTCACTTTGGTCGCGGCGCAAGATACTGCGTCAGGACAAAGGTGAGGGATGCGAGGTGATGGCATCCGGCACCGAGGGCCAGCCCACAATCGTCACCCCAACGCTGGGGCCATTGACCCCTGAGGCAGTGGAGACCCCCGACAAGTTTCGGATCATTCCCGACCGCACTAACGCGAGCTGGCCCGGGGTGCGGCGCGTCTCAGCATTTCCCGGCCTCCCTCCGGCCGAAGCCCTCGATCATACCTTAGATACGATCACAGCCCGCGACGGAGAGCGCACAACCAACATGGTAGCCATGCAACTCGAATATCCGCGAGGCTAGGCGCGCTCTGAAGTACCGCTGATGCATCTCTAGGGGACTTACAAGAAGGAAGCGGTGCCCTGTTAAGACATCTGCGGCATCTCAGCGGTCCCGTCCTCCAAGACCGATAGCTAACAACCTCTGCAAGTGCGGCACACCGCGCCCAGCCACGTGATGGACTACGTCATCAATCGACCCCTTTGCGGTCAGGCTAACATTGGCCAGCGGCTTCTAGTATCCCTTTTTGAAGGCAGGCAATACGTTCGGTGCACTCACCGCTTGTTCGGCTTGTAGATAAACATAGCAAAGGCCGCGCGTTGTGCGAAGTCCCAGCTTTCGGTGACTAGCCAACGATTGGTCAGCCGTCAGAACGTCTCGGTAATCTTGCTCAGGCGAGGTGGACGATCCGGGTCAAATCCGCAGGCCCGGGCTGCCTGCTCAATCATCCGATAGGCCGGAATCAGCATGGTCATCGGGTCGGTGGCAGGATCATCCGCGGCCAACCAGGGCAGCGAGCCACGCGATCCGCCGCATAGATGAAGCGCGATTTTTTGCCCGCGCAATTCTTCTGCCAGCGCGTCCACCATGGCCGCCGTTTCATCCATCAGGCGCATCATGATGACCGGCGTGCGCGAGGATAACGCGGCGCGCGGCCCATGCTGCAGCTCGGCGGCGCTCAGACCCATGGAAGGCAGGCGCAGGATTTCCGAAAGTTTGAGCGCGATCTCCCGCGCGGAGCCCAAGCCTAGGCCCCGCGCGGCCACAAACACCGCTGACGCTTTGGTGAGATCGTCAGCAATTCCGGACCAGTCGAGCGGTAGCGCGCAGTGCAGGCGCTCGGGCAGCCTGTCGAGGGCTGACCGCAGCGCATGATCTCCCGCCAGCTCGGCAACAAGTCCGGCCCCGGCGGCCATCGAGCCGATCACGGTCTTGGTCGCCGCTACGGAGTGCTCCTGGCCGGCTTCGATCGGAACAACGAATTCCGCTTCGTCAGCCACCGGCGACGACGTCGCATTGACGATGGCGATGGTGCGGGCGCCCGCGGCGCGCGCCGACCTGGTCGCCGCGACGAGATCCGGGCTGCGCCCGGATTGCGAGATCACGATGAACAGCGCATGGCGCAGCATCAACGGAGTGCGAAAAGCCGTGATCACCGAAGGAGCGCTGGCTGAAACGGGAAGGCGAAGCCGCGTCTCGACAAGGTATCTCAAGTAAACCCCGGCATGCCCCGAGCTGCCCCGGCCGCACACGACGCACAGGGGCGCACAGCCAATCCCAATTCGCTGTGCGATGTCGCGCGTGGCCGGGCGATTACCAAGGCTTTTGGCGACAACATCCGCGCTTTCTCCGATTTCGCTCGCCATCGCGGATGTCGTCACGGCTCGACCCCTCCGCCTTGCTTGCGCGCCGCTGCCTTGGGATGCCGATCACGATGCGAGTCACGATCCCCGGCGAGCTCGGCAAACACGCGCCGAAGATTGCCGTCACAGTTTTTCAGGATGGTCTCGGCATCGACGCTGTCGACACCCAACGCCAGCAGGCCTGCCGTCTTGATGTCTCCCTCGGCCTGCTCAAGCCAGTGTGCCGCGTGCGACGGATCACAGTGCGCGATTTGCGCCACCATGGCCTCGGCACGCCGCTTCAGCTTGGCATTGGTCGGCTGCATGTTCACCATCATGCCGCGATACACCCGGCCAAGGCGCAGCATGATTCCTGAGGAGATCAGGTTCAGCACGACCTTTTGCGCGGTGCCCGCCTTCATCCGCGTGGAGCCGGCGATCAGTTCGCGGCCGGTCTCGATGAGCACCGGAAACTTTGCGGACGCCAGCAGTACGGTGCCGGGATTGTTGGCAACACCGATCGTCACTGCACCAAAAGAGCCTGCCTGCTGCAGCGCCGCGACCGTGAATGGCGTTGTTCCGCTGGCGGCAACGGCGATCACCACGTCGTGCGGCGTGAGCCGCGCGGCATTGATCTGTGTGACCGCGTCATCGATATCATCCTCAGCACCTTCGATGCTGGTGACGAACGCGCTGTCTCCGCCGGCGACGATGAAGTGAACGCGCTCGCTGGGCCATGCGAAGGTCGGCATCAACTCGGCGCCGTCCTGGACCGCTACGCGGGCCGAGGTGCCGGCGCCGACATACACCAGGCGTCCATGATCACCCAGCGCGGCTTTGGCGGCCTCGGTCGCCGCAGTAATCGCGGGAAGGGCATGGCCGATCGCCGCGACTGCCGCAAGCTGGCCCTCCCACATCGCTTCCATCGCTGACGCGAGCTGCCATGCATCAAGATCGGCAAAGCGGGGATCGACTTCTTCGGTGGCCATATAATTGATCCATGCTCCATCAAAGGCGGAACTTTGAAGCCTGCTCTTGGTCAGCTTCTCTCTTGGGTAGGTCTTTGTTGGGCACCTCAAGCCGCCCTCGCGCCACCAGTAATGCGCCGGCCGCCCCGTCGGCATCAGGACACCTCAGGCGCGCGCGCAGGTCTGGCGTCAGCCACGGCGTAATGGCATCCGCGAGCCCGCCTACCAGCGAGAGGCGGTCAATTCCTCTCGCCAGGAAAAGATCAAGCAGATCGCCAATGGCATCGGCCGCGCGTTCGACAATGCGACGGCCGACCGGATCGCCCTGATTGGCGTGCCGCATCACGATCGGCGCGAACGCTGCGTAGTCGGTGGCCCTGGCTTCTTCAGACCAGGCCACCGCCTGATAAGGATCATGATCGAAGGCGCCCAGCACCTCTGAAAGCAATGGGGTTAGCTGGCCGCGGCGATCCGCGGCCCGCAGCGCCAGTCGGACAACCTGCAGGCCGATGTCGGCACCGCTGCCTTCATCCGACACGGGGAAGCCGTAACCGGCGAGACGGATTTCGCGGCCGTTGATCAGGCCGACACCCACCGAGCCTGTGCCGGCTACCACGATGGCGCCATCCGCGCCGCTATGGGCGCCGAGACAGGCCGCCAGGCCGTCGCTGATGAAGATGACCGACGCAAAGGGATGCGCGATCTTGTTGAGCGCCGCTTCCGCGCCCCGGCGGCCAAGACCGGCAAGGCCAATTCCGGCGTGCATCCGCGCGAAATCCTCGCGCGTCAGTCCGGCCTGTGCGGCTGCCGCTTCAGTGGCTTCCATGATGGACCGCCAGGCATTGTCAAAGCCAATCCGCGTCGTGGCAGGCCCCGCGCTTGCTGCACCGAGGAGCGTGCCATTTTCGTCCTCGATCCGGGCGCGGCAGCGAGTTCCGCCGCCATCAATGCCGAGATACGTGGTACCTTTTGTTCCCATGGAACGTTAACGCGGAGGTTTCTTTCCGGGTCCCGCCGAAGCTGCCTGGTGTACATTTGAGGACCTTCTACGGGACTCGCCTCACGAGTCCGTGACTGCCATTCTCGGATCAATACAGATGGGCAACGCTGGTTATTCCGCTCCCACGATTTCCGCGCAGCACATCTTTGATGGTGCCGACATGCGCGGGCCGGGGTCGGTCAGAATCTCGCAGGGGCGGATTGAAAGCATCACCTTCGGCGAGGCGGAGGCGCGCGCCTCAATCCATCTTCCCGCGGACGCGATCCTTGCGCCCGGATTCATCGACATCCAGGTGAACGGAGGCGGCGGCCTTCTTCTCAACGACCAGCCAACCGAGGCTGGCGTTCGACGCATCGTCGAGGCGCACCGCAAGGCGGGGACCACGGGCTGCTTGCCGACCCTCATCACCGATCGCAGCGAGGTCATCGAGCGATTGGCTACAGCCGCGGAGGCTTGTCTGAAGATTCCCGGCGTTCTCGGCTTTCATCTGGAAGGACCGGTCCTCAACAGGTCGCGCAAAGGCATTCATCCGGAAGCCGAGATACGCGTGCCCGATCGGCGCGATCTCGCCGCGATCAAAAGTTTCGGGGGCCGCGGCCGCTCGATTGTGACCTTGGCCCCGGAATGCGTGCCGGCGTCCATGATCGATGAATTGATCGGCGCCGGATTGCGCGTCGCGGCTGGCCACAGCGACGCCACTGCAGCCGAAATCGGGCAGGCGGTCGATCGCGGTGTCTCGGGGGTGACTCATCTGTTCAATGCCATGTCGCAGTTGAACGCCCGGGAGCCGGGCCTGGTGGGCGCCGCGCTTTGGGATGACCGGCTGTTTGCAGGCATCATCTGTGACGGCATACACGTTGACCGTGCCGGCTTGCGCGTTGCCTTCCGTTGCAAGGGACGCGATCGATTGATGCTGGTCACCGATGCCATGCCATTGGTGGGCACCGACGACCGCCAATTCATGCTGCAAGGAAGGCAGGTCACGTTGCACGAAAACCGCCTGACGGGTCCCGATGGGACACTCGCTGGCGCTCACCTCACCATGATCGAGGCGGTGCGCAATGTTGTTGCGCTGCTCGAAATCTCCCTTATCGATGCCCTCATCATGGCCTCTCGGACGCCCGCGGCATTTCTGGGCCTTGAGTCCGAGCTTGGACGGATCGCGCCGGGATACCGCGCGGATTTGGTCGCCTTCAATCGGAACTTTGAAATCGTCGGCACGTGGGTAGGCGGTGTCGGTTCGATGGGCAGAGACTTCACGCCGAAGATTGAAGGAGAGGACGCAAGTCTGCCGCCCGGTTCATAGCGGACCACCGACTCGCAACCCGACATTGAAGCGGGCGATGTTGCCATCTCTTCCCGCTGGTGGTTGGGAGAACCGAGCCCACCCCTAATCCCTTCGTAAACTTGTTCTTCTCACTTGATGAACTCAAGCAGGTTCGTATGGTGCTTGAAAGCATTGAAGATCATCTACGCGGCTGGAATGGTAGCAAGCAGGGACTCGGAGGCGAGCGGGTCTCCCGTGCAAAATTGGCGATTGAGCATGTGATGCCGCGGAACTGGCAGCAGCATTGGCCGGTGCGGGGAATCGATGAGGAGGATCGAGATCGCCTCATACACACGCTGGGCAATCTTACCCTGCTGACCGGAAAGCTTAATTCAACAGTCTCTAACGGTCCTTGGTCAGGCGCAAACAGCAAGCGCGTGGGTTTTGAGGGTCACGACGTACTTATCTTGAACAGGGACTTGTTGAAGAGGGGCGGTAGCGAGTGGACAGACGCGGCCATCCGAGAACGTACCAAGAGCTGGTGCGTCTGATTGCGGAGATTTGGGCGGTGCCTCCGAATCATCGCTCGGGCTTTGCCGCCCTCGGCAGCGATCTGTAAGGAAGGTGGAGCTTACAGACCTGATCAATGCAGGTCATTTACACCCCGGAATGTCTTTGATTCCGAAACGAAAGAAATACAGTCATCGCGTGGCAACTTTGCTGGCGGACGGGCGCGTGGAAGTCGATGGTCAGCCTTTTGAGACCGCAAGGGAAGCGGCGATCGCCATCTATGGAAAGAAGACCGGGGGATGGTGGTTCTTCCTGGCCGATCCGACATCGGGTCGCACGCTGCGGGATGTCCGCCGTGACTACATCGAAGCTATGGCTGTCGATTCGGATGATGACGATCAGGATGACGATGGCGACGTTGATGAAGCCTGACTCGCAGCTCGATTCGAGAGCTTAAGTCAAAATCCGGCCATATGATCTTTAAGCTAAGCTGAGAATGGCGATGTCGGCCCCTCTTTCGCCCTGCGGGGGCGGATCGTTTCATCTGGGTGCGTGGATGATCGCTATCCCGCGTTGGCCTTCAACCCTGCCGCCTGGATGCCCGCCACCGCACACGCCTCGTCATTGTCCGATGTGTCGCCGGAGACGCCGACGGCGCCGAGCAGCGTCGTGCCGTCCATGATCAGCACGCCGCCGGGGACCGGCACCAGCGCGCCGTTGGCCATGGTGTTCACAGCGTCGATGAAATAGGCCTGCTCCTGCGCGCGCTGGAAGAGAGCGCGCGAGCCCATGCCCAATGCGAGCGCGCCATAGGCCTTGCCGTGCGCGATCTCGGCGCGCATCAGACTGGTGCCGTCCTGCGCCGCGGCGATCTTCAGCACGCCGCGGGCGTCGAGAATGGTGACGACGAGCGGCTTTAGCTTCAACTCGGTGGATTTCGCGAAGGCGGCTTCGAGGATCTTGCGGGCGGTGTCGAGGGTGAGATCAGCCACGGCTGGTTTCCTTTGCAAGGGGAGGGGTTGTGGATTGGGTCTTCGCACGATCGAGGCTCATCGCCAGCACGCGCGCAACGTGAAGCGCCTCGCGCTGGGCACAGTCTTCGATCTGGTGCCGGCAGGAGGTGCCGTCGGCAACGACCAACGTCGCCTGGTCCGCGCGCCGCACGGCGGGTAGCAGCGAGAGCTCGGCCATCTCGATCGAGGCATCGTAGGTATCGGCGCCATAACCGAAGGCGCCGGCCATGCCGCAGCAGCTCGACTCGATGGTCTCGACCTCAAGGCGAGGGATGAGGCGCAGCACCTGCTCGACCGGCTTGAACGCGCCAAATGATTTTTGATGGCAATGGCCATGCACCATTGCCTTGTCTGCGATCCGGCCGAGCGGCAGTTGCAGCCGGCCGGCCTCGGCCTCGCGCACTAGGAACTCCTCGAAGGTCAGCGCGTGGGCGCCGACGGCCTTGGCGTCATCGTCCTTGCGCAGCGAGGCGAGCTCGTCGCGCAGAGTCAAAAGGCAGCTTGGCTCGAGGCCAACGATCGGGACGCCGCGCGCGGCGAAGGGCGCGAATGCGGCGACGAGACGATCGAGCTCGGATCTGGCTTCGTCGACGAGACCCGCTGACAGGAAGGTGCGGCCGCAGCACAGCGGACGGCTGCCGCTTGCAGGTTTCGGTAGATGCACGCGATAGCCGCCGGCTGCGAGCACGCGCAACGCGGCCTCGAGGTTCTCGCGCTCATAGATGCGATTGAACGTGTCGGCGAACAGCACCACCTCGCGCCCGGTTTCCGGCCCGACCGCCTCGGCCGGCGGCACGAACACGTCGCTGCGGAACGCGGGCAGCGCGCGGCGCGCACTGATGCCGGCAAAGCGCTCGAACAGCTTTCGCAGCAGAGGGCTGCGGTTGCGCAAATTTGCCAGCGGCGCGAAGCGCGACGCGAGGCCGGCATAGCGCGGCAGGTAGCCGACCAGGCGATCGCGCAAGGTCAGACCATGCGAGGCCGCGCGCGCGGCGAGCACCTCGATCTTCATTTTGGCCATGTCGACGCCGGTCGGACACTCGTGGCGGCAGGCCTTGCAGGATACGCAGAGCTTCAGCGTTTCCATCATCTCGTCGGAGGAGAGCGCGCCTGCGCCGAGCTGGCCGGAGATCGCGAGCCGTAGTGTGTTGGCCCGGCCTCGCGTCACGTCCTTCTCGTTGCGCGTCGCGCGGTAGGACGGACACATCACGCCGCCCTCGAGCTTGCGGCAGGCGCCGTTGTTGTTGCACATCTCGACCGCGCCTTGGAAACCGCCACCGGCTCCGGGATAAGCGGACCAGTCGAGTTTCGTCTTTAGCTCAGCGACGCGATAGTCCGGCTTGAAGCGAAACAGCGATCGATCGTCCATCCTGGGGGCGTCGACGATCTTGCCGGGATTGAGCACGCCCTCGGGATCGAAGCGCTGCTTCACTTCCTTGAAGTCGGTGACGAGGCGCTCGCCAAACATCGTTTCGTGGAATTCGGAGCGCACCAGGCCGTCGCCGTGCTCGCCGGAATGCGAGCCCTTGTATTCGCGCACCAGTTCGAAGGTTTCTTCGACGATGGCCCGCATCGCCTTGACGTCCTTCTCCAGCTTCAAGTTCAGCACGGGCCGCACATGCAGGCAGCCTTCGGAGGCGTGAGCATACATGGTGCCGCTGGTGCCGTGCCTGGCAAACACCTCGCTCAGACGCGCGGTGTAGTCGGCGAGATGCGGCAGCGGCACGGCGCAGTCCTCGACGAAGGAGACCGGCTTACCTTCCTGCTTCATCGACATCATGACGTTGAGGCCGGCGGCGCGGAAATCGGCGATCCCGCTCTGCAGCGCGGGGTCGGTGATTTCGACCACGCCGCCCCATTTGCGCTTGTCGTTGTTCCAGCCGAAGCCGAGATCGCCCATCAGCTCGCCGAGCTGCTTCAGGCGCACGAGGTTGTCCGCCTGATCCTCCTCGGCGAACTCGACCACGAGCACCGCATCCGGATCACCCTCGATCGCCGTGGAGATGATGGGCCGGAACATCGCGATGTCGCGGCCGAGCGCCAGCATGGTGCGGTCGACCAGCTCGATCGCAATCGGCTTCAGCTTGACCAGATGCTGGGCCGCGTCCATCGCCTCGTAAAAACTGCCGAAATGGCAGATACCGAGCACCTTGTTGCGGATCACGGGCCACAGCTTCAGCTCGACCTTGGTTGTGAAAGCGAGTGTACCCTCGGAGCCGACGAGAAGGTGCGCCATGTTGTTGCGCGCATTGCGCGGCACCAGCGCATCGAGATTGTAGCCGCCGACACGGCGCTGCACTTTTGGGAAACGCGCCGCGATCTCCCCGGCTTCGCGGGCGCCAAGATCGAGCATGTCGCGGAACAGGGCGCGGGCGCTGTCGTTCGCATCGAGATCGGAGAGATCGCGCGAGACCTCGCCGAAGCGGCTCAGCGTGCCGTCGGCGAGCGCGGCCTCCATCGACAGCGTGTTGTCGCGCATGGTGCCGTAGCGCAGGCTACGGCCGCCGCAGGAATTGTTGCCCGCCATGCCGCCGATGGTGGCGCGCGACGCCGTGGAGACGTCGACCGGAAACCAGAGGCCGTGCTTTCGGAGTTGGCGGTTGAGGTCGTCGAGCACGATGCCGGGCTCGACCACGCAGGAGCGCCCTTCGACGTCGAGCGACAGGATCCGGTTGAGGTGTTTGGAGAGATCGACAACGAGGCCGTCATTGACGGTCTGGCCGCATTGTGAGGTGCCGCCGCCGCGCGGGGTCACCTTCAGTCCCTCGTCGCGGGCGATCGCCAGTGCCTTGAGGGCGTCGTCCATGGTGCGCGGCACCACCACGCCAGTGGGCACGATCTGGTAGAAGGAAGCGTCGGTGGCGTAGCGGCCCCTGCTGAAAGCGTCGAACAGGACGTCGCCGGTGATTTCCCGAGCAAGACGGGCCGCGATGCCGTCCTTTTTGGCCAAATCCTGTGATTTCCCGGGCACTTCCGCCGCCATGGTCCGCTCTTGCCTGTTCGCCGCCCCCGTCTTGCCCCCGGTCACGGCCCTTGGCAAGGCGAGCCCTGCTTCTTGTGCATTGACGGACCCCGCCCGGCGAGGGACAAGCCCGGCGAATAGTGATATTCGAGCAGCTCGCTCAGCCTCCTTCAGCCAACAGGCTCGAAGTCGAGCTAGGCTCAAGACAGACTCAGAGACCGGGAAGGACGCCGATGACCGTGCATACTGGAAGGCATTTTCTCCAGATTCCAGGACCGACCAACGTGCCCGACCGGGTGCTGCGGGCGATGGATATGCCGACGCTGGACCATCGCGGTCCGGAGTTCGCAGAGCTCGGTTTCGCCGTTCTCGCCGGCATGCAGCGGGTGTTCCGCACCAAGCAGCCCGTGATCATCTTCCCCTCGTCCGGCACCGGCGCCTGGGAAGCTGCGATGGTCAACGTGCTCGCGCCCGGCGACAAGGTCCTGATGTGCGAGACCGGCCAGTTCGCCGTGCTGTGGCGCGGTATCGCCGACAAGTTCAAGCTCGACGTCGACTTCATCCCGGGCGACTGGCGCCATGGCGCCGATCTCGCCGAGATCGAGAAGCGCCTTGTGGCCGACAAGCAGCACACGATCAAGGCGGTCTGCGTCGTCCACAACGAGACCTCGACCGGCTGCGTGACGCCGCCGCTGGAGGTGCGCAAGCTGCTCGACCGCGTCAAGCATCCGGCGCTGCTGATGGTCGACACCATCTCCGGCCTCGGCTCGATGGAGTACGAGCACGATGCCTGGGGCATCGACGTCTCGGTCGCGGGCTCCCAGAAAGGCCTGATGCTGCCGCCGGGCCTGGGCTTCAACGCCGTCTCGGAGAAGGCGCTCGCGGTGGCCAAGGCCAACCCCGGCATGCGCTCCTATTGGGACTGGCAGGAGGTCATCGGCTTCAACAAGCTCGGCACCTTCCCCTATACGCCGGCCACCAATTTGCTCTACGGCCTGCACGAGGCGATCAAGATGCTGGAAGAGGAGGGGCTCGAGAACGTCTGGACCCGCCACAAGCGCCACAGTGCGGCGACCCGTGCCGCGATCAAGGTCTGGGGCCTGGAGACGCAGTGCGCCGATCCTGCCGCGCATTCGCCGGCGCTGACTGGCGTGCGCGTGCCTGATGGCCACGATGCCGACGCCTTCCGCAAGGTGGTGCTGGAAGACTTCGACATGTCGCTCGGCACCGGCCTGAACAAGATCAAGGGCAAGGTGTTCCGCATCGGCCATATCGGTCATTTCAACGACCTGATGCTGATGGGAACGCTCGCCGGCGTCGAGATGGGCCTCGATCTTGCAAAGATCCCGCACCGGAGCGGCGGCGTGTTGGCGGCCATGGACGTCCTGAAGGGACGCGACGTGGTGCCGATGGCCAAGGCTCAGGTGGCTTAAAGGCTCGGGTGGCCTGAAGCTCAGCTTGCCTGAGCCAACTTCGAGAAAGAGAGCGCGCGATGAACGCACCGACGACGGCCAATGAAGACCTGCTCTACTCCGTCACGGACGGCATCGCGCGGATCACCTTCAACCGCCCGCAGGCGCGCAACGCACTGACCTTCGCCATGTACGAGCGCATGGCGGACATTTGCCAGGAGATCAACGCTGACCGCTCGATCAAGGCGCTGATCCTGACCGGCGCCGGCGACAAGGCGTTTGCCTCCGGCACCGACATTTCTCAATTCCGTGCGTTCAAGACCGCGCAGGATGCGCTCGACTATGAGGCCCGCATCGACCGCGTGCTCGGCACGCTGGAGCAATGCCGCGTGCCCGTGATCGCGGCGATCGCGGGGGCATGCACCGGCGGCGGAGCCGGAATTGCGGCGTGCTGCGACCTGCGCATTGGGACTGAAACGACGCGCATCGGGTTTCCGATCGCGCGCACGCTCGGCAACTGCCTGTCGATGTCGAACATCAGCCGCGTCGTCTCGCTGGTCGGCCCCGCCCGCACCAAGGATCTGATCTTCAAGGCGCGCCTCGTCGAGGCACCGGAAGCACTGGCCCTCGGCCTCCTCAACGAGATCGTTTCCGACGTCGAGACGCTGCAGCGCCGCGCCGACGAGACCGCCAGGCTCGTGGCGAGCCACGCCCCGCTGACGCTTGAAGCGACCAAGGAGGCAGTGCGCCGCATCCGCCGCACGCTGTCGCGCGAAGAGGGCGAGGATCTGATCCTCAAGGCCTATATGAGCGAAGATTTCCGCGAGGGAATGGACGCCTTCCTCAACAAGCGCACGCCGAACTGGAAGGGCAAGTAGCGCATCTGCGGCTTGGCTTCGTCAGCCGAAAGTCATAGGCAGCGGGATACCCGCGTGCTTGAACTCGCTCGCATTAGTCCGCACAATGCGTCGAGAAGCAAAGCTAATAATCCAGGGGACGAAACTCGTGCGAATTCTAGTGAAAGCTGTTGGCGTCGCAGCAGCGCTATCGTTGAGCACGCCGGCCCTTGCCGGCTGGGAGCCGAGCAAGCCGGTCGAGATCGTGGTCGCCGCGGGCGCGGGCGGTGCCTCCGACCAGATGGCGCGGATGATGCAGGCCGCCATCCAGAAGAACAATCTGATGAAGCAGCCGATCGTGGTCTCGCTCAAGGGCGGGGCTTCCGGCGCGGAAGCACTGATGTACATGAAATCCAGCGAGGGCGATCCCAACAAGGTGCTGATCGCCTATTCGCTGATCTACATGCTGCCACTGTCGGCGAAGATCCCGTTCAACTGGCGTGAGCTGACCCCGGTTTCTGTGATCGCACTCGACCAGTTCGTGCTGTGGGACAACAGCGCGGGTCCCAAGACGGTGAAGGAGTTCGTCGCCGCCGCGAAGGCGGCGAGCGCCCCGTTCAAGATGGGCGGCACCGGCTCCAAGCGCGAGGATCACGTGCTGACTGTGTTCCTCGAACAGAAGACCGGCGCGAAATTCTCCTATCTGCCCTACAAGTCCGGCGGCGAGGCCGCGACCCAGCTCGTCGGCAACCACACCGAATCCAACGTCAACAATCCATCTGAAAATCTCGAGGTCTGGCGCGCGGGCCAGGTGCGTCCGCTCTGCGTGTTCGACAAAGAGCGAATCTCCTACACCAGTAAAGTGACGGAGACGCAGTCCTGGGCCGACATCCCGACCTGCAAGGAGGAGGGCGTCGATGTGCAGTATCTGATGCTGCGCGCGATGTTCCTGCCCGGCAAGGTCACGGCGGAACAGCAGGCCTTCTATGTCGAGCTGTTCCACAAGGTGACGCAGACCGCGGAATACAAGGACTACATGGAAAAGCAGGCGCTGAAGCCGATCTTCCTCACCGGCAAGGACATGGTGCAATTCCTCGAGGAGGACGATGCAGTCAACAAGTCGCTGATGACGGAAGCCGGATTCGTCGCGAAGTAGCGGCCTCTTCTCGCTCGCCCCGTTCTTACGGAGGCGCGACGAGCTTCGCTCGCGCTGGGAGGGTTGGGGTGAGGACTCTCTCCGCGAGTCCAACTCTCACCCTCCCCGTCGAGACTTCCCCTCACCCCGACCTCTCCCCGCAAGCGGGGAGAGGGGGGGAATTGAACTTACTCCGTCCCAAACGGCTCATGCCCCAGACCCATCTTGAAATCGTCGTCGACGATCCGACCGCGCCCGAAGACGACTCGCCTTCCGTCGTCTCCTCCGGCACGATCGAGATATTCGTCTGTCTGCTGCTGCTCGCGCTGGCCGCGACACTCGGCTACGACAATTGGCGCACCGGCGCCTCCTGGGATTCGACCGGGCCGGAGCCCGGCTATTTCCCGTTCTACCTCTCCGTCATTCTCGGTGGTGCCAGCCTCTACGGCCTGATCGTGGCGCTGGTCGCGCACCGCGAGGCACCCGAAACCTTCGTCACGCGCGCGCAGGCCCGCCGCGTCATGGCGGTGTTCGTGCCGACGCTGCTGTTCTGCCTGGCGACGCAATTTCTCGGCCTCTATGTCGCGAGCTTCCTGCTGATCGCCAGCTTCATGCGTCTCGTCGGCAAGATCGCGCTGTGGAAGTCGCTACTCACCGCTGTCGTATTCACGGCGATCATGTTCGTTACCTTCGACATCGCCTTCGACGTCATCATGCCGAAAGGGCCGCTCGAAGCGGCCTTCGGCTACTAGGCGGGCCCCCCATGGAAGCTTTCGGTCTGTTGCTTCACGGCTTTGCGGTCCTGCTGACGTGGAAGACGCTCGTGCTGATGATGGTCGGGCTGGTGCTCGGCATCTTCGTCGGCGTTTTGCCCGGACTCGGCGGACCCAACGGCGTCGCGATCCTGTTGCCGCTCACCTTCACGATGGACCCGACCTCGGCGATCGTGATGCTGTCCTGCATCTATTGGGGCGCGCTGTTCGGCGGCGCGATCACCTCGATCCTGTTCAACATCCCGGGCGAGGCCTGGTCGGTCGCGACCACTTTCGACGGCTATCCGATGGCGCAGCAGGGCAGGGCGGCGGAGGCGCTGACGGCTGCGTTCACGTCCTCTTTCATCGGCTCACTGGTCGCGGTGCTCCTGATCACCTTCCTCGCCCCGATGATCTCGTCCTTTGCCTTGAAGTTCGGCCCGCCCGAGTTCTTCGCGGTGTATCTGCTGACCTTTTGCTCTTTCGTCGGGCTAGGGCGCGAGGCCAAGCACAAGACCGTCATCTCGATGTCGCTGGGGCTGTTGCTCGCCGGCATCGGCATGGACACGGTGTCAGGCAATCTGCGCATGACCTTCGGCTCGTCCGAGCTTTTGCGCGGCATCAACTTCCTCGTCGCCGTCATCGGCCTGTTCGGCATTAGCGAGATCCTGCTGACGATGGAGGAGCGCTTGGCGCTGCGCGGACACGCGGCGAGCATTTCGCTGCGCGTCGTGCTGAGCGTTTGGAAGGACCTGCCGAAATACTGGGTGACGCTGCTGCGCTCCTCCTTCATCGGCTGCTGGCTCGGCATTACCCCGGGCGGCGCGATCGCCGCCTCGTTCATGGGCTACAATCTCGCCAAGCGTTTCTCCAAGGATCCCGAGAGCTTCGGCAAGGGCCGCATCGAGGGCGTATTCGCGCCCGAGACCGCCGCGCATGCCTCCGGCACCGCGGCGCTGCTGCCGATGCTGGCGCTCGGCATTCCCGGCTCCGGCACTGCTGCGATCCTGCTCGGCGGGTTGATGGTGTGGGGGCTCAATCCGGGACCGCTGCTGTTCGTCGAGCACAAGGACTTCGTCTGGGGCCTGATCGCCTCGATGTATCTCGGCAATGTCGTCGGCCTCGTGCTGGTGCTGACGACGGTGCCGATCTTCGCCTCGATCCTGCGCGTGCCGTTCGCCGCCGTGGCGCCGATGATCGTGGTGTCGTGCGCGATCGGCGCCTATGCGATCCAGAACGCGATATTCGACATCTGGCTGATGCTCGGCTTCGGCGTCGTCGGCTACGTCTTCAAGAAGATCGGCATTCCGCTCGCACCGTTCACGCTGGCGCTCGTGCTCGGCAACCGCGCCGAGGATGCCTTCCGTCTGTCGATGATCGGCGCCGGCGGCGACCTCAAGGTGTTCTGGTCGAACGGCCTGGTCGGCTCGATCACGACCTTGGCGATCGTGCTGCTGTTTTGGCCTGTGATCGACGGCTTCCTTGCCCGTGCCGGATTGATGCGGGCAAGCAAGCCGGCCCCGCGCTGAGGGTAATCTTTCGCAGATGGAGATGGATATGGAGAGGCGTCAAAAGGAAGAAAACCCGGCTCTCCCCCGGCTTTGTCGTTCTGGAGGCTTGTTGCGCGCACGTTGCGATGGTCTGCTTACACGGCCGTGGCGTCCCTGAGCTTGGCAAACTCGTCCCCTAAGCGGCCTCCTTGACCACTTCGGGGTCTGCTCCCGAGTTCCGGCGGCCGCCGTTTTGCGTGCGCGACAGGGTTACGTGCTGGCCGAGACAAGACAGATCTGGAGGCCACTTCGGTGGGCCGGGTCCTCTGCGAGGCCGGTGTCTCTGGATCCCTGACCAAGGCATCCTCGAACATTCGGTCAATGGTGATCGGCCCATTGAGGGCGCCGGACACGGATCGGAACAGATTGCGCACCAACCGATACGTGGTCCGCTTGGTGGGGTGCTATCCGCACTAAGTCTTCTTCTACATCCGCAGTTATCACTTATCACCATACCAGTTGAGCCAACGCTTCCGACCTGAAGTTCCGAGCTTGAGCCCTGCTGCGGCTTTCTGACAGTCCTTGGCAACCTCTAATAGCCCGGCGCGCTCGCACTCCATCTGTGCCAATGCTGCGAGATCAAGGCAAATTTGTTCAAGTCTTAGGAGTTCCTGAACGTCCCTTTGCATTCGCACCCTGACCGAATTCGAAGAGCTGTGATCGTATCACTGTTTTGAGCAAATAAAGCTGTTCAGCGGCGCGAGCATTCGGTAAAAAGTCTGCTGCTCTGCAACAAGCGTGATCGGAGTGGCACTTCGAACCTGATGGCGGCTTGCTGTGTATTTAGGACTACGTACCTTGTACTCATCGATCAGTTAACAAGTTTTCGGCTTTCAACGACGCTATCAGGTTCTCTCGCCTTGCATTAGCGGCTTTTGCTTCAGCGGCCAAGATGCGCGTTTGCTCAAAGCCAAAGCTCGACGAGCGCGCTTTCATTGGTGACTCAAGCGAGGCTCACACCACCTTTGATGTCCGAAGGCTTGCGATCTCGTCGTTACCGAAGCCGAACTCCTTCAGCACTTCGTCGGTCTGCTCGCCGAATTCCGGCGGCCGCGCCACCATCCTGCTCGGCGTGCGCGACAGCGTCACGGGCTGGCCGACCAGACGGATGTCGCGACCCTCGTCATTCGGCACCTCCTGCGCAATGCCGAGATGCTTGACCTGTTCGTCTTCGAACATCTGGTCGATGGCGTAGATCGGCCCACAGGGCACGCCGGCCTCGTTGAGTTCACGGACCCAGGTCTCGGTGGACTTCGTCAAGGTACGCTTCTCGATCTCCGCATTAAGCGCATGGCGATTTTTGGAGCGGGCCGGCGCGGTCAGATAGTCGGGATGGCTGTAGAGCTCCGGCGCGCCGATCGCCTGCGCGCAGCGCTCCCAGATCCGGCCGCCCGTAGTGGCGATGTTGATGTAGCCGTCCGAGGTCTTGAACACGCCGGTCGGAATGCTGGTCGGGTGGTTGTTGCCGGCCTGCTTTGCCACTTCCTTCTCCATCAGCCAACGTGCGGCCTGGAAGTCGAGCATGAAGATCTGGGCCTGCAGCAGCGAGGTCTGCACCCACTGGCCCTTGCCCGAGACCTCGCGTTCCAGCAGTGCGGTGAGGATGCCCATGGCACAGAATAGACCGGCGGTGAGGTCGGCGACCGGAATGCCGACACGCATCGGCCCTTCGCCCGGCGCGCCGGTGATCGACATCAACCCGCCCATGCCTTGCGCGATCTGATCGAAGCCCGGCCGCTTGTGATAGGGCCCGTCCTGGCCGAAGCCGGAGATGCTGCCGTAGACGAGGCGCGGATTGATCTTGGCGAGGCCCTCATAGTCGATACCGAGCTTCTTCTTCACGTCGGGGCGGAAATTCTCCACCACGACGTCGGCCTTGGCGGCGAGGCGCTTGAACACGGCGAGCCCGCGCTCGTCTTTCAGGTTCAGCGTCATCGCCCGCTTGTTGCGATGCAAGTTCTGGAAGTCGGAGCCCCGCCGCGGCCCGCCCGGCTGCTCGCCGCCGGCATCCTCGGTGAGCGCGTCGATCTTGATCACGTTGGCGCCCCAGTCCGCGAGCTGCCGCACGCAGGTAGGCCCGGACCGGACGCGGGTCAGATCGAGCACGGTAAAGCGTGACAGGGCTTCCGAGGCATGCGGAAAGGGCATCTTGATGGGCTCCGGGACAGATTGTGAGCCTACCATAGTGCTGAAAGACCATGCAGCAAGACATCACGCGGCAGGTCAGGGCCGCGCGGATGCCGCCTGTCGAAATGCAATGCCTGAGGGGGCGCCCGCGAAGGATCAGCGCGCCAGCTGTTTCAGCTCGGCGCGCGCCTGCTCGGCCAGCGGGTCATCGCCGTGGCGCGCAATGAACAGCTCGAACGCCTCCCGCGTTCCCTTGCGACGGGCGGATTCGTACTCCTCCGCGACCGCAGCCGAGGGGTCGCGGGCCATTGGAACGGAGGACGCGCGCCCCGCTGTGCCGCCTTGCTTGGCGCTTTCCTTGCCGCTCTCATCCGCATTGGCTTTGCCGACCATGACAGGCAGTCCTCCGAAGGGTAGATGGCCCGGCCCGGCGAGCGCCATCAGGGCGCCGAACAGGCCGGCCGAGAGGGAACGTCGTTTCATGATTTCACTCGCAACACGGCAGCTGGTCGGAACCGGGGCCCTTGTCCTGGACCGTATGACTACGGGATTTCATGGCTTACACGGCCTTATGGAAGAAGTCCGAACCGGCTCGCCAAAATTAAACCAAACGTTTAACTCTCAAGCTAAAATCACCTGTCCGCGCCCCGAATCGAACGGGGTTTGCTGCTTCGGAGATCCCGTTGGCTACCGCAGTCACCGTCAGTGCCACCAACAACGCCGAGATCGACGGCCTGCTGTCAGGCTATAAATGGACCGGCACGATCACCTACAGTTTTCCGGACGCTGCAAGCGACTACGCCAATCCCTATAGCGGCGGCGACGGTGAGCCGACGACCTCGGGTTTTGCCCCGGCGCCGAGTCAGATGCAGGCGGCGATCAATTACGCGATCGGACTGATCCTCGGCTACACCAACGCCAACATCCAGTACGCCGGGACGAACGGCGCCGACATCATGGTGGCGCAGTCGCCGGCCGCCAATCCGACATCCTACGCCTATTACCCCGGCAATTACGCGCCCGGCGGCGACGTGTGGTTCGGAACCGCCTACAACTATTCGCAGGCGGCGCTCGGCAATTACTATTTTACGACTGCGTTGCACGAGCTCGGACACGCCCTTGGCTTGAAGCACAGTCAGGAAACTGGCGGCCCTGCCAATGTCGCGGTGCCGAGCACGCATGACGACAGCGAATACACCGTCATGAGCTATCGCAGCTATGTCGGTGCTTCCACGTCGACCGGCTATACCAACGAAGCCTATGGATATCCGCAGACCTATATGGCCAACGATATCCTCGCGCTGCAGACGATGTACGGCGCGAACTACACCACCCAGGGCGGGACCACCGTCTATACGTGGAGCCCGACCACCGGACAGGAGTTCATCAACGGCTCCGGCCAGCCGGCCGACAATGGGGGTGTCGGTGGCTCGGCCAATCGCATCTACGAGACGATCTGGGATGGTGGCGGCGTCGATACCTACGACCTGTCAAACTACACGACGAACTTGAGCATCAACCTCAATCCAGGTGCGTCGTCTCTGTTCTCGTCGGTTCAACTCGCCAATCTCGGCAACGGCCATTACGCGTCGGGCAACGTCTACAATGCCTATCTCTACAACAACGACGCGCGTTCCTACATCGACAACGCCATCGGCGGCTCCGGCAACGACACGATCATCGGCAATGCCATCGCCAATGCACTGAACGGCGGTTCCGGCAACGATACGCTGACCGGCGGCGGCGGCAACGACACCATCAACGGCGATTCGGGCACCGACACGGCGGTGTATTCGGGCAACAGGGCGAACTACGCCGTCACGTACCATTCGGCGACGCAGACCCTCACCATTGCCGATCAGCGATCCGGTTCACCAGACGGCACCGATACTGTCAAGAACGTTGAATATTTCCAGTTTACCGACGGCGCGGTTGCGAGCAGTGTCCTCGCACCTTTTACAATCGAGGCGGTCGGTGCGACCAGTCTGCTTCAGAGCGGCAGCAATTTTTACTTGAATCCGGTTGCGGGTGGGACGGGGCCCGCGCTGAAATACGGTGGATCGGCAGTGGTGGCGGGACAGTTCGGAGCCTGGATGCCGATCGGCACAGAGCAGATCTCATCCGGCTATGAGGTTGCCTGGCAGATCCCAGGTACGGACCAGTTCACCGTCTGGACGACCGACAGCAGCGGCAACTTTACGAGCAACACCGGAGCGGTCGCTGGCACCAGCATGACGCTGGAGCAAGCCGAGACCATTCTTCATCAGGATCTGAATGGCGACGGAACGATCGGCGTCCCGACCACGACGATTGAGGCGGTCGGTGCGACCAG
>NZ_JADPIQ010000129.1:67223-95768 GCF_023073015.1 Bradyrhizobium sp. 87
CGACGATTGAGGCGGTCGGTGCGACCAGCATGCTTCAGAGCGGCAGCAATTTTTACTTGAATCCGGTTGCGGGTGGGACGGGGCCCGCGCTGAAATACGGTGGATCGGCGGTGGTGGCGGGACAGTTCGGAGCCTGGACGCCGATCGGCACAGAGCAGATCTCATCCGGCTATGAGGTTGCCTGGCAGATCCCGGGTACGGATCAGTTCACCGTCTGGACGACCGACAGCAGCGGCAATTTCACGAGCAACACCGGAGCGGTCGCTGGCACCAGCCCGACGCTGGAGCAAGCCGAGATCATTCTTCATCAGGATCTGAATAGTGACGGGACGATTGGCGTTCCGGCGGCGACGATGAACCATTTCATCATAAGCTAAGCGTAAAAGCTTCGATGGCGGGTGGCTTGCTCAAGCCGCGCTAGCGGGGCGATTCACGCAATCCGGAATACCAGGATTTTGTCGACATCGGCCGGGTAGCCTGATAGCTCACGATCAGTACGCTAGGACACCCTAAACTGCTACCGCAAGAGATGTCAGCCTCAGTTCGACAGTTCGTAATCTCCACTCTGCGGCGCGCGTTGGGCCGGGAAGACCTTCGGTCTTACGTCCGGCTTCGCAGGCTTGCTGTCGAAAAGAGGTTCTTCAAAGATCCAATCTCGATCGCCGAGCTGCGGTCGGCCTTTGGGAGGCTGGGTATCAAGGCCGGTGCCACCATTTGGGTTCAGTCTTCCTGGAATGAATTCTACAACTTCCCCGGAAAGCCATCGTCGGTCATCGATTTGCTTCTCGACCTGATCGGTCCTGAGGGAACCTTGGTGATGTCCGCAATTCCCCTCAAGGTCGACGACCTCAAAATTCTCCAAATCCATAGAGAGCCTGTGTCTACCGGCCTGATCGCTGAGACGTTCAGGCGGTACCGGGGCGTCAAGCGCAGCATTCACAATTCGTCTTCGGTTGTTGCATTGGGGCCGAGTGCTGAGTTCCTCGTAAAGGACCATCATATGACGGAGACCCCGTGGGATCCCGAATCCCCCTATCAAAAACTGATGGATGTCGATGCTCTTTGTGTCGGGCTAGGAGTAGGGAGGTTTCTGGCAACCCTGACGCCGCTGCACGCCGTCGAAAGCATCCTTCGCCACGAGAATCCGGACTTTGCAGCGATTTTTCACGGCTCAACCACCTATCGGTGGCGCACGCGCGATGGGGATGAGGGGACGCATACCTATCTCAATCGTAACGGTGCATTCGACGCAGCATGGCTCGGCCAATATTATCCGCGCGATCAATACATCGAGTTCCGGCTGTCGAACGTGTGGATGTGGTCAATTCCGGCGCGCCACGCGATCATGACGGGTGTTTCCCTTGGTCGGCGTGGTATCAGCATGTACCGCATGCCTTGGTACAGGCGCTTTCTGGCCTGATTGCTATTGCCTTGAAATCAAACGGGAAAACTCCGGTTGAAGCGGCGTGGACCGGAGTATAAGAAGGCATTTCTCAAACTCGAAGGGCTTGATCAGTGGATAAACAGGCAGACGTCATTGGCCGATTGCAGGCAATTTTCCGGGAGGAACTCGATCTCCCGAATTTGCAGATTTCGCCGAAGTCCACTCCCGACGACGTGGACGGATGGGATAGCCTCGCGACGATTCGCGTTGTCGCTGCGGTCGAACGAGAATTCGATCGGGAGTTCGAAGCTGCGCAGATCGAGAGCATTCGCTCAGTGGGCGATTTGATCTCGATGATCGCCGCGTGACGTCGGCCAGTTCTTATCAGTCCCAGCGAGCCCGTCGTGATCAAGCCAATGATGAGGTGGTTGCCACAGCCTGCGGCAGGTGACATCGAGCTGACCCGCAGCCTCGGCGGAAGCAATGTCGCCGATCTGGTTCGTCTGGCCCAGTTTGAATGGGATGCAAGTGGCCTGCGCCGCCTCGCGGCGGCCCTCTCCGGAATCAAGGACTCGACGGGACAGGCCGGCCTGCAGTCGGTTCGCGTGCTGTTGCTCTCCAACTCGACCGCGCGACATCTGAAGGAAACGCTGATCGGCACCGGGCTCCGGCACGGTTTGCGTGTCGATGTCATGATTTCGGAATACGAAGATCCCGAGGTCTTGCTTGAGCGCGATCGCGACGGCATCGCCGCTTTCGGTCCCGATATCGTCGTCCTTGCGATGGACGTGCATGCCTTCGGCTTGCGGCCGGCGGCCGGGAATCCCGAGGCTGCGGCGGCAATCGCGGACCGGGCGGTCGATCGCCTGCGTGCGATCCGCGAGAGCTTCGGTTCGTCGCTCAAGAAGCCCGTCGTCTTTCAGACTTTGACGCCGGATTCCGTCCACGTCCGGCTGCATGTCGACCGGTTGATTCCGGGCTCGCACGCCGACCTCGTCGGCCGGGTCAATGCAGGATTGTCCGATTTTGTGAGATCCAGCGGCGACCTGTTGCTGGATGTGGCGATGCTGTCCGCAAGAATCGGCCAGGACAATTGGTACTCCGCACGACACTGGGCTTTGGCCAAGTATCCGTTCGCGCCCGAGAATGCGCCGCTGTACGCGGAGCATTTGCTCAGGCTGGTCGCGCTGAAGTTCGGCAAGTCGCGCCGGGTTCTCGTGCTCGATCTCGACAACACCATGTGGGGCGGCATCGTCGGCGACGACGGCAAGGAGAACCTGCTGCTCGGGCCCGGAAGTCCGGTCGGAGAAGCGCACTGCTCGCTCCAGGCCATGGCGAAGGAATTGCGCGACCGCGGCATCGTGCTCTGCGTATCCTCCAAGAACGAGGAGAGTGTCGCGCTGGATGCGTTTCGCACGCATCCGGAGATGGTGCTGGTCGAGGAGGACATCGCCGTCTTCCAGATCAACTGGACCGACAAGGCAGCCAATCTGCAGGCGCTATCGGAGATTCTCAGCCTCGGTCTCGATAGCTTTGTCTTTCTCGACGACAATCCTGCAGAGCGCGCGCAAATCCGCTTTGCCCTGCCTCAGGTCGCCGTGCCTGAAGTCCCCAAGGATGTGACCGAGTGGATTCCGGTCTTTCAGTCGGCGTGCTATTTTGAGACCACGGGATTCACGGCGGAGGATCGCGACCGGGCGGCCTACTATCGGGCCGACGCCAGGCGCACGGCCCAGCTGCAGTCGTTCGCACGGCAGGAGGATTATCTCCAGTCGCTCGATATGGAATT
This sequence comes from Bradyrhizobium sp. 87, assembly GCF_023073015.1. NCBI lineage: Bacteria > Pseudomonadati > Pseudomonadota > Alphaproteobacteria > Hyphomicrobiales > Nitrobacteraceae > Bradyrhizobium > Bradyrhizobium sp. 87. The sequence continues at coordinate 70,397 of NZ_JADPIQ010000129.1, forward strand.
GCAGATCAATCCGTTCGATGCGATAGGGCGCAAGCGGATCGCGCAATTGATCTCGAAGTCCAACCAGTTCAACCTGACGACCAGACGCTATTCGGAAGCCGACGTGGCGTCGGCCGAGGCCGATCCGCGCCGCATCACCATGCAGATGCGTCTCAGCGACGTCTTTGGCGACAACGGCATGATCGGCGTCGTCATCGCGGACATCCGCCCGGATGCGATCGAGATCGATACGTGGCTGATGTCGTGCCGCGTCCTCGGACGTGGCGTTCCCGAGGCGACACTGGATGTGCTCGTTGCTCGCGCACGGGATCTGGGCAAGGGGTTCGTGCGCGGCGTCTACATCCCGACCAAGAAGAACATGATGGTCGCGGATCACTACCGCAATCTGGGATTCCAATTGACCGGCGAGCGCCCCGGCGGCGAGACCGCCTGGGAGCTCTCCGTGAATGCTTATCAGGACAAAAGGCCGCCCATCCGCATTCGCGATGCCGTTGGCGCGTATTGAGGGAGAGCAGACCTTGAGCACGGCATCAAGCTTGATCGATGAACAGCTTTTTCCGCAGCTCGCTGCGCTGATGCGGATTCAATATGAGAGGACGCCGGCGCATCGTGCCTATCTCGAGACGCGGTTCTCACACGCGTCGGCGGAAGACTTCACGACGCTCGAGGAGCTCGCCAGCCAGATTCGCCAGATCGCTGGTCCGCGCCTTGGCGAAATTTGCGACGGCTACGATTTCATCTGCAAGATCGTGCGCGAGGAAGAGATCTTCTTCCGGCGGAAAGGGCGATACAGGCTCCAGACTTTCGAGGAGGCCAATCGTCTGGTCTACAGCGATACCGAATATATGGGCCGGTATATGGACGGCCTGCTCCTGACCCAGATCTACTGGTCGAACCACACGGCTTGCTATCAGTTCTATCGCAACGTGTTCCTGAAGCAGGCGCCCGCCGGCTACGACTATCTGGAAATCGGTCCGGGACACGGATTACTGCTCTATCAGGCCCTCAAGGACGAGAGATCGGGCAGTGTGAAGGGCTGGGACGTCAGCAAGGCGAGCATCGGCCAGACCTGGGATGCGCTGACGGTCATGGGCATGGCGGGCAAGAAGCCCGAGCTCGTTCTGCAGGATCTGTACGCCGTTCCGGACGACAGCGCGAAGTTCGATTGCCTCACCTTCTCCGAGGTTCTCGAGCATCTGGAAGATCCGAAGGGCGCCCTGGTCAAGTTGCGGTCGCTACTCAAGCCGACTGGCCGGCTGTTCGTGAATGTTCCGATCAACAGCCCCGCTCCGGATCATCTCTATCTGCTGCGATCGCCGGAAGAAGCGGTCGAAGCGGTCCGTGCGGCCGGCTTTGAGATTGAACGCGCGGAATTCTTCCCGATGACCAACCACACGATGGAGCAGGCACGGAAGCACAAACTGACGATCTCCGCCTGCATCATCGCAAGTCCGAACTGATGTCATCTCCCGCGCGCCCCGAGCTGATCTTCGACCATGTGGGCCTGGTCGTGCGGGACCTGACGTCCGGCTTCGCGAATGTCTGCTCTTTGCTGCCGATCGTTTCGGCCACGCAGGTCTATGACGATCAGGTGCTGGGCGTCTCCGTCCAGTTTCTGCGCGACGCCGGCGGCGTCATGTTTGAACTCATCGCGCCGCTCGGGGACAATTCTCCCGTCGCGAAGATCGCTGCGTCCGGCAGCGGCGTGATCAATCAGGTCGCCTATCGGGTCAGCAATCTGGAGGTGGCTGCGGAATATTTCCGCGCCCGCGGTGCCACGCCGACGGGCGCGGCGAAGCCCGCGATCGCCTTCGACGGCGCTCCGGTGCAGTTTTTTCTGACCAGGGAATTCGTCGTCGTCGAGCTAATCGAGAGCGCAGGCACTTCGCGCGAATTTGTCCCGGTCTAAGGGCGCATCCGTCAGCCGGCGCGCTGAAGGCTCGCGCGAGCTGCTTCGAACGCACGCTGCACGCAGGACAACACCGCTGGGCCGATCTGGCCGGCATCGAAATGGCCGGCAAATCCAAATAGGGATTGAAAGCCCTCGACCTCATATCCGCCTTCGGGGACCTGCGCCGTCGTCGGAAGGTATCCACAAAGCGATCCCAGATAGCCTGCGTAAAGACGGATGCATCCCGGCGACTTGGGGACAGCTTTCCCGATCTCGGCTTCCCATTCGACCGACGGTTCTGCCGAGAGCGCGACGATCTCGAGCGCGTCATCGAAACCCAGAACCTGCACGCACAGGGGTTTCGGCGGCGCTTTGCCGCGAAAGAAGCTGCTCAGCGGGATGCTGGCCGAACCGATCCGCAACTGCTGCGGGCTGAACTTTCTTGCCGCCGGTTGCCGCACAATCTTGTCCAGTTCGCTCGCGAGGCTATCGCTCCAGCGACGCCAGTCTTCCACCGATAGGGACGGAAAGAGATTCCCGAAGAACACAATTCGCACCAATCGCTGGATGTGCTCGCGAAGCGGGACAGACCGCGGTGCCGGCACGATGTGCGGCCTGATATTGCCGCAAAATCCTGTCAGGAACAGGCACGGGATGGGACCGAGCCTTTGGCGAAGCCGCTCGCGAACCTTGCCGGGAAAGTCGGCGCTGATCGCATTGGTCGGGATGACGGCCGTGGGATGGCAGGTGTAGTGCCAGAGCAGTGCAACGGGCCGATCGTCGCGGACATCCCGCACAAGCAGCACGGTCGCCAGTTCGTTCTTCGGCCCCTTCGGGTTCGGCGAGAAGGCGATGCTGGTCAGGTTGAAGCCGTGCATCCTGCCGACCGTCGGAAACGGCCAGTAGCGGCGGCGGTTGATCGAGTGCCGGAGCGAGCCTTTGAAGATCTCGAAAACAACTTCCGTAGGCTCCTGCTGCTGGATTTGTCCGACAAGATTGTCGACGGCATCGCCAAGCTCCGCCACGTACCGCTCATCGGGAATGCCGAGCGGAGCGCAGGCCTTGTCGGTCGCGGGAGCGCCGTGGGTGTGAGTTGCCTGCAAGACGATCTCGTCGCGGCCGAAGCCCCGCTTCTCGAGCTTGCTGACCACGAGATCCTGAAGCTCCGAGCCGACCTGTAACAGGTCGAAGGAAAGAAGAAGGGTTCGGCGGCCAGAGCCCTCGAACAAAATGGCTCCGACTTCAATGGGGTCGAGAACGTCGGCGCAGGGGGCGATCCTCGACGGATAGCCGGCAAGCCGGACGGGGCGAACGCGCGGCGTGATGTCCCGGTGGCCCACTCGCGCAACGATCTTCGACAACGTTCGGCCCTCTGTCATCCGGATGGAGCGGATGTCAGTACCCAATTCCACAACGTTCGTCCAAGCCGGAACCGGCATCTCATCGCTTGTATGCGGGCGAGCGGAATACTAAGGCTTACCCGGCGATGGAACAGCGGCATATTCGGAGCGGGACAGTGATTGGCCAGATGTGCCGTTTCCAGCAGGTCAAACTGCCTCGCCCGTGCAAAACGTGACCGAATCCGGCCCAAGCCGCGCTCGCCGCATCCTGGGTGGATGGTCGGCGAACTCGATGATCGTTCTGCTTGCGCTCACGCAGCAGATCGTTCTCATTCCGTTCTTTCTAAGATATCTGGGGCATGAGACGCTCTCGGCGTGGCTCACGATCTTCGCCGCGGGGAGCCTGGTGCAGGCTGCCGATCCCGGCCTTCACGCATGGAGCCTGAACCGCTTTCTTTCGGTCAAGGCGCAAGCCGACGCCGATCGTCGTACCCGTCGCTATTTCGCCGGCGTCCTGCTGCTTTTCATTGGTGTCGTCGCGGGCCTGATCGCAATCATCGGCATCCTGCTGATGCTGGTGAATCCCGCCAATGTTCTCGGGTTTCGTAACGAGCCCGGCTTCAACCTGACGTTCGCGATCGTGACGCTTGGCCTTGCGACCACGCTCCCGGTGAACCTCGCCAGCTCGCTCTTTCGCGCCCGCGGCTTGTATGGCCGCGTCGTTGCCGTGCAGGCGTGGGGGACGGGGCTTGGCCAGCTCGCGCAGGTGATTGCGGTCTTGCTAACCGGCAACCTTCTGGTCCTGGCGTTGGCGTTTGTTGCCGGGCAGGTCGGCGTCTCCGCGTTCATTCTCGTCTCCGATCTGAGACGGCAATTCCCGTTTTTGAGCGGTCTGCCGCGGGGTGTCTCCTGGAGGTGGGCGAGGGCTCAATTCACCGGCGCATTTCCGTTCGGTGTTATGAATTTTGCTGAAGTCGGAATGTCGTATCTTTCGGTGCTTCTCGTCGGAGCCCTGGTGAGCGATCGGGCGGCGATCGCGCAATGGGTTCTCACCAGAACTGTCGCGAACTTCCTGCGTGGCCTTTGCTACCAATTCTCGCTGCCGATTGCGGCGGAGCTCGGCCATGACCATGCCATGGGGGCGCGGGACAGCCTGCGGGCACTTTATGCCCGAGGGTTATTCATCGTGACTTTTACGGTCAGCCTGATCACGGGTGGCCTGTTGTCGTTCTGGCGCGAGTTCTTCGAGCTCTGGACTGCAGGAGCAATTCCATATGACGCGACGCTTGCAATAGTATTGATTGGCGGCACGTGCTTGGTCACGCCGGCAACGTTCGCCATGAGCTACGCAAGCTACAGCGACAAAGGCACACTTCTGCTTTGGACTAAGTCGCTGCAGATTGCGATATTCTTCGGCTTGGCGGCGTTCCTGATCCCGGCTCTTGGCCCGCTGGGGGCTGCGATCAGTCTCACCTCCGGAGATATCCTGGCCCAGCTTGGCATCCTGTTCTCGCTGCTGTTGATTCAGACGCTGCACCATCCGATTCGACACGCGGTGCTTCTGTTCGGAATGATGGTGGCCGTTGTGGCGACCGGCCTGGCGATGGGGATAGTAGCGCGCTACGCGGTGCCCGGAACCGGATTTGTCGGTTTGGTCCAGCAATGCAGCGTTTGGCTCGCCGGCATGGCGCTGATCAGCTCTCCGTTGGCGAGAAGCGACATACGGACCAAGCTCATCCAGAGCATTCCGCATTAAAACACGTCAGCGCGACATCAGCGCAAGACGATGCTTCAGCCGATCCATCTGCTGGGCGAAGTGGCGTCGTCCGAGCTCGGTTTCGCTCGCGAACTGCTGCAGCCGCCTTTCACCAGCTTCGCGCAGCCGCTCGGAGGTCCCGGTGTTCCTCAAGCTGATGATCGCATTGGCCAGCGAATCCGGATCGTCATAGTCGAACAGGATCGCGGCATCGCCCGCTTGCGCCTTGAACGCCTCGGGATAAATGACGGGTGTTCCGACGGCCCAGGCTTCGAGTGGAGGCAGGTTGGTCGGGCCGAAATAGCTCGGCATGACCAGGGCGGAGGCTCCTCGATAGAGGGCGCCGAGGTCGGACGAATCGATGAAGCCTATGGTGGAAACCTGTGCGGAGAGACCGTGGGCGGCGGTGGCCGCTTCGATTTTTTCGAGACCGCCCCGATCCGAACCGCACAGCACCAGGCGCTCTATGATGCCTCTTTCGCGCAACAGCGAGAGCGCCATCAATAATGTCATGTGGTTTTTGTGAGGCCAGAACTGGGCCGGATAGAACAGATAGCCGGGCTCAAGCCCGTGCTTCCGCAGGATCGCGGCGTCAGCTTCGCCGTCTTTTCTCGACCGCGCGACATAAATTGATGGCAAGAGGGGTATGTAGACGGCGCGGTCGCGCTCCATGGCGTAGTGCCGGCAGAGACTGTCGATCAGTTCAGGCGCGTTGGCGATCACAATGGCTGCCTTCGCGCAGGCGAGGCCGAACAAGACCTCCCGCCGTTCAAATTCGCCGAACGCTCGAACCTCCGGGAATTCCGGAGTGTCGCGGTGGCAGGTATCGAAGACCGTGATAGTGAACGGAAGCTGGTAAAGCAGGAGATGCCGCTTCGAAGTCGACGTGAAATGAACGACGTCGATCCCATCCTTGATCAGAGTCCTCTCGAATGGCGACTTGGCCTTGAGTGCAATCTGGACGAGATCAAACGGGCGGCAGTATTTGAGGAAGAGAAATACGTGATCCAAAACGCCGAATTTGAGCAGGTGGCCAGAGATGCCGAATTCTTTCAGGGCTTCTATAGTCCGCGAATAGGGCGAATACACCACGACCACATTGCCGGATTTCTTCGCCCAATCATGGAGCCATAACGCATCGTTCAGGGGCTGCTGGAAGCCGCCGCCAACTTCAATGGCTTGTTCCAGCATCACGGCCAGGCGCAACGGTCTCACCTCAACTCACTCCTTGGGGCTTTTTCTGGCGACGGAGTAGGCGGCCCAAGTCTTCGAATTCGGCGATTCCTCAGAAAGCCAAGCATAGCTGCCCACAGCTTCGAAGTTGCAAGCGCGAAGCGAGTTCTCGATCTCGAACGGAAACCAGTAGCGAATCCGGTGCGTTTCGTCCACGCGACGGATCAAGGACTGGTCCGTGTCTTCGCAGAAAAGCGTATAGTTGACAGAAACTGTCGCATTCAGCTCGTCGTGATCCGATTGCGCGATGCGCGTGACGCGCAACGGCGTCCTTTCCTTGACCTTGACCCTCGTCTCGACGCCTTGCGCAAGAACGGCGCCGCCATACCAGTAGTCGAACAGGAAAATGCCGCCCGGTCTTAGAGCGGAATAGGCTGTCCTGAAAAACCCTTCCAATCTCTCTCGATCCTTCTGGTAGCTTGCGACATGAAACAGCGATACGACCGTGTCGAAATCGCGCTCCGCTCCGGCTTCGCAGGCATCACCCTGGCGAAAAGGAATGGCAAATCCCGCCTGTTCGGCGCGACTGGTCGCCTGCGCGATCATTTCGGGGCTGAGATCGATACCGGCGGTACTCCAGCCACGGCGGGCGAGCTCGATGGCATGCATCCCCGTTCCGCAGCCGAGGTCGAGCAGCTTGCCGGAAGCTACGCCATGATGGCGCAGACGTCCTTCAACGAACGCCGCTTCGGACGAATAGTCCTTGTCTTCGTAAAGAAGGTCGTACCAGGGGGCGTATTCGGCAAAGACGCTCACGTCGGATTTTCTCTCAGAGCCTGCGCGGAGCGCGCGAGCCGGTCCTTGGTCGGCAACGAAACGGCGGTTGCTCGACGCAGTTCACTTAAGATTCCTCAAAAATCCAATTATTACAATATGTTGGATTTGAGTAGAGCTGACTCTGGCCATTTTCCAAGGTTGCGTCAAGCTCGCCGCTGCGAACATGTCAACGTCCCGCCTAGGCAATCAGATTGAGAATCTCCTGCACGCGGGCACGAAAGTTGTGGCGGGCGAGGGTCGTCTGTTGCCCGGCTGCGGCAACGGCCCTGCGCTCGGCATCGTCTCCGAGATAACGTTCGATCGCAGCCGAGCAATCCTCAGGAGATCGCCAAACCACGACATCTCGATCGGCTTCGAAAAGCGTGTGCAGATTTTGCTTGAAATCCGTCAGCAGAAAGGACCCTACGCCAGTGGCCTCGAACAACCGCATGTTCCCGGCTTCATCGCCTGCGATGTCGATGTGGGAGTTCAGACTGATCCGCGACCGCCTGAGAACGTCGTACATCTCCGAGCCCCACACTTCCCCCTGAAAGCACCGCCGAAGCCGTGATGTCGAGGGAAGCGAGTTCGGAATGTTCCCCCATAGCTTGAGGTCGTGGCGCTCTGCGACGAATTCCAGAAGTGCAATCCGCTCGCGGTGATCTTCCGATACTGAACCCACGAACGAGACGTCGATGTCGGGAGCAGGCCGCGCAGGGAGCGCATCCAGGACGGCCGGCTCAAACGCAAGGTGGCAGACCTCGGCGCGGACGCCCGCCGCCCGAAATGCCCTGACCACCCTGGGCAATTGCGACAGCATCAGGTCATACGTGTTCCAGTCTTCTCCTTTGCTCGGCTCAATGCCGACCTGTCCGATGATAAGGCGTACCCCCAGGTCCCTAATGCGCCGCACCAGTCTCGTGCTGACATAAAAAACATCCTGGTTGAGGACGAGGTCCGGTTTGAAATGCGCGATCTGAGCGAGCAGAACACGTTCGGCCTGCTCACTCAGACGCGGGCTCAATCCTAGGCGGCGGCCCAATGGCCGCAGTGCCGGCTTCAATGGTGCCATGGTCCGCTGGAGCCATCCCGGCAACCGTTGCTTCCTGCTCGCACTGAGATTGGCTTCTGTATCGAACGCCATGCCGTGTTCACGCGCCCAAGCCGACTGTAGCCACAGGTTGTTGACGTGAACGTCGGCGGCTTGGTGGCCCAGTGCCCTTAGATTGCGCGAATAGAAATCTGCGACGCCGAAGAGGCTCTCGTTTCGTGCGACCATCTGTTCCGCGTAACCTGCTGTCTGCAGCCCGGGGTGGCGACCGTATAGCCAGGCCAGGAATCGAGGGTAATCGGCATTCAGGACGAGCGTACGCATCGAACTCAAACCCTTACGATGGTGACCGGTTCTGAAGTTCTCCGGCAAGAAGTGCATTTGCGGCGCCAGACACCACCCACCGAGGCCATCCCCTCGCTAGGCAGCAGAGACGCGTTAAGTTTTCCGACCGGATAGTTATTCTCCATCATTAACCAAGATTTTCGTCGTAGGGGCAAGCTGTCAGGTGCTTCATCGACGAGATCTGGCAGAAGTCCGTAAGTTCATGTCGCGAGAAGAAATCGTTGTAAACGTCAATTGCGGTCGACCGAAATGCGATCATTGGAAATCCTTTGGCCCGCTAGAGCGCACTGCCGCCGTCACATGATCGATGTAGGTGATCGCAATGCCAAGCATGGAGAAAAGAACGAAATCTCTGCTGAGTCGCCCGTGGGCTAAACTGATTAAAACCGCAAAGGTCAACATGCAAATGATGAAGCGTTCGGTTTCGTCAAATCGGGCAGTTGGGATCAGACGAAAAAATGCGATGGCGATCATCGCGGAAAGGGCGATGCCGCCCATCCAACCAAATTCTATGAAGGCTTGGAAAACAGAGTTGTGCGGTGGGAACCCCTTCATGCAGGAGTCCTTCATGAAACCGTCGAGACCCAAGCCAAACAATCCAGCGCGCGGTATCAGGTAGAGGGAGTCTTGCCAAAGCGCCTTTCGCTCCGCGAACGAATTTCTCATGTTGACCTCCATCGCGCAACTTGGCGCCGTTTTGGCCGGAGATACTAGTTTTTCCGATGTTGGGGGGGGCGGCATGGGCTCGCTTCGATGGGCGGTCCTCTCCGTCATGAATCCGATTAGGACCGGGATTTTATCAAACCGGATAAGAATTCCGCACCCTGCGCCGAGAACGATGCTGGCGGCTATCATTGAAGTGAAGGCGCGTTGCTTGCCTATGTTGAGCAACCAAGACAGGCCTAGGGTTGCCAACATGGCGGCAAACGTGAATCGGACGAGGGCGGCTGCAAAAATCGCGCTCGTCACAAGCACCAATACCAAGATTAACGTCGCCTGCTTCGGCGTTCGTTTTTGAGTAGTTACGGCAATAACAAAGAAGCCAAGGGCCATTAAAAAGTGTGTGCCGGCAGCATCATTGCCAAAAACAATCGGCTTGCCCTCATACACAGGCCATTGTTCGAAGATGGCGTAGGCGGTTGCGCAAGCGCCAATGATTGCGATGTACAGGCTAGTGGCTCCGAAGGCCGTCTTGACGCGGTCTGTGATGCAGACAAACCGACAGACCGGGCAGCAGGCGACGGAGACCACAAAGATTGCAGTCTCTTTGAAGCCAGCAGTCAGACCATTCATCGCGTAGGATATTGCAGCCGCGAGAACAAAGCCACCAAACAAGTAATCTAAGTAGCCCAGCTTGATGTGCCTCATGCTCAAAATGAGGATGGTGGCCTCGCAAGCTATAAGAAGCGATCCGCTAAACGTTGGGTTCCCTGCCACGCCCGCAGTGCTGAAGATGATGATGAAGACCGTGTTGATCGAGAAGAGGATCGCGAGCGTGGCTCCCACCAACGTCTCGGCGCGAAAAGTAGCTGATCGAGTCACGCTTTAGAACCTCCCAGATCCATCCCGTCGTTCTCCGGCAAAAAAGTGAGCGGGAGAATGCTCTCGTCGCCCAGAGAGCTGCCCCCCTTGTTGGACAGCGCGTGGATTACTGCCGCGTTACACTGAACGCGGAGCTTTGCGATTTTACAGCAGCGTCGGTGCGCATAGCCCGACCAGAGCTGCTGCAATTCGCGCGGCGAAAATCGTGCCGATGTCGCCATCGCTTGTACGCCGAAATAGGCCTCATCGGGTGCATGTCCGTCAAGGCTTGAGTGTGGACGTCGCCGATTAAAAAAGGCTAATCAGTGCCGACCTGTCCCATGACGACGCGTAGTCCCAAGTTCTGCATGCGCCACATCAATCCCGTTCGTGTGAATGACAAGTAGCGCGAAAGCGAGTGCGCCGACGATGGTCCCTGATCGGAGAAACGCGTCATTCTGACTCTGGAGGGCTGTGGACCTCGTCTTGCAGTGCTGTGCCCGGTGTCACGTACCATAGAAGAAATAGGACGGCGGCGCCGTTGGTTATGAGCATAACGGTCAATGGTATGTTCAGGAAAAGGTGAAGCTGCAATCCGCTTGAAAGCAGGACAAAGCGTTCAGGCAATCCGGCGGAGGCGCGGTTTGCAAGGATGATAACGAGCCCGCATACAAAGGCCGAGACGGGAGCCAGCAGGGGGCCCACCGAAGCGATGCCCTCGGTCGCGAACAGTGACGCGTTAAAGTACCCGAGGCGATAGCTGTTCTGCATGTAGACAGAAAGCTGTTCTTCGTACGGGCACGATACGAGCGCCTTGATTACGTTGACATGGCAAAAATGCGTGAGTGCGTGGGATGAAAAGAAGTCGTTGTAGAAGTCGAGTGCGCTCGCGGGCATTCCGATCATTCGAAAATTGACTGTCCCGAAGTAGACCAGGAACGGGTATCCCGCCATCAAGTCAAGTTTGTATGCCATCATCAACAATATGCCCGTCGAGATCGGCAGCAAAAGTGAGAGAATGATTGCTGTCCGGGACTCGAAATAGATCGACAGCAGCGTGAGGAACAGCAGCCATCCCGGCGCAAGCAATGTAAGTTTAGTCAGGGTGACGGGATAAAACAGCACAAGAAGTATCAAGCATAGCACTGCGTATCCGTACCGCTGCAGTTGAACAAAGCCCGCATAGGCAAACGGCAATAGAGCGCCGCAGACGATGCCAATGGCGTATTGGAGCGGTCTTGGAAACGAGATCTGCTCGCGAAATTGATAAATGTCGAGTGGACTGATGAATTGGCGATTGAAGGACGCGCCGGCTGCCAAAACAATGATCGATACCGCGAGAATTGCCCATAGCAGCTTATGGAATTGCTTGGCCGTCAACTTCAATCGCGGGGGAGAAACCGGAAGGTTCAGGAACAGCGCAGGAACGAGAAAGGCGATCCCGGAGGCGAAGGCCGAAATTGCAGCTATGCGATGGTCATACCCAAACGTCGAGAATTCGATAAGCCAAAGATAGCCCAGGATGAGCGTGAAGAAATAGAAGCTAAGCGCATATCCGAAACTGAAGCGTTGTCTTACAAAGACGACCGACAACAGGGCAAACGGGGTGGCCGTGGCTGCCGCGACGAGCAGGCGAGAAAGGTTGTTCTCCGCGAGGAGCAGCAGGCTTCCGTAGTATTCGCCCACGAAAATCAAGGATACGCAAGACGTTAGGACGTGGCATGCGATGAGCATCGCCAGCCTCGATCGGGACTCCGGCGGCGAGGGGGCGGAGACGTCGTTGATATTCATTGATATCGATTGTGTCCTGCGGAGTGTGTTCGCTCGGTATCATGGAAGGTGGTGCGTTGCCACAGATGACGAAGTCGGTCTGTGGTCGGTCACTGACTTGGAGTTCCCGTTCGGGCTATCGAAGCGCCGCTGGACTGCTCGCATGTTCGCTGCCTGCCGGCAATGGCGCCAGGAGGGCGGCGGAAGTCCGTTTGCGCAAGGGGGCTGACAGCAACGAGATGCGCATTATTGGCTTGATTGATAACGGAATTTTCGAATATAGGCTTTGACTTCAGGGCGCACTAAGGGCGATACGGCAATCGGTCGCGAGGATAACTGAATGATCAGATTCGGCCTGCTAGGTTGCGGACGCATAGCAAAGCGTCACTCGGAGCTGTTGGGGAATGGCCAAATCGAGGACGCGCGCCTCGTTGCGGTCTGCGATGTGATCAGGGATCGCGCCGACGCAGTCGCCACGAAGTTTGCGGTACCGGCCTACGACGATTTGAACGAGTTTCTCGCGCGCACCGACATGGACGCCGTCGCAGTCTTGACGCCGAGCGGCATGCATCCCGAGCACGCCATTGCCTGCGCGCGCGCAGGCAAGCACGTCGTCGTCGAGAAGCCGATGGCGCTCCGGCTGCAGGACGCTGACGACATGATCCGCGCCTGCGACGAGGCCGGCGTGAAGCTGTTTGTCGTGAAGCAGAACCGTTTCAACGTTCCGGTCGTGAAGGCGCGTGAGGCGCTGGACGCTGGCAGGTTTGGCCGTCTCGTGCTCGGCACCGTGCGGGTGCGATGGTGCAGGGACCAAGCTTATTACGATCAAGACGCCTGGCGGGGCACCTGGGCCTATGACGGCGGCGTGCTTACGAATCAAGCGAGCCATCACATTGACATGCTGGAGTGGTTCTTCGGTGACGTGGTGAGCGTTCATGCCCGATCAACGACGGCCCTGGTCAAGGTCGAAACCGAAGATACTGCCGTGGCGACCCTGAAGTTTCGCAGCGGTGCGCTGGGGATTATCGAGGCGACCACAGCGGTTCGTCCCAGGGACCTCGAAGGTTCCCTTTCGATCCTTGGGGAGAAGGGCACTGTGGAGATCGCCGGCTTCGCGGTCAATCAGATCAGGCACTGGAATTTCGTTGATGCGCTGCCGAGCGACAAGGTCGTCGTTGAGAAGTTCTCGGTCAATCCGCCCAACGTCTACGGATTTGGCCATCAAGCCTATTATCAGCACGTCGTGGACTGCCTGTTGCATCAGCGTGCCGCGCTGGTCGACGGCTTGCAAGGTCGCAAGAGCCTCGAGCTGATTTCGGCCCTCTACGAATCGATCGAGACCGGGCAGGAGGTTGCTCTTCGCTTCGAGCCTCGGCGGAGCCGGCTCGGAGTGCCCTCGTGAGCGGCAAGCCGAAAATGCACCAGGTCGGTGTGCGCGACGTCAAATTCGGTCAGCGCGTCAAGGTCGTCGAGCCGTGCAATCTCTACGGCTGCGAGATCGCAGATGATTGCTTTGTCGGGCCCTTCACCGAGATCCAGGCCGGTGCCGTGATCGGCGCGCGGACGCGCGTGCAGTCGCACGCCTTCGTTTGCGAACTGGTGTGCATCGGGGAGGATTGCTTTGTCGGGCACGGCGTGATGTTCATCAACGATACGTTCTCGACTGGCGGGCCGGCACGGGGCCGCCGGGAATTGTGGCGTGCGACGCGGATCGGGAATCGGGTTTCGATCGGTTCAAACGCCACCGTCATGCCCGTAACCATCGCGGATGACGTCGTGATCGGGGCGGGTTCGGTCGTCACGAAAGACATCGCCAAGGCCGGGAGCTATGCCGGAAATCCCGCGCGTCTCCTCCAGGGCAAGAACTAGAGGTTGCTCGCATGCCGGTACCATACGCTGATCTCGGGCTCCAGTACCAGTTGATCAAGGATGAGATCGACGGCGCTATCGCTGCCGTCATTCGCGACAGCGCCTTCATTCGGGGGCCCTATGTCGACGCGTTCGAGAGGGATTTTGCAGCTGCGGCGAGCGTCAAGCACTGCGTCTCCTGTGCGAACGGCACCGATGCGCTCTACCTCGCGATGGCCGCGCTGAAGGTCAAGCCGGGTGATGAGGTCATCACGACCGCGCATTCCTGGATATCGACATCGGCGATGATCACGCATGCCGGTGCGCAAGTCGTGTTCTGCGACACCGACGGAGTGACCTTCACGATCGACCCTGCTGCGGTCGAGGCGGCGATTACCCCGCGCACTGTCGGCATCATTCCGGTGCATCTCTATGGTCAGCCGGCGGATATGGATGCGATCATGGCGATCGCGCGCAAGCACGGCCTCTGGGTCGTCGAGGACTGCGCCCAGGCGCATCTGGCGCGGTTCAAGGACCAGCCGGTTGGAACGTGGGGGGCGGCCGCGACCTATTCATTCTACCCGGGCAAGAATCTGGGCGCGTTTGGCGATGCCGGTGCGGTCGTCACCGGTGACGCAGCGCTCGCCGAGCACATGACCATGCTAGCCCGCCACGGCGGCCTCGTGAAGCACAAGCACCTGATCGAGGGCATCAACAGCCGGCTCGACGGAATGCAGGCTGCGATCCTGTCGGCCAAGCTGAAGCACCTGGAGGCCTGGACTAAGGCGCGCCAGGATGCTGCTGCGGTATATGATGCCGGTCTCAATCAACTCGATGGTGTGGAGGTGCCCCGTATCGCGCTCGATCGCACCCACGTCTATCATCTGTACACGATCAAGCATAAGAAGCGCGACGCTCTCGCAGCGTATCTGGCCGAGAACGGGGTACAGACAGCGATCAATTACCCGACAGCCCTGCCGCTGCTGCCAGCCTATTCGCGATTTGAGCATCGCCCCGATCAATTTCCGAGGGCGTTCGACGATCAGAATAAGATCTTGTCTTTGCCGATGTTTGCGGAGATCACGCGCGAGCAGCAGGACGAGGTCATCCGGCTCGTCAAGAGCTTCTAGCCTCGCCCTCGCGCAGGCGTCGCACGATTTCTCGGTAACGCAGCGTCGAGGCTTGCTCGCTGTATTTCAGCGCGGCGACCGCCGCCAGGCGGCCTCGTTCAAGCGTTGCCTCGCGATCGGACGAGGCCTCGGATATCGCCCGCGCGAGCCTAGCGGGGTCCTCCGGAGGCACGACCCAGCCGACGCCTTCCTCCATGACCGCAAGGCCGGCCTCCGAATTCGGTTCCGTCCCGACGATGACGGCCCGCCCGACGGCGAGAAAATTGTAGAGACGGCTGGGAATCGAGACGCCGGCGACATTGCGTCGGTAGGGTATGATCCAGGCGTCCGCCGTCGACAGGAACTCGACAAGTTCGTCCTCCGGCACTGGCTCCAAAAGGGTGACGTTTTCAAGCTTCTCGGAGGCGTGAAGAGCGTTCAGCTCACTCCATCCGATTCCCCATCCGGAGAGGACGAAGTGGATATCGCTTCTGTTTCGCAGCATCCGCGCGGCGTCGAAGACCGTACGGGGCGCATGCGTGAAGCCGAGATTGCCGCACAGGCCGACGATGAACTGCGCAGAGTAGGTCTTCCTGAAGCGGCCGTTGTCGTCCGGTTCGCGGAAGCCGATCGGCAATAGTGTCCAGTTCGGCACGAAATGGATCTTGTCGGCACTGATCCGCGGGTACCGCAACAGCAGAGGGGGCACGTCGCGCCCGATGACGAAGATCGCGTTCAACGACTTGAAGAGCCATGCATTGGCAAGGCGCAGGGTGCGTGCGACGAGAGAGGTAGGCCGGGCAATTCGAGCGACCACGAGCGCTTCGGGATAGAGGTCGTAGATCAGGAGTGCCGTCTTGGCGCCTCGCAGCCGTGCAGCAAGCGTGATCGTATATGGCAGCGTGAAAGGGCTTGTGACCGACATGACAATATCGCCCCGGCGAGCCCGCTTGTAGACCGCCCAGAACATTCGCATCGCCAACGCGGAGCTCGCGATGAGGCGCCTGCCAAGCGCATGCTTGGGCGGCTTCCGGTTGGTGATTTCAATGACAGCGGGCGTCCCGTCGCCGGCCGCCGGCGTCCTCGCCGAGCCGGGCGTTCCTGACAGAACGACCGTGTTCATGTCCAGGGCAATCGCATTGGCGATTGCCGCTAGATAGGTCGCCGTCGTGGTCGGATCGGGCGGGTAGAATTCAGTCGCCAGTAACAGCCGCGGGGACGCTGTCATGGGAGACGCCCCGTGGCCCGACTTTCGAGACCGGGGTTCACGATCAGGCTGGCGAGGCGAGCGGTGCCCAAGTCGGGCTGGCGACGACTCGGGGCTTAATGTACCCGAGCGGACCGAGAACCACCGCGCCGTGGCTCACCAGGTCGACCGACAATGGAACGTTCATCAGGATATCCAAC
Source organism: Bradyrhizobium sp. 87 (assembly GCF_023073015.1). Classification (NCBI taxonomy): domain Bacteria; kingdom Pseudomonadati; phylum Pseudomonadota; class Alphaproteobacteria; order Hyphomicrobiales; family Nitrobacteraceae; genus Bradyrhizobium; species Bradyrhizobium sp. 87. The sequence goes on from NZ_JADPIQ010000129.1 coordinate 86,424, forward strand.
AGCAGCCCTCAGGAGTTAGGACGAATTCGCCGGGCAGTCCCGCAGACGCGCGATTGCCCAGGCTAACCGCAGCCCGCAGTCCAGCGCAGTAAATGGCGCGAAAACCATGCCGACGGAAGCGATGCCCTCGGTCGCGAACAGAATGGTCGATATGATGATCGCGGCAGCCCATAAGCGACGGGTCTCGATTGTGGCGAGCGGCAACATCACGCGTAGTGCTCGATGACGAAAACCAAAATGCAGCAGCACGCGATGTGACCCAGGGCAAGAAACAGCAGTCGCGCCTGGTTGGAGAGGATCGGGCCTGAAACTAATGTGATCACCAGCCGTCTGCTCTTGCATCCTGGGTAGGGCGTCTGTGCCGAGTCGATGAGACGGTCTATTGCATGGACACGTCACTATCACAACCGATAGTACGATGTAGCAAAAACTGTTTCTTCGCGGCCTTTCCGGCTTGATAGCCAATATTTCGTCGCCAGCATGGCGATCTTGCTTCCAATTCTGCGCGCGAAGGGGATGCAATCGCATATTGCATCGTCGGCCAGGATCACCCACTCGGCCTTCGGCACGGAGAGTCTGAAGCCGGCCTTTTGCACGACGAAGGCGGGATAGCGTGTGATCGCTCCGGGATGGATGCAATCTGCGCTTTCGACAGAGCGAAAAACGGCAAGGCACGTTCCTTTTTGATCGGGTGCAGAAAGGATTGGCTTCCGGCTTGCCGAAAATGGCTGTGCCGATCGTATAGCCGGGCGCCCTCCAGGGCTCGATCGCCGCGAATTTGCCGCCCGCTCTGAGGATACGCGCCAACTACGGCATCGCGATTTCGATTCTCATGTGATAACGCAGCCGCCGACATAGCACACTTCGGCATGTTGATCGGCAAGAGGAATCTCCTCGCGGATGCCGACGAGGCAGCGCAAGGGAACTGGCGATTTCCAGCCACGAGCGCCTCACCGGGCGTGATCAATATCCCGTCCGCCGCGCTGGCCAGCAGAAGCAGAAGGCACCGTTCCACTGCCACCTGGACCACACTTTTCCCGGTGACGAGGCCGATGTGGCGGTAACAGTCGGTCTCGCTGGCCGCGTCGATGTTGTCGCAGGCCCACAGCGTGAACGGCTCGGGAAACCGGTGGCGCTGTTCGGGTGGAAGAGTGGCGATGCGGAACAGGTGCTGCATGCCGATCGAGTCGACGGATTTCGCCGAGCCACTGGCGCGCACCTGTTCGGCCTCTTGCGACCGATGGAGTTGTAGAACTCATCTCGGCGTACGCTTCCGGATATTGCGGCGCCGGGTGTCGCGGATCCACCATTGTCCGTGATGGCCTCAGGGCCGAGCAGAACCGGGACGCCGTTCTGCAACGGGTGCGCGATGCTCCTGTCCGCACTGAAGGCGGTTCGATCGTCCATGATGGTCAACGGCATCTTGATGACCGAGCAAGCGAGTCCCTCGATCTTCATGTCTGTGACCGGCGGTGCAACTTTCACGACCTTTATATACCCGGTCCCGCGCCGCACCCATTGCCGGCCAAGGCGCTGCAGCTTTGTCGAGTTCCCCGCTACAATGGGAGACCCATGCCGCAGCGCCAAGGAGCGCTATGCAGCAGAAACCTGACTGCCCGCGGAAGCCTTCGACGAGCGGCGCTGCGTAAGCTCGCGTCGGCCTTCGACGGCATCTGATCGGGACGACCCTGCTTCTGGTGAGGCTTTTCGGTGGCCAGTGATCCGCGATTCGCTAGGTGCAAACATTCGAAGTCGTTGGACTCTCGGGTGCAGGCAATCTCCTTGCCCGAATACCTCTCGCGACGGCACTGTCGGATTGACCTTTCCCGTGGAGGTGTCTAGTGGTCCAGGATAGGCTGAGAGGCGCCCTTCAGTTCAACTGGTTTGAGGTGAGGTCACCGCCGAGGAGTCTCGAACCCGGCAAGACCAGGACCTTGATTGAACACCCTCTACGCACGAGGATTTCCGACGATGATCATCGGCCCGGTTGGGCCGAAACCTCTCGATTTTTCTCGGAAATTGTGCTCTTAAGTTTGGTGTCTGTCCGGTCTGGGCGGACCGTGACCGTCTTCAACCCACAACAACGGACCATGCCATGTTCGTAGAGAAGTGTCGCGCGTGCGGCGAGGGCCCTCTTGCTCGTTTCCTCGATTTGGGAGAAATGCCGCCTGCCGACCAATTTCTGCACAAGCGCCAGTTGGGTGAGCACCGAGATTCGTATCCCCTTCAAGTGGCTGTTTGCCAGGATTGTGGCTTGGTCCAGCTGAACTATATCGTTCCTCCCGAAATCCTCTATTGCGATGACTATCCGTACGAGTCGTCGACGACCTCTGCGGGACGCCGGCATTGGGACGAGTTCGCGGGGACAGTGACGCGGATGCTCGGTCTTACCGCAAGTGACCTTGTGGTCGACATTGGCAGCAACGTGGGTGTCCTTCTGCAGATGTTCAAGAAACAGGGACCCAAGGTTCTCGGTGTTGACCCCGCCGCTAACATTGCGGAGATCGCCAATCGGGACGGGATAGAGACGCTTCCGGTCTTTTTCAACGCCGAGACAGCCCGCCAAATCGTCGCGAGCAAGGGGAAGGCATCGGTCGTAACAGGAACCAATGTGTTCGCACACGTTGGCGATCTTCATGACTTAATGCGCGCCGTCTCCACACTGCTCGCGGACAGCGGCACCTTCATCATCGAAGCCCCCTATTTTCTCGAACTGTTGCACAATCTTGAATACGACACGATTTATCACGAGCACGTTTCCTATCTGTCAGTGAAGCCGCTGGTCCGGTTCTTCAAACAGTTCAACATGGAAATTTTTGATGTGCAGCTTCGCGACATTCATGGCGGGTCGATCCGCTTGTTTGTGCGCCGGATAGGCAGCTCATCGCGTCCCGTCGCTGCAATTGTTGATCAAATGATCGGAAACGAAGAGCGAGAAAGGATTTACGAACTCGATACGCTTCACCAATTTTCACAGAATGTCGCCAACAACCGAGCCGCGCTCCGTGAATTGCTGACGAGTCTGAAAAAGGCCGGCAGTAGCATCGTCGCAGTGAGTGCTCCGGCAAAGGGCATGACGCTCCTGAACTATTGCTCCCTGGGTTCGGACTTTCTCGACTTCGTTACGGAAAAATCAAAATTGAAGATCGGTCGTTACACGCCCGGCGTGCGCCTCGAGGTCGTTTCGGACGATATGCTGCTGACGCGTCAGCCCGATTATGCGCTCCTCTTGGCATGGAATTTCGCAGAAGAAATCATGAACAACCTCAAGGAGTTTTCGAATCGGGGTGGTAAGTTCATCATTCCGATTCCGACGCCGAGGATTGTCGGGTAACATCCCTCCAGACGTACCGGACGGTTCCGGTATCTTGCCTATTTTGTGCACGGAGTCATGAGATGGACGTAACGAAACTTCCGATTGCGTTTAGCGATCATCGCGGGGAGATCATTGACGTGCTTCAGAAGGAGCACGTCGAATTCGTGACGATCATCCATAGCCGAAAGGACGCGGTTCGCGCCAACCACTATCATAAGGAAACCTATCAATACCTCTATGTGCTGTCGGGAAAGCTTCGCGCGGTGTCGCAAATGCCAGACCAGGAGGCGACAGAGGCGATCCTCGTCCCCAACGATCTGATCCTGAGCGTTCCCCATGAGCGGCACGCATTCGAGGCGCTGGAAGACACGACATTTCTCGTGTTGACGCGCGGCCCACGCGGCGGCGAGGATTACGAGAAAGATACTTACCGCCTTGATATCCCTCTGATCAAGCCGAGGTCATAGTGGACACCGCTCCGTTTATCCCGGTCTCCGAGCCTTTGATCGGGGACAACACGCATTCCCTCGTCGCTGAGTGTGTCGAAACCGGCTGGGTTTCGTCAGAGGGACGCTTCATTCCCGAATTCGAGCGCAAATGGTCCCAGTTCTGCGGTGCCGGGCAGGGCGTCGCTGTCAGTAATGGGACAACAGCGCTTCAGGTCGCAATGAAGGCGTTGAGCCTCGAGCCCGGCTCCGAGGTCATTATGCCCTCTTACACCATCATCTCCTGTGCGATCGCCGTGCTGGAGGCTGACTGCGTGCCGGTGCTGGTGGACTGCGATCCCGAAACCTGGTGTATGGATCTCGATCAGATGGAGGCGGCAATCACCCCGCGCACGCGGGCGATCATGCCGGTCCATATGTTCGGCCATCCCGTCGACATGCGTCGTGTCATGAAGGTCGCCGTCAAGCACGATTTGCGCGTCATCGAGGATGCCGCAGAGGCTCACGGCGCGGAAGTCGAGGGCCGTCGTGTAGGCAGCTTTGGCGACATGGCATGTTACAGTTTCTATGCGAACAAGATCGTCACGACCGGCGAAGGCGGTATGGTCGTCACCAGCAGCGACCACTATGCTGGCCGATTGCGCTCGCTCCGCAACCTCTGCTTCCGCCCGGAGCGGCGCTTTTACCATACCGAAATCGGGCACAACTATCGACTGACTAATGTGCAGGCGGCGATCGGCGTTGCACAGGTCGATCGCGTTGAAGATCACATTCGGCGCAAGCGCGATATGGCTAGCGCCTATCATGAACGGTTGTCGGGTCTGCAGCAGATTACGCTGCCGGCCGAACGGGAGTGGGCCAAGAACGTCTACTGGATGTATTGCCTGATCCTGGCCGATGATGTTCCCTTCGACGCGCTCGAATTCGCTAATCGCTTGCGTGCGAAAGGGATCGACACGCGTCCGCTATTCCTTGGCATGCATGAGCAGCCGGTTTTGCGCGAACGGGGACTGTTTGCCGGAAGTAGTTATCCGGTGACCGAGCGGCTTGCGCGGCGCGGCCTCTATGTTCCCTCGGGCCTTACCCTGACCGAAGCGCAGATCGATCGCGTCAGCGCCGCCGTTCGGGAAGTGCTTTCGTGACAGCAGTGTTCAACGCCTTCCCCGCGGCTGTGTATGACACGGTCTACGCGGGGAAGAACTACGTTGCCGAATGCGAAGCGATGGGAAGACGGATCGCCCGTTTCGGGCGTGGCGAGCTGCGCAGGATGCTGGACCTCGGATGCGGTATCGGAAGGCACGTCGTGATCTTTGCGGATCGCGCAGTAGCGACGGCGAGCGCGTCGTTCGATCCCTCGTCGGGTCGTCGTTTGCCCGACCACCAGTGCTGTGAACTATCGGTCAATGTGAGGCGTTCGAAAGGCTTATCACCTCATCGACGAGGCCGTGGAAACGCACCGCGTCAGGAATTTTTTCGATTGGGGCTAGACTTCCTGCTCCACGTAAGCGGATTTCGACCGACGGCGCTGACAGGCTTTCCAGATGTCGACGCATCCAGCGGGAGCGAATGGGCCACCGCCATGGTCGCAACGGCGGTCTAATCTCCGGTTAGTTCGCTCGCTAATGAAATTTGCCGGGCTGGCTGCTAATGGCTTCTCAAAATAGGCGCCGTCCTGGTCGGTCACGGCGGTAATGAGAGCGATCCCTTTGGTCATGAAAAGCCGTGATACTATTCATTCGGAGTGTCCGTCGGATGTGAGGTATTGCACCCAATGCCCCGATATGACCTTCCCGGAAGCCGAATGAGTTGCCATTCAAGCTCCGCGCCTGCAGAGGCGCAACCGTGCAGTCAGGTCCTAGACACTTGTCCTTTGGCCCGAGGCTATCGAATTCGCAAGAGGAAAACACAGCCCCGCCGCCCCACGTCAAAACCTGCGGCCTGACGCGTATTCTGGCCGAACGGATCTGCGACGACCGCAGGCCATACCAAAAGTCAGAGATGAACAATCGGTTAATCTGTCAGAAGCGATGTTGGAACGTGCGCGCGAACGCGCCAAGCAGCAAGGGCCGGTATCCAATCGGAGTTTCTATCCGGAGATGTCAGGAGTTTTGTGGGACCGCAGCCGTTCGATGTGGCCCTGATGAATTTCCACGTCATCGGCTACATGACCAGCAATGACGATGTCTTGAAGGGCTTTGACGCCACGGGCCCCAAAACGATACATTGCCGCCAAGGAACAATTCCCGCCAGTCTTCGGCCACCCTTGCGCATCAAGAGGCGGCGTCGCCGCACTTTATCCGCTAATTGGGCATATAAAGCTATGTTTACGGTTACGTGGCCAATCGGTCCACTAACCTGTAACCACGTGGCGGTCTTCGGGTCTATCTTTGGCTGAAGCCTTGTCACGAGTTTGGCTGACCATCTTGTGATGAGCTCTCACGCTGAGTTAGCAACGCTTTCAGCCAATTTCCTTTATTTCGAAAAGCCGAACGCACTCTAACTGCTTCCCATGCTGGACCAAATATTCCTTTGCAGCCGCGAGAAGATTACTCACAGCAAGAAGATCGTGGCCCTCAGCATCAGCGGTAAGCACCAAATAAGTCTCAACAACCAAAACGTTTTTTATGCCGTCTGGTGTCAGCTCTTTGGCCTCCCAAGCTGTGCTGGCGTACGGATGATTAAAGCCCATCAGCAATATCCAATATCTTAGGCAAATACCGTGCAGGAACGAGCGGTCAGCCGGAACGATTGAGTGGGCGTCAGCCGCTTTGAAGGAATTATCTGGCCGCACGCCAGAGTCAAGTACCCGCGCTTGGGGAGACCGATAAGAGGCGCGGTGCCCTGTCCAATTGGCTCGCCCGCTTCACAAGCAGCATGCAATTCATTGATAATGCTGCCTAATTTACTTGCGCTGAGCGATGACCGGAAGTAAGAACCACAGGGATGATGCGAAAGGTGCTATCCACAAATCACCATCCGGTTAGATCATGAAGGCCATAAATACTCAACAGCGAGTCGCTCTCATCACCGGCGTGACCGGCCAGGACGGCGCCTATCTCGCCGAATATCTGCTGTCGCTCGGCTATGTGGTGCACGGCATCAAGCGGCGCTCGTCCTCGTTCAACACCGCGCGGGTCGATCATCTCTACCAGGACCCGCATGTCGGCAACGTGCCGTTCCTAATGCATTACGGCGACATGACGGACTCGACCAATCTGATCCGCCTGATGCAGCAGATCCGGCCGACCGAGATCTATAATCTCGCCGCCCAGAGCCACGTCGCTGTCAGCTTCGAAAGCCCGGAATATACCGCCAATGCCGACGGTATCGGCGTCCTGCGCCTGCTGGAAGCGGTCCGCATCCTCGGCATGGAGAAGGAGACGCGGTTCTACCAGGCCTCGACCTCGGAGCTTTACGGCCTCGTCCAGGAGATCCCGCAGAAGGAGACTACGCCGTTCTACCCGCGCTCGCCTTACGGCGTGGCGAAGCTCTACGGCTACTGGATCACGGTGAACTATCGCGAGGCCTATGGCATGTTCGCGAGCAACGGCATCCTGTTCAACCACGAGAGCCCGATCCGCGGCGAGACCTTCGTCACCCGCAAAATCACGCGCGGCGTCGCCCGCATCGAGGTGGGACTTGAAGAGACGCTTTATCTCGGCAATCTCGCCGCCAAGCGCGACTGGGGCCATGCACGCGACTATGTCGAGGGCATGCACAAGATCCTGCAGGCCGACAAGCCCGACGATTTCGTGCTCGCCACCGGCGAGATGCACTCGGTGCGCGAGATGGTCGAGCTGTCGTTCGCGCAAGTCGGGCGCCACATAGAGTGGCGCGGCGAGGGCATCGACGAGACCGGCGTCGATGTCAAGACCGGCAAGACGGTCGTGAAGATCGATCCGACCTATTTCCGTCCCACCGAGGTCGATCTCCTCGTCGGTGACGCCAGCAAGGCGCGCGAGGTGCTTGGCTGGACGCCGAAGCGGAGCTTTGTAGAGCTCGTCGCGGAGATGATGGCGAGCGATCTGGGGGACGCAAAACGGGACGTGGCGAGTGGCAAACGCACCGTTTGAGCTGACCGGCAAGAGCGTCTACGTCGCAGGCCATCGTGGCATGGTTGGAAGCGCGCTTGCGCGCCGGCTCGAACGGGAGGACGTCGAGCTCGTCACCGTGGACCGGCGCGAGGTCGATCTCTGCAACCAGGCCCAAGTGTTCGACTGGTTCACGCGCGTGCGGCCGCAGGTGATCTTCCTCGCCGCCGCGAAGGTCGGCGGCATCGTCGCCAACAACACACTGCGGGCAGAATTCATCTACGACAACATCGCGATCGCGACCAACGTGATCCAGGCCGCGCATTTGAACGGCGCGGAGAAGCTGATGTTTCTGGGCTCGTCCTGCATCTATCCGAAAATGGCGCCGCAGCCGCTGCGAGAAGATTCGGTCCTAACGGGCCCGCTGGAGCAAACCAACGAGCCCTATGCGATTGCTAAGATCGCCGGAATCAAGATGACCGAGGCCTATCGCAGCCAGTATGGTAGCGACTTCATCAGCGTGATGCCGACCAATCTCTACGGCCCCGGCGACAATTATCATCCCGAGCTGAGCCATGTCGTCGCGGCCCTGATCCGCCGCTTCCACGAGGCGAAGGTTTCTGGAGCGAAGAACGTCGTCGTGTGGGGCACCGGGACGCCGCGGCGCGAGTTCCTTTATGTAGATGACATGGCGGATGCCTGCGTACACCTCATGAAGACTTACTCGAGTGCGGATCTGGTCAACATCGGCACCGGCGAGGACATCACCATCGCCGAATTCGCGCGCCTCGTTACCGAAATCGTCGGTTACAGCGGCGAGATCAGTTTCGACAGCTCGCGGCCCGACGGCACGCCGCGCAAGCTGCTTGACGTCTGCCGTCTCGCAAAGCTCGGCTGGCGCGCGACGACTTCGCTCGAGGACGGCTTGAAGCGTGCGTACGACGATTTCTTGAGCAGCGGCCGGAGCGCCCACTGCCGTTTAGGGGAATAGGGCGTCATGAGCAGATAGAGTTCCGAAGATTGGAAAAGTTGCTTGGAGCAGGCCAAAACCGCATTCAAGGGATCTTGAGAGAGGCGCGCTTCTGAAAGTAGCCGATGATTGGAAGCAAGCAGCTGAGGCCGTTGCCGCCGGATTAGCGATGGGCGACCGATAGCAAACAATTGGATGAGCTAGTCGGCGCGGGAGATGCGAGTCTCCAGATCTTCTGATGAAGCTAGTGCGCCTAGGATGAAGCTAGATGTCTAGAGAGATTATCCATTCCAACGATGCGTTTCCGGCCAAGGAACATTGGTGAGTTAATTGCCCTTTTCGTACGGGCTGTTGTGCTGACTGTAGTCGGTCTATTGGTACGTTCCGTGGTGACTTGGCTGAAGCACTACCGTCGTGGGCTCGTTGTAATCAGACATCCATGCCGCTCCGTTGCTGACACGAGCGTTCGTAGGCGGTAGGCTAGGAGCTATCGCCGAAAGTTGGTGACGGCGAGAATCGGAAAGGCGGCATATCGTGGGGGTGCTTGACGCCTCCACTTCTCCACCGAAGGAGCGATATGCC
>NZ_JADPIQ010000134.1:0-95761 GCF_023073015.1 Bradyrhizobium sp. 87
GAGGGAGCAGTAGGCACTCTTTCCGTGCTGGGGCCGTCCCCTTCGGCCGTTACCGCCGTCGTTCGTGCCGCGGGCATCGCCTCGCGGATCCCCGCATCGCGATTCCACGCCGCTTTTAGCCGAAGCGCCGCGATCCGCCACGCAGTCCAGATTCATTTCAAAGCGATGCTGATACAGCTACAAATCGGCGGCGCCTGCAATGCTCTGCATCCGGCCCAAGCCCGCATGGCACGCTGGCTGCTCCATCTTCGCGACCGCGCCGACCACGACGTCCTCGCACTCACCCAAGAGGCGCTTTCGCAAATACTGGGTGTGCGACGAACGACAGTGACGCTCCTGATGCGCAACCTGCGCGCTTCCGGAGCGATCAGATCTGAACGGCGAGGAGAAATCGAGATTGACCCATTGCGGCTCGCAGCGGTGGCGTGCGAATGCCACGATACCATGCGTCTCGAAATCGAGGGGATCTTCTCTATGAATGCAGCCCGGTCTCGCGCTTTGGTTCTGCCGACGTAGTAACTGAAACGGGGGGATGCCGCAAACCATCGCGCCTTTCGGCGTGATAGCCCGTTATCCCGAACATGGACGATGTGGCCAATGTGCAACGGGCGCCTAGCTTCTCCACGGCAATGTCCGCAACCGAACAATCCCGCTCATGAGGTACGCGTACTATCGGCGCGCCATGTACTGGAGGCCTGTGGATGACCTTTTCAAACGAAAGATCAGACCTTATTGTCTCTTTGGGAAAGCGTGCGGCGACAGGTGTTGGCTGATCGCGCAAATGGCGGACGCTCCCGCGTTGTTGGCGACAATCTGCGCACCTATGCTGAATCGCTCCGTTCGGAAATGGATCGACGGGAGCTCAAGTACGCCTCAATCAGTTCAACTGAATGAAGCCGAGGGTGCCTTTGGGGCACACAGACGATGAGAGACATGCAAGAGCAGCTGGAGAACCTCCTCAAAGACGCAGCCGACTGCAAATCGATCAGCGATCTGGCCACCGACCTGCAAAAGCGAGAGTTGTTCGCGAGGCTTGCCGATCATCTGAGCGTGTTGGCTTCCGAGGTCGAGCGTGCAATTGCTGCGACAGCCTTTGGCACCAAATTGGAGCGATAAGAGGATATGGCCCGACACCGATGATTGGGAATCAGCATGCGATGAGCGGAGGAGGACATGACTGCGGAGCGGCCTCCGTGCGAGTGTGCAATCGCGCGCTCGCCTAGCCACTAGTCGGAAGGCCTATCTGCGCGTGCAAGGCAATCAGCTAACTTCGATCGTCAGCTGCGACCGCGGGTAGGCGTACAGCCCTGACCTTGCAGGATATCCCCGGCCAGCGCGCTTTATTACGAAGGCTGCGTCATGCTCATTCGCTATAGGACCTGCGTTGCCCTGTTTCGGCAGCCTCATTCGAGGCCAAGCAACGCCGCGCCCGCTCGATCTGGGCGCCGGTGGCCCCGTGATTACGGGCATACATCTCAGCCAGGGCCGCCGAATACTTAGCAACGTAGTATTTGACCTCTGAGCAAGAAATCCGCTCTCCCGGTCTGTGCTGGCGCGCAGCATAGGCTTCAGAGCTAAGCGTCATCAGAAACAAGGCAGCAGCGCCAATCGCACGCGTGACAGTCATTGTCATCCCCCGCAGCTACTAGGTTCGTTGCAGAGAGCAGGCCTGAATCGTCCCGATCGCGCAAATTAACAGTGGTGCGCTGGTGCAACGTGTTGTGGACTGTTGCTTTCATGCCCCAGCTTCGTGAGCACCGGCCCGCCTATGCTGGCGAACCCCGTACAAATCCAGGCTCGTCGACACAGATGTGCGACAATTGACGTCCCCATGTAAGCTGCATTGCGCAACGGGACAGGCCGCTCTGATCATCTCAGGAACCCAAGGGCGCGACACGCCGGCCGGCGCCGCTGTTAACGGGCACAAACCTCTCCCGCGCCGCCTGGGGAGGACCTCACGATGCCGACCAGCAATTCAACCCTCTGCGCGGATGACCACCGGTACGATCATCCTCTCTCGCTCCAGTCCATCTGGGCAAGTTTGAGCTACTTCCAGGAAGTGTCCTCGGACGTCGTACTATCTCACAAACGTTCGAACCAACGAACCAACGACACAGCCGCATAAGTGCAAATCAGGACCTGCAACTATCTCAAACTGCTATTTGAGGCTGTGGCCTGCACGGTCGACGGATCGGCCGATCCGCGCACAACATGAGAACCGAAACGCCAGCGCCGAAGCCAATCGACCCCGCGAGATGTAAAGGGCGCTGTCAGCGGCTGGCGCGCCTACATCCGATAGCTCTGAATTCTGAATGATGGTGACATTAACCACGGATTGTTACCACTGAGTAGGATGAAGGTCGGCGACCGGAATCAAAGGCGGTGCGCGTCCGCTTTATGAGCCAATCAGCTCGTGGGCCGCACCGCACAGCAATCCGGTGCCCAGACCACACCTGAGCCGCAGAAGCCGTTCGCATTCGAGCCGGTCCGGACGGCCAGCAGAAGTTGTGGCGACGAATCGGGCAGCATATTTCGAGTTCGATACACCGCTGAATTCGCCCGCCGGCTCGCGCGCGATCACGGTTGATGTCCGGCTAGCGCCGCTTCGGCTTTCTCGCCGTCATCTGCCTGGCGCCGCAGCTTACGCTGGGCAGAACCCCGCTTTTATGGCAGTGTCGATGTGGCCACAGAGCGCAACACAGTACCTCCTCACCTGACATTGGTCACGCGGAGGCTTCGGGGTTAAACCCAGTGTTTTGGGTTGATGCGCATGGACAGCAGGTTCCAAGTGCTATGGGAGGACGATGACCGCATCTTTTGTCGGCCATTGCGCCCGGCTTCCGATGGCGCATGCAGAACTGTATTGGCGGTACTTCCCAAGGCGAAACACGCTTCGTCCGGCCTCCTCGATCGTCTTGATCACGAGTTTGCGCTGAAAGACCAATTAGATGAGACCTGGGCAATGCGGCCGCTCGGGCTGAAGTGCGATGGTGACCGTCCAGTGCTGCTGCTTGAGGATCCTGGTGGCCAGCCGCTCGAACAGTTGCTTGGTGCGCCCATGGACATCGGACGCTTTTTGCAGCTCGCGATCGGCATCACCGCAGCCCTGAACAAGGTGCACCAACGCGGCCTCGTCCACAAGGACGTGAAGCCGGCGCACATTATGGTGAACTGCGAGGACGAACGGGTCCGGTTCACCGGGTTCGGTATCGCCTCGCGCCTCGCCCGCGAGCGACGCGCCCCTGGGCCGCCGGAATTCATCGTGGGCACGCTGCCCTACATGGCGCCCGAACAGACCGGATGGATGAACCGCTCGATCGATTTCCGCAGTGACCTCTATTCACTTGGCGTTACGCTCTATCAGATGCTGACCGGCTCGTTGCCGTTCTCAGCGGCACATTCCATGGAGTGGGTGCATTGCCACATTGCGCGAAAGCCAGTGGCGCCCGGCGAGCGGGTAAGCACTGTACCGGCTGCAATCTCGACCATAGTCCTCAAGCTGCTCGCCAAATCCGCCGAGCAACGCTACCAGAGCGCTTCAGGCCTCGAACATGATCTACGCCGCTGCCTGATCGAATGGGAAACCGGAGGCCGCATCGAAGAGTTTGCGCTCGCACAATACGACACGCCCGACCGACTGCGGATCCCTGAGAAGCTCTACGGACGGGACCGCGAGATTGAAGCCATGCTGGCCGCCTTTGACCGGATGATCAAGAGCGGCGCGCCGGAATTGATGCTGGTTACCGGCTATTCCGGCGTTGGTAAATCCTCGGTAGTCAATGAGCTCCATCGTCGCCTTGTTCCGTCCCACGGGCTGTTCGCATCAGGCAAGTTCGACCAATACAAACGCGATATTCCCTATTCAACGGTAGTGGAGGCTTTTCAGAGCCTCGTGCGGTTCCTTCTGAGCAAGAACGAAGCCGAGCTGACGCACTGGCGCCAAGCGCTTCATGGTGCGCTGGGCGCCAATGGACGACTCGTTACCGACCTGATCCCTGAATTGCGGCTGATCGTGGGAGAGCAGCCACCCGTCCCTGAGCTCCCCCCGCAGCAAGCACAGAACCGCTTCCGTCTCGTGCTCCGGCGCTTCATAGGGGTGTTCGCACAGTCCGAGCATCCATTGGCGTTGTTCCTCGACGATCTCCAGTGGGTCGATGCCGCTACGCTCGATCTGGTTGAGGACCTTTTAACCCGCTCCGATCTGCAATACCTGATGCTCATCGGCGCCTTTCGCGACAACGAGGTCACTTTCGCTCATCCATTGTGGTACAGGCTTGAGGCCATAAAGAGTGCTGGCGCTAACGTGCAGCAGATCATTTTAGCGCCGCTTGCCAGCTCACACATTTCGCGTTTGATTTCCGATGCTCTTCGCTGCGATTCGAAGCGTGCCGCGCCACTCGCGAAGTTGATTCACGATAAGACGGCCGGCAACCCATTCTTTGTGATTCAATTCCTTCAGGCGCTTGCCGAAGAGGGATTGGTCCGCTTCGATCATGACGCACGGTTCTGGTGCTGGGATCTCGCTCGCATTCGCGTCAAGGGCCACACCGACAATGTCGTGGATCTGATGATCGCAAAGCTGACCCGCCTGCCTGCCGAGACGCAGATCACGCTGCAGCGGCTGGCCTGTCTCGGCAACGTCGCCGACACGAGGACAATTTCGATCGTCCTCGATCGCTCCGAGCAGCGGGTACACGCGGATCTGTGGGAGGCCATTCGCCAGGAATTGGTCGAGCACCAGCCAGGAGTGTATCGGTTTGTCCACGATCGAGTGCACGAAGCCGCCTACTCGCTGATTGCTGATGATCAACGCGCGGCGCTGCATTTGCGAATCGGTCGGGAGCTACTGGCGCAGACCACCCGGGAGAAGTGGGAGAAGGCTATTTTCGAGATCGTCAACCAGCTCAACCGTGGCGAGTCCTTGATCACCTCGCGAGACGAACGCGAGCAACTCGCAGAGCTTAATCTGACAGCCAGCCTGCGCGCGTGGGAGGCGGCGGCCTACGCGGCATCGCTCAACTATGCCGCTGCCGGTGCCGCATTGTTACCAGACGACTGCTGGGAACAACGCCAGCAGCTTGCCTTTGCGTTCGAGTTGCATCGCGCCGAATGCGAGTTCGTGACTGGCTCGGTCCTGGAGGCAGAACAGCGCTTACAGGAGCTGACGACGCGAACCGCGACCGCTGCCGACCTTGCTGTCGTCGCGCGCCGTCGGGTGGATCTGTATACGGCGCTCAGTGAGCCGGACCGCGCGGTTAGCGCCGGTCTCAGCTATCTGGAACAACTCGGGATTCGATGGGTAGTCCACCCAAGCGATGATCACGTCCGACGCGAATACGAGCACGTCCGATCTCGGCTCGGGAATCGGTCGGTCGAGGAGCTATTGGATCTGCCGCTAATGAGTGATGCACTCGCACTAGCGACCATAGATCTTTTGACGGCGCTCATGCCGCCGGCGTTTTTCACTGATGCGAACCTTCGCTCACTGGTGGCCCTAAAAGCGGTGGAGATCAGCCTCGAGTGGGGGAACAACGATGCTTCATGCGTTCCTTACGTCATGTTCGGCGCCATTGCCGGCGCGCGCTTCGGCGATTATCAGGCGGGCCTTCGATTCAGCCGTATCGGCACTGAGCTGGTCGAGCGGTGCGGATTTTCGCGCGTGCACGCCAGGACCTACCTGAACTATGGCAACCTTGTCCTTTCATGGACCAAGCACCTCCAGCATGCCCGAGACGCCTTTCAGCGGGCATTTGAGGCCGCGAGCAGCAGTGGCGATGTCACGTTCGCGGCCTTCAGTTGCGCCAGCTTGAATACGAATTTCCTTGCGGCGGGCGATGCGCTTGCAGAAGCGCAGCGCGAAGCCGAGCACGGGTTGCAGTTGAGCAAGAAGGCGAAGTTTGCGTTGGTGGCCGACATCATAATGCCGCAGGTTGCGCTAATCCGTATGCTGCGCGGCCTGACGCGGCGTTTCGGCGCTCTGCACGACGACCCGTCCGACGAGCTTCGGTTCGAACGGCGTTTGGCCGCCGATCCGGCATTCGCGCTGCCCGAGAGCTGGTATTGGATCCGCAAGCTGCAAGCGTGCTTCTTTGCCGGCGACTATTCGCTGGCCGTCGACGCCGCATCGAAGGCACGGAGACTGCCGTGGTCACCACCGCAGCTACTCGAGACGGTGGAATACGAGTTCTATGCAGCGCTATCGCACGCTGCATGCTGGAATTCGGCACACCCCGAACAACGTCAAGGGCACCTTGAGGCCCTGACTGGGCACCACACGCAGCTCGATTTGTGGGCACAGAATTGCCCGGAGAATTTCGCGGACCGCGCTATTCTAACCGGCGCCGAGATCGCCCGTCTCCAAGGCAGAGAACTGGACGCGGAGCGTCTCTATGAACAAGCCATCCGCTCCGCTCGCGACAACGGCTTCGTCCACCACGAGGCGCTCGCTTATGAATTGGCCGCGCGGTTTTACGGCGAGCGTGGTTTCGAAGAATTTTCTGGCATCTATTTGCGGAGAGCGCGCGACTGCTATGTTCGTTGGGGGGCAGACGGCAAAGTGCGGCAACTTGAGGATATGCATCCGCACCTCAGGGAGGCGAGATCAGAGCCAGGCCCGATGAGCACGATTGGAGCGCCGGTCGAGCATCTCGACCTCGCCACTGTCATCAAGGTGTCGGAAGCGGTGTCAGGTGAGATGGTTCTGGAGACGCTTATCGAGACGCTCATGCGCACTGCCATCGAACAAGCAGGGGCTGAACGCGGTCTGCTGATCCTGTCGCACGACACCGAGCCGCGCATCGAAGCGGAAGCCACCACAACCGGCGATAAAGTTACTGTTGAAATGCGCAATACAGCGGTGACCGCGGATCTCCTTCCCGAATCCGTTCTCCATTACGTACTGCGAACTAGAGAGTGCGCGGTTCTCGAGGATGCCACGGTCGAGCCTCCCTTTGCCACGGACCCCTACGTTAATCAGCGCAACGCTCGTTCCATTCTCTGCATGCCCCTGATCAACCGTGCGAAAGTTATCGGCGTGCTTTACCTCGAGAATACACTGACGCCCTACGTTGTTGCACCGGCGCGAATTGCGGTGCTGAAGCTGCTCGCCTCACAGGCAGCAATCGCGCTGGAAAATGCGGCTTTGTACCGCGATCTCGGAGAACGGGAAGCGAGAATCCGACGCCTTGTCGATGCCAACATCATCGGAATCATCATCTGGGAGCTTGAAGGTTCGATTCTGGAGGCCAACGATGCGTTTCTCAGCATCGTGGGATACGACCGTGAGGATCTCGTCTCGGGCCGCCTGCGCTGGACTGACCTGACGCCGCCTGAATGGCTCGACCGCCACGAGCGATGGTGGATCCCGGAACTAAAAAAGATGGGTAGCGTGCAGCCGTTCGAGAAAGAGTATTTCCGCAAGGACGGAAGCCGCGTGTCGGTGTTGATCGGCATGGCTGCGTTCGACGAACAACGAGACCAGGGTGTCTCCTTTGTCGTTGACCTGACGGAGCGCAAACGATCGGAAGTGGCTCTGCAGGAGAGCGAGGAGCGTTTCCGGACTCTCGTACAGTTCTCTTTCGACGTGTACTGGGAATCCGATGCGCGGCATCGTTTCATTCGCCAGGAATTCGCCGAAGGCATGGTCGACGCACCCGCGTCGGGCTCTGAACTTGGTAAGACGCGCTGGGAAGTGCCCTACTTGGAGCCCGACGAGGAGGCTTGGCGCAAGCATCGGGAGACGCTCGATGCCCACCTGCCGTTCCGCGATTTCGAGCTCGCGCGCCCTACGCCCGATGGCGGCAAGCGCTACGTGTCCGTCTCCGGGCTACCGGTGCTCGACAAGTCCGGGCACTTCATCGGTTATCGCGGCGTTGGACGGCACATCACCGAACAGAAGCGGGCCGCAGAGGCGCTGCGCGAGATACAGAAGGAGCTTGCGCACGCTAACCGCCTCGCCACCATGGGCGAACTCACGGCCTCGATCGCGCATGAAGTGAGCCAGCCGATTGCCGCGGCATCCATGAATGCTGGTGCGGCCGCGCGATTCCTGGACAGAAATCCGCCGGATCTTGAGAGGGTCAGGGAATCACTGGACTGGCTTATGAACGATACCGCTCGGGCCAGCGACATCATCCAACGAATTCGCGATCTCATCAAAAAAGCACCGCCCCGGAAGGATCGCTTGGACATCAATGAGGCGATCAGGGACGTTATTGAGCTTACCCGCGGCGAAGCGATGAAGAACGGCATCTCGGTGCAGACGGAATTTGCAGACAGCTTACCGCTTGTCGAGGGCGACCGCGTCCAATTGCAACAAGTGGTTCTCAACCTGATTATCAACGCTGTCCAGGCAATCGGCACGGTCGCGAATGGAGCCAAGAAAGTGCTGATCACCACCGCGCAGGGTGCACCGAACGGTGTTCTCGTCGAGGTGAAGGACTCGGGACCGGGGATGAGCTCTGAAACCTTCGAGCACGCCTTCGCCCCCTTCTACACGACGAAGCCCAGCGGTTTGGGGGTGGGACTGTCGATCTGTCGTTCGATTATCGAAGCGCATGCCGGACGCTTGTGGGTGACGCGCAACCAGCCCCACGGCGCAATTTTTCACTTCACCGTACCGGCCCACCCTGCCGACGCTTCTTGATTATGGCAGGATTGCTGGTTCCAACTTCGAGCACGCACCTCGCGCTTTGCGATCGAGAAGATCAAGTCGATCACAGCCCTGCCGATCCCGGCCGCCGCGGCGGGGATTAAATCACCAAGCTGTCGGAGAACGGTTGAGGGATCACGAGGCGACTGGGCAAAACAGGTTGTGCGTTTTGCGCGCCTTAGCGTTGTCCTGCTCCAGGGCGGCGGGGATCGGCAGAACATCTTGACGCTCTTTGATCTCTGGCCGAGCCGAAAGGCATGAAGCTCGAGGCCGAGTGATCCATAAAGGTCGAACGCAAATCGCAAGCAAGAAGGAACGACGCGGCCACGGAGGGCTTCTGCTCCTCGTTCAAGACCGAATGGACAGCGAGCAAGATCTATTGCACTGCGAACACCGATATTCGCGCCAATGCGTCCCCACCGGCAAAGCCTTCGCGGCGATATGGGCCCCATGCGGCTTAAATCTGGCAGCGTGATGGATTAATTGCGGGCCTGGCCTCCGAATTCATAAGCTCACTTTGGCGGCAATACGCGGCAGCGCGCTCAATTAATCGAGCCGTCCACGTATCGCCGGGCGACGATCCTGTCCCCGGTCCGCGACGCAACCACCCGGTTGATGGGCGACGCTGCGGTAAGATTTGGGCCGGTCTCCACGCTGGCATGGCAATGTGAAAGCGCAACCGGTCGGGAGGCAAGATTGTGGATATGATGCCGGTCTGCGGGCCTGAGCGAGGGTTGTCTCTAGCACTAAGTTAAATGCTCCGCCACGATGAGGTCGAAGACGACGATCATCGCCACGACGATCCTCGATCGCCAGATCAATGTAGTGCTCGTGCTTCCGCGGCAAGTCATGAGATCTGACCGATAGCTATCTACAGACCGTCGCTAAAGCAGGTGGACAAGGGCAAGCCTGCGCGGATGCGAATCCTGCCTCGTAGCAAGCGCCGGAGCCAGGGGCTTGGACGGCTTAGCCGGTCCGTATTTTTGGTTAGTCTTAGCAGCCGCGATCGAGTGACCCGAGACTGAAATGGTCGGCACCGGGTCAAACAGGAAAGTGACAGGCAATCGGACGTTTTTCCGTCTGCTCGCTAGGAGCGGACATGATGGCGCTGGCCCGGCAGATTGGCTCCGGCCAAAAGCTGCCCCCGCCAAATGCAATTTTGTCCCTTTCCGGCTCCGGACGGCATCCCCGTATCGGGGTCGAGATCCTGATGCTAGATTTCCTTCGTCATCCCGGACAGGAGGACGACACGCCTGATAGCGTCTACAAGGTCATTGAACTGGTCGGTACCAGCGACGACTCGTGGGAGAAGGCCGCCGCAAATGCGGTCGAGCAAGCTGCAAAATCTCTCCGAGATCTTCGCATTGCAGAGGTCGTCAAGCTGGATATGCAGCTCGATGACAAGGGAAAGGTCGAGGCCTATCGCGCCAAGCTCAACGTATCGTTTCAAGTTCGAGGGCTCCTGAGCCTCAGCACCTCGCCCCATGCGCAGGGCGAGGAGGACTCATTGGAAAAGGCGCGTTGCCCGGTTCGCCTAGCCGGACACTGTGGCCCGGTCTCGGAAGTTGGCCCTAGTCCGACCGGGACCGATATGCTTTGATGCGTCGAGGCGTGTGGTGCATGGTGGCCTCATGTACATGGTCATTCGCAAGTACACCAAGGTTCGTTCGGTAGCGGACGCCGCTCGCCGCGCCAAGAGCGGCGTCGGCCAGATCCTAAGGCAATCGCACGGCTTCAGATCTTACCAAGTTCTGGATGCGGGCGACGGCGTTGGTATCGCCGTGATGATATTTGACGATCGCGAAAGCGCCAATGCAGCGAACGACAAGATACTCGCGTTTGTTCAAGCAAGTCTACATGACCTCGATCTTGGAGTTCCCGAAATCACCACCGGCGAGGTTTTGGTGAACATAGAGCCGAATGAGTTCTCGGGCATAAAGTAGCTGAAAACGCCGCCATTTGCGTGCCGGTTGCCCTCCTTTGCTCATGTCGTCGACTTGATGTTTCCATCTCGTTTGCACCGATCGCGCCCTGGACGCGCGTGCCGTCCGCCATGAATATGCGACTACGCGTATTCTCGAGGAGTAGCAGCCACATGAAGCAACATACCTTCGAAGCATTTTCCACCGCCGCGATCTACTGGACACCGCTTGTGCTTATGGGCACCGCGATGCCGCCAAGAGATCCCGATGAAGACGACGAGGACGACGAAGAGGAAGATGACGCCGACGAACCGCCGGTCGTGCGCGAGCCGGACGAAGACTAGACTGGCGTGTTCGGCAGCCGGCGCTATAATATCTCTCATGGGCTGGGATGCGAAAGACATAGCGCTCCTCAACAGGCTCTGGTCCGCAGGACAGAGCGCGGCGCAGATTGCGCGTCGTCTCGGGTGCAGTCGTAACGCGGTCTGCGGCATGCTGACCCGTCTGGGCTTGAAGCGCGGCCACAAGCCGCCCACAGCAACGCCCAAGATAAGGCCGCGCCCGAAGCTGAGGCCGACCTCGTCGGCTGCCTGCGCCCGTCCAGTCGCACGGAAGGTGTCGCGGAACGCAGTGCAGAGGCAGCCGCCCAAGGAATTCAGCAAGCAGCAGCTCTACTCCATGCTGGCAGAGGCGGTCAGAAACACTGGCTAAGAGCTCACCAAGAATGTGGTTGTGCTCCCGCAAGTCCCTGGCCCAGTTCGACGGGTTCGGCAGTCGTATACCCATCCCAAGGCTTCATCTGCTTGGAGTCAACAGCAGCGGTAGATGCTAGGCTGAACTTACTTGAGGTTGGCCGCCGAAAGCCGACATGTCACCGATTCAAGAGATCTTCGACTAAGCGGCACGAAGTGGAAGCCGTAATGCCGGATCTGGCCCTTTGAATGACCTGCCGTCGATATCGATGACGCCGCAACGTCGGTGGCGATCGTCGTGCGCTCGAAAAGCGATGCTTGCCAACGGTAAGGCGCTGCTTGCGGCCAACTCACCTGTTCCGCCGCGAGGAACGATTGCATCAGCCGTGCTTTAACCGTCCGCACCTTTAATTGTTCGATCAGCAGTTTGCGAAAGCCGCCGCCGATCGAAGGACCAGTCAATGCGCATCCGTCTCGTTGGTGGCACGGGGCTTGTTCGATCGGCAATCCAGGCCAGACTGTCCGCCGAAGGGCCCGAATGCGTATTGGTGTCGCGCCACCCACCGCACCTGATACGCACCACATCACCCTCGATATGGTCGGACCACCGACGCTTCGAAATGGAAGGACGCTCTTGCCGGCGTTGATGTCGTTGTCAATGCGGCGGGTGCCCTGCAGGAACGGGACATGCAGGCGGTTCATGCTGCTGGCAGCGTGGCGCGGGGGCCAATGCAACAGTGCGAAGTCATTGGAGGTCTCAGCAGGCAGTTGCTGGGCCCGGCCCGGACCTAGCAGAATCCCGCGCTAGCTTCATTGTATGCGGCGCGCGAACCGTTGGGGCTGACTGACATCAGCGCCGAACTGAACCAAGGCTGGAGCCGAGTGACTTCCGCAGTTTGCCCGAAGCTGCAAATCAGAGTCCTCTGCTCTTGTCGCCGTTTGACCCTGAACGGACGTGCTAGGCATAAACAGCTGGACGCGGCGTGGTGTGAGGTCTTGGCTTTGGTTTGCTCGGACGTCCGCATCACGGACTGACGCGCTCGCACCAAACCCCTGTCTTACTGGGCTTGATCGCAGGCCTGCAGGATCCGGACAAAATCAGCCATGCTGGATCGATCTTCAGCCATAGCTGCAACCTGAGTATTGGACACGCGTTGGCTTCCCCGTCTGAACCACATCAGGAGGTCGGCGATGTTTCTCATGGCGGACTCTCTGCACAAACTACGGCCGTAAGCGTCAGTTGAGCGGCGAAGCGCCGCTAGATCGGGAGAAGGGCCGGCGGGCGCTACGCCGCCGGTCTCGTCCCGCAACTGCCGGCTCGCAGGGCCGGTTCCGTTACTTTTCAGTCTGGATGTATCAGTAACATTAGCCCTAGGTCGGCGCCATCGCGCGCAGGTATGAAGTGACCATACTTAGGTAGACGTGGGTTAGTGAATCGGGATCGGGAGCCATCCCGACCGGCACCGTTCGAATTGGAGGCTGCCGCCGACCAGGCCATCGCTGCCTGCGGTCGAGACACCCGGGAGGCGGTCAAGGCGCTCATTGTCGCGAACGGCTTCCTCGAGGCGCAGGTCGAGGATTGCGAGCCTCGGTTTCCCCCGGCTACTCGCGCGGCCGGTTCGTCGTCCGCGCGACCGTCCCCCGAATTGATCAAGTAGGACCTCGAAACCGCCGTCGAAAAGGCGTCCTCGATCAAGCTGCAGATCCGAGCTTCATCCTCCACGACCAGAACTCGAATGGCATTACTCGCCTCGGCGACCGATGCGGTCGTCTCGCGTGACGGTAAGTGCGTTGGCCCGCGAATGTCGTGCGCATCAGCCGTCGCGAGCCGTTATTTGGAAGTCTACCGGTTGTCGGAATGCTCTTCGCGATGTGCGAGGCGGGTCGACGGCGCGGCTCGGATGCGGCCTACGGCAGTGCCGCCAGGTGCCCGGCTACGACGAGGTGGTTCAATTCTCGACGAGAGCGCCCACGCAAAAATTTGCCATGTGCGCGACGGCCTCGGTGCTGTGATAGTCACCGAATTCGGCAGTGGCCTCCTTGCCAGCGTACATTCGTGCGATTCCAGCGCCGCCAGGGTGATGAGGGGCCCACTCGGTGATGTCATAAACTTTTCCCGAGATGATGATCCAGCAGTCGTTCTGTGTGTTGTGCAGAGCGACCTCTTCGCGCGTGACGCGGCGCGTACCCTTCGCCGGATTGGCGGGCATCCAGAGCTTGATCCCACCGTACCTTACCTTGGCGGTTCGGCGGAAGTCCCACGGACCTAGCCTCTTGGCAGGCAACTCGCTGCCGATCTTGCGGGCGTCGTAGGCGTAGATCCAGGAATCGTCCTCGCCGCCGCGCTTATCGTGGGCAAAGGCAGGACTCACACGCTCATCGAGTCTCTCCAGTAGCGCCTTCTGCTCAGCGGTGTCCTTCGCTCGCAAATGGTCGAAGGCGAATTTGGATCCCAATTGAAAGCGGGTAGCGCGGTAATGCCGCACGCGTTCGTAGTGCAACAAGGCTGTAGGCACATCGCGCTGCTGAAGCGCAAAGGCGCTGGCAAGGGCGGCGGCGTCTTCGAAGGACTGAGCAGCTCCTTGACCGAATGTGGGAAGCATCGGGTGCGCCGCGTCACCGAGCAGGCAGATGCGGCCCTGCACCCAGGTTTCGAGCGCATCGCGATCATAGAGACCCCACTTGGTAGGACGAACGATCGCCCCCGACAGAGCGATGAGGTCGTCTCTGCTGGGATGGCCCGCGAATGCCTCGCCGACCTCGCGAACGATCTCCTGCTGACTGACGGGAAACCAGTCGCCCTCCTCCTGCTCGAACGCGGCGGACTCAGGCTCATAATGCGCGATCCACACGTTCAACAACTCGCCGCCGCGTACCCAGTACGTGGTCGCGCCGCTCCTATCCGCCCGATGGCGGTCCATGCTGAAGGAGTTGATGGGATTGTGGTCCAGCGGGTTACCGTTCGCTTTGCGGAGGGACGCAACCCCCGTCCGCGGAATGAGTCCTCGAAAGCAGGTTACCTCCGTCCAACGCTTGGGACGCGAATTCGGCCACGCCAGCTGTAACGTCGCAGAGTTGATCCCGTCCGCACCTACGAGAAGCTCTCCCGTGGCGGTTCGACCATTCGAAAAGGTCGCTATTACCTCGCCTGCGGTCTGACGCAGCTGCGTCAGTCTGCAGTCCATGTGCACCGCGATCGGGCATGGCGCGCCGCTGTCGATACCGAAGTCGGACACTCGCTTGTACAGGCACATCAAAAGGTCCAGCCTGTGCATGTGATGAAAGCCGGCGCCGTCGCCTGCGGCGGTGACATGATCGAATGGCCTCTTTGTCACGCTCCCATCTGCGTTGAACTGTCGTGTCGACTCCAGGATTGCCGCGCGGCCGCCGTCAATGACCCCGTCGGGGCCTTTGGAATCTCCCCCATCCAGGTCGACGCCTAGCCAACGACATATTCGCGCCCCGTTGGGCGGGATGTTCAACCCGGCGCCTGCGGTGCTAGGCACCTTCGTTTGCTCGTAGACATCGACCGATGCGAACACTCCCGACTGACGCAGCGCCAAGGCCGTCATCAACCCGCCCATTCCCGCACCGACGATCACTGCCCTCATCCATCTTCCTTCCGATGCAATCGAACGCCCCTCAACTCGCGGCTGGAATAAGTTTAAGGCGCCTCATCAATGGGCTCGAGACTAGCGCCGGGCTGATTGGCAATAAAGGATCTTGTGGCACGCCAAATAGAGTTCTGGAGTTCCTCGGTCATCGGCCTCCGTGAGCAAACACGCCGACCGAGCGCCAACTTCCATTGAGGATGAGCCAGTCGCGTCGGCTTGGCGCTGCGTTGCAAACCTCGGTCCTCGTCTACGAACCGACATTTGGCGCCGCCTTCCGAAGGGAGCGACCGGGCAGTGCGAAAGGTCGTCGGACCTACCCGATCCTTTCATTGGCCCTCGCAGCCAGCAGCCAGACGGTGCGGTATACTCGGCGGTACAGGCATCATCGGCAGCACCGGCACGAATGGCGGCGCCCTGGCGCCCGGCAGCGGGTCCGGTACCCTGCGGCCCAAGGCAGCCTGGTATTCACGGCAGCATCGAGCCATTTGGTCGAGGTCTCGTCGGCGAGCAGCGACCGCACCGATGTAACGTGCACAGCTACGCTTCCCGGCATCCTCGACTTCGAACGAATGCGACAGCCGAGGATAAAGCATGTAGCGCCCGGTCGCACAGGCAAGCTCGCGCTCCTGAAGGTGAAACCGCGCATGCGCAAATCGGTCGAAATTGCCGGCGTGGTCGTAGTGCAGATGCGTGAGAATCACGTCCTTGACGTGGGCAGCGTCGATATCGAACGCGGCAAGCGTCTCTACCGGGCAGCGCAGGTAATTTCGCCTGCGCTGCTTCGCGACGTCGGCATTGAACCCGGTGTCGATGACGAAGATGCGGCCGCCTCCCCTCGCCAGCCACACGAAATAGTCCATCGGCATTGGTCCAAACGCGCCCTTGATCATGGGCCGTTTCGCTTTTGCATCACCAGTCGCAGCGGGATGTTATGCAGGTTGGCGCGGCCTCGCACGGCCGGCTCTGTCCTGCCGAGCGCCTGGGCGATCTCGTCGGGTCGGCGCCCAGCCGCCGCCATCACCAGCAGCTGTTGATGCTCTTCCGGTGTCCACCTCCGGATCAACGGATAGCGTGACTGTGCCATCGTCCCGCGTCCCCAGCCTGTTGCCAGGTTATCGGGCTGCAATTGCTGAGTCGCGCTTTAACATATGATGCCTATCTCGCAGGACGAGGCGAGCGGATGGCGCCGGACTGAGCGAGCACAGGGCTTGGATGGAGGCTCCACGGCGGGGCAAGCCGGTAGTTTTCCGGGCCGTAAATTTTCGTCGGCTTTAATAATTCGAGCGAATGATCGCTCCGATGACCGGAGACCTTGACCATCAAGCAGAGGCCATCGCCGCAATGCGCAAAGCGGTCGCCGCGACCTGTGCTGCCGAGCGTTTGAAGTGGTTGAGGGCCGCTTTGGCGTGGAAACATCTTGAAAGCTTGGCGAAGGGCAAGTTGGCAGCGTGAAACTCCCCGCGAGCGGCCTGTTCGCTGGTCAAGACCTGGCGCAGTTTTCGATCATCTCCGCGAGCGCGGAGCAGAGGACGGGCTTCTCCAATCGGGGAGCATTGCGGAAGCCGCCCGGCAATCCATCGGATGTGTGGCCGGTCAGGAGAAAAATTGCAACCCGCGACCACGAGTGATCTCCGCCACCAGTTCAGTTGTTTCATCGGCAAGCCTCAGGTCGAGAATGGCCAGATCGAAGTCAGCCACCCGCGCGACTTCGATCGCTTCCTTCAGGGTGCCTGCTTCGGCGATGACCTTGTCGCCCAACTCCTCCAGCATGTCGCAGACCATCATGCGGATCGGCGCTACGTCCTCCACCACGGAAGATTGAGAGTGCGCCCATGCTCCGTCTCGTCGGCCTTGATATCCGCCATGCAGCCGGCCAGCTCCCTGGGGCCCTCGGATCGGCCTATGTTCACTTTTGGACACATTTTCAGGGAACAAAGCGCCGCAACATAGTAGGTTCAGCGTTCCGAGACGGAGTGAACATGACAGCGCCGTCGCCTCTCATCTTGGTGGTGGAGGATGAATACCCATTGCAGGCGGTGTCGAGGAAGCCCTGCTGGAGGCAGGCTTCGCGACTGACATCCTCTCGTCTGCCGAGGAAGCCCTGACTCTCTTCAGAAGCGGAATGAAGGAGTACCGGGCGGTCGTCGCGGATGTGAACCTCCTCAAGGGCACGCTCAGCGGCTGGGAATTGGCCAGACAGCTCAGACAACGAGAGCCGACGTTTCCCGTGGTCTACATGACGGGCGCTGCAGCGAACGATTGGGGTTCGCAGGGCGTCCCAAATAGCATCCTGTTGCAGAAGCCGTTTGCACCGGCCCAGCTTGTCACTGCGGTCTCGAAGCTCCTCAATGAGGTCCCACCGACGCACAAGTAAAAACCGCCGCCGTCACTGGCTCGCACAGCAAGCCAGCGTCCCAACCGTCCATGGCGGCAGGAACGAAGCTCGGCAATGAACATTTTTTAGTCTCAGTTGCCTCGTTCGCTCCGCCTGCAATAGCGCAGGGTATGCTCACGTGCGGCAAATGCGATGAGATCGACAACAAGATCGCGCGCCATAGTCGGTTGTTGTCTCTTGTCACTGACAAGATCGCGAGAGACGGTATCGCCGACTTGATCGAGGAAATGACGACGGCGAAAGCGGCACTTCATCCCAACCAGAGGAGAAGTAAGCTCGCACTCGAACGCGCCAATCGGCGGTAGATCCTCGCCGACAGTTCCATCAACATTCTCTTTCTCGCGGCGGCGACCGCAGATCGATGCGAGCAATCAAACTCTCTCCTGAATTCTTGCAAATCTCTGCCATTTACCAAGGGCAGATTTGCTTCCGGTGAACCGTGTCGATCAAGCGTGTCGCAAGACTGGTGCACACGTCCGGCCCGCTACCGACATGAAATGGGAGTTACGCCATGCAGCATCTGCCGAACGATACCTTCGACGTCATCCTTGACCAGTTTGGGTACGGAAATCTCGGATTTCCCGCAGCCAAGGACGTCTCGGGCGGCAACGACACCGTGACGGCAACGTCACCGAGCTCAATACGAGGCTCACGATCTTCGGCGATGACCAGTCGATGCTGCTTGGTCACTCGCAAGGCGGAAACGACACATTGTTCGCCGATATCGGCGGCGGCTGGAACACCGCTCTCGTGGTGGGCGATGCCAAATCGATGATCGACGACGCCAAGGGCGGCAATGACACCATCGTCGCGGATGCCCATGGCACGGTCTATACCACTGTCTCGGCCTTCGGCGACGTCGCGGGGGACATGTCGGGCAACGCCCAGGGCGGCCATGACGAGATAACCGGCTCGATCGCGTGGCGCGGTGGCGCCAACCTGTTCGCCGGCGATGCCGGCGGTTCCATGATGACACCTCGCACGGCGGCAACGACACGCTCGATGTCAGCGTGCTCACCACGGACGGCGTGGCGACCGTCAGTGGCGACGCCATCGGCGCCCTGCGCGGCCTTGCGCAAGGCGGCAATGACAATATGACGGTCACCTTGAACGGCGACAGCGCCATAGCCGGCGCGACCTTGTCGGGGGACTCGTCGACGTCCCTGATGGATCTTACCGAGGGCGGCGACGATGTCCTGACCGTCAAGATGGAAGGCCAGTACGCGGATGCGGTCTCGTCAGTGTACGGCGACGCGCCGATCATGGCCGGTCATTCTCATGGTGGCAACGATATCCTCAATGGCGGCGTCGGCCGGGATTTCATATATGGCGATGCAGGAATCTATGAACCGGCGACGCCAGGCTCGATCACCGGCGGCAGCGACACGCTGAACGGCGGAGCGGGCGACGACTGGATGTGGGGCGGAGGAAACAGCGACTTCTTCGCCTTCAGCACCGGCTCCGGCAACGACACGATCGCCGACTTCGATCAGGGCAACAAGGCCGCCGGCAGCACCGCAGCGGAACACGATCTGATCGATGTGCAGGATTACGGCTTCGCGGACTGGGCGGCGCTGTCGAGTCTGATCAGCGACAATGCTTCCGGCGATGCCGTGATTCATCTCTCCGGCAACGACTCGATCACGCTGGACGGGATTCACGCGGCCAACCTGCATCCGACCGACTTCATCATCTGAGGGAATAAATCAAAGCGGCGATGTCGTACCCCGACGCGCGGGGCGACATCGCAATCGCGAGTGCGCAACGACCAGTTTCGCCGCACGGCGCAGCGAAACCTGTCGCGAACAAACTCCGTCCCGAATTCCAGCAAATCTCCGCCATCGACCAAAACTAGATTCGTCTCCGTGAAGCGTGGTCACAGCACGTCGCGCAAGAGTTTTGCCGATGTCAGGCCCGCCTCCGACAATGAAATGGGAGTTACGCCATGCAGCATCTGCCGAACGACACCATCGACATCCTGCTCGACCAATTTGGCCAAATCGAAACCGTCATCGGAGATCCGAACTTTCCGACCACCACGGACGCCTGGGGCGGCAACGACACCGTGACCGCAACCATCACTCAGCCCGAAGCAGAGCGACGACAACACGACGCTGCATGGCCAGTCCCACGGCGGCAACGACACGCTCACGGTCAACGTCAATTACGGCTGGAACGCCGCCCTCGTGGTCGGCGATGCTCAGGCGATGACCGACGACGCCAGGGGCGGCAACGACACGATCGATACCCAAGACCACTCGATGTACACCAACGTGCATGCTTTCGGCGATGTCGCCGGCGACATGTCCGGCAATTCGCACGGCGGCAGTGACACCATCACGGGCGCTGTGGGCTGGCGAGGCTTCGACAATGTGTACGCCGGCGATGCCGGTGGCTCCATGAGCGGCACGGCGCAGGGCGGCAACGACACGATCGACATCAGCTTGAACACCCGGGAGGGTTCAGCGAGAGCCAGCGGCGATGCCATCGGCTCCATCAGCGGCGATGCGCATGGCGGCAACGACAACATCATCTTGACCATGAGCGGCGAAAACGTCTGGGCCGGTGCGTCGCTGTCGGGAGATTCCTCCACGTCCCTGACCGACAACGCACAGGGTGGCGACGACATCCTCAAGGTCAAGATCAGCACCGAGTACACCGACGATGCGCGCGATCTGCTGTTCGGCGACGCTCCGACCATGTCCGGCAATGCCCATGGCGGCAACGATATCCTCACCGGCGGAGCGGCCACCGACTTTCTGTATGGCGATGCGAAGGTCTATGATCCCGCAACACCGGGCTCGATCACCGGCGGCAAGGATATGCTCAACGGGGGCGCCGGAAATGACCAGCTTTCGGGCGGCGGAAACAGCGACACCTTCGTCTTCAACACCGGGTCCGGCAACGACCTCATCACCGACTTCGATCAAGGAAACAAGGCGGCCTGCAGCACCGTGACCGAGCACGATCTGATCAACCTGCACGATTACGGCTTTACGGACTGGACGGCGCTGTCGAAGCTGATCAGCGACAATGCCGACGGCGATGCCGTGATTCATGTATCGGCGAGCGACACCATTACACTCGACGGTGTCCACGCCGCGAGCCTGCACCCGACCGACTTCCTCATCTGAGAAAAGCAGGCATCTCGCCCCGCCTACAGCGGGGCGAGACCCGGGTTCCTCCCCGCCCACAGGATCCCTTCAGCCGCCCCCTGACGCTGGCGACCCGCCTTTGGCCGCGACGAGCGAGTTGATGTCGTCGAACTTCTCCGTCAGGTCCGCGACCAGATGCGTCGTGCCGGGATGTAGCGGTCCTGCCTCATTGGCGGTCACCGTTCACGAACTTGCCCCATGGGCTCTCCGAACCGCGGATAGTCTAGGATCGCGGCTCGGCCCGGGTCAGATGCCGTGCTTGGTGCCGGGTCCAGTTGGCAAGAGCTAAGAAGCTCTTCTAATTGCCCGGCCGACCTTCTGCAGAGCCTCGAAGGCTCCCATGCGCTGATCAACCCAGCCTGCCAAAGCGGCCTGGGGTTGATGGATGTCTCCCAAGACCGACATCGCCTGCATCGCCTCACTGAGGTCGGAATGGTCGCCCGAGGCAACTGATCCAAGCATCGCGGAGCCGAGCAGGACGGCCTCCGGAGAGGCTGGCGCAGCGACCGTCAAACCCGTCATATCGGCGAGGACCTGCCGCACGAGGCGGCTCTTTGCGGCACCGCCGCTGACCACGATCGTATCGACCGCAATGCCCTTGTCTTGCTGAGCGCGAACGATCTGCCGGGCCCCGCAGCCGAGGCCGCAAAGCCCTGCAAGATAAAGCGCGAGCAGACTCTCCAGATCCGAGCGCATATCAAGGCCCGCAATCAGTGCGCGCGCGCCGGGATCGGCGAACGGCGCTCGATTGCCGAGGAATTCGGGGACGACATGAAGCTGGCCGACCAAATCCGGGAGCATTTCGGCACCGCCGCGTGATTCGATTTCCGAGGCAAGCCAATCGGCAAGCGTCTGCTGCTTCTGGCCCGCAGCCTGTGTCGCTTGCGCGGAATTCGGATGCATCTGCAACAGATGCTCGATCGCAGCGCGGGCGGCCGACTGTCCGCCTTCATTGAGCCAAAGCCCAGGCACCATGGCGGAGAAATAAGGTCCCCAAACGCCAGGGACGAAGGATGGGTCCGGTGTGGTCGACATGGTGCAGGCGGACGTTCCGAATACATAGGCCATGCGCGTGAGCACCGTACCCGCCGCTCCGCGCGCCCCCACCGTACCAACCCCGCCGGCATGTGCATCGATGAGGCCGGCGGCGACCGGCGTACCCGTCGCGAGTCCGAGATCGGCCGCGGCCTTCGCCGTCAGGCCCGCTGCCAGCCTGGTCCCGCCGGGCACGATCTCGGTGCCGATCCTGCGGAACTGCTCATCCGGCAGCACGCCGAGGCCAATCCTGCGGAAGAATTGATCGTCCCAGCGGTCTTCGTGGCCCAGATAGGTCCACTTGCACGTCACGGTACAAATGGAGCGGGACAAACTCCCTATTGCACGCCAAGTGAGAAAATCAGTCAAGTCCATAAACTGCCACGCATGGGAGAACGTCTCGGGCATGTTTTCGGCGAGCCACAACAGTTTCGGCGTCTCCATCTCGGGAGAGATCGTTCCGCCGACATAGTCGAGAACTTTCTCGCCCGACTGGTTGATACGGCGCGCCTGATCCGCAGCGCGGTGATCCATCCATACAACGACGTTGCGAGCAGGATCGCCGGACGGCCCGACGGGCAGCGGCACACCCGCCTCGCCAAGCACCACCAGCGAGCAGGTCGCGTCAAAGCCGATGCCAGCGATACTGTCCGCCGCGATACCCGCCTGCACCACCGCGCTACGCACGCTGCGGCATACGGCACGCCAGATATCCTCGCTCGACTGCTCGACCACGTCGCCAGCCTCCCGCCAAAGTGCAACAGGGGCGCTGTCACTCGCCAGGAGCCTGCCGGAGCGGTCGAAGAGTCCGGCCCGTGCGCTGCCGGTGCCGACATCGATGCCAAGGAAATGGCGGTTATCGGGTTGCTTGTTCATCTCAGGATCGCCGATCGGAAGATGTTACAGATCGTTGCTCTGCGGCAGAATGACGAGGTCGCGGATGGTGACGTTTCTCGGGCGCGTCAACATGAAGAGCACTGCCTGCGCGACTTCCACGGGCTGCATCAAGCCACCGGCCGCCATTTCCTCCTCGATCTTCTCTTTGGGCCAATCCTTGATGAGCGCGGTCACGACTGGACCGGGCGCAACGGCGCCGACGCGCAAACCGTGTTTCGCGACCTGCCGGCGCAGAGTATGCACAAAAGCCTGCACGGCGTGCTTGGACGCGGTATAGATCGGTTCCCAGACGACAGGCACGAGACCT
This sequence comes from Bradyrhizobium sp. 87, assembly GCF_023073015.1. NCBI lineage: Bacteria > Pseudomonadati > Pseudomonadota > Alphaproteobacteria > Hyphomicrobiales > Nitrobacteraceae > Bradyrhizobium > Bradyrhizobium sp. 87. Next base: position 22,668 of record NZ_JADPIQ010000134.1, read on the forward strand.
GCGATCGAACTGGTGACGATGATGTCGCCGCTCTTGCGCTCAACCATGTGCGGCAGCACCGCATGGATCGACCGGAACAGCGCATTGACGTTCAAATTGAGCATGCGGTCCCACGCGTCGGGATCGCCGCCAAGCACCTCGCCGCCGACATAGGCACCAGCATTCGCATGGAAGATGTCCAGTTGACCCGCTTTCTCCAGCACCTGCGGCATCATCTCTTCCATGCTCAGGGGATCGGTGAGGTCGATACGTAAAGGAATCGCCTGATCGCCCAGCGCAACGCAGGCGCTGCTCAGCGCCTCCTCCGCCCGATCGATCAGCACTACCCGCGCGCCGGCCCCGATCAATGTTCTAGCGCATTCGAGACCGATGCCCGATGCGGCGCCGGTGATCGCCGCGACTTTTTCTGCAAGTTCCTGGGCCAAGGCTTGTCCTTTTCCTATGAGAGTTGTTCAAGCTCGGCCGTGGGAAAGGCGCGAGCGCCGTGCCAGCGAATCGACGATGACTGCAATGGCAAGGACTGCGCCCGTAATCATGTACCGCAGCGACGAGGAGAGATCGAGCAGCGTGAGGCCGCTCGCGATGGACTGGATGACGATGACGCCGAGGAGCGCGGAATAGGCGCTCCCGCGGCCGCCAAACAGGCTCGTGCCACCGATGACCGCGGCGGCGATCGCGTTGAGGTTCACATCCCCGGTCCCGGCCTGCTGGCTGGAAGATGCCAGCCGCGCTGCGGCCAGAATGCCGCCGGCAGCGGCCAGCGTGGAGCACAACATGAATGCGGTCGAATAGACCCGGCGAACGTTGATGCCAGCCCGACGGGCCGCCTCGCGATTGCCGCCGACGGCAGACATCGAGCGGCCCCATTTGGTTCTCGTCAATGCGTAATTCATGATCACGCACAAGCCGACGAACAGACCAAACATCCAGGGAATGCCGCGCCCGAGATTGAGATAATAGACAACGAATTCGAGCACGATGGTGACCAGCAGCGCCTTCAGCACCATGCGGCCAAGCGAACTGGCCGATAGCCCCGCCGCCCGCCGGCGCGCGGCCGTTCGGTAGCCGGTCACGAACATAACCACGCTCGCGACCGCCGCCAGCACGTAGGATACGATCGACGGCATGACGAGCATCTGTCCGAAATTGACCAGCGTCGATCCATACGGAAGGTTGATCGAGCCGGAGGAGCCGAGCAGATACAGCTGCAGGCCGAGCCACGTCAGCAGGCCGGCCAGCGTCGAGACGAAGCTCGGCATACCCAGACGATTGAACAAAAATGCATAGAGCGCGCCGATGGCAGCGCCCAGCACCAACGCCGTGACGATCGCCACGGCGACCGGCCAATCCTGAGCGACCCAAAGCACGCCGACGAGCGCCGAAGAGAACCCGCTCACCGATCCGACCGACAGATCGATCTCGCCGACCATCAGGATACAGACGATGCCCAGCGAGATCACACCCACTGTCGCGCAATCGAAAAGCAAATTGACCAGATTGTTCGGCGCGAGAAAAACAGGGTTGAGAGTCTCGAACGCCGCGCAGATGACGATGAGCCCGACGACCACCGGCAGCGCTCCGAGATCACCCGACCGCACACGGTCCACAAAGGCGCCGATCATGTTTCCAAGCGTGTCCGCGTGCTTGACTCGTTCGTCACTGCGGTCGAGCAACCGCGCCGTCGAAACCGGTTGCGTGTCGTCGGTCATCGCCCAAGCTCCGGCGACTGAGGGGCGCGGCGCCGCCTGGCGCGGCGCGAGACAGAATTTTCGTCCGCTCCGGTAATCGCCGTAACGAGATCCTGATTGGACACGTCGGGATCGAACTCGCCGTTGTTGCGACCGAGGCGCAGCACCACGATCCGATCGGCAACCGCGCGGACGTCCTCCATGTTGTGACTGATCATGATGACGCCGAGACCGCGTGCGCGAACGCGTTCGACGAGGTCTAGCACCTCAGCGGTTTGGGCAACGCCGAGCGCCGCAGTCGGCTCGTCGAGCAGAATGAGTTTCGGCTCAGTCAGCAGCGAGCGCGCGATCGCCACGGTCTGGCGCTGTCCGCCGGAGAGCGACGCCACGGGCTCTCGCACGCTCGGGATCCGCGCTGACAGCTCGTTGAGCAAGGTCCAGGCGCGAAGCTCCATGGAGACCTCGTCGAGCCGCAGCGGGTTGAGCTCGCGGCCGAGGAAGATGTTTGCGACCACGTCGAGATTCTCGCAGAGGGCCAAATCCTGGAAAACGGTGGCGATGCCGAGGCCGAGTGCCATGGATGGGTCGGACAGGACAACATGTTCACCGCCGAACGTGATCGTTCCGGAGGTGGGTTGGTGCACGCCGGCAAGGATCTTCACCAGCGTGGATTTTCCTGCACCGTTATCACCCACAAGTGCCACGACTTCGCCGGCATGCACATCGAGATCAACATCGGTCAGGGCGGACACGGCGCCGAAATGCTTGGAAATTCCGCGAAGACTCAAGACCGGCTTGCGCGGTCCGCCCTGCGCGTCATCGGCATCCGAGATCGTGGTCATGTCCCAATTCGCCCTCTCATCCTTCGTCCCGGCCGCCGGAAGCGGCCGGGACCGACGTCGTCACTGCGTGATGCCAAGCTTCTTGCAACCCGCGGCATATCGGCCCGTGCAGAGCTGATCGGCCGTCTGGATCTTCTTATCGATAATCTCCGCCTTCAGGTTCTCCTGAGTGACGACGGCCGGCACGAACAACTTCGATGGCGCATTGAATAGCGTAGCTTCCGCCTTGGGCATCTCTCCGGAGAGGAATTTCACCGCCGCTTGCGCCGCAGCAGCTGCCACGATCTCACTGGGTTTGGAGATCGTGTTGTACTGATCGCCTGCGATGACGAGCTGAAGCGCGGCAATCGTCGCATCGTTGCCCGTCACCGGCGGCACCGGCTCGATACCTGCGGCCTTGAAGGCGGCAATTGCGCCACCGCCCGTGCCGTCATTGGCAGCTACGACGCCGAGGATCTTCTTGCCGAAGCGGGTGATCTGGCCACTCGCCCATTGCTGCGCCTTCGGCGGCGCCCAGTCCGGCGTGTCGTATTCGGCCAGAATTGGATAGCCGCTCTTATCAAGCCCCTCGTGGATCCCCTTCTTGATGAGTCCCGCAGCGGCATCGGTCGGCGATCCATTGATTTCGAGTACGCCTTCGCCCTCCTTCGCCGTCGCGTTGGCGGCCTTAAGATGCTTGACGAGCGATTCGGAGATAGCCTTGCCGATGGCTTGATTGTCGAAGGACACGTAAAAATCGACCTTGGCGTCGGGGACCGGCCGGTCATAGGCAATGACCTTGATGCCTTGCGATTGTGCCATCTTGACCAGGGATGCCGCGGCAGTGGAGTCGACGGGGTCGAGCACGATTACCTTGGCGCCCTGCGAAATCACCGAGTTGAATTGCTGTTGCTGCCGCGCGGCATCCGCGCTGGCGTTCTGGTAGATCACCTTGCAACTGTCGCACAGCTTCTTCATCTCTGCGACGAAGCCCGGATAATCATGTTGTTCATAGCGGGTGGAGGCCTGGTCCGGCATCAGGAAGGCGACGGTCGCGTTCTTCACCTCTGCGGCCCGCGAAGAAATGGCTGTTGTGCCGAGCAGCGAGAGGGCTATGCCAATTGTGCCCGCATATTTAGCAGAGAACTTTCTCATTTCAGATTTCCTTTCCAGACTGGGTGTCAGGGTGTCGTCGTTGATCCTTCGAAGTCAGGCCCTCGCTGCTTCCGTTTCCGACGGCACGATGGGCGCCGGTGCTCGGAGCCGCGCAGAATTCTGGTCGAACGATTGCTGTCGCGGACCGCCGTCGGCGTGTCCGCGTCATTCTTCCGTAACGATCCTCCTTCTTTGCTCCTATGCGGCTAGGCCGCGTGCGCCTCATCGATGTTGTGCGCCAACAATCGTCTGAAGCGCGAAGGGGGCATGCCTTTCTCGGCCAGGAACTGCCGGTTAAAATTGGAGAGATTGTTGAAGCCGACCTCGAAGCAGATGTCGGTGATGGAAGCCTGCTCGTCGCTCATCAATATCTGACAAGCGAGATTGATACGCAGCCGCTTAACGTATTGCACCAATGACATGCCCGTGTGCCGGCGGAACGAGCGCGAAAATGCGCTTTGCGATTGACCGGCGATCGCAGCAAGCTCCGCTTCGCCGAAAGGTTGCGTCAGATTCTTCCGGATGAATGCGAGTGCCTTGTTCATTCCCACGGACATGTAGCCAGACGGATCGGGCAGATAGTTTGGGCTGGACAGCGGACGCGCCTGTCGCGCGGCGCGACAGAGTATCCCCAAGATCATCAAGAACAGCTCGATCCGGCGCACGCCGTTCGCCGTGACGATCTCCTCCATGAGTGGGACGAGCGCATCGCTCGTGCTGCGGGTGAACAGCGCACCACGCCGGGAAAAATCCAGCAGTGCGGCAAGGCCCGAAAGCTCAGGCATGACCTTCATCAGGTCGCCGATCAATTCTTCGCTGAATTGAAGGATGCGTCCGCGTAGCGGGATGGCGCACTCTGCTGGCAGATCGCTCACCCAATTGTGCGGCAAATTGGGGCCGGTGAGCACGAGATTACCTGGTTCGAAGTTGCCGATGAAGTCACCGACGAAATAGCGTCCGCTGGTGGCCACGACCTGATGGAGCTCGTACTCGGGATGGAAATGCCAGCGGACGGTGTGGAATGGGTAGCCGTGCGACCACGCCTTGAATGACTCGCCGCGCCGTATCTGGACAACTTCCAGGTCCGGTTCCATGTCCCCTCCCTTCAGGCCGGTGCGGCTTGTAATGATCCGCCTCCGCTCCCTTATCGGCTGATTGGTTCAGCGCTTCCTCTCGTTGGCAGAGTAGCGACCAGTACCTAGGCACGCCACCACCATTTCAGATGTGAACTGATACTTTTTTGACGTGCAGCACGCCGTCCGGCCAAGTTCCCGGATTGAAGGCAGCGTTCCGCACCAACGGCACTATTACGCCGGCCGCCTCCCCCGCCAATGCCGACGGCGCCGCGGCTCCCATCCTTGCAAAACGCTGTCTCGCCGATCGCGATGGCCTACCCGTGCTGGCACAGATCAAAGGTCATGCCACCCACGCTGCCAAATTGGTCCAGGGGAGGATCTCAGCCGCGCGCCTTCAAATGCATCATCGGGTAATGCTCATAGTGGCCGGCGCCGTTCTTCACGACAGGATCTTCCGAGGTGACCGCCTCGATGTCGAGATCGTTTGGGATCTGATAGAGCGACACGCCATAACCGCCACGCGGGTCCGTGACGGGACCGTGCGCGACGATCTGCCCCTTTGCGAGCAGATCATCCAGGAACGCACCGTGCTGCTTCATCCATTGTTTCTCAGCGGCGCTCATGGTCGCCAGGAAATCCGCCCGGGGCGGAATGTACTTGCAGAGATAGTACTTCATTGGCCGCTCCTCGGTGAAAACGACATTTCAGCTTGCTTGTCGGCCTGGCCCGCCCCCCCAACTTGAGAGATCAATCGGTCACGCCGATCCGCTGCTCAATGCGATCAGCGAGCATTGATCTCGGCACTGAAGCGCTCGCATGCAAACCTTTGTCAAGCAACGGCGCGCGTGGCCAGATCGGCGACAGTACCGTCAAGAAATCCAGTCAGCCGCTGCCGGATGATCTGCTCGGCTTCCCTCATGATGCGGTCGATCAGCTCCTTCACCGTCGGGATATCGTGGATCAGTCCGACCACCATGCCGCAGCTCCAAGCACCGGCATCCATGTCACCATCGACCATCACCCTGGGGTAGACACCCGCGACCTGCTCATGGATGTCCTCGATCTTGAGGCTCGCCCCCTTCTCGCGCTCGACCTCGAGCAATTGATCGACACCCTTGTTCTTCAGCACGCGCTCGGTGTTACGCAGCGCGCGCATGACCAGCACGGTATCGAGTTCGGTGGCTTTGACGAGGGCCTGCTTGACGTTGGCGTGGACGGGAGCTTCCCTGGTTGCGACGAAGCGGGTACCCATGTTCATGCCGGCGGCGCCCATCGACAGCGCAGCAACGAGGCTGCGCGCATCCGCCATGCCACCCGAGGCCACGAACGGAATCTTCAGTTCATCCGCCGCGCGCGGCAGCAGGATCATGTTCGGGATATCGTCCTCGCCGGGATGGCCGCCGCATTCGAAGCCGTCGACGCTGACGGCGTCGCATCCGATCTTCTCGGCTTTCAGCGAATGCCGCACCGAAGTGCATTTGTGGATCACCTTAATGCCGGCAGCCTTCAGCGCGGGCATGTACGCTTCCGGGCTGCGGCCGGCGGTCTCCACCGCCTTGACGCCACCTTCCTTGATGGCGGCGATATATTCCGGATAAGGCGGTGCAGTGAAGCTCGGCAGGAAGGTCAGGTTCACACCGAACGGCTTGTCGGTCATGTCGCGACAGCGCGCGATTTCCTTCGCCAGCAGCTCCGGCGTCCGCTGGGTCAGGCCGGTGATGATGCCGAGACCGCCGGCATTCGAGACCGCGGCGGCAAGCTCGGCAAAGCCGACATAATGCATGCCGCCCTGGATGATCGGATGCTGGATGCCGAACAGTTCAGTGATTGCTGTCTTCACGTGCGCTTTCTCCGCTTTCCGATCAGTTGACGAGTTCAAATAGGCCGGCCGCGCCCATGCCGCCGCCGATGCACATGGTCACCACGCCGTACTTCGCCTTGCGCCGCCGCCCCTCGATCAGGATATGGCCCGCAAGCCGGCTGCCCGTCATGCCGTAGGGATGGCCGATCGCGATCGAGCCGCCATTGACGTTCAGCTTGTCCGGATCGATGCCGAGCTTGTCGCGGCAGTAGATCACCTGGACAGCATAGGCTTCGTTCAGCTCCCAAAGATCGATGTCATCGATCCTCAGGCCGTGGCGCTTGAGAAGGCGCGGGATCGCCGCGACCGGACCGATGCCCATTTCGTCCGGCTCGACTCCGGCGGCGACGAAGCCGCGGAAGATGCCGAGCGGCTTAAGGCCCTTCTTGGTGGCGGTCTTGTCGCTCATGAGCACGCAGGCCGATGCTCCGTCGGAGAGCTGGCTGGCATTGCCGGCCGTGATGGTCTTGCCTTCGAATACCGGCTTGATCTTCGCCAATCCTTCCGCCGTGGTCTCGGGGCGCGGCCCTTCGTCCTTCGACAGCGTCACCTGCTGATAGGAGACCTCCCTGGTGTCCTTGTTGACGACGGCCATCGTCGTTGTGATCGGGACGATCTCGTCATTGAAGCGACCGGCCTGCATCGCGGCACCAATGCGGCGCTGACATTCGAGGCTGTATTCGTCCTGCCGGTCGCGACCGATCTTGTAGCGCTCGGCGACAATCTCGGCAGTGTCGAGCATCGACATGTACATCTCGGGCTTCATCGCCATCAGCTCGTCGTCGACGGCGTGGAACCTGTTCATGTGGTCGTTCTGCACCAGGCTGATCGATTCGATGCCGCCTCCGATCGCGATCTCGACGCCATCCAGCATGATCGAGCGGGCCGCGACCGCGATCGCCTGCAGGCCGGAGGCGCACTGCCGATCGATCGTGGTGCCGGCGACGGTGACCGGCAGGCCGGCACGAACCGCCCCCTTGCGTGCGACGTTCATCACCATGGTGCCCTGCTGCATCGCGCAACCCATCACCACGTCTTCGACCTCGTCCGGCTCAACGCCCGCGCGCCTCACCGCTTCGGCCATCACATGGCCAGCCATGGTCGGCCCCTCGGTGTTGTTCAGCGCACCGCGATAGGCCTTGCCGACGCCGGTGCGGGCGGTGGAAACGATAACTGCCTCTGTCGTCATGGCTGCCTCTTTGGTTACGCTGCCGCGTCGAGCTGCACATAACGCAGCAAGTGGTGAGCGGGATCGCCGAACTGGATATTGATCGAGGAGATTCGCTTAAAGTAGTGACCGACGTTCAATTCGTCGGTCATGCCCATGCCGCCGTGGAGCTGCACCGCCTGGTCGGCGATGAACTTGCCGGCATAGCCGACCCTCGACTTGGCGCCGGAGGCGAGGCGCGAGATGCCACTTTCGCCGGCACCGAGGCTGAGACTGAGATGCTGCATCAGGGAAAGCGCCTCCTGATGCGCGATGAACATGTCGACCATCCGGTGCTGCAACACCTGGAAGCTGCCGATGGTGACGCCGAACTGCTTTCGGGCCTTGGCGTATTCCAGCGTCGCAGAGTTCAGTTCGGCCATCGCGCCGACCGCCTCGGCGCAGAGCGCGCCGATGGCCCTGTCGCGGCAGCCTTCCAGCAGGGCGACGCCTTCGCCCTCGCTGCCGAGCAACTCGCCGCGCACATCGCGGAAAGTGATCTCCGCGGCACGGCGGCCGTCGATGGTCTTGAAGCTCCGCAATTCGAGATTCGCCGCCCGGGCGTCGACGACGAACAGGCTGACGCCGCCACAATCGTCGCGCTTGCCGGCAGTCCGGGCGGAGACGATGAGATAATCGGCCCAAGGCGCCGCTATGACGGCGGTCTTCTCACCACTAAGCGTGTAGTCCTTTCCCTCTCGCCGCGCCGTGGCCGCGACATTGGCGAGATCGAAGCGCGAGTTTTTTTCGGTCCAGGCCAGCGCCCAGATCTTGTGTCCGGCGATGATATCGGGAATGAAGGCCTGCTTCTGCTCTTTCGTCCCTGCCTGCTCGATCAAGCCGCCGACCAGCACGACCGTCTCCACGTACGGCTCCACGACAAGGTGGCGGCCGAACTCCTGGGCAACGATCATAGTAGAGAGCGGGCCGCCACCAAGTCCGCCGCTCTCCTCGGAGAATGGCGCGGCGAGCAGGCCGAGCTCCGCAAAAGCGCCCCACTGCTTGCGGCTCCAGCCCTCTTCGCTGGCCACGATCTTGCGGCGCGCCTCGAAGCTGTATTGGTCGCGTAGCATACGCTGTACGCTGGAGCGCAACAGTTCCTGCTCTTCCGTGAACTGGATATCCATCCGATCCTCTTGTTGCGCTGTTGCTAGAGACCGAGCACCGCTTTGGCGATGATGTTGCGCTGGATCTCGTTTGATCCACCGTAGATGCTGAGCTTGCGCGCGTTCAGGTATTTCTCCGACGCTGTGTGGCCGTAATCGGCACCCGGCATGAACTGGTTTGCGCCCGACGGTTGCTCGCGAAGCGCCAGGCCATAGTTGCCGATGGCACGATGTGTGAGCTCGGTAATGCCCTGGAAGATCTCGGTGCCGCGGATCTTGAACAGCGAGGCCGCGGGCCCCGGATCGATGCCGCGCGCCATCTGGGCAACGACCCGCAGCTCGGTGGCCTCGAGCGCGAGCACATCGAGCTCGAGCCGGCCGATCTCCTTGCGAAATTCGAGATGCGCCGGATCGTCCGCTGCGATCTCCGCTTTCACGATCTTCTTCAACCGGTCGAGGTAGCGCGTCGACCGGCCGATCCCGGCCATGCTGGTGCGCTCGTTGCCCAGCAGGAATTTTGCGTAGGTCCAGCCCTTGTTCTCCTCGCCGATCAGGTTCTCGACGGGAACGCGGACATCCTCGAGGAAGACGTCATTGACCTCGTGCGAACCGTCGATCGTGATGATCGGACGCACGGTCACGCCTGGCGACTTCATGTCGATCAGGAGGAACGAGATGCCCGCCTGAGGCTTGGCGCTCGAATCAGTACGCACCAGGCAGAAGATCCAGTCGGCGTGCTGCGCCAACGTTGTCCAGGTCTTGTGACCGTTGACGATGTAATGGTCGCCGTCGCGCACAGCCTTGGTCCGGACGGTGGCGAGGTCTGAGCCTGAGCCCGGCTCGGAATAGCCTTGGCACCACCAGTCTTCACCCGACAGTATCCGCGGCAAGAACTTCTGCTTCTGGGCATCATTGCCGAAGGTGTAAATGACCGGACCAACCATGGTGACGCTGAACGCCAACGGCGGCAGCGTCCCGGCCCGGCTGGTCTCCTGCTCGAAGATGAAACGCCGGGTGATCGACCAGCCGGGGCCGCCAAATTCCTTGGGCCAAAGCGGCGCGATCCAGCCCTTCTCGTAGAGAATTTGGTGCCAGAGCAACGATTGCTCTTTGGTCAGGTCGGTCTCCGGATTAGGGACCCGCATTTCCTTCGGATAGTTTTCGGCGATGAAAGCGCGCACCTCATCACGGAAGGCCGCATCTTCGGGAGACAGTGCGAGTTCCATCTGCGCTTCCTACCACTTCTCACCGAAGGGGCGGATTTCCAGCTCAAAGGTCCAGGCGCTCTTCGGCTGCTGATACAGCTGCCAATAGGACGCCGCGACCGAGGCCGGCGGCATCAGCAGATCCGGATCGTCGAGCGCATTAGGCCCGAGCGCTTCCAGGCGCCGCTGGCGGACCCATTCGGTGTCGACGCCGGAATCGATAACGAGGTGCGCGACGTGGATATTCTTCGGGCCGAGTTCGCGCGCCATTGCCTGCGCCACAGCGCGCAGTCCGAATTTGGCGCTGGCAAAGGCGGCATAGCCGCTGCCACCGCGCAATGAAGCGGTCGCACCGGTGAAGAAGATGTTGCCCTGGCCGCGCGGCAGCATCAGCCGGGCCGCCTCGCGCCCGGCGAGGAAGCCGGAGTAGCAGGCCATCTCCCAGACCTTGCGGAACACGCGCTCGGTCGTCTCGAGGATCGGGAAGTTGACGTTGGCACCGATATTGAAGATGCAGACATCCAATGGTGCGTGCTTGTCGGCGTCGCTCAGAAAGGAGACGATCTCCTCCTCCTTGCGCGCGTCGAGCGAACGTGCGTGGATCTCGCCGCCGGCAGCCTCGATCTCCTTGACCAGCGGCGCCAGCTTGTCGCCGTTGCGGCGACCCGCGAAGACAGTAAAGCCCTCGGAGGCAAATTTCTTGGCGATCTCGCCGCCGATGAAATCGCCCGCGCCGATCACGGCGACGGTTGCATTTCTCTTTTTCAAGGAACTTCTCCCAGTTAGGTTAGGCGCGCTGTGTGCGAAGCAGTTCTATCGGCCCTGGTGGACCACATTTTTTGAGCGAGACCAGAACGATCGGGATTCGCCATCGCGCCGATCGAGGCTACCATGGTCGTGGCGCAGTCCTCGATCGGCCCGATCTGGTCCACCGCTTTGGCAAGATGGCGATCTGTCGATTGGTCGATGCGGCCAGCAAACCGAAAAGCGGTTTGATCGAGACCGAGTGCTTGCGACAGCTTCGCCACGACTAACCGCCTCCCGACTGAAAAACATCGGCGCCTTTTTCAGCATTGCGCCTCGAAGCGAAACATGCGTTCTTTTTTAGAACTCGTCAATCGCTATTTTGTTGTCACGATCGGATCAGAAAACGGCAAGCTTACTGCCCTGTTCCAGCGCTCTTGAGAACACCGTTTACAACCGGACTTCCAACCGATACCCATAGCGTATCAAATAAGAACTTATGGGAGAGGCAGCATGGGAGAAAGTCGCGGGGTCGCGATGCTGGTCGGCGCGGGTGATGCCATCGGCGCTGCCGTTGCGCGGCGGTTTGCCAGCGGCGGCTACACTATTTGCATCTGCAGACGCGATCCGACCAAATCTCAGGCGCTTGTCGACGAGCTCAGGGCGAAAGGCCACAACATCCACGCCTTCAGCGTCGACGCCCGTCAGGAAGCAGAAGTCCAGAAGCTATTCGCGGGCGTCGAGCGCGACATCGGTCCGATCGAGATCTGCCTGTTCAATGCCGGTTCGAACGTCAACAAGCCCCTGCTGGAGACTACCGAAAAGCTCTTCTTCAAGGCCTGGGAGCTGGCCTGTTACGCCGGCTTCCTGGTCGGACGCGAAGCCGCGCGCGTCATGCTGCCGCGCCGATGCGGCACCATTCTTTTTACCGGTGCGACCGCAAGCATCCGGGGCAGCAAGGGATTTGTCGCGTTCTCGTCGGCAAAATTCGGCCTTCGCGCGCTGGCCCAGGCGATGGCGCGCGAGCTCGGGCCCAAGAACATTCACGTCGTCCATCTCATCATCGACGCTGGCGTCGATAGCGAGGCTATTCATCAGCGCATGAAAGCGGCCAGGGGGATCGAGGCCAGTGAGATCCCGCCCGACAGCCTGACCAAGACCTCCTCAATTGCCGAAGCGTATTGGTTTGCCCATCAGCAAAGCCGCGACGGCTGGACCCATGAACTCGATCTTCGCCCCGCCGTAGAGAAATGGTGACATGAGCGACAATCCAGACCTCACTTTGTGGGGCGTCGGGACAAGCCGCACCGTTCGGCCGCACTGGGCGATGCACGAGCTGGGGCTGGCCTACGAGATCAAACCGATCGGCCCACGGACCGGCGAGACCAAGACCGCCGAATATACCAGGCTCAATCCGCGCCAGAAGATTCCGCTGCTGCAGGACGGTGATTTCCGCATCGGCGAGAGCGCCGCGATCGTCGCTTATCTGTCGCGGATGTACTCAACGCCGGAGCGTGCATTGATCCCTGAATCCACCCGCGACTATGCCGCGTGGCTGGAATGGTGCTTCTTTATCGTCACCGAGCTCGACTCGACTAGCCTGTATGTGATGCGCCGTCACAGCGCCGATGCGCTCGGCCCAATTTACGGCGTCGCGACGGAGGTCGTAGCTCAAGCCGCAGAATACTTTCGGGCGCAGCTGCGCCATGTCGAGGTCGCGCTGGCCGACGGCCGACATTTTATCATGGGCGAGCGATTCAGCAGCGCCGACATCCTGCTGACGACGTGCCTGGACTGGGCGGTCGCCTACGGGGTAGGCATCTGCGACAATGCGCGGCCCTATCTCGAGCGCATGCGAAGCCGGGAGGCTTACCAGCGAGCGGTTGCCGCGAATGCTCCGCGCGCACCAATTAAACCGACGCCTGCCAAGGCCTGAGAACCGTTCGCCGGACGCGCGAAGCGCTTCGACCTACATGGCCACGCGTAGCGTCCGTGCAGCGACCATATCGTCGATCGCGCCATCATCGTAGCCCAGTTCGCGCAGCACCTCGCGCGAGTGCTCCCCGACGCGCGGGGCCGGTCCGCCGATGGCAGCCTGGTTGACCTCGAAGCGGGCCGCGGGTTTGGGCTGGCGCACACGACCGACCTTCGGTTGGTCGAACTCCGCGATGATTCCTCGCGCCACGACCTGCTCATTGTGGATGATCTCGCCGCGCCGCAGGATCGGCGCGCAAGGGACATCCGCAGCGTCCAACCGCTCCAGCCATTCGGCGGTCGTGTGCCGGCCGATATACTCCGCCATCTTGTTGATGCGCGCCGTGGCGTTCACCGAACGCGCGGACGGGGTCGCAAACCGGGCATCGTTGGCGAGCTCGGGATCGCCGGACGCGCGGCAGAAGCCCTGCCATTCGGAATCTGAGATGGTGCCGGCCGTGATGTAACCATCGCTGGTCTTGAACACGAGATCCGGGCGGTCGTTGGGATCGGCGGCAGCGGCCTCGGCTCCGACCACCGTGTACTGCATCATGCCTTCCGGCCAGAGGTAGGAAATCATCGCGTCCAGCATCGCGACCTGGATATGATCCCCCTGCCCCGTCTTCTCACGCGCGTAGAGCGCCGCCGCCACCGCCTGCGCGGTGAACACGGCGGTGGTCTTGTCGCACACGATGGTGCGGATCATCTGCGGGCGATTGGTGACCGGCTGCGACTGGATATCGGCAAAGCCCGACAGGCCCTGAATGATTGGATCGTAGACGCGCTTCTTCACATAGGGCCCGGTGTCGCCGACGCCGCTGATCGAGACATAGATCAAGCGCGGATGACGCTGGCGCAGTTCTTCGACGCCGAGGCCGAGGCGCTCCATGGTGCCGGGCCGGAAGTTCTGCACCAGAACATCGGCCTGCGCGACCAGCTTGGCCAGCACCTCGTGCCCGGCGGGGCTCTTGACGTCGATCGAGAGCGAACGCTTGCCGCGGTTGGACGAGATGAACAGCGCGGAGAACTCGCCGTCCTTGTCGATGGTGGCCCGGCTGCGACGGGTGATATCGCCACCGATCGGCTCGATCTTGAGCACGTCGGCGCCCTGGTCCGCCAGAAACATGGTCGCAAACGGGCCCGACACCACGCCGGTCAGATCGAGGACACGAACGCCGCTAAGCGGACCAGCCATTTCACTCTCCTGGATTGTTTTTCTGCCGACGGGCTGAGGATAAACTCCGGCTTACCGTCAGCCCTTCGCCTCAACCCGCACGGACCGCAAGTCGGTAACTAGCCGGTCTTGGAAACGGGCTGCCGGGTCTGTTCGACGATCGATTCCTCGACGTCCCGGAGTTGATCCTTGCCGAAAAACATCTCCTTACCGACGAAGAATGTCGGCGAGCCGAAGGCACCGCGGGCGACCGCGTCATTGGTCAGGTCAATCAGCTTCTTTTTGACGTCATCCTGCTGCGCGCGCGTAACCAGCCTGTCGATGTCGATCCCCGAGGAGGCAAATGCGGTCCGGAACACTTCGGGATCATCCATCTTCTTGGGCTCCTCCCACATGTGATGATAGGCGGCGCGGAAATAGGGTTCGAATACGCCTTCGAACTGGGCCGCGACGGCGCCGCGCATCAGCATCAAAGTGTTGACTGGAAAGAAGGTATTCTGACGAAATTTCGTGATGTTGTGGCGGCGGATAAACCGCTGGGTCTCGAGCGCCTGGTATTCCGGCTTGTTCTTGATCCCGCGAAGCGAGTCGAACGGGGACATGTTGCCGGTCGCCTTGTAGATCCCGCCGAGCAGGACCGGGACGTACTCGAATTTTACCCCGGTCCGCCGCTCGATCCCGGGGATGGCGACCTCCGCCAGATACGCGTTTGGGCTGCCGAAATCGAACTGGAATTCAACCTTGAGGGTCATGACCGCTTCTCCCGCAGAGCGTATTGGATGGTCAGGGACCGGCGATCCAATCGCATGGCTTGCCTGTTCTCACTTCTACAGTTCTAAAAACGAACTGTCAAATTCGGCTAGATTTATGCTGGTTTGACCGTTTCATCGGGTATTGTTTGGAATTCAGTACCTATCTAGAATGCAAGGCAAACATGGCGGCCTCGGCAGCGATTCGAGCGGGTCTCGCTGGGATGACTGGAGAATACGGATGAAGTGGAAAGAACTGGAGGAAGAGCCGTGTTCGATGGCCCGGACCATCGGCGTGATCGGTGACCGCTGGACCCTTCTGATCCTGCGCGAATGTTTTTTGCGCACGCGGCGCTTCGAAGGATTCCAGTCGGCGCTCGGAATTACACGTCATCTCCTCGCCGAACGGCTGAAGAAGCTGGTCCGGCAGGGCATTCTGCGCCGCATTCCCTACCAGGAGGCGCCAAAGCGGCACGAATATATCCTGACCCAGAAGGGTCTCGATCTTTATCCGATCATGATGGCGCTCGTGCATTGGGGCGACACTCACATGGTCGACGAGCGCGGCCGGCCGCTGCTGCACCAGCACCGCAAGTGCGGAAAGGACTTCGACCCGGTCATGGTGTGCTCTGAATGCGGCGAGCCGCTCTCGGCCAAAGAGGTTCATACCCATCCAGGCCCCGGCGCCCAAAGCCCGCTGACGACAGCCGCACCTGACAAGCCGAAGGCAAAGGCGCGCCGCAGCGCCGCTTGAGCCGGCCACCGGCGTCAGGCACTGAATCAGACTCGAATCACGGCTGCGTCGGGTTCGTTGCAGTGGAGACGGTCCGCTTGTTCAGCCCGGTGCTTGAGCACAGCACGTTGATTGACATAGGCCTTGTCGGTGATTTCTCCCGCGGCCAATGAGGGCGGATCCTTCAGCAGGGTGAACGTGCAGATTTTTTCGCTGCTTCCGACGGCCTCATTGTATTCCTGCAAACGATGTCTCAGGAATTCGAGCACCTTGGGGTCGCAGGTCAAATCCGCAGCCGGCGCGTTCGAAATCCGCGCCGCCTCGGTTGGATTCAGCCAGCATAGCAGCGCGCAGGCATCACGGTTTTCTCCGGCAACGACAATGTCCAGTAGGACGCCGCGCGTTGCGGCCAGGATGGCGGCACGCATATTGCCGATCGCAACCCAGGTGCCGTTCGCGAGCTTGAAGTTCTCCGAAATTCTGCCGGTGAAACGCAGACCGAACTCCGGCTTCTCGGGATCGATAAACGACACGGTGTCGCCGATGCGGTAGAACCCCTCCTCGTCGAAAGCCTTCTCCGTCAGATCGGCTCTGCCGAGATAACCGGGGGTGACGTTGGGGCCCTTGACCCTGGCCTCGTACGTGTCGGAAACAGGGATCAGTTTCAGCTGCACGCCCGGCGCGGGAAGGCCAATCTCGCCCGGCCGATCCGTTGCCCAATGCGTCGTGCTGATTGTCGGCGCCGTTTCGGTCGTCCCGTACCCCGACATCACCGGAATCCGCCGGCCCGTGACCGATGAAGTCAGCCGATAGAGTTTTTCGAGCGTTCCTTGCGAAATGGCAGCCCCCGCGTAGCTCAATCGATCCAGCCGTTTGCAGATGCTGGCGCCGAGGGCGAAGTCGTTCTCGATGGCATCGCACAACAGGTTATAGCCGGCGGGAACGTTGAACATCGCCGTCGGCGAGATCTCCTTGAGGTTCGCCACCGATTTGTGAAAGAGCTGAGGCAGCGGCCGACCGTCATCGATGTAGAGCGTCCCGCCGTTCCTGAGAATGCCGTGAAGAATGACGTTGCTGCCCATCGTATGGTGCCACGGCAGCCATTCGACCTGAACCGGCGCCTCCGGAGGCGACACCAGCAGGCTCCCCATTTGCAGCGAGCTCGCCATCATGCGATGCGTGTTCAGCACGCCCTTTGGCAGGCCGGTCGAACCGGAGGTGAAGAGAATTTTTGCAACGGCGTCGCTGGGAATTGCACCCGACGCACGCGTGAATCCTTCACGGTCCGTTCGATCCGTCAGGACCCGGAAGGGCGTCGTCTCCGGCGCGCCATCGACGCTGATCCAGGTCGAGTCTGCCAATTCGGGAATGGAACGGGCCGCGGAAAAGTCGCGTCCACTCTGAACGAAAACGAAGTTCGGACGCAGCACCTGCGCGATGTCCTTAAGGCGCGCAAGGCCGCCGGGCATCAGCGTGTAGTTCGGCGATATAGGCGCCAGAATGACACCTATCGACATCGCCGCAAAGGAGATCACCGCGTTCTCGATGGAGTTGCCCGAAAGCACTGCCAGCCTGTCAGCCGGCTTTGCGCCCATGTCGATCAAGCTCTGGCCGACCGCCTGCACCTGCGACCATGCCTCGCTATAGGTGATCTCGTCCCATCCCCCTTTGGGATTGCGTTGCGCGAGGAATATTCTGTCCGGAGCCGCGTTTGCCCAGCGCGGCAGAAAATCGGTGACGCGCCAGTCGCATGGCCCCAATTCGAGCGGCGACCTCAATATGAGCGTGCCGTCGGTGCGGCGCTCGACAGAGAGCTCCCGTGGCGCAAACGTCAATGGCTTCGCCGACATCGAAAACGATCTCCTGAATTACCGCGGATGGATAGAACGGGCGGGCTGCGCCAAGCGTCACTCCGACCTGGCGTCCAAGACGTCTCCGAACGCTTGCCACGTCGTGCCGGTCCAGCGCTGCAGCCGCATCTGCGTCCAGATCATGTTCTCGGTCTCGCTCGTGTTGACCTTGATCCCGGGCAGCACAGTCGGAACGACGACGTCTTTCAGGTTCTTCGCCTGCGCCAGAATATTCTTCCGCGACAGATCATCACCGCATTGCTTGAGGATCCGCTCGAGCAGGACGCCTTGCTGATAACCGGTCAGATAGCTGCCGTTGGTGATATCGGCGCCCATCAGATACTTTTCGAAAAACGCCCGGTAGGCCTGCATACCCCGGTCGTCTTTCCATGTCTCGTCCAGGACGTCCTTGTTGGTGGTCCCGACCATCACGCCGACCGATTTGTCGAGGCCGGCCGGTGCGAGCGTGCCTCCGACCGATCCGGACGGGAAATTGATGATTACGGTCGCCTTCCAGCCAATCACCGAAGCTTGCCGGATGGCCTGCGCCGCAAACTTCGGCGTCCCGGCGATCACCAAGGCCTCGGCACCCGAGCTCTTCAGATTGGTAATCTGTGAGTCAATCGTCGGTTCAGTGACCTCGTAGGAAGCACTGACGACCTTGCGGTCGAAATCCTTGCCGAGAAACGCCTTGAAGGCAGCGACGTAATCTTTGCCAAGATCGTCGTTCTGATAGAGGATGGCATACTTGGCGTTCGGTAGCGTTCTCGTCAGGTATTTGGCGTAGATTTTTCCTTCGGTGTCGTAGCTGACAAGACCCGTGGTGATCAGCGGGTAATTGGCGACGTCCGTGAACTTGGACGAGCCGCTGACGATGGCGACACTCGGTACCCCTTTGGCCCTCAGGTATTTTGCAGTGGCCGAGATGCCGGGCGTGCCGAGCTGGCCGAACATGAACGACACTTCGTCGCTTTCGACCAGCTTGCGGACGTGCTCCACCGCTTTGGGAGGACTATATCCGTCGTCATAGGCGATGTAGTTGATCTTGCGTCCTTTGACGCCGCCGCGGTCGTTCAACGCCTGAACGTAGGCCATGAGCCCCTTGCCCACGAGACCGATCGATGATGCCGGTCCGCTGAAGGGAAAAACCCCGCCAATCTTGATTTCGGTAGCAGAGATTCCCGGCTCGTCGGCGGCGAATGCGGGACCACTCAGGAATAGAGCCAGAGCCGCGACGATCTTCCATCTCACCAGCATTGCGTCCTCCCAAACTTGCACCCCTTCTCGAGTGTGCGGCTTTGTTTTGTTGCGCCGGTGGCGGCTCGTCGCGCCCTTTGCGAAGAGGCATCGCGCAGAACAGGTCCAGCCGCAAATCCGGCACGTCGCGGCCGTTGCGTTCGGCCATCTCGTGCGCAGCCTACAGTTCTTTTTTTGAACTCGTCAAGCGATTAGATGCTCACGTGCCGTGACTTGGACGACAGGCCCCGTCCTCGTACTTGGAAATAACTTGGTCTAAATCCTGCGTATAAGGCCGCGTTTTCGGCTGTTCTAGGACAGGATCGCTGGCGCATTTCCATGCTGCTGCACACATTCTTTTTTTGAACTATAAGGCCGCCGCGAGACCACGCAGTGCCTGGCTTATCTAGCCAGGCACCCACGGCGCAGCAGGGATAGATTTCGCCGAGCCCTACTCGGCGGCGATTGCTGTTCGCAATTCTGCATCCTTCGCCGAACGCTCATAGGGGGCTGGCTTGATGCGAAACCAGGCCACATAAAGCGCAGGAAGGAACAGCAGGATCAGGACCTTGCCAACTGCCGTGCCGCCAATCAGCGTATAAGCCGTCGATCCCCAGAACACGGAATGCGTCAGAGGAATGAAGGCCAGCACGGCGGCAAGTGCGGTCAGGATCACCGGCCTGGTGCGTTGCACGGTGGCTTCGATGACGGCGTGATAGTCATCGAGGCCGGCAGCACGATTCTCCTTGATCTGTTCGGTCAGGATCAGGGTATTGCGCATCAGGATGCCTGCCAGTCCGATCAGGCCAAGAATGGCGTTGAACCCGAACGCAGGATGATGAAGACAGGGTAACGGCCCGTTCGCGAACGGCGATCGCGGAAAGATTAAGGTTCATCTGCTAACTTACAATTGGCTGGGCGGCAGCTTCCTTGAGGCCAGCTGCCGCTTGGGCGGCAAGCCCGCGCGCGGCTTCCTGTGAATCTTGAAATTCCTCGAGGGCATGGACTCTGCCCCACCGCAGGGTGAACACGTGGAGACCGCGGTTGACGTACGAGCCGTCGCCATCGAGCAGCGTTGCGGTGCCGTCCCATTCGACAAACACGGTGGTGTTCCAGGGCCAGCCCTTCACCCAGACGTTGTTGACCCTGATATGGAGCGTGGGCAGGACGCGTCCGAGCCGCTCGAACCAGCGGCGCAGGGCCGCTTTGTCGTGGCGCTCCCCGCCCAACGCGTGATGGCCGGAAACACGGTGATGGATGTGCGGCGCGACCGCCTTCACCGCTTCATCCCAGCGATGGTTGTTGACATGGTCGAAGGTCTTTCGGATTTCCTGCTCGACGATGTAGCTGTACATGTGCTTCTCCAGCGGCTGGGGCGGAACGATTGAGACTCTTCAGTTGCTCCGGCTTTCAGCGGCGGTCCTGACACGAGCGCCCTCCTGCAGGAGGTGAGCGCCGAGCGAAACAATTGGATCACCAGAATTCAAGCCGGAGATCACGGCGGTTTCGTCGGTCACCCGAACAAGCTTGATCGGCCGAAAGCGTACGGTTGAGGTGGCGCTGTCGAGGATCCAAACTCCGGTCTTGCGGCCATCATCGAGCACTGCTCGGAGCGGCACCTGAACTTGCGGCTCGCTCGTTTGGCTCGGTAGCCGAATGGTCACCGTCGCGCCAAGTGGTGCGGCCGCGGCTTCACCGTCCAGGACATACCGGGCTTCATAGGTTCGGGTCTGGGCATCGGCGGCGTCGGACAATTGCCGCAAACGCGCCGTATAGCGCCACCCTTCGGCTGCTCCGTACACGCTGGCCTCGGCCACGGAGTCGATTGCCGGCCGGATCGTTTCAGGGAGCGCGACCACCGCCTCGCGAGGACCGGCCTTGGCAATCCGAACAACCGTCTGGCCGGCCGAAACGACCTGCCCGGGCTCGCCAAGCGTTTCGACCACCGTTCCGTCCGCGTCCGCGACCAGGATCGAGTACGTCGCCTCGTTCTCGGCAACCCGTGCATCGGCTTCAGCGCTCGCAAGCTGCGCCTCGGCCGTATCCAGCGCGGCCTTGGCTTGCTCGTAGCGCTGTCGGGAAGCCCAGCCGTTGCTCACCAACTTGGCGTATCGCGGTTCGTCCGCTTCGGTCTGCACGACGGACGCGCGCGCGGCAGCAACGGCGTTGCGCTTCGCCGTGACCGCAAGACGAAGGTCGGTTTCGTCGATCCGCATCAGCGGCTGACCGGCTTTGACCTGCTCACCGGTATTCACAAGCCGCTCCACGATCTTGCCGGGAACGCGAAAACCGAGGCTGCTCTGCACCCGCGCCCCGATCCGGTCACCCGCGCCCGCGGCCGCGATCCTGACGATCGGGGCTTCTTGCCTCGGATCGCTCACGGCCGAGGCCGCCGGCGCGCGAAGCGTAACGAATGCGGCCACCGCGCATCCCGCGATCAGGACGCTCCCCAGCACGATCATCTGTCGCTTTTTCATAACGTGGCCTCATGCCAGATAGATTGCGTTCGAGCTCTATACCGGATAATAGATGTCGAACGCAATCTAAAATGGGGAGACCAATGATGCGAGTGAGTCGCATTCAGGCTGAGGAAAACCGGCAAAACGTCATCAATGTCGCAAGCCGCCTGTTTCGGTCGCGGGGATTTGACGGCATCGGCCTCAAGGACCTGATGGAAGCTGCCGGGCTGACCCAAGGCGCATTCTACAAGCAGTTTGAGTCAAAGGAGGACCTGGCCGCGCAGGCGTCGACGCGCGCGCTGGAGA
This sequence comes from Bradyrhizobium sp. 87, assembly GCF_023073015.1. Classification (NCBI taxonomy): domain Bacteria; kingdom Pseudomonadati; phylum Pseudomonadota; class Alphaproteobacteria; order Hyphomicrobiales; family Nitrobacteraceae; genus Bradyrhizobium; species Bradyrhizobium sp. 87. The sequence goes on from NZ_JADPIQ010000134.1 coordinate 44,012, forward strand.
GCGCCACGCTGCGATGGTCGACCGCCATCGCCGCGGCCCCTGAGGATCCCCTCGGGGCGGTGATGGGGTTCTATCTCAGCACGGATCATCGCGACGAAAAGATGGACGGTTGCCCGATCGTGGCGCTCGGCTCGGATGTGGCCAGACAGAGCAGCGAGGTGAAAGCGTCGTTCGAAGGCGGGATCAAAGCGCATATCGAAATCCTCAGCCGCCTGATTGCCGAAACGAGCGACGAGGAATCCAGGAGCAAAGCCATGGCCATTCTTTCGACGATGGTCGGAGCGTTGACACTCTCACGCGTCGTCAACGATCCCGATCTCGCTCAGGCCTTTCTGGAAACGGCGTCGCGACAGATTCGCGACACTGTCGCCGCTTGAAGATCGGTGCTTGATAACTCACAGGGAGAACGCAAATGCGCAAAGCAGGGATACACAATTTTCCGGCGATCGACCGTGTCGTTTACGGCAAAGCTGCGTCTGAGGCCTTGAACGATGAAGCGGTGCGGCTGGATGCCAAGCGCGTCTTCCTGATCGTCAGCCGCACCTTGAATACCAAGACCGACGAGATCGAGAAGATCCGGCGTGCGCTCGGCGAAAGACATGTCGCGACCTTCGATGGAATTGCAGAGCACACCACGCGCAAGCAAGCTGCCGAGGTTGCCCGTCAAGCCAAAGACGCCGGAGCCGACCTGGTGGTCGCCGTCGGGGGAGGCTCGGCGATCGATCTCGCCAAGATCGTCATCATGGCGATGGAACATGACATCCGTGACGAAGCGGGTTTCGATCCATTTCCCATGGGCCCGGGCGTCACCGTCTCTCCGTTCCGATCGCCAAAGGTTCGACAGATCGCGGTGCCATCCACGCTGAACGGCGGCGAATACAATGCAGCAGCGCTCGTCACCGATGAACGCAGCAGGCTGAAGCAGATCTTCTTCCATTCTCTGATGATGCCGGTGGCGATCATTCTCGACCCTGCCCTTACCGTCCATACGCCCTCGAAGCTCTGGATGGGATCGGGAACGCGCTCGATGGACCACGGCATCGAAGCATTGTGCTCACCCGCCGGCACGCCGCTTAGCGACGAGGTGGTCCTGGCCGGCATCCGCACGCTTCGGGAGGGAATGCAACGGACCTTGCAGCAACCCGATGATCTGGAGGCGCGTCGACTGTCTCAATATGGCGCGTGGCTCGCCGCTTTCGGCCTCCAGGCGCGGGTCCCGATGGGAGCCAGTCACGGCATCGGCCACGTGCTTGGCGGGACCTTCGGCGTACCACACTATTATTGCACACCGGTCATCATGCCGAGCCTACTTCGCTACAACAAGGCGTTCACAGAGGATGCGCAAACGCGCTTAGCAGCGGCTCTTGGCGAGCCGGGCATGGAAGCGGCAGCCGCCTTCGCAGAATTCACCAGGAGACTTGGACTACCCGGTCGCCTTGCCGACGTCGGGATCGGCGAAGACAATTTCGAGCAGATCAGCAAGATTGCGATCAATCATCGCTTCGTGCAGGCCAATCCGCGGCCTTTTAAAAGCGAAGCCGACATCGTCGATCTGTTGCGAATGGCCGCCTAGCCAAATCCGAATGAACTGATACTTGCCCAAATTGACGTGCGGGAGAATCCAGCCATGACATCAGCTCCGCGCCCACGCCGGCAAGTAGGGCCGGCGACGCGCCGGCAACCGTCTATCAACTGTTCATGCAGGAGAGCGCGGATGCTGCCCGCTGGCATGAACATCCACGGTGGAGAAAGCCGTAAAGACAAGGAGGCGATCCCTTGCTCAACCTGTCACATGACTTCGACGCAAGTAAACGAACCGGCTCCCGCTCCGCCCCGCGCCGGCATCGACTGGCAACTCGCTCCCGTTGACTTCATCCGGTTCGGAAAAAGCGGCGCCGAGATCTGCGCGCAAATGAAGGATCCCAAGCGCAATGGCGGCCGCGATGCCGCCGGGCTGGTCGAACATCTGCGCCATGACGCTTCGTTGAACGGCTTCATTCCGCACGGCTGAGCGCCCGGCACAGGTCGGACGACGCCACCAGGCAGCTTCGAGAATCGTGTCAAGGACGTCGCCTTATGGGGGACGGCCTGACAACCTTGTCCGAATTGATTAGATTCGTTTTGCCGCATGCGAAGGCTGGATACGAACATATGACCGGCATGATCTGTGGACTTGAGACGGCCGTCGCGCCGCGCGCACGGGCGCCATAGCTGAGCAGCAACGCGTTGAGTCCGATCAGATCAGGCTCGACCTGCCGCGGCTGAGAATGTCGCCTGCGCCTTTGTCGCCGACGATCCTGCCGTGTTCGTACACCACCCGGCCACGGGCGATCGTCGTTACCGGCCATCCGGTGACGTCGAACCCTTCCCATGGCGTGTAGTCCGAACCGTGATGCAGATCGGCCTGCCGAATAGGCTTCTTCAATTTGGGATCCCAGAGCACGATATCCGCATCGAAGCCGACGCCGATCGAGCCCTTGCGCGGATAGAGGCCGTAGATGCGCGCATGGTTGGTCGCGGTCAGCTCGACGAATTTTTGCAGGCTGATCCGTCCCTTCGACACGCCTTCGGAGAACAGAATCGGCAGCCGGGTCTCGACACCTGGAATGCCGTTCGGCACCCAGCGGAACGAGGTGCGGCCGTTCGGCGTCAGCTTGCCCCTGGGATCGTCGTAACGGAACGGGCAGTGATCGGACGAGAAAGTCTGGAACACGCCCGTGGTGATGCCTTCCCAGATCGCCTGCTGGCTTTCCGCGTCGCGCGGCGGCGGCGAGCAGACATATTTCGCGCCTGACATGTCCATGTTCAGACCCTTCATGTCGTCAGCCGTCAGCGTAATGTATTGCGGGCAGGTCTCGGCATGAACAGGCAATCCGCGCTGCTGAGCCCAGCGCACCTGCTCCATCGCCTCGCGCCCGGAGACGTGCACGATCATGATGGGAACGCCGATCACCTCGGCATGACTGATGGCGCGATGCGTGGCTTCGCGCTCGACCGCCTGTGGCCGCGACACGCCGTGATAATAGGGCGCGATATGGCCCTCGCGTTCCAGCTTGGAGGTCAGGAAACGGATGGCGTCGTAACCCTCGCAATGGACCATCACCAGCGCCTCCTCGCGGCGCGCGACCTCGAAGACCTCGAGCAGCTGCTTGTCACTGAGCACGAGGTCGTCATAGGTCATGAACACCTTGAACGAGGTGTAGCCGTCCTTGACCAGGGCCGGCAGCTCCTGCCCGAGCACGACCGCGGTCGGATCGGAGATGATGAGATGGAACGCCGTGTCGATATAGCACTCGCCTTCGGCAAGCTTGCGGTAGTTCTCGACGCAGGTCCGCAGCGACGTGCCCTTCTGCTGCAGCGCGAACGGCAGCACCATGGTGTTGCCGCCGGCGGCTGCCGAACGGGTCGCTGAGGCGAAGTCGTCGGCCATCACCACGTCGGGGCCGGAGGCCTGCGAGATGTGGACATGGCTGTCGATCCCGCCCGGCAGGGCCAGCAGCCCGGTCGCGTCGATCTCGCGCGCTGCGCCTTCGAGATGATCAGCAATGCTGACGATGCGGCCGTCGCGAATGCCGATATCGGCGCGGAACTCGTCGCTGGCCGTCACGATGGTGCCGCCGCGAATAGCAAGATCGAGCTGCGTCACAGGAGTCTCCATCACTTGATGACCGTCGATGTCTGGAAGATCCGCCCCCAGTCGGCAAGAGCCCCGGCATCGCCGCCGGCGAGCTCCAGGGTTCGCCACAGCGTGACCGCTACCGAATCGACCACCGCGACATTCAATTCCCGTTCGAGCGAAGCCGCCAGCGCGGCGCCGTCGAGGTTGGTGCAGAGGATGACGACAGCATCGGCGCCGTCAGCCGCCACAGCGCGGATCATGCCAGCAATCGTCGCAGGCGCGACCTCGCCGAAAGAGAAATTGTCGCGCAGTCCGAGGTGCCGCTCCGCGTGCGGGGCGATCCCCTCCTCGGCCCAGACGTGACCGATCCGCCGCTGCACGTCGTCGGTATAGGGCGAGACCAGGCCGACACGTTTGGCGCCGAGCGCGCGAGCGGCATCGATGCAGGCGAGCGTGGAGGTCGTCGCCGGCACGCCGGTGCGCACCGTGATTGCCTCGCAAAGGCTCCGGTCTCTGCCGATGCCGAGCCAGCTTGCGGACGTACCGTTCCAGGCGATGGCATCGACCTTCGCATCGGCCAGCAGGTCCGCCGCAGGCAGCATCACCGAGGCGTCGAACTGGTTCAGCGCGGCGGCGTCGAGTGCGATCTCGGTGACGCGGAAACGCGAGAAATGCGCGGTGACATCGGCCACGCCGGCGAGCATCGCACTGGTGACGGGCTCCAGCACCGAATTGGAGGACGGCGTGATCATGCCGAGGCGTTTGCGCACAATTGACATCGATCGCAGTCGCTCCGTTGCGGCGAAAGCGCTCCTCCGCTTCCTCAAAAGGATCATCCGCGTCCGCATCGGTCCACGCAACCCGCAATCTGCATGCTGCATACAATTTATTCGATATGCACGTGTTTTGAGCCACATACGTCTTCTATTTGGGCACCTCACGTGAAGGAAATTAGCTACGATCGCACGTCAGCAGGAAGGCCGGCGTGCCGCAAAAATCCGAACCCAACCCGGGCCGAAAGTCGCCCAAACTCAAACGGATGGGCCTGCATGAGCGCGCCGCCGCGCGGATGCGGACGATGATCATTCGCGGCGAGCTGCCGCCGGGATCGCAGACCCAGGAAACCAGGCTGTCGAAGGAGCTGGGCGTATCGCGCACTCCGCTGCGCGAGGCGATGAAAGTGCTCGCGGCCGAGGGATTGATTGAGCTCCGCCCCAACCGCAGCCCGCGCATCGCCGACCTCGCCGTCGACGGCATCTCGGAATTGTTCGAGGCGCTGGCCGGCATCGAGCGGCTGGCCGCCGAGCTCGCCGCCGAGCGCGCCACCGAGCGCGATCTCGCCCGCCTGCGCACGCTTCAGACCCGCATGGAAGGTCATCATCGCAACGGCAAGCTCGACGAGTACTTCGCCATCAACGGCGAGATCCACGACACCATCGTCCGCATGGCGCGCAACACGCCGCTGCGCGAGGCGCACGTGACGCTAATCTCCCGCGCCGAGCGCGCGCGTTACCTCGCGCTCGGCGCCGACCGGCGCTGGAGCAATTCGGTCGACGAGCACGCCGGCGTCCTTGCCGCGCTCGAGGCGCGCGATAGCGAAACCGCAGGACGCCTGCTCGGCGCCCATGTTCGGCGCACCGGCACGGCGCTGCTCGAAGTCATCGCGGCCTCTCAAGCCAAGCAGACGGCGGCGCAATCATGAAGCTGCTGCTGCTCAACCCGAACACCAGCACCGCAGTCACCCAGTTGATGACGGATGTCGGGCAGCGCGCGGCTGCGCCCGGGACCGAGCTGATCCCCTGCACCGCGACCCGCGGCGTGCCCTATATCTCGACACGCACCGAGGCACAGATCGGCGGTGCCATTGCGCTGGAGATGCTGGCCGGGCAGCATCGCAAGGTCGACGCCGCGATCATCGCCGCCTTCGGCGACCCCGGCCTGTTCGCCGCGCGCGAAACCTTCGACATTCCCGTGGTCGGCATGGCGGAAGCGGCGATGCTGACCGCCTGCATGGCCGGACGGCGTTTCGCCATCGTCACCTTCGCCCAGGCGCTCGGCCCCTGGTACGAGGAATGCGTCCGCGCCCACGGGCTGTGGGAGCGCTGCGCCGGCATCCGCATGCTCGATACGCCGTTCCAGGCGATCTCCGAGGTCGGCACCGAGAAGGAGGATGTGCTGGTCGATCTCGCCAGGCGCGCGATCGTGGAGGACGACGCGGACGTCTTGATTTTTGCAGGTGCGCCGCTCTCGGGCCTCGCCGAGCGCGTGGCCGACCGGATCCCCGTCCCAGTCGTCGATCAAGTCATCGCGTCGGTGAAGCAGGCCGAGGCCCTGGTCGCGCTTCGCCTGCGCAAGGCAACCGCAGGCACGTACCGCCGGCCCGCCGCCAAACCCACCCTTGGTCTTGCCGATGCGCTCGCCGCCCGGCTCGAGCATCGCGATAACTAGGGGAGCTGCGGCCAGCGATGCGAAAAACCAAGCTTGTTCTCAATCGTACGGCCGAAGGCAAACAGGCGGGATTCGCATCCCGGCGGTGCAATGATCTGGATACCGAACGGCAGCTCGTTCTCCGCTCGGGGGGCCGGCAGGGTCAGCACCGGGAAACCGACCAGCGACACGATGAAGGTGACGGCGAGATAATCGATCGGCGTCTCCAGCGCCGCGCCATCGATCGTGGTGACGTCGCTGATCTCATTCGGCCAGGGCAAAACGGACGCCGCCGGCGCTACCAGGAAATCGGCGCGGCTGAACAGCTCGCGAAAGCTGCGATAGATCGCGGTGCGGCGACGCTCGGCATTGAGATAGTCCTCCGCGGAGAGCTTTGCGCCCGCCTCGATATTCCAGATCACGGTGGGCGTCAGCTCGGCGCGGCGCGACTTCAGCAGCTCGCCATAGCCGTTGGCGATGTGCGCGGCGCGCAGCGTCCGAAATGCCTCGATCGCACCGCCGCAATCGGGCGCGGACGGCACCACATCGGCCACGGCTCCGAGCGCCTCGCAGGCCGCGGCGAAACGTGCACGGACATCGCGCGCGACGGCCGCGATCCCGAAATCGGGCGTCGCTGCGATCCGGGGACGCACTGCAACCGGCCGATCCTCATTGACGACACCGATCGAGAGTGGGTCGTGCACATCGCCTCCCCCACAGATCGACAGCGCAAGCTCGAGATCGTCGACGCCGCGGGCGAGAAAACCGTGGGTGGCGAGCATGTCCCAGCCGAGGGGGCGATGCGGCGCCGGGATGCGACCGGGCGTCGGCCGGATCGAGGCGACGTCGCAAAAACTTGCGGGCGTGCGCACGGAGCCACCGAAATCGGTGCCATGGGCCAACGGCACCATGCCGGCCGCGACCGCAACCGCGGAGCCACCGGAAGATCCACCCGAAGTCAGTACCGGATCGAACGGATTGCGCGTCGGCCCGCACAATTTGTTGGTACAGACCGCGCCGAAGCCGAATTCGGGTGTGTTGGTCTTTCCCAGAATGATCGCGCCAGCGCGCCGCAATCGCGCGACCACGAGATCGTCTTCGGCCGGAATATGATCGCGGAACAGAGCCGATCCGTACGTGGTCGCAACCCCCGCAGTGTCGGTGAGGTCCTTGATCCCTATGGGCACCCCATGCAGCGGGCCGACCCGCGTTGGCGCGGCGTCGCAGATATCAGCGGCACGGCGGGCCCCCTCCGCATCGACAGTCACGAAGGCCGCCAATTGGCTATCAAGACTCGCGATCCGCGCCAGATGCGCCTCGACCGCGTCGCGCGAGGAGAGTTCGCCCTTCGCGAGGGCGCGTGCGAGGGCCGTGGCAGTGAGGTCGCAAACCGATCGATCCGACGTCATCACCCCACCATGCCAAACCTCGCGGCGAAAAGCGACCGGTGCGGGCATGAGACTTGCTTTCTACTCCGGGGCAACGGGAGGCAACACCATGGCTGAAGCGCAAGGCGGCCGATCGCTCGTGGTCGACGCCGTCACCCACCGCTATCCGAGCGGCGCGCTCGCGGTCGAGAACATCAATCTCAACATCAAAGGGGGCGAGATCATCGCCCTGCTCGGCCCCTCCGGCTGCGGCAAGACTACCCTGCTGCGCATCATCGCCGGCTTCATCGCGCAGACGCAGGGGCGGATCATCATCGGCGACGACATCGTCGACGCGCTACCGCCGAACCGCCGCGCGGTCGGCATCGTGTTCCAGAACTACGCACTATTCCCCCATCTCAGCATCAGCGAGAACGTCGCTTATGGGCTTGCCGCGCGCGGGATCGACAAGGCGACCCGCCAGCGCGAAGCACAGCGCTTGCTGGATCTGGTGCAGCTGCCGACCATGTCGGAACGGTTGCCACGGCAGCTCTCCGGCGGCCAGCAGCAGCGCGTCGCGCTGGCCCGCGCGCTCGCGATCAAGCCGTCAATCCTGTTGCTCGACGAGCCCTTTGCCGCGCTCGACAAGAATCTGCGGCTCGACATGCAGATCGAGGTCAAGCGGCTCCAGCGCGTCTCCGGCATCACCACGCTGATCGTGACCCACGACCAGGAAGAAGCGCTGTCGATGGCCGACCGCGTCGCCGTCCTGAGCCACGGCAAGCTCGAGCAGTTCGGGTCGCCGTCGGACGTCTACGACCGGCCGCAGACCCTGTTCGTCAACACGTTCGTCGGCGCCAGCAACCGCATGCCCGGCGTGGTCGTCTCGGCAGACCGCACGGCCGCAAAAGTCCGCCTCGATGCCGGCGCGGAAATCATTGCGCGTCCCGCCGGCGGCGCTCTCACCGAGGGCGGCCGCGTCACCGTGTGCATACGCCCCGAGCATCTGCAATTCGTTGGCGACGAGACCGGCTTTGCCGGCGTGGTCGGCATGTCGCTGCCGTTAGGAGCCACCGTCGTCCACGAGGTCACCACCGCGGACGGCTCCGGCGTCAAGATCTCCCAGGCGCGCATCGGCGAGACGCGCACCCTGGAGAGCGGCGCCGCGGTGCGCCTCGCGCCGCTCGCCCCGTCGCTCGCAAACGCTTTTCCTGCAACGCTTTGAATTCAGTTTTTGTCCAGAGGGAGTTCGACCATGATCATGAACCGCCGAAGCCTGATGACGACCGCACTCACACTCGGCGCCATGAAGGCGTTTCCCGGACTGAGCTACGCCCAGGCCCGCCCGCTGGTGTTTGCGACCTTCACCGGAAGCTGGGAGGAGGCGCACAAGGCCGTGCTGGTGCCGGCCTTTCGCAAGGCGAACGCCGATGCCGCGATGGTGCTCGACCCCATGCTCTCGGTCGACCAGATCGCCAAGGTGAACGCCGCCAAGGCCAATCCGCCGATTGACGTCATGCTGCACGATCCCGGCCCGGCCCTGGTCGCAATCGGCCAGGATCTGGTCGAGCCATACCCCGTCGAGAAGAGCGCCTATTACAAGGACCTGATCGCCGAGGCCCAGGAGCCGATGGGCCCTGCCCCCTTCTTTCAGGTCGTCGGCCTCACCTACAATCCGGAAGCCGTCAAGACGCCGCCGACCTCCTGGGCCGATCTGTGGAAGCCCGAGTTCAAGGGCCGCGTTGGCATCACCAACCTTAACTCGACGCTCGGCACCGGCTGGCTGGTCGAGATCGCCAAGATGCGCGGCGGTTCGGAAGCCAATGTCGATCCCGGCTTCAAGGCGATCGAGGAGCTGAAGCCCAACCTCGCCGCGGTCGCCGCCAATCCCGGCGCGCTCGCCACCCTGTTCCAGCAGGGCCAGATCGATATCTCGCCCGGCAATTTCAACGCCATCCAGATCCTGAAAGCGCGCGGCGTGCCGGTCGAGTTCGTGGCCCCGAAGGAAGGTGCCATCGCCTTCAAGACCACGATCCACATCGTCAAGAACTCGCCCAACCGCGAGCTCGCCTTCAAGCTGATCGAGGCGTCGTTGACCCCGGAAGTGCAGACCACGCTGATGAACCCGCCCTACCTGATCGTGCCGACCAATTCCAAGGTGGCGATGGGCGGCGAGATCGCGCGCGTGCTCGCCAAGGACACGGCCGAGCTGAAGCAGAAATTCGTGTTCCAGGACTGGAAGAAGATCAACGAGCAGCGCTCGGCCTGGATCGAGCGTTTCAACCGCGAGATCAAGATCTAGAGCTTCAAGGACTCATGATGGGCACAGCACCGGCATCACGAGACGTCACGTCCTACGGGATGGGATTGGCAGCGCCGCTGGCGCTGTTCTTCCTAGTGTTCTTAGTGGCGCCGCTGCTGCAATTACTGTGGCTCTCGTTGCACAACGACACGGCCGCGCTCCATTGGGGACTCGGCCAGTATCTGCACTTCCTCACCGATCCCTTCAGCCTCAGCGTGCTCGGCTCGACGCTGCTGCTTGGGGCCGAGGTGACGGCCGTCTGCCTCGTGCTCGGCTTTCCCATCGCCTGGCTTTACCAGCGGGTCGGGCCGCGGCTTCAGACCATCATCATCCTGATCGTGCTGCTGCCGCTTTTGACCAGCGTCGTGGTCCGTACCTTCGCCTGGATCGTCATCCTGGGCCGCCAGGGCATCATCAACGCGACGCTGCAATCGCTCGGCATCATCGAGACGCCCCTGAAACTGCTCTACACCCAGTTCGGCGTCGTCCTCGCGCTGGCGCAGGTGCAGATGCCGCTGATGACGCTGCCGCTGATCACCGCGCTCGGCCGGATCGATTCCAATCTCGACGACGCCTCCTGCTCGCTCGGCGCTGGAAGCTGGCGCACGTTCTTCCGGATCGTGCTGCCGCTGTCGCTGCCCGGCGTGATCGCCGGCTGCACGCTGACCTATGCCGCCGCGATCACGGCCTTCATCACCCAGTCGCTGATCGGCGGCGGACAGATGCTGTTCATGCCGATGTATCTTTACCAGCAGGCTTCGACCCTGCAGAACTGGCCGTTTGCCTCCGCAATCTCGATCATCTTTTTGCTCGCGGTGCTCGCGGTCGTCTCCGTCTTCACCACGCTCGGCCGCCTGTCGCGCGGCTATGGAGGTGCGTGATGAGCGGGCGCAAGCGCACCCTGGAGGCGTTCAGTTTCGAGCTGGTCATGAGCCTGATCGCCGCGATTGCGCTGATCATCATCATCGCGCCGTCGCTGGTGGTGCTGATCGTCTCGTTCACCAGCGGCTTCTCGCTGCGTTTTCCGCCGCCGGGCTATTCGCTGCGCTGGTACGCCGAATTGTGGAACGCCTGGCAGCTGCACTTCGCAGCCAAGAACAGCCTCATCGTGGCACTGTGGGCGACGGGCCTGTCCGTGGTGCTCGGCGTTGCCGCCGCGCTCGCGATCTCGCGCTCACCGACGCTGTCGGCGCGGCTGCTCGATTCCCTCTTCATGTCGCCGCTGGTTCTGCCGGCGCTGGCCTTTGGCCTTGCCGCGTTGATGCTGTTCTCGCTGGTCGGCCTGCCGGTGTCGCCGTTGACGCTGGTAATCGGCCACACCGTGGTCTGCGTGCCCTATGTCGTGCGCAATACGATTGCGGCGCTTGCCCAGCTGGAGCCGACCCTGCTGGAGAGCTCGGCCGTGCTGGGCGCCGGCCGCATCTACACGTTCCGGCGCATCGTGCTGCCGCTGATCCGGCCGGGCATCATCGCGGGCGCCTTCATCGCCTTCATGTCGTCCTTCGACAACGTGCCGGTGTCGCTGTTCCTGCGTGATGCCGCCACCGACATGCTGCCGATCCGGATGTGGCAGGACCTCGAGGGCAAGCTCGACGTCACCATCGCCGCGCTGTCGGGCGTGCTGATCATTGCAACCGTCGCGTTGGTCGCGATTATGGAGCGCGTCACGGGGTTATCGCGGCGGCTGACCAACTGATCAGGCGCCGCGGAACAGCGAATAGCCCCAGCGCGTGAATTTCAGCGGCAGGTGAAAATGCTCGTCAACATTCTTGATGCGAAAGCGGAACGGCGTCACCGTGAGAAACCCGTCGCGCTCGCCAAAGAACTCGCCGAGATGAAACAGGACCTCATACTCGCCCGCCGTCACGCCCGCCCCCTGCGCAACGGGATGATCGAGCACGCCGTTGACACCAAGCCGTCCGTCGGCGACGCGCAGCGAGTCCGGATCGATCCGCCAGATCTCGACGCGCAGACCCTGCGCCGGGCGTCCGCTCGCCACATCGACCGCGTGAATGGAAATGCCACCTGCCACAATGTTCCCCCCGAGAGCGCTGCACCATGGTAGACGCAAACACGGCCGTTCGACCAGCGCCCGCATTGCTGCCCGCGCTTGGCGCCACGACCTCATTGCAGGCGCTGGTGGCTCTGGCTCTGTTCGCGCCGGGCGTGGTGGCACCGCGCGCCCATATCGAGGTCTGGCAGCTCTCGATGTTCTCCTGCGCCGTGTTCGCGGTCGGCATTCCCGCCTCGTTCTGGGGCGGCGGCTTCATCGCCCGCCTGGGCTCGATGCGGATCGCGAGCCTCTGCGCGGCGGCGATCATCGCCAGCATGGCGCTGGCTTCGCTCGGCTCGACGGCGGCCCTGCTCGCAGCCGGCCTCTGTCTTGGCCTCGCCTTCGGACCGGAGACGCCCGCAAGCGCGGTGCTGCTGGCGCGGCTCGTGACGGCCGAGCGGCGCGCGTTCGTGTTCTCGGTTCGCCAGACCGGAAACCAGATCGGCGCCGTCTGCGGCTCGCTGGTTCTGCCCGCGATCGCAATCTCGCTCGGGCCCGCCTGGTGCTATGCCGCCGTGGGCGCCTGTGCGCTGCTGGCGATAGCGTGGTTCGAGCGCCTGCGGCCCGCCTACGCCGTCAAGGTCGTGCCACTGCCGGAGCTTAGCCTTCGCACGCGGCTGGCACTGGTGATCGCGGACCGGCGCATCGCAATGCTGGCGCTGGCCTCGATGCCCTTCAGCGCGATGCAGGTGTCGCTCAATACGGTCTTCGTCACGCTCGGCACCCGCGAGCTCGGCCTCAGCCATGTCGAGGCCGGCATGGCGCTTGCTTGCGCCCAGGCCGGCGGCCTGATCGGCCGGCTCGGCTGGGGCTTCGTCGCAACGCGCCTCAATGCCTCGCGCGGAGTTCTCGTCGTCATCGGCCTCGGTATGACGTTCTGCGCCGCGCTGCTGGGTCTCGATGGCGTATCGCTCGGGCGGACCGGCCAGTTCGCGATTGCAACTCTGTTCGGCCTGACGGCCTCCGGGTGGAACGGTGTCTTCGTCGCCGAGATCGCACGCCTCGCCCCGCAGGACAGGATTGGCGAAACCACCGGCGCGGTGCTGACCGCATCCTACGCCGGCCTCTTGGCAGCACCGGCGCTGGTGTCCTTCCTGGACAGCGCAGCCAGTCTCGGTGCCGCCTTCTTCGCCTTGGCTTGCCTCGCCCTCTGCGGCACATTGGCACTGGTCTGGGGAGGCCATGACAAAGGGAAGAAGTAGCGCGTGCGAGATTGCGGCCGACGTCTCCGCCGGACGAACGAGTGCGGTCGAGACCGCCAAGGCCGCGCTTGCGCGCATCGAGGCCGCCAAGGCGCTGAACGCAGTGGTGACGACCGCTCCTGCGCGTACGCTTGCCGACGCCGCAGCGGTCGATGATCGCCTGCGTGCCGGCGAGACGATGCCGCTCGCCGGTGTCCCCGTCGTCGTCAAGGACAACATCTGGGTCCGTGACTGGCGTGTGACACAGGGCTCGCGCCTGTTCGCCGAATTCGTCGCGCCGCAGGATGCGATTGCGATCGAGCAGCTGCGCAAGGCCGGCGCCGTCGTCGTCGGCATCGGCGCAACGTCGGAATTCGCCTGCAAGGGCGTGACCACCTCGCCGCTGTATGGGCCAACGCGGCATCCGCTGGATCCCACGTTGACGCCCGGCGGCTCGTCGGGCGGCCCTGCCACGGCGGTTGCGGCCGGCCTCGTGCCGCTAGCGATCGGCACCGATGCGGGCGGCTCGAGCCGCAGGCCGCCGGCCCATGTCGGCGTCGCGGGGTTCAAACCGTCCTATGGCGCGATCCCCTATGGGCCAGGCTTCGCCGAACCGTTTTTCGGCCTCTCCGTCATCGCGCCGATCGCCACTGACGTTGCCGATATCGCGCTGGCGTTCGAGGCCATGGCCGGCGTCGATCCGCGCGATCCGGATTCAGCCGGCATCGCTCAAGAGGCCAAAAACATCGCCGGTCTGCGCATCGCGTTCTCGCCGCGCCTTGGGCTCGACGTCGCCGTCGACGATGTTGTCGCTGAAGGGCTCGCTTTCGCCATCGCGCGTCTCTCCGCCGCTGGCCTCAGCATCGCGCAGCGCGATCCCGTCTGGCCGGCGGGCGCGACGGAAGAGGCAATCATGCCGCTTCAGCAGGCCGGCCTCGCCGCACTCTATCGAGATGCCTTCCGCGAGGATCCGACCGTGTTCGATCCTGACATCGCCAGACAGATCGAGCGAGGGCTGTCGTGGTCGGGCGCCGACGTTGCCGGTGCGCTGCTGGCAAGCGCCGCAATCGCCAATGCTTTCGCGGCATTCTTCACCGAGGTTGATCTGCTGCTGGCGCCAACCGTTCCCTGTGTCGCCTGGCCATTCACCCAGCTCGGACCCGACATGATCGGTGGCCGCGCGGCGAGCCCGCGCGCGCACGCGGCGTTAACGCCCTTTGTCAATCATGCTCGTCTGCCGGCGATTTCGCTGCCGTGCGGAACGGATCGGTGCGAACTTCCATTCGGCCTTCAGGTCATCGCCGCGCGCGGACAAGACCGCACGCTGCTTGAAGCAGCGCAAGAGATCGAGGCCATATTGCGAACATAATCCCGAGAGGCGGGCGGTGGGCTAATTGCCCGCTCAGTCTCCCAGCGGCCCTTTGGCGTCCCCGTCGCTCCCCTTCAGCAACTCGTATTTGATCCGCCGCATGCGCGCCTGGGCTTCGAGCGGTTTGCAATAGGCAGTTGACGCCGCAAGCAGATCGATGGTGGCGAGAAATGCATAGCGCGACGCCGTCGGCTTGAGCGCGTCGGGCGCCTCGGGCACGTGTACGCCAAGCGCAATATCGGCGATCGAGGCCAGCCTGCTTTGCGGCTTGGTAATTGCGATGACCAAGGCGCCGTATTGCTTGGCGATACTGGCTGCCTCGATCACCTCGTTGGCTGCACCGGTGGTCGAGATGGCAACGACGACATCATCCCGTCCGAAGGTCGCGGCAATCATGCGCATCAAGCTCGGATCGGAGGCATGCGAGACGGCAATCCCAAGACGAAAGAACCGGTTCTGAACCTCCGCCGCCGCAAGAGTGGAACCGCCCCCCACCCCGAACGCTGCAAGCTTCGAACAGCGGGAGATAGCTTCGGCAGCCCGCTCGATGTCCTCCTTGCGAAGTCCCTCCTCGGCAGCGGCAATTGCACGGCGAATTTCCTGAAACACCGACCGCCAGAGCGCGGGGCGCGCCAGATCGGTCCCGACATGCGGGGGAAGCTCAACGTAAATCCGCCCGACCGCCATTGCTTGAGCCAGCCTCACCTTGAGGTCGCGGACGCCCCGGCAACCGACGGAGCGGCTGAACCGGGTTACCGTCGGCTCGCTGACGCGCGCCCGACGGGCCAACTCGGAATTGCTGGCGTGAACGGCAAACTCCATATCGGCCAGCAGCACCGTGGCAACGCGTTGCTCGGACGGGCTGAGGCTTAGAGCGCTCTGCCTGATGAGGGAGATGATGTCGCCGGCCACGACATTGTCGTCGCCGGGCGGCTTCGAGATTGCTGCACCAACGGCTCTCGCCGGGTGATTTCGCTTTGCACGCGCCATTGCCCGCCCTTTCCCAGGTCAGATCAACCTGCGCCCTTGGCAAGAAGCTGCCGTAAGAAACCTTCAGCATCGACCAAACGTATATCGGCATGCCACATCAATAACAGCATTTTCTGCTTGATAATTGCCAAATTGTGTATGTAACTTTCAAACAAGCAATAGCGTGCCGTCAGCCCAACAGCTGAAAGGCACATCCCTGCACCGGGAAGCAGGCGGCTCAACAAGGCGGGAGGGCGATCATGAGATACGGTCCAAGTGTCTTGATGCGTGGCGTCGTGGGGCTGGCCACCGCGTCATTTTTGATTGCGCAGGCCAATGCCGCCACCCTGCTACGCGAAGCCACCATCGGAGAACCGCCGCCGCTCGATGTCATGCTGACGACCGCCGACGTCGCATCGGTCATCGGCCGCCACATCTTCGAGACCCTGTATGCGCTAGACTCGACCTATACGCCGCGTCCGATGCTGGCCGAGAGCGATCGCACGGAAGACGGCGGTCGGACCATCGTCATCAAGCTCCGCGAAGGAGTCCTCTTCCACAACGGCAAGGAGATGACCGCCAAGGACGTAGTCGCCTCGATGACGCGATGGGGCAGTTTCGGTGCACGCGGCAAGCTCCTGATGGCGGCGGCTACGTCGGTCGAGGCGACCGGAAAGTATGAAGTCACGCTGAAATTGTCCGCGCCGAACGGCGCCTGGAAGGCTCTCATTGCGGACGTCAATGGCGGTCTTGCGATCTATCCGGAAGACATAGCCGCCAAAGCGGGGAACCGGCCGATCGAGCAGAAGGACTATATCGGCACCGGGCCCTACAAGTTCGTGGAGTGGCGGCCGAACCGCTATGTCGAGGTGGAGAGGTTCGAGGGCTACAAGCCGGTGAAGGAAAAGGGTGACGGCTTCGCCGGCGCCCGCGTTGCGAGCTTCGACAAGATCCGGTTCATTCCGGTGCCTGACGTCGGCACGCGCGTGAGCGGCGTGCAGGCGGGTGACTACGACTATGCGGAAATGATCTCCGGCGATCTGTACGAGTCCCTGAGCAAAGATCCATCGGTCCAGGTGCAGCGTACCAACGCGCCGATCTTCGGCCTTTTCTTCATGAACTCGAAGCAGGGAATCCTGAAGGACAATTACAAGCTCCGCCGCGCCATCCAGACCGCGCTGGACAAGTCGCAGGCGCTGCGCGTCGCCTTCGGTCCCAAAGACCTGTGGAATGCCGAAGGATCGATCTTTCCCAATGGCACCCCCTGGTACTCGACGGAAGGCGCCTCAAATTATAGTGCGCACGATCCGAAGAAGGCCAAGGAGCTCGCAAAGGAGGCGGACTACACGGGGACGCCGATCCGCCTGCTGGTCTCGACGAACTATCAGGCACACTATGACGAAGCCTCCGTCTTCACCCGTCAGCTGGCCGACGCCGGAATCAATGTTCAGATGATGGTCGTCGATTGGGCGACCCTTCTGAAGATGCGCGGCCAGCCGGAACAGTGGGACATCTTCGTCACGCACCATTCCTTCGCGCCGGACCCGCTGCTGCTCACGTTCCTGAATGCGAGTTATCCCGGCTGGTGGGACAGCCCCGAGATCGGCTCGCTTCGGGCCGAGTTGATCAACACGACCGATCCAGCCGCGCGCAAGTCGACATGGGACAAGATCCAGTCGCTGATCTATGAGCAGGTACCGGTGATGAAAGTAGGCGATGCCTACACCTACGACATTGCTTCTCCCAAGCTCAAGGGGCTCAACCCAAACGGTCCGGTGTTCTGGAATGTGTCCACGAAATAAGGACGGGCAATGAGGCCGCGAGGACTGTCGAGCGCCGGCGCCGGCGCGCATCGTTGCCGCTGACAGGCGCCCAATCACATGTGGTCTTACGCATTCAAGCGCGCAGGAACGACGGCGGTGACGCTGCTGGCAGCGTCCATCATCATCTTCGCGTTCATCCATATCGTGCCGGGTGACCCGATCTATGTTTTGCTCGGTGATACCGCGACTCCCGACCAGATCGACGCCTTGCGACACCAGCTCGGTCTCGACCAGCCGATCATCCTGCAATATCTCACTTGGGCCGGCCATGTGCTCGAGGGCGACCTCGGGCGGTCGATCTTCTTCCAGGCGCCCGTGCTGTCGATGATTGCCGATGGCGCCGAGACCAGCACCTTGCTCGCCACCATGACGATGATCTGGGTTGCCGTCATCGGCGTGCCGATCGGAATGATTGCGGCGGTCCGGCACGGCACGTGGCTCGATCAGGGATTGTCCGGTGGGGCGATGCTGATGGCCTCGATACCCACGTTCTGGGTCGGGCTCTATCTGATCCTGATCTTCGCCGCGTGGCTCGGCTGGTTTCCGAGCTCCGGCTATCCGTCGATCTTCGAAGGCGGTGTCGTCAATCTCCGCTATCTCGTCCTCCCCAGCCTGGCGCTTGCGGCTCCGAATGCTGCTTTGATCCTGCGGCTGACGCGCGCCAGCATGCTCGACGTCTCCCGGGAGGACTACGTGCGCACGGCGCGGGCAAAGGGAATCCGGCCGTGGCAGGTCGTGCGCCGCCACATCTGGCGCAATGCACTCCTGGCGGTCGTCTCGGCCTTCGGCTTCACCTTCGCCGCGCTGCTGTCCGAGGCGGTGGTGACCGAAACCGTGTTTGCCCTGCCCGGCATCGGCCGCCTCGTCGTTCAGTCGATCCTTCGCCGAGACTACCCTGTGATCCAGGGCGTCATCCTGGTCATCGTGGTGGTTTATCTCCTGATCAATCTGATCGTCGATCTGAGCTATCGTCTGCTCGATCCGCGGGTTGAACTTCAATGAGCAGCAACAGCGTGACATTGTGGCTCAAGCCGTTCATCGCCCGCCCGATCGCGCTGGCCGGGCTCGGCGTCCTTCTGGCGACTGTGCTCGCCGCGGTCTTCGCACCCTGGCTGTCGCCTTACGATCCGTATGCCATCGATCCCCTGATCCGCCTGACGCCCCCGAACATGACCCACTGGTTCGGCACCGACCAATTCGGCCGGGATACCCTGTCGCGCACCATTCATTCAGCACGCATGGCACTTTTGATCGGCTCGGGCGTGGTCGTCTTCGCTCTCGCGACAGGCGTTCCGGCCGGCGTACTTTCCGCACTGTTCCCGCGGCTGGGTCACCTGCTGATGCGCATGGTCGACGTGCTGATGGCCTTCCCGACTCTGCTTCTCGCACTTGGCCTGATTGTCATCTTGAGCCCGAGTGTGGCCACCGTCATTCTGGCCATTGGGATCGGCTACATGACGACGACGACCCGCATCGTCTACGGACTGACGCTGCGCTTGCGCGCGGAAACCTATGTCGAGGCGTCCCGCAGCATGGGCGCCGGAGCGGCATGGCTCATCAGTCGGCACATCTTGCCGAACCTGGTCTCGCCACTTCTCGTGCAGGCCAGCTTCGTCTTCGCGTTCGCGCAGCTCGGCGCGGCTTCACTCGATTTCCTGGGCCTCGGCGCCCCTCCGGACATTCCGAGCTGGGGCAATATGCTGGCGGAGTCACGGACCTTCATCACCCGCGCGCCGTGGCTGCTCTTCTTCCCGGGCATGATGATCGTGGCGACGGCATTTTCTCTGAACCTGGTCGGCGATGCATTGCGCGATCGACTCGATCCGCGGTTCCGTCAAGTCTTTGGTGAGAAGGGTTAGGCCGTGCTGACAGTTTGCGACCTTACGGTGTCAGTGGGGCCGGAAACCGCGCCGGTCGACATCGTCGCGGGCGTGTCCTTCGGCTTGGCCAAGGGCGAAATCCTCGGCCTCGTCGGCGAGTCCGGCTGCGGAAAGAGCATGACCTCGCTTGCGGTCATGGGATTGCTGCCGCAGCCCGGTCCCCGAGTCCGGGCCGGGCGCGTCCTGTTGGAGGGCTGCGACGTAACGCAGCTGCAGCCCTGGCAACGTGTCGAAGCGGGCCACGGCCGCATGGCAATGATCTTTCAGGAGCCGATGACCTCACTGAACCCTGTTCGTCGGATCGGCGATCAGATCGCCGAAGCCGTACGCGTGCATGAGGGAATTTCGGGCGCAGCGGCGCTGGTCCGTGCGCGCGAACTGCTCGAACTGGTACGTATGCCGGACCCCAAAATGCAGCTGTCCGCGTATCCCCATCAGTTGTCCGGAGGCCAACGCCAGCGGGTCATGATCGCGATTGCGCTGGCCTGCAGGCCACAGGTGCTGGTCGCCGACGAACCGACCACTGCGCTGGATGTCACCATACAGGTTCAGATTCTCGGGCTCTTGCGCGAGCTCTGCAATCGGCTCGATATGGCGATATTGTTCATCACTCACGACATGGGAGTCATTGCGCAGCTCGCCGATCGTGTCGCTGTCATGTACGCCGGCCAGATCGTGGAAACCGCTTCAGTCGATGCGCTGTTCGGCGCACCCCGTCATCATTACACCCGCGGACTGATGGATTGCATGCCGTCGCGAAATTCCGGCGCGCGCCGGCTGCCGACCATTTCTGGTCAGCCGCCGCTGCCAGGTTCGGTCGCCGCTGGCTGCGTGTTTGCCTTGCGTTGCGCAGCGGTGCGCGATGAGTGCCGCGTGGCGACCCCGCCCCGCCTGGAGGCTTCCCAAGGGCACGAGGTGCTCTGCGCGTTTCCGCTGGCCGGCGGAGAGCTGCCATGAGCGGCAATGTAATCCTCGAGGTCCGGGACATGATGGTCTCGTTCAGTGCCAGGCGGGCCGGTCGGAAATACCGGGTGCAGGCGGTGGATGGTGTATCGCTGTCGCTGGCCGAAGGCGAGGTCCTCGGGATCGTGGGCGAGTCCGGCTGCGGCAAGACCACGCTGGGCCGAGCCCTCGTCGGGCTGGTCCAGCCCGACAGCGGCAACTTCAATTTGAAGGGAACCGAAATGATCGGAGCCCGCGGCTCCGGCCTCCGCGAGATGCGTCTGAGCGTCCGGATGGTTTTCCAGGACCCCAATGCATCGCTCAACCCGCGGCGCGCAATTGGAGATTCGGTGGCGGAGGCGGCCGACATCAGCGGCTTCTTCAAGAACCGCGCCGAGCGCAGCGCGGCCATAGCTGCCACCTTGACGGCCGTCGGGTTGAACCCGTCTTTCGCCGCTCGCTACCCCTACGAACTGAGTGGCGGGCAACGGCAACGGGTCGGAATCGCACGCGCCATTCTTCCCACGCCGTGCATCATCGTCGCCGACGAGCCGGTCTCGGCCCTCGACGTGTCCGTGCAGGCCCAAGTGCTCAATCTGATGATGGATCTGCGTGACCAATTGAGACTGTCGATGCTCTTCATCTCGCACGACCTTGGCGTGATCGGGCAGATCAGCAGCCGCGTTGCTGTCATGTATATGGGCCGCATCGTGGAGCAGGCCGGGACGCGGACGGTCCTGGATCATCCGCTCCATCCCTATACGCGCGCGTTGGTGGCGGCAATTCCGAAGCCCGATCCATCGAAACGGATCCAGGGCGCGATCGAAATGGGTGAACCGCCAAGCCTCTTCACGCGACCGCACGGCTGTGCATATGCGCCCCGCTGCCCTATGGCCAGCGATCGCTGTCTCGTCGATGTGCCACAACTTCGATTTGTCGGTGCGGACGGTCGGACGATCGCCTGCCACAACGTATAACCAGCGAGTGCCGCGCGCCGCGAAATGACGCAACGCCTACGATTGATTTCTCCTCTATTCGAGCGATCCAATTCAAGCGGCGGCAGTCCGCGGCCGCCATGCGGCTGGCGGGTGCAAATCGGGAAGCCTGACGCCTGTTGCACCGCGATGTTAATCGCGACGCAACATTCAAAATGAGACTGCCCGTTAAGCCGCGCACGGCTCCAGCACGTGCGCTGCATCGGAGTTCGGTTAGCCTCCGTTTCAAGCACCGTTAGCCTTGTCCGAACGCCGCACCGCGCGGCGGGCGCGTCAAGGCGCGGTGAAAAACAGTGACAAGAACGCCCAGGGAGGAGAGCAATGTTGAAAGGCAGTCTAGGACTGATCGCGTTGAGCAGCCTGTTACTTTCGGGCACCGCCTTCGCACAGGAGAAGATCAAGGTCGGCGTCACCGCGACGCTCGAAGGCACCTACACCGTACTCGGCGAGGACGGCATCCGCGGCTTCCAGACGGCCCTCAACGTCCTCGGCAAGAAGGTCGGCGACAAGGAACTCGAATTTGTCATCGCCTCGACCGACGCGACGCCGGACTCCGCCGTACGAGCCGTGCGCAAGCTGATCGAGCAGGACAAGGTACAGATCCTGCTGTCGCCGCTCTCTGGTGACGAAGGCATCGCGGTCAAAAATTTTGCAAAGACCCATCCCGAACTGACCTTCATCAACGCCGCCTCCGGGGCCCAGGAAACGACCTATGTCGATCCGGCTCCGAACTTTTTCCGCTACAACATGGACGGTGCGCAGTGGCAGGTGGGCCTCGGCAAATATGCTTATGACGAAAAGAAGTATCGCAAGATCGCGACCGTCGGCGAAGACTACTCCTTCATCTATACGCAGGTGTTCGGCCTCGTGCTCGAGTTCTGCGGTGCCGGCGGACAGGTCACCAACCGGCAATGGGTGCCGCTCGGCACCAAGGACTTTGCCTCGGTCATCGCCGCACTGCCCGACGACGTCGACGCAATCTATCTCGGCCTCGGCGGCGCCGACGCCGTCAACTTCCTGAATCAGTACCAGCAGGCCGGCGGCAAGGCGCATCTGATGGGCGGCTCGATCATGATCGACCAGACCATCCTGTCGTCCAAGGGAAACGCCAAGAATGCCCTGATCGGCACGCTGGCCGCGAGCGGCCAGGCCGACACTTGGGAGAACCCAAGTTGGCAGAAGTTCGTGAAGGACTATCAGGACGCCTTCCCGCCCAACAAGCGCTTCCCGAGCCCATCGCTGCTCGCCACCAACTATTACGGCTCGACCATGGCGCTGATCCAGGCGCTCCGCCAGGTCAATGGCGATCTCTCCAACAATCAGGCCAAGTACAAGGAGGCCCTTGCCAAGATCGAGATCGACGCACCCAACGGCAAGATCAAGCTGGACTCCAACCGCCAGGCGATCGGCACCAACTTTGTCACCGAGGTCGTCGACGACGGCAAGGGCGCGCTGTTCTCAAAGGTCGTGAAGGTGATCCCGGACGTCAACCAAACGCTGGGCTACGATCCCGCGGTGTTCGCCAAAATCGGTTTGCCGAGCCGCACAGTACCGGAATGTAAGAAATACTGACCTAGTCTCATTCGCGAGCGATGACCGGCCGGGGAGAGATTTGCCAGAAGCGCGACACGTGCGCCCTTGCATTCTCTCCTCGGTTGTTGAACGCTACCAAAAAATACCAAGAGCTTTTGGGAGGAGAGGCATGAGCCGGGCGCTCGCCGTCTTCCACGGCCGCTTTGGTCGGGCGACGGTCTATCAGTTGAACCGCCCTTTCAACATCCACGCACATCGCGAAGGTCATTTGATCTTCCATGTCGGCGGGCGTTCCGCATGCATCGATGTCAGTGACGGACGTTACGAGCTCACCGAAGGTTCCGTCGTCGCGGTCAATCCGTGGGAGCCGCATAATTTCCTGCCGTCCGATCTCGAAGGCGGCGCCGTTTTCTTCGTGCTCTACGTCAATGCGGAGTGGTTTGCGCCCGACGCGCCCGGCGCCGACCGCCTGCGCTTCGGCCGCACCCAGTTCACGCGGTCCGTTGCGCTGGACAAGCACATCAGGCACGCAGCCGCCCTCGTGTGCGGCGCTCCCTCGCTCAACAGCCTCGATGGCGAGCTGAGAAGCCTGATCGACATCTGTTATGACGAAAGCTGGCAACAGGCGGTGACCGCGCGCGATCCGCGCGCAAACGGTTCCGTCACGGATTTTCGTGTGCGCAAGTGCATCAAGATGATGTCGGAGAGTCCTGGCGCCGAGATCGAGCTCGATACCATCGCGCGCGAATCTGGCCTTTCCCGGCCGCATTTCTACCGGCTCTTCCGCACCCAGACCGGCGTCACGCCACACCTCTATCTCAACACGCTGATGATGGAGCAGGCGCTGGAGGCGCTGGTGGCGAGCGAAGCGCCGATCGCCGATATCGGCTTCGATCTCGGCTTCTCGTCGCAGAGCGGATTCACCCGCTTCTTCGCTGCCAATGTCGGCATGGCGCCGACCGATTATCGCCGCGCGGCCAAGGTTTTGCGCGCCTGAGGTCACGCGAAAAGATACTCACGATCAAGCGCCTCCGTTACAGCCGCATTAGGATGCGACAAACGCGATCCCGAAACGAGGATCGCGCGCGATAGGGAGCGCACGTTCATGGCAGGGCTTGCGGCCGGCGACGGTCTGCGTGCCCCTCCGCCCCGCTTGCGGGGTGAGAGATGGGGTGACGCGAAGACGGAGCGGCGATCATGACCCGCTTTGTCGAACGCCATCCCGCCTGGGCACTGATTGTCATCATCGCAATCGCGGTAGCACTTTGGCTAATTTTCGCAGTGTGGCCGCAGAGCGTCGAAGATGCGTTCGGCCGCAAGCGGGTCTTCCTCAACGCGCTCTTCAACGGCATCACGCTCGGCGGTCTCTATTTCCTCGTCGCCAGCGGCTTTACGCTGATCTTCGGCTTAATGCGTAACGTCAACCTCGCGCACGGCTCGCTCTATTTGTTCGGCGGCTATGTCGGCTACGCCATCAGCGTCGCGACCGGTTCATGGGTCCTCAGCTTCATCGTCGCTTTCATCCTGACGGCACTGGTCGGCGTCCTGCTCCAGGTCCTCGTCTTCCGCCGCATGGAAGGCCAGGACCTGCGCCAGACCATGGTGACGATCGGACTCTCGATCGTGTTCGCCGATTTGATGCTGTGGGCATGCGGTGGCGATTTCTATCAGATCCAGACCCCGAACTGGCTGATC
This sequence comes from Bradyrhizobium sp. 87, assembly GCF_023073015.1. Lineage (NCBI taxonomy): Bacteria > Pseudomonadati > Pseudomonadota > Alphaproteobacteria > Hyphomicrobiales > Nitrobacteraceae > Bradyrhizobium > Bradyrhizobium sp. 87. The sequence goes on from NZ_JADPIQ010000134.1 coordinate 68,167, forward strand.
GGACCTGTGGAGCTGCCGCTGGTCACTGCGGTCAAGTCCTCAGGTGAGCCGGTCTATCTCCGCTATCCCCTGGTCCGACTCGTGATCTTCGTCGCCTCCGTCGTGATCGGCGTGGCGATGTGGCTGGCGCTCAACCGCACGCGCATCGGCATGATCATCCGCGCCGGGGTCGACGATCGCGACATCCTGGCTGCGACCGGAGTACGGATCCAACTCGTTTTCGTGGTGGTGTTTGCGCTCGGCGCCGGCCTCGCTGGCGTTGCGGGCGTTGTCGGCGGAACGTTCCAGTCGCTCTCACCCGGCGAGGATATCCGCTTCCTGCTCGCCTCCCTCGTCGTTGTGATCGTCGGTGGCATGGGCTCGATCCCAGGGGCTGCGCTGGGCGCGCTCATCATCGGCCTCGCCGAACAGCTCGGCTCGGTCTACATCCCGACCTACGCCATCGTCGTGACCTTCCTGATCATGGTTTTGGTGCTGGCAATTCGGCCGCAGGGCCTGTTGACGAGGCGCTGACATGTCCCTCGCCCACGACGCCCGCGTCCCGGTTCGTCCCGCCACTGCGGTGCAGCGCTCGAAATTGCGCGGATGGCCGGAGATCGACAATCCGGCGGCCTGGGCCGTCGCGGCCATTCTCCTAATCATGCCCCTGATCGCCAACGGCTTCTTCCTGATCGAGATCTTTGCGACCACGCTGATCCTCGGAACCATGGCGCTGAGTCTGATGTTTCTTGCCGGCTATGGCGGCATGGTCAGCCTGATGCAGCTCACCATCGCGGGTTTCTCCGCCTATATGGTCGCGGTGTTTGGCGTCAGCGGCAACGCCAATATCAGCCTGGGCTGGCCGTGGTGGCTTGCGGTCCCAATGGCGCTCGCGCTCGCGACCATATTCGGCACGCTCGGCGGCGCGCTGGCGGTGCGCACCGAGGGCATCTACACCATCATGATCACGCTCGCGATCGGCGCGGCGTTCTATTATTTCACTAACCAGAACTGGGCGATCTTCAACGGTCATACCGGCATCAATACCGTTGCCACACCGCATTTCTGGGGCGTCAACTGGCGCGCCGACATTCCATTCTACTATATCGTCCTCGCAGTAGCCGCGCTGTGCTACTTCGCCGTCGACTACATCTCCCGCGCACCGTTCGGCCTCGCGTTGCAAGGTGTCCGCGACAATCCCCGCCGCATGGCGGCACTCGGCTTCAACGTCAATGCGCATCGCGTCGCGGCCTACGTCTTGGCGTCCTTCGTCGCGGCGCTGGCAGGGGTACTCCAGGTCTGGAATTACCGGCAGATTTCGCCGGGATCCGTGAGCGTTGGGGCCTGCATCGATATCCTCATCATCGCAGTCGTCGGCGGCATCACGCGTCCCATCGGACCCTTTATCGGCGCGCTGATCTTCGTACTGCTGCGGACCTTCGCACTCGACTTCCTGGTCAAGCTGGGGCTCGACGGCAACCGCTTTCGGCTCCTGATCGGCCTCGGCTTCCTCGCTATCGTGTTCTGGTCCTCGGACGGCGTCATCGGACTCTGGCAGAGCTGGCGGCGCCGCCAACGCTCCGGCGCGGCAAGTTCAAGCGGACGACGTGGCCGAGAATCTGACCAAGGATCCAGCCAAGGATCCCACCATGGATAGCGTCGCGCAACGCCTCTCTGTCGTGGGCGCCGGCGCGGCGCTGGAGCTGCGCGGCGTGACACGTCTGTTCGGCGCGCTGGCGGCACTCACCGACATCACCATTACCGTCCGCCCCGGCGAACGGCGCGCCGTGCTTGGCTCTAACGGCGCCGGCAAGACTACGCTGTTCAACTGCATCACCGGCGACTTCCCACCTTCTTCCGGCACCATCCGCTTCTTCGGCGAGGACGTCACGCACTTCCCGCCCTATGAGCGCATCCGCCGTGGCCTGCGCCGGACTTACCAGATCTCCGCGCTGTTTCCGGGCCTTACCGTCCAGGACAATGTCTACCTCGCCTGCCGTGGCGTCTCACGGGGACGCTTCTCGTTTCTCCGCCCCGGTCAGAACGATGCGTTGATGCACGCGGCCGAAAATCTCGTACAGGCCGTCCATCTCTCGGGCGTGAAGGATCAGCGCGTTGCCGAGCTCGCGCATGGCCAGCAGCGCCAGCTCGAGATCGCACTTGCGCTTGCCGGCGCGCCGCGATTCGTCCTGTTCGATGAACCCGCCGCGGGGCTGTCGCCGACCGAGCGTGCCGAGCTGATCGAGATATTGACCTCCCTGCCCGCGCATATCGGCTACATCATCATCGAGCACGACATGGACGTCGCCCTGCGCGTCGTCGAGAGCGTCACGATGATGCACAACGGGCGGATCTTCAAGGAAGGCCGTCCGCAAGAGATCGAGTCCGATCCCGAAGTGCAGGAGCTTTACCTCGGAGGCGGCCATGAATGAGGTCCGCAGTACCGCCGCCGCGCTCGAAGTCCGCGGCCTGGACGTCTATTACGGCCATTCGCATGCGCTGCAGGGCGTGGATCTGACGCTCGAGGCCGGCGTGTTCTCGGTCGTTGGCCGCAACGGCATGGGCAAGACCACGCTATGCAAGGCCATCATGGGGCTGGTGCCGGTCAGCGGCGGCTCGATCCGCATCCGCGGGGATGAGATCACCCGACAGCCGCCTGCCCACATAGCCCGACTCGGCGTCGGCTACGTTCCGCAGGGACGGCGGCTGTGGCGTTCACTCAGCGTCGATGAGCATCTGCGGCTTGCCGCCGGCTTGCGCCGCGGCGCCTGGACGGTCGAGCGCATCTACAAGACGTTTCCGCGGTTGGCCGAGCGCAAGGATCACGGCGGCGGCCAGCTCTCCGGCGGCGAGCAACAGATGCTTGCGATCTCGCGCGCGTTGCTCACCAACCCGCGGCTCCTGATCATGGACGAGCCCACTGAGGGGCTCGCGCCCGTCATCGTGGCCCAGGTCGAGGAGATGCTGCTACGACTTGGCGAGGACGGCGACATGTCCGTGCTCGTGATCGAGCAGAATATCGGCGTGGCGACCGCCGTGTCGCGCAATGTCGCGATCATGGTCAACGGCCGCGTCAACCGCATCATCGATTCGGTGCGGCTTGCCGCCGATCGCGAACTGCAGCAGCGCCTGCTCGGTGTCGGAATGCACGCCGGACTCGAGCTCGACCTCGACGTGCCACCGGCGGATACGGAAGCGAAGCCTCGTCCGCAGCAGACGCGTCCAGGCGGCGCGATCCGCATCTACATGTCAAACCCGACGCCGCCGACACGGTGGTCGCAACCTGTGCCGATCGCCCGCATCGAGGCTGCGGCCCGCATGTTCTCGACACAGGTGATGCGACTCGACGAGACGGCACGGCGACGGCGCGAACCGGTCGCCGCACAAACGCAGGGCCCTCCGGTCGTCCTCGTCGTCGGTACGCTCGACACCAAGGGCACGGAGCTCCGCTTCATCCGCGACATCATCGCCGGGACCGGCCTGCGAACCCGATTGGTCGATGTCTCCACCAGCGGCAGGCACGCGGCCAGCGACGTCTCCGCCCAGGAGATTGCCTTGAACCATGGTCGCGGCGGATCGGCGGTATTCGGACCCGACCGCGGCGCCGCCGTCGCCGCGATGGCCGAGGCCTTCGCCAGCTGGTTGCGACGCCAGAACAATGTTGCCGGCGTGATTTCTGCCGGTGGCTCGGGCGCAGCGTCGCTGGTCGCGCCCGGTATGCGGATGCTTCCTGTCGGGGTGCCGAAGCTCATCGTCTCGTCCGTCGCCTCTGGCGACGTCGGGCCCTATGTCGGCCCCGCGGACATCACCATGATGCATTCGGTTACCGACGTTCAGGGCCTCAACTCGATCTCGCGCGCCGTGCTGGCCAACGGCGCCAACGCGCTGGCCGGCATGGTCAAGGCGCGCCTTGATCAGCATTCGCGGAAGGATCGCGGCGACAGCGGATTGCCGTCGGTCGGCATCACCATGTTTGGTGTCACCACGCCGGCGGGGCAGAAGATCGCGGCCGACTTGCGCGAGGATTTCGAGTGCCTGGTCTTCCACGCCACCGGCGTCGGAGGACGCTCAATGGAGAAGCTCGTCGATTCCGGACAGCTCGCAGGCGTCATCGACCTCACGACCACGGAGGTCGGCGATCTCCTGATGGGCGGCGTGTTCCCGGCCATCGACGACCGCTTTGGCGCCATCATCCGCAGCCGGGTGCCTTATGTCGGCTCGGTGGGCGCTCTGGACATGGTGAATTTCGGCGCCCCCGAGACCATCCCGGAGCGCTACCGCGGCAGGAAATTCCACGTCCACAACCCGCAGGTCACGCTGATGCGCACCACTGCAGAGGAGAACGAGCGCATGGGGCACTGGATCGCCGACCGGCTCAACCGGATGGACGGCCCGGTGCGCTTCTTCCTGCCTGAGGGCGGTGTCTCCGCGCTCGACGCGCGAGGACAGTCATTCTGGGATCCGGACGCCGATGCGGCGCTGTTCCGCACGCTGGAGCGCAACGTGCGGCAGACCGCCAACCGTCAGCTCATCCGCATTCCCAAGAATATCAATGACCCCGAGTTCGCCTCCACCATCGTCAGCGCGTTCCGAACATTGTTCGGCCGCATTGGGGCGCGCCGGAGACTAGCGAGGTGACCGATGGCCCGGTTTGAACGCGCTGCACTGTTGAATCGCTTCCGCGAGATGGCAAGGCGCGGCGAGCCCATCGTCGGCGGCGGCGCCGGCACCGGCCTGTCGGCCAAGTGCGAGGAGGCCGGCGGTGTCGACCTCATCGTCGTCTACAATTCCGGCCGCTACCGCATGGCCGGCCGAGGCTCGCTCGCGGGATTGATGGCTTACGGCGACGCCAACGCCATCGTGCTGGAGATGGCCGGCGAAGTGCTGCCCGTGGTGACCAGGACGCCAGTGCTCGCCGGCGTCAATGGCACGGATCCGTTCCGCGACATGGATCTTTTCCTGGACCAATTGAAAGCGCTCGGATTCGCTGGCGTACAAAACTTTCCGACCGTCGGCCTTATCGACGGCGTGTTCCGCGCCAATCTCGAAGAGACCGGTATGTCCTATGCCCTCGAGATCGACATGATCGCAAAGGCGCGCGAGAAGGACCTGCTGACGACGCCCTACGTCTTTAGCGAGAAGGAAGCTGCCGCGATGGCGATCGCAGGCGCGGATATCATCGTCTGTCATCTGGGCCTGACGACCGGGGGCAGCATCGGCGCGCAGACCGCACTCAAGCTGACCGATTGCCCAGCGCACATCGACACCTGGGCCTCCGCCGCGCTCGGCGTCAATCCGGACATTCTGGTGCTCGCTCACGGCGGACCAATCTCCGATCCGGACGATGCCGATTTCATCATGAGGAACACACGCAACTGCCACGGCTTCTACGGCGCCTCCTCAATGGAACGGCTGCCGGTCGAGCGGGCGCTGACGGATCAGGTTCGCAAATTCAAGGCGATCGGCGCGCGATAACGCCGAAAGGTCGAGGGAGAGAAACATGTCAGGGACTCTGGTCGGTGAATTGATCCTCTGGCTGATCGTCGCCGTCGTGGTGATCGTGGTCGGCGTCTACATCGTGAACTGGCTCTATCACCGCTCGTCCAAGGAGACCTCATTCGTCCGGACCGGCCTGCTCGGCGAGCGCGTTGTGATCAACGGCGGCGCCTTCGTGCTGCCGTTCATCCACGACTACACGCCCGTCAACATGAACGTGCAGCCGATGGGCATCGTGCGCTCCCGCCAGGACGCCGTGATCACCCGTGACCGCATGCGCGTCGACATCGAGGCCGATTTCTATGTCCGCGTGCAGGCGACCCGCGAAGCCGTGTCTATCGCGGCCGCCACACTCGGCCGCCGCACCATGGAGCCCGAACAGCTCCACGCCCTCCTCGCCGGCAAATTCATCTCGGCCATTCGTTCCGTTGCCTCGGAGATGACCCTCGAGCAGATGCACGAGCAGCGCGGTGAGTACGTCGCCCGCCTCAAGGCGAACGCCGCAGAGGCCCTCGCCCAGAACGGGCTCGAGCTGGAATCAGTCGCGATCACCGATCTCGACCAGACCGATCTCGAATTCTTCAACCCCTCGAACCGCTTCGACGCCGAAGGTCTGACCCGCCTGATGGAGGACATCGAGGCCAAGCGCAAACTGCGCAACGACATCGAGCAGGATTCGATGATCAAGATCCGCTCCCGCAACCTGGAGGCCGAGCGGCAGGCTCTCGAGATCGAACGCGAAAGCGAGACGGCGCGCCTCGAACAGGAGCGTGACATCGAGATGCGCCGCGCCCTGCAACGCACCGAGGTCGCACGCGAACGGGCCCTGCGCGAGACCGAAGCTGAGCAGGCGCAGATTTCCGCCCGTGAAACCATCGAGAAGGCGCGAATCGCCAACGACCAGGCGATCGCCGAAGCCCGTATCGCCTCGGAGCGTGAGACCCGCCAGCGGGAGATCGAGCGCACCCGCACCATCGAGGAGAAGGAACTGCTCGCACGGGAGGAAATCGAAAAAGCCCGGATCGCCAACCAGCGCTCGATCGATACCAGCCGCATCGCTTCCGAGCGCGAGGTGCGCCAGCGCGAAATCGAGCGGATGCGGACCGTCGAGGAAGCCGAGATCACCGCCCGCGAAGCGATCGAGAAAGCGCGTATCCAGCAGGACCGCGTCGTGACCGACGCCCGCATCGCTAACGAAGAGGAGACCCGGCGCCGCGAGATCGACCGGACCCGCGCCGTGGACGAAGCCGAGATTGCTGCCCGCGAGACGACCGAAAAGGCCCGCATCGCCCAGACCATGATTGTCAATGTCGAGCGCATCGCATCCGATGAGCGCACCCGTGCGCTGGAGATCCAGCAGGTGCGTAACATCCAGGAAGCCGAGATTGAGGCGCAGCGCGCGGTCGAGGCGGCGCGAATCGACCGGGAGCACAGGCTCGCCGTCGAGCGCATCGCGGTCGAGCAGAATACCCGGCAGTTGGAAATCGAGCGAAATCAGACGCTGGAAGTCGCAGAGGTCGCGGCGCGCGAAGCCACCGAAGCTGCCCGCATCACCCAGCAAGAGCGCGTGCGGTCGCTGGAAATCGCCCGCAACCGCGCCGTCGAGGAAGCCGACATTGCCTCGCGGGAAGCCATCGAAGCCGCCCGGATCGCGCAGGAGAAGTCCGTTGCAGCCGAGCGTATCCAGGCCGAGCGTGACACACGCGCGCTCGAGATCGAGCGCTCAGCCGTGCTCGAGGCGGCCGAGTTGAAGCGCCGCGACGCCATCGAGCGCCAGCGCATCGGCGTCGATCTCGCGCTCGAGGCCGAGCGGATCACGTCCTCCAAGAAGCGCGAAGTCCTCAATATCGAGCACAAGAAGGCGATCGAGATCGCGGATGAGGACCGCGTCATCGCGCTCTCGACCAAGAAGTCCGAGCGCATCGACGCCGACCGCCAGGTCAGGCAGGCCGAGATTGTCGCGCGCAAGGAGGTCGAGACCACCGACGTCTCGCGCGAGCATGCGCTAGAGGCGGCGCGAATCGAGCGCCGCCGTTCGATCGAACAGCTCGAAGTCGCTCGCGTCCAGTCGCTCCAGGAAGCCGAGATTGCCGCGCGGGAAGAGGTTGAGCGCTCCCGCATCGCCTCCGATCGCGGCCTCGACGAGGCCCGCATCGGCCGCGAGCGCGAGTTGCGCAAGCTCGAAATCAATCGCGAGAAGGAGGTCGAGACCGTCTTGATGGAAAAGGCGATTGCTATCCACCTCAAGTCGCTGGAGGAATCCGCGGCCAAGGCCTCGGCTGAGGAAGCGCGGGTGCATGCCACTGAAGCCACCGAGCGCGTCATAACCGCGCGCGAGAGCGAGATCGCGAAGCGTCGCAAGACCGTGGAGATCCTGATCGCCGAGAAGCAGGCCGAGGAGACGCGAATTGCCGCGGAAGCCGAACGGATCCGCGCTGCAGTCGAGGCCGAGGCGCAGCGTATGCTCAACGAGGCCGAGAACGTGCTGACCGACCAGGCGCGCTACTCGCTATTCCGTAGAAAGCTGCTCGACCGCATCGAGGGCATCGTCCGTGAGAGCGTCAAGCCGATGGAGAAGATCGAGGGCATCCGCATCCTGCAAGTCGATGGTCTCAACGGCAACGGCCATGGCGGGAATGGCGGCCGTAGCGCCACCGACGAGGTGATCGACTCGGCGCTGCGCTACCGCGTCCAGGCGCCGCTGATCGATTCGCTTCTGGCGGACATCGGCGTCGAAGGTGGCAGCCTCGCCAAGATGCCAGGCCTGATCCGGGAAGCTCGCGACATGCAGGGCATCAAGGACTCCGCGCGCAAGAGCGGCGGCGGTGGCGAGAAGCCAGCCGCTGCACCCTCGCCTGCAGCCGACGGCGAGCCGCCCGCCGAGCGCAGCCCCCGAAAGAAGAGCTGAGGTCGCACCATGGCCCGCGTCTACGTCTCGACCGTCGTCAAGGCGCGCAACGATCGCGTCTGGGCGCGAGTGCGCGACTTCAACGGTCTGCCGAACTGGCATCCCGCGATTGCGGAAAGCCGCATCGAGGGTGGCGAGCCCTCCGACAAGATCGGCTGCGTCAGGGATTTTCGCCTCCGCAACGGCGATCGCATCCGGGAAAAGCTGCTTGGCCTGTCCGATTACGACATGTTCTGCACCTACTCGATCCTCGAATCCCCGATGGGGGTCGAGGACTACGTCGCGACGCTTCGGCTGACGCCGGTCACGGATGGCGACCAGACCTTCATGGAATGGACCGCTGAGTTCGAATGCGCACCCGAGCGGGAGGCGGAGCTTGTCGCGAATATCGGCGGCGGCGTGTTCCAGGGCGGCTTCGACGCCCTCAAACGCCAGTTCGGAGGCTGAGCGCAGTGCCGCATATCGTCAAGAGCACGATCCTGGATGCGCCGACCGGGTCCGTGTGGGCGGTGCTGCGCGATTTCAACGGGCACGATCGCTGGCATCCGGCGGTCGCGGCCTCCACCATCGAGCGGGCGCAGGCCTCGGACAAGATCGGCTGCGTCAGGCGGTTCAAGCTGCAGGACGGCTCGGAGCTGCGCGAGCAATTGCTGACGCTGTCGGATCTGGAGCAGACCTTCAGCTACTGCCTGCTCGATACGCCGGTCCCGATGTTCAACTACGTAGCCCACGTCCGCCTGCTGCCCGTGACGGACGGCGACCGTACCTTCTGGCACTGGGAATCGCGCTTCTCGACGCGGCCGGAGGACAAGGATCGTATCACCCACATGGTCGCGGAAGATATCTACCAAGCGGGATTCGTAGCGATCCGCCGACACCTCAAGGAGGCTGTGTCAACATGACTGTGACGGTGAAGACCTTCACAAGCTCGAGCGAGGCCGCCGCCGCGCTGTCGTCCGATCGCACCGCTCGCTATCTCGGTGGCGGCACGCTCGTGATGCGCGCTCTGAACGAAGGCGATATCTCGCTCTCGACCATCGTGCGCGCCAATGACCAAGCCTTGACGCGCATCGACCCATCTGGTCCGCGGATCACCTTGGGTGCTGGCGTAACTTTCGCCCGGATTCTGGGCGAGCGTGACCTCGCTTTCCTGCACGCCCCTGCCCGCTCGATTGGCGGCCCGGCGGTGCGCAACATGGGTACGGTGGGCGGCAATCTGTTTGCGCCTAATCCCTATGGCGATTTCACCGTCGCCCTGCTTGCGCTCGATGCCACGGTGGCCCTGCAAGGCGGCTTTGGATCGCGCGACATTCCAATTGAGGAGTTTTTGCAGTCACGTGAAAGGCAGGCGGGCGCGCTCGTGCTGTCGGTGTCATGCACGCGACCGACTAGCGCGGAGGCTTTTCGCTACCGCAAGATCGCACGGATCAAGCCCAAGGGCGGCTCGGTCATCACGCTCGCCGCACATCTGCCCATCAGTGGCGGGCGGGTCGCCGGGGCACGAATCGCATTGGGATCGATGGCGCCGACGCAAATACGTGCGCGGGCGGCCGAACGCGCTCTGGAAGGTCGCTCGCTCGATGCCGCGACCGTTGCGGCCGCAGCCTCCGCAGCGGCGGAAGGAACATCGCCCTCCGACAACGCGCTCGGCAGCGCCTGGTACCGCCGCGAGATCGTCGGCGTCCATCTGCGTCGTCTTCTCTTGGGTCAGGAATAGATCGTATGGCCAAGACTGCCCTGCAATTTCGTCACAATGGCAGCGATGTCGCCATTTTCGTCGATGGCGGCACCAACCTGCTCGTCGCGCTTCGCGAATTGATCGGCGACATGACGCCGAAATTCGGCTGCGGCCAGGGGGGCTGCGGCACGTGTAGCGTCCTGATCGACGGCGAGCTCCATCTCTCCTGTCTGACGCTGGCCGAGACCGTCGCCGGCCGCTCTGTCGAGACGCTGGATAGCCTGAAGCAGGGACCGAACCTCCATCCGCTGCAGCGCGCCTTCGCCGAGAATTTTGCTGCCCAGTGCGGCTATTGCACGCCGGGCATGCTGATGGCTGCCAAGGCGCTGCTCGACCGCAATCCCTCCCCGAGCCGCGCCGAGATCGTGGAGGCGATCTCCGGCAACATCTGCCGCTGCACCGGCTACGAGCCGATCATCAACGCCATCCTCGCCGCCTCCGGCGGCAGGGTGAGCGCCTGAAGGACCAGATCATGCTGGAACTACGCAAGGACATCTTCGCCGACGAGCGCGACGATAATCTCAACGAGATCGGCAAGGGCACACAGCGCCAGGACATGCTTGGCCATGTCACGGGCACCTCGAGCTATTTCAACGACCACAAGCTCCAGGGCATGCTGCACCTGAAAGTCGTTCGCTCGACCCATTCGCATGCAAGGATCCGGCGGATCGATACCGCGGACGCCGAGCGCTCAGCCGGCGTGCGCCGGATCATCCGCGGCTCCGACGTGCCCCGCAACCTCAACACACTTTTGAGCCTGATCAATTTCGGCAAGGACGACGAACCATCGCTGGCCGTCGACAAGGTCCGCTACAAGGGTGAGCCGATCCTGGCCATCGTCGCCGACAGCGAGCGCGAGGCGTTCGAGGCGATCGCAAAGGTGCGGATCGACTATGAGCCGTTGCCAACCGTGTTCGACGTGGAAGATGCGCTGAAGGCCGGCGCGCCCGTCGTCAACGATACCTATCCGAAGAATGCCTTCATTTATCACGACACATACGACCACCAAAAGCTCCGCTTCGGCGATGCCGATGCCGCACTCGCGACCGCCGATCACGTGCTTGAACAACGCTACCAGATGTCACCAATCGAGCACGCGCCGACCGAAACCAATGGGTCGATCGCGGCGCCCGACACCAACGGGCGCTATGTCGTCTATACGTCGACGCAGGCGCTGTTCTTCTCGGTCGACACCTGCGCCAAGATCCTCGACGTCCCTTCCAACACCTTCCATTTCATTGGCGGCACCGTCGGCGGCGGCTTTGGCGGCAAGGTCGACACGCTGACCGAACCGTTATGCATCCTGGGTGCGATGCTGACGGGACGTCCCGTGCGCTACGTGTTCGGACGCGAAGAAGAGATGCAATACGGCCCGCCGCGCGGCGCCGAGCGCATCTACATCAAGGACGGCGTGATGCGCGATGGCCGCGTCGTCGCGAGAAAGATCCGCGCATATTTCGACAGCGGCGCATATACGCGGCTCTCCAGTTATGCAGCGGTGAAATGCGCAGCCCATCTGCCAGGACCCTACACCATCCCGAACGTCTATGGCGACGTCTACTGCGTCTTCACCAACCGTACGCCTGCAACCGCGATGCGCGGCTTCGGCGTCACCGCCATGGACTTTGCGATCGAATGCCAGATGGACAAGCTCGCGAACCTCGTCGGCATGGACCCGATGGAGTTCCGCATCCTCAATGCCTATCGCGACGGCGACATGAAGGCGCATCGGCGCGAGGCCAAGAACACGGCGCTGATCGAGTGCGTCCAGGTCGCGGCCGAGAAAGCCAAATGGCCGATCCGCGACGAGTTCAAGCGCGCCTCCTCCCGCAAAGACGGAGGCGGCAGCCGCGCTGCCATCCCGCGGACGCCTGCCGACATCCACGTACGGACGACCGCGCCGGCGCAGCAGCGCACGAGCTATGATCGCCTGCCAACGGCCGCGTCGCGCGAACCCCCGCGCGAGCCCCCACCGCCCGCGCCGCCACCGCCATCGCCACCGCGACCAACATCGCCCTCGCATGGGGCGGGCCGATTCTCATCCGTGTTCGGCACCAGGAGGCGTTGAGATGACGCGACATCGCGGACGCGGCATCGCGTCGGTCAACTATCCCATCGGCATGAACCTCGGCGGCGATCCCAGCCAAGCCCTGGTTCATTCCAATCCAAGCGGCAAGTTCACCGTAGCGCTGTCCTCGATCGACCTCGGCCAAGGCATGAAGTCGGTCACGCGGCAGATTTGCGCAGAGACGCTCGGCGTACCCGTCGAGGACGTCTATGTCGATACCGCCGATTCCGATACTGGCCCGCATTGCATGGGCTCGTTCGCCTCGCGCGGCACCCATCGCGTCGGCAATGCAGTGATGGCGGCGGCGCGCGAGGCGCGCGGCGTGATGATGGAGGCGGCCGCAGAAGAACTCGAGGTCAACGCCGCCGATCTCGAAACCGACGGACGTGGCAACATCCACGTCAAGGGCGCGCCGCACCGCTCGATCTCCACCAAGGACGTCGCCATCGCCGCGCAGTTCAAGCAGGGCAAGACCATCGCCGGCCGCGGCATCTTCCTGGTTCCTCTGTCCAATGTCGATCCGGAAACCGGCGAGATGTCGCCGGCGACCTGTTACGCCCATGCCTGTCTCGTCGCCGAGGTCGAGGTTGACGACGAGACCGGCGAGGTCACGATGATCCGCATGGATTCTGCCTATGAGCTCGGCCGTGCGCTCAACCCGCGCCTGGTCGAGCAACAGCTCGTCGGCGGCGCCTGGATGGGCGTCAGTCACGCGCTCTACGAGACGCCAGAACCCTATTATCCCGACCCGGTCCACGGCCCTCGCGACTTCGTCGAATATGTCATGCCCGGTCCTGGCGATATCTGCCCGCACGACATCGCCGTATTGGAACGCCCCGCTCCCGATGGCCCCTTCGGCGCCAAGGGGCCCGGCGAAATGTGCGCGAATCCCGTATTGCCGGCCGTTGCGAACGCCATCTTCAACGCCGTCGGCGTGCGCATCGACGATCTGCCGATTACGCCGGAGAAGGTGCTGCGCGCGATCAAGGCCGAGGGCGGCGCGCGCCCTCAGGCGCGGCGCTGAGGTCTCGATGGCCGTCCGCAGCAACATCGTCGGCATCGACAGCCCAGAGGCACTGGAGAAAGCGCTTCGGGCAGCCTATTACCTTGCCGACGAGGGGCTGGCGACCGCAGCCTATCTCGGGCTGGCACTCGGCAAGCCATTGCTGCTCGAGGGCGCGCCGGGCGTCGGCAAGACCGAGGCCGCCAAAGCCATTGCCGCGGTCCTCGGCCGCCGCCTGATCCGCCTGCAATGCTACGAAGGCATCGACGCATCTGCCGCACTCTACGAATGGAACTATCCGCGCCAGATGCTCGCAATCCGCCAGGCCGGCGATGAGAGCGTCGACATCTACGGCGAAACGTTTTTAATCGAGCGACCGATGCTGGCGACGCTGCGCGCACCTGACTCAACTGTGCTGCTGATCGACGAAATCGACCGCGCCGACCAAGAATTCGAAGCCTTCCTGCTCGAGTTCCTGTCCGACTTCCAGATCTCGATTCCGGAGCGCGGTACGGTTCGCGCCTCTGAGCGCCCGGTTGTCGTCCTGACCTCGAACCGCACGCGGGATCTTCATGAAGCGTTGCGGAGGCGATGCGTCTATCACTGGATCGACTATCCCTCCGCCGAGCGCGAAGCGCGCATCGTGATGATGCGGGCCTCCAGCGTCGCCGAGGGGACCGCGCGGGCCGTCGTCGCCGCCGTCGAGAAGCTGCGACGCGAACCACTCAGCAAGGCGCCCGGGATCGCCGAGGCCGTCGACTGGGCCGAGGCCGCCACGCTGCTGCACAAGGGTGGCGCACGGTGGCCTGATGCCTTCAGGCGCTCGATCGGCGTTGCCTTGAAAGACGAGGAGGATCTGCACTTCATTTCGCCGCGCCTCGATGCCCTGCTGGCGGAGGCCTCTGCATGAGCGCCGAACCCGAACTGCCGCGCGCTGCGCGTGTATTCATCTCGTTCGTCGGCTTGTTGCGAACGAACGGATTTGCCGTCGCACCGGAACAGACGACGTCGTTCCTTGCCGCAATCCAGTTGCTCGGTCCCCGCAGCCTGGAGGACATTCGGCAGGCAGCCCTCGCAACACTGGCTCCTCCACCGGAGCGTCGCGCAACGTTCGACCGGCTGTTCGATCTGCACTTTCGCGGAAACGAGGCAATCGAGCGCGTCGATGACGGTGAGGACGACGAGACTGTTCGGCTGCAAGAGGAGGCCCGTGGAAACGACGAGCCGCTGTTGTCGGACGAGGCCAACGAGTCCGGTCTCGCAGCTGCGCGCGCCGAAACCCTGGTCGAGCGCCGCTTTGCGCAGCTCTCGACCACCGATGCGCTGCGCCGGCTGTCCCGCGAGGCGCCGAGGCGCCTGCCGAAGCGGCGCGGCCATCGCCGCATGCGGGCTCGCAGCGGACCCTACGCCGATTTGCGCCGCACCCTGCGCGACTCCGTTCGCAGCGATGGCGAAATTCTCCGGCTGGGGCGTTTGAAGCGGCGGCAGCGCCCACGCAAGATGTTGCTTCTGATTGACGTCTCCGGCTCGATGAAGACCCGCACCGAAGAGAATATGAAGTTCGCGCACACGTTGGTGCAGGCGGCGCCCAGCGTCGAGGTCTTCACCTTCGGCACGCGGCTGACCCGCATCACCCGCCCGTTGCGACTCAAACGCCGAGAGCAGGCGCTCAGGGCGGCGGCCCATGCGGTCAGCGACTGGGACGGCGGCACCCGAATCGGCGATGCGCTTCAGGCGTTTCTCGCCGTGCCCCGCTTCGGTGGATACGCGCGGGGCGCTGCCGTGATCATCGTTTCCGACGGCCTGGAACGGGGCGAACCCGATGCGCTGCGCGATGCGGTCGCGAAACTATCGCGCCGTGCGTGGCGCGTGAGCTGGCTGACACCGCTCGCGGCTGGTCCCGACTTTCGCCCGCAGACCGAAGCGCTGGTCGCGATCGAACGCTTCGTCGACGACCTCGTCGATGGTGGCTCGAGCGCGTCGATCGTCGCGCATGTGCTGGCGCTGGGACAAAGGAGAGTTGCGTGACCGACGTCGTCGATGGGCACCATCATATCTGGCGCCAGACCGACCTGCCCTGGCTGGTGGGTCCGATGCAGCCGCGCATCTTCGGTCCGTACGAGCCGATCCGGCGCGATTACCCGATCGAGGAATATCTCGGCGACATCGAGGGCAGCGGCGTTACCCGCTCGGTCTATGTCCAGACCAACTGGGCCAATGACCGCTTCGAGGACGAGGCCGCTTGGGTGCAGCAGACCGCCGAGGAGCACGGCTGGCCGCATGCCATCGTAGCTTACGCCGACTTTTCGGTGGACGACGTGCGTCCACAGCTCGACCGCCTGAAGCGTTATGCCCTCGTACGCGGCGTTCGCATGCAACTGCATTGGCACGAGAACCCGCTTTATCGCTTTGCCGCGCGGCCGGACCTTTGCACCGATCCCGTGATCCAGCGCGATATCGCCCGCCTTGCGGATTAT
Organism: Bradyrhizobium sp. 87; assembly: GCF_023073015.1. Taxonomy (NCBI): domain Bacteria; kingdom Pseudomonadati; phylum Pseudomonadota; class Alphaproteobacteria; order Hyphomicrobiales; family Nitrobacteraceae; genus Bradyrhizobium; species Bradyrhizobium sp. 87. The sequence continues at coordinate 83,836 of NZ_JADPIQ010000134.1, forward strand.
GGCTGGAGCTTTGAGCTTCAGGTGTTCACGCCACAGATGCCTGACGCTGCGCGCCTTGCGGAATCCTGCCCTAAGGTGACCTTTATCCTCCAGCACGCCGGCATGCTGGAGGACCTTTCACCGGCAGGCCGCGCCGCGTGGCGCGCCGGGATGGCCCGCCTCGCCGCATGCCCGAACGTCGTGTCGAAACTATCGGGGCTCGGAACCTTCATCCACCGCAACGACCCCGCGCATATCGCATCCGTCCTGACCGATACGATTGCGATCTTCGGCGCCGAACGCTGCCTGTTCGGCTCGAATTTTCCGATCGAGAAATTGTGGACCAGCTATCGCGCGTTGATCGATGCATTCCGTGCCGCCGCGGCGCCGCTACGCGATGATCAGCGCGAAGCCATTTTCAAGACCACCGCTATGCGCGTCTATCGGCTCTGAGCGCCGAGGAAACAACGAGAACGGACACAGGGAGGGACGGAATGCCGCTGGAGATCAAGATTTTGGACTATGGCGATATTGAGCTGGAATCGAGCTTTTTGGTTCTCGGCCGCGATTGCGGCCGCACCCGCCGCGTCCTCACCCTCGGTTTCCTGATCCTCGGCGGCAAGTATCCGGTCGTGGTAGACACCGGTTACCGTTCCAACCAGATCATGGAAACGCTGGGGATGCGCGGCCTGCAGTATCACGAGCACATGATCGAGAACCAGCTTGCGCGGCACGGCGTGCGGATGGGCGATGTGCGTTTCGTCTGCCACACCCATCTGCACATCGACCACGCCGGCAAGGACGATCTGTTTCCGATGAACACGACCGTCGTCCTCAACCGTCGGGAGCTTGAATATTCTGTGTCCGGCCTGATGCATCCGCAATATCCGGCACCGGATATCAAGCATCTGATCGACCGTCTGCACACCAAGAGTGCGCTGCGCTTTCTCGACCTCGAGATCACAGGTCCCATCGAGTTGATGCCGGGTGTCTACTGCGACGCCGCGAATGCGCATACCGAGGGATCGATGAATATCATCGTCGAAACGGCCGACGGCATCGCCACCATCTGCGGCGACGTCATCTATGATTTCAACGACCAGATCGTGACGCCCTTCAACGAGATCCACGACTGGGAGCCGCGCACCACTGGCAACCACGGCACCACCAAGCGGGCCGAGAAGGCCGCCATCAAAAAGCTGCTCAGCAATTCGCGCTATCTGCTGCCGGTCCACGACCGCCCCGCCAAGATCGAAGGCGGCAACGTCGTCGGCCGGCTGCACGACCAGGTGCCTGGGCCGGTCGTGCAGTCTCTGCCCCAGCGCAACTGGTTTCCGGCCTAGACGCCAGAGGATCGACCGATGACCCACGTCACCTTGCGCTCCGAATTCGAGACCCTGATCGATCCCTACGCACCAGTCGCGCAAATCGGCACCGGTTTTGACTTTACGGAAGGACCGATCTGGCATCCGGTGGATCATTATCTGCTGTTCTCAGACATGCCGGGCGACGTGCGCCGGCGCTGGGATGCGCGGCGCGGCGTCGCCGAGGTCAAGCGTCCCTCGAACAAATGCAACGGCATGACCTATGACGCCGAGCTCAATTTGATCGTTTGCGAGCACGCGACATCGTCGTTGATCCGCGAGCGGCCGGACGGACGGCGCGAGGTGCTGGCCTCGCACTTTGGGGGACAGGAGCTCAACAGCCCCAACGACGTCTGCGTGCACTCCTCCGGCGCGATCTATTTCTCGGACCCCTGGTATGGCCGCATGCCGGTCTATGGCGTCGAGCGGCCGAGGCAGCTCGGTTTCCAGGGCGTCTATCGCGTCGTGCCCGGCGCCGACCCGAAGCTCGTCGTGGACCGCAATCTGTTCGACCAGCCGAACGGGCTGTGCTTCTCGCCCGACGAGAAACTGCTCTATGTCAACGACACCGTGCAGGCACTCATCCGCGTGTTTGATGTCAATTCTGACGGTTCCCTGTCGACCGCGCGGGTGTTCGCGAGCGCCATCCGCTCCGAGCTCGAGCCCGGCTTGCCCGACGGCATGAAGTGCGACCAGCACGGCAACGTCTGGGTTACGGCACCCGGCGGGGTCTGGGTCTATTCGCCGCGGAGCGAGCTGCTCGGCAAGCTCCGCCTGCCCGAACTCGTCGCCAACCTTACCTGGGGCGGGCCGGATTTCCGCACGCTGTACCTGACTTCGACGCACTCGGTCTATGCAATTCCCACCAGGGTCGGACCGCGCCACGAGCCCTATATGAGCGGCAAGCGAGGCAGCGGCACTGCGGCCGCGGGCTCTGCTTCCGCTGCCCCCATCCTTGCCGACGGCGAAATGCAGCTCGACCCGCGACGCTGCGCCATGATCATCCAGGATCTCCAGAACGACGTCATCATGGATGGCGGCGCCTTTGCCGATTCCGGCGCGCCAGGTCACGCGAAGCAGCAGCGCGTCGTCGAGAATGTCCGCCGCCTAGCCGAAACGGCGCGGGCGCGAGGCGTGGCCATCATTCATGTCTGGTTCGTCGTCGAGCCCGGCGCGCCCGGCGTGACGCTGAATGCGCCGCTGTTCGAGGGTCTCGTCGACAGCAAGGCGATGGTGCGCGGAAGCTGGGGGGCGGCACCGGTGTCAGGTCTCGAACCACGGCCCGGCGATTTCGTGGTCGAGAAGGTGCGAATGAGTGCCTGGGAAGGCACGAGGCTCGAAACGATCCTGAAAGCCACCGGCCGCGACATGATCATCAACACCGGCGCCTGGACCAACATGTCAGTTGAGCACACAGCGCGGACCGGTGCCGACAAGGGCTACTTCATGATCGTTCCCGAGGATTGCTGCTCGACCATGAACGCCGATTGGCACGCCGCGTCGATCAATTTCGCCATGCAGAACGTCGCCGTCGTGACCAAGGCCGATGCGGTCATCAAAGCGCTGGGATGAGCGGTGGCGAAGCTCCTGCACCTGTCTTGCTCGCCCCGCGGCGACTCCTGGTCAGGCGCCGGCGCATGCGTTTTCCTCGACGGCTTTCGCCGAGCTCGGCCCGACTGGGACGTGGACGTTATGGATCTCTGGCGCGAGCGCTTGCCGGAATTTTCAGGCCCCATTGTCGAAGCCAAATATGCACGGATGAAGGCGCAGGCCTTCAACGACGCGCAGCGGGACAGCTTCGCGGAAGCCGAGCGGATGGCGGTGCGCTTAGCGCTCGCCGAGCGGGTGCTGATTTCGACGCCAATGTGGAACTTCGGCATTCCCTATAAGCTCAAGCAATGGTTCGACATTATCGTCCAGCCCGGGCTCACCTTTCGGTTCGATCCGTCGCTGGGGTATATCCCGTTGCTGAAGGACCGGCCGACCATCGTCATCATTGCCAGTGGCAGCGATTTCGCCACCGGAATGAATCGCGGGCGCATCGACATGGCAGCGCCTTACCTGCGCGAAATTTTGCGTTTTGTCGGCATCAGCAATGTCCGTTTCATTCCGATCGGACCAACCACCGGACCGCAACAGCCCATTGAGGTGGCTCGCGAACGAGCCCATCGACGCCTGGCCGCAATGGCCGAGAGCTTCTGATGCGCCCCGCAGGTCAGTCGAGGCTACGGCAGATTGTCCCGCAGAAAAATGTCGATGCGGATGCGCTCCTGGTCGGGGCTGATCGGCTCACCCGAACAATGCGCGAGCAGGACTCGCGCCGCAGACCGTGCCTCGTGGCCGGGATCCTGGTTGATGATGGCATCGAGCGTGCCGCGGACCAGGAAACGCCGCGTGTATTGGGTCAGCTCATGGGCAATCCAGACCACCTCGCGCGCCCGTCCCGAGGCCTCAAGCGCGTCGGCGATGCCACGGTTCCCGGCGCCGCAGCAGTATATGCCGCGCAGATCGGGCTGGCGCGCGAGCAGTGCCGCAGTGAGCTCCCGGGTGCGCTCGCTGTCGTCGCGGCCCTCGATCACCGGCAGCGCGACTAGGCTCTGATATTCGCTGGACAGGATCTGGTGGAAGCCGAATTGCCGTTCGGTGTGATCGCGCAGCGACAACGATCCCGCGATGACGGCCACCGTCCCCTTGCGACCAGTGAGGAACCGTCCCATCAGCGTTGCAGCGGTGCGGCCTGCCGCCGGGTTGTCGATGCCGACATAGTGCAGCCGGCGCGAGCTCGGCGCGTCCGACACGAGGGTCACCACAGCGACCCCGCGCGCAGTGAGTTCGTCGATCGCGGCGCGCACCCTGGGATGGTCGAGCGCGATCACGGCGACGCCCTGATAGGCAGGCGAGAGATTTTCCAGCGCGGCGGCGAGTACGTCCGGATCGAACACGTCGACACGCAGGATATCAATGAAGCCGCGCTGGCCGGCGAGCCAGTCTGCGGTGCGCTGGACCTGCTCGGTCAGGTTGGTCATGAAGCTGTTGCTGCCCGTCGGCAGCACAAAGGCAAAGCGGAACGTCTGCCCGCGGGCAAGCCGCGCGGCCGCGACGTCGGCTCGATAGCCGAGTTTTGCCACCGCGGCCTCGACCCGCGCGACGGTCTTGGCGCGCACGCCCTCGCGCCGGTTGACGACGCGGTCGACCGTGGCGAGCGAAACACCCGCCGTGCGCGCAACGTCCTCAAGCGTGGCACGAATCACCGGCTGGCTCGCACCAGCATTCATTCGCGCGCCGCCCACAGCATGCCGCGGGTCATCAACGTCCGGATCTCCGGTACGTCGAGCTCGTAGGCGCGGTGGCCGAGCGAGGAATAGAACACCCTGCCCGCGCCGTATCGCTTCTTCCAGACCACGGGCATTACCACGCCCTCGATCCAGGGCGCGTGCTCGCCGGTGAAGGTCGTCGTCGCCAACACCTCGTTGGCGGGGTCGACATGCATGTAGTACTGCTCGGAACGATGCTCGAAACTCTTCAGGCCCTTCATGATGGGATCATCCGGCTTCGTCAAGTCGACCTTGTAGTCGATGATGTTGCCGGGATGCGCAACCCACTGCCCGCCGCACAGGAACTGGTAGTCGACGGAATCGCGGAACGCGTCACCCATGCCGCCATGATGGCCGGCGAGCCCGACGCCGCTTCGGACCGCAGCGCAGAGATTGAGCGCTTCCGCCTTCTCGATCTTCGACATGGTGTAGATCGGGATGATCAGTGACAGGTCGTGAATCGCGGGATCGGCGAACGCGGCGGTGGTGGTTTCGATCCGCACCTCGAAGCCTTCAGCCTTCAGCCAGCCGCGGATCATCGAAGCGCAGAGATCGGGATCGTGTCCCGGCCAGCCGCCCCATACAATCATTGCCTTGCGCATGGTCATTCCCTCAGTCGATCTGTCCGGTTTCGCGCCCGGCCGGCAGCATCGCCGGCCGCTCGACGCGGCTCTCGATCTTGACGCGCCGGCCTTCGTCGGCAGAGATCTGGAACGCCTCCATCACCTCCAGCACGTGGAAAGCGAGCGCGCCGCTCGCACGATGCGGCCGGTTGTTCAGTATCGCGGAGGCCATATCGGCGGCGCCAATGGAACGGAACTCGCCATCGACATGACCGTGGGTCAGCGGGACCGGCTCCCAGTCGCCGCCAGCCTTGGCGACCTGCACCTCGCCGCCGAAGCGGTTCGGGTCCGGCACCAGCATGCTGCCCTTGTCGCCATAAATCTCGATCGGCGCGTGCCGGTGCTTGGGCACGTCAAAGCTCATCGCGATCGAGACGATCGCCCCGCTCTCGAATTCGAGCGTGCCGGCGACATGGGTCGCAACTTCGACCGGGATCAGCGTTCCGTTCATCGGCTGGCTGGTGACCAGCCGTTCGGATTTCGGGCGCGCGGTCGAACCCATCACGCTCGCCACGGGGCCGAGCAGCTGCACGAGATCGGTGATGTAGTACGGGCCCATGTCAAGCATAGGCCCGCCGCCGCGCAAATAATAGAAACCCGGCGCCGGATGCCAGCGCTCGTGGCCGGGGCAGCCGAAGAAGGCGCTGCCGGCCACGGGCGTGCCGATCGCGCCATCGTCGATCAGCTTGCGCGCGGTCTGGTGCCCACCGCCAAGGAACGTATCGGGTGCGCAACCGACGCGAAGACTCTTCTGCGCAGCGAGCTCCATCACCTTGCGCGCTTCCGTGACGTTGATGCCGAGCGGCTTCTCGGAATGAACGTGCTTGCCGGCGTTCAGCACTGCGAGACTGACGTCGGTGTGGGCGAGTGGCACGGTGAGATTGATGACGATCTCGACGTCGTCTCGCTTGAGCAGCTGATCAACCCGCATCGCCGGCAACCCGAAGGCGGCGCCCTGCCGCTCTGCCGCATCGCTGCGCATATCGGCGAGCGCCTTGATTTCCATGACCGCGAAGCGCTGGGCCGCCTTCAGATAAGCGGTGCTGATATTGCCGCAGCCGATGATGCCGATGCCGACTTTTCTCATTGTGATCTCCGTGAGGTACCGTTCATCCCTTGACCGCGCCGGCGGTGAGGCCTGCGACGATGTGCTTCTGCGCCAGGAGGAAGAGAATGATCGTCGGCAGGATGGTCAACGTGATGAAGGCCAGGATCAGATGCCACTCGGACGAATACTCGCCCTGATAAATCATGATACCGAGCGGCCAGGGATAGAGCGCGTCGGTGTTGAGCATCACCAGCGGCAGCAGATAGGCGTTCCAGCTGTTGACGAAAGTGATGGTACCGACGGTCGCCAGGATCGGCCGGGACAAAGGCAGGGTCACATAGCGGAAGAATTTGATATAGCTGCAGCCGTCGACCAGCGCGGCCTCCAGCAATTCGTACGGGATGTCCTTGAAGAAACGCCGCAGCAGCAGCACGCTCATGGCGAGACTGAAAGCCGTCTGCGGCAGCGCAACGCCAAAGTATGTATCGAGCAATCCGAGATCGCGGACCTTGATGAAGAGCGGCAGCACCGCTGTCGCGGCTGGAAACAGCAGGCCCAGCGTCAGGTAGCTCAGCAGCATCGAGCTGCCATAGAACCTGATATGGGCGAAGGTGAACGCCGCCATCGAGGCGACGATCAGGGTCAGGGCCACCGTGAGGGTCGAGATGATCAGCGAGTTGCGCAAGAGCTGCCAGTAGCGTGCCGAGAACAGGATGTCGGCGTAATTCTGCCACTCCCAGTGACGTGGCAGGCCGAACGGATTGACGCGCAGCTCGCCGAGCGATTTGAAACCACCGAACAAGGTCGCAAGCAGCGGGACCACTACGATGATGGCGACGACGGCGAGGAACACCAGCTTGAACAGCATTGCGGGATCGAATGGCGCGCGGATCGCCTTGGCATTACTCATCGCGCATGAACCATCGCTTGTACGTGAAGGCAAAGGTCACGCAGATCGCAAACAAAATGACGCCGATGGCACTGCCGTAGCCGACCCGCATGCGCGAGATGCCGTTGTTGTAGAGAAAGCTCACCATCGTGTTCGAGGAGTCCGCTGGCCCCCCGCGCGTCAGCGGCATGACGAGGTCGAACAGCTGCAGCGAGCCGACGATGGCGAAGAACACGGATAGCCTTATCGTCGGATAGAGCAAGGGGATGACCACATGTCGCAAGGCTTGCGATCGGGTCGCGCCGTCGATACGCGCCGCCTCGACCAGGCTCTTGTCGAGGCCCTGGAGCGCTGCGATGAATAGCATCATGTGGAAGCCAAAGTACTTCCAGACGACCACGATCAGCACCGCCAGCATGGCCGTATCCGTCGATGCAAGCAGATGCGGCGGCTCGGCGCCGAAGCTGCGCCAGATCGAGGCCACAAGGCCGTAGTCGCCATCATAGACGAAGCTGAAGATCAGCCCGGTTGCGATCTCCGCCAGGATATAGGGCATGAAGACCAGCATGCGCAGCGCCACCGCCCCTCGAAAGCGTTCGGCGAGCATCAAGGCCAGGGTGAGCGCAAGCGGCAGCTGGATGGCGAGCGAAACAGCGATGATCAGGCCGTTGTTGCGCAGAGCGAGCCAGAAGGCGCGGGTCTCCAGCACAAAGCGGTAATTGTCCAGGCCAATCCAGTTGGTCGGCCTGCCGAATCCGTTCCAATTGAAGCCCGAGTACCAAGCTGCTTCGCCGATCGGCAGCACAACGAACAACGTGAACAACAGCAGCGCCGGCGGCAGGAACAGGATGAGCACCGTCAGCCTGCCGTCCCAACTCGGGCCACGGACCGTGACCTGCGGGACCATCTCGCCAGCAGCGCCGATCGCCGACACGCTCGCGGTCCGCCGCGTCACCGTCAGTTGCCCTGTTTCCACGCCGCCTCGATCGCCTTGGCAGCCTCTTGCGGGCTCATGCTGCCGCCGGCGATCTCGGCCGTGACGTCGTTGACGACGCGGCCGACGGACGGACCCAGGCTCTGGTCATAGAAGTTCTGGTGGTAGTTCGACTTCGCCAGATTGGCGGCGATCAGCTTCATGAAGCCGTTGTTGAGGCCGACATCCGCGCCCTGCACCACCGGGATGATGAAGTTGCCGGCGGCAAGCCGCGTCTGCACCTCTTTGGAGACGAAGTACTTCAGGAAATCGACAGCCTCCTTCGGCGAGCCTTTCGTAATCAGCCAACCGGTGATGCCCCCGAGCGTATCGGTCGGCGCGCCCTTACCGCCGGTCACGACCGGGAAGTCGAACCAGCACATCTTGTCCTCGGTCAATCCGATCTTGTCGGCGGCGAGAGCGCGCTGCAGATGATAGACCGTGCTGATCGCGAGCGTCATCGCCGCCTTGCCGTCGCCGAAATAGCCGACCGCCTGCGGGTTCTTGAAACCCAGGAAGCCATTCTGGAACGGTTGGAGATCCACGAGTTGCTTGAACAGCTCGCCGGATTTCTGGAAGGTTTCCCCGGCAAAGCCGCCGTTCTCGCCACGCAGCGCCGCATCGAACGCCGCCTTGCCGCCGATGCGCACAGCAAGATGCGTCCAGTAGAAGTGCAGTGGCCACTTATCGGCGCCGCCGACCACGATCGGGGTCACGCCGGCGGATTTCAACGTCTTCACGGCAGCAAGCAGATCGTCCCAGCTCTTGATCCCGGCAGGGTCGACCTTCGCCTTGGCCATCAGCTCCTTGTTGCAGAGGAAGCCGACCTGCGAGAGCGCCGTGGGCAGACCATAAACACGGCCGTTGCTGGTGAAGGCGGCGAGCGCCGCGGGTGTGAGACTGTCGCTGTAGCCCTTCACGGAATCGGTGATGTCGTCGAGCACGCCGGCCTCGATCTGCGTCTTCAGGACACCGCCGGACCAGCTGTAGATGATGTTGGGCCGGTCCCTGGATTGCAGGATGGTCGGCAGCTTGGCCTTGTAGGCCTCGTTCTCGAGGAACTGCATCTCGACCTTGACGCCGGGATGCGACCCCTCATAGGCGCGCGCAACCTCCTCCCAGATTTTGACCTGGGCCGGGTTGGCCTCGATGTGCAGCCACTTGACCGTCGTTTCGGCCGCAGCGAGTTTCGCTCCGAACAGGCATGCGACAACGGCTAGTCCCAGTTTCCCGAGCAGTCTCATCACATTCCTCCCAAGGGCTCTTATTCTTTGATGCAATCCTGCCTTCGATTTTTGAGGTACGCAACTGAAATTCTGACCTATGCACCTCACGAGGGAGGTCGCTAAGGTGAGCGGGAGAGTCGGGCCGCGTCGCGCTGCCCCCAACGCAAATCGAGGGATATCCATGGCTGCCGTTTATTCCGACCTCGCCGGCAAGGTCGTTCTCGTCACCGGAGGCGCATCGGGAATTGGCGCTGCGATCGTGCGGCGCTTCGCACAGCAGAAATCCAATGTCGTGTTCTTCGACATCAATGTCGACGCGGGCCAATCGCTGGCACGCGAGCTGTCGGATCAAGGTCTTAGCGCGCGTTTCATGCGTGTCGACTTGACCGATATTGCCGCGTTACGTGCCGGTGTCGCGGAGGCGCGCAATGTGCGCGGCGCGATCAACATCCTCGTCAACAATGCCGCGCATGACGAGCGGCACAGCACCGAGGAAATGACACCGGAATATTGGGACGACCGCATCGGGGTCAACTTGAAGCACCAGTTCTTTGCTGCGCAGGCCGTGTTGCCGGACATGAAGGCGGCGAACGCCGGCGCTATCATCAATTTCGGCTCGGTATCGTGGATCGCCGGACAAGGCGGCATGGCCGCCTACACCGCCAGCAAATCGGGTGTGATCGGTCTCACACGCTCTCTGGCGCGCGATTACGGCGCCTACAATATCCGCGTGAACGCGATAGCGCCGGGATGGATCATGACTGAGCGCCAGCTCGATAAATGGATGACACCCCAGGGCGAGGTCGAGCTCATGCAACGACAATGCCTGAAGCGCAAGCTCATGCCCGACGAGGTCGCGAAGTTCACCATCTTCCTCGCTTCCGACGAGGCTTCTGCCTGCACAGCCCAGCACTACATCGTCGATGGCGGCTGGGTCTGAGGCGGACCAGACCAGATCGTGCATCGGCGCGCCGCTACTTTGCCAGGCGGAACTTCCCGCCTTCGACCTTGATGAGAAAGGCCGAGCGCTCATCATAGCCGTTGTGATCGGCCTTGCTCATGTTCGACAGCCCATTGTTGAGATAGATGTTCTGCCCACGCTCGAGTGCGTCCCGCAGCGCCGCGCGAAATTCGATTGTGCCAGGCTTTGCCGTCTTCAGCGCATCCGGTGCAGCTTTTCCGATCAGTGCCACGACATCCCAGAGGTGAGCAGCGAACATGTTGGGCTTTTGTCCGTTCGCCGCTTCATACGCGGTCACGAACTCCTCCGTCGAACGACGGAACGGATCTCCTGCGGGAAGATCGGCGGCAATGGTAAAAGCTTCGCCCGCGAATACCGCACCTTCGACGTTCGCGCCGCCGAGCTTGATGAACTCCTCACTGGCCACGCCGTGTGTCTGAAATATCTTCCCGGCGTATCCGCGCTCGCGGAGCGCCTGCTGCGGCAGGACGGCCGGAGTTCCTGCGGACGCGATGAAGACGGCATCGGGATTGGTCGACATCACCTTCAGCGCCTGACCGGTGACGCTGGTGTCGGCGCGCGCGTAGACCTCATGTGTGGCTACGGTCAGCCCCAACGCAGGCGCGAGGCGGCTCACCTCCTTGTAGTAGCCCTCGCCGTAGCCATCCGAAACGCCGATATAGCCGAGCGTCTTCACGCCTGATGTCGCGATATGCTTGAGGATGGCGGCCGCCATGAGGTCGTCATTGGGAACGACCTTGAAAGCCCAGGCACGCTTCTCATCCATCGGTTGAACGATGGCCGTAGCGGCAGCGAGCGACAGCAGCGGCGTCTTCGATTCGAGCGCGACATCCAGCATCGGCATGGTCACCGGGGTCAGAGAGGAGCCGACCAGCACGTCGACCTTATCCTGGATCACCAGCCGGCGTGCGTTCTGGACCCCTTTGGTCGAATCCGACTCGTCGTCCAGGACGATATAGGTCACCTTCTCTCCGCCGATCTCTTTCGGAAGAGCTGCAACCGTCTTGAGCTGCGGCTGTCCCAGAGCGGATCCCGGGCCGCTTGCCGAAATCACAATTCCAATTTTGATGTCCGCGTGAGCAGCATTTCCAAAAAGGACGCATGCCACAAGAAGCGAGGCTCGCGCGAAACCGATCTTCATGTCCCGTTCCTCCCTGTCCGCTTTGATGACTCCGCCGGCTGCATCGGGCGCCCCGGCTCGAGCTTGCACTGCTCTCCGGGACGCACCGACGCTGCCCAGAAGGCACGTCGTCCGACATACGCGTTCCCTCCTGCGGTCCCGAGCAAGCGGGCGGATCATGCTAAGCGGATCGCGGCAACGTGTCTGTCCCTAGCGTTAGGGACAAGACATCGGTGCTCGAACCGGAATCTCGAGGTAGACGGACACGCCTTCGCGTTCTCGCGGCGCATTTCGCCCGAGCTTTGCTTGGTCGCTTCACCCTCTTGTCCAAGAGGGCGCAGGGAAGGCCGGGTGCCGGCTGGCACCCGCGGTCCGCTGCGCGAAAAGCACACGCAGGAAAACCGCACA
>NZ_JADPIQ010000015.1:0-1027 GCF_023073015.1 Bradyrhizobium sp. 87
GGCAGTACGATGTGCCCCCACGCCTGCCGAAGTTGGGGCTTAAGGCCCTCGTAAATGGCCTCGAACGTGGTCGGAATGTCATGGCGGCGAAGAAATTCCGAAACTGCGCCCATCGTCTCATGAGCGAAGATGCCCCACGTCGCAGTTTGGACGAGGGCATTGAAGTCTTCGCCAAGGTCTACTTCAACGACCTCGGCGCCGGCGTCCTGCAGCCGCCGAACCACCGCGCGGAAGCGGGTCTCGACTTCGGACTCCACCAGATCCAGGAACTGTCGCGGCGCGAAGGCCAGCCGGGCTCCCTTCAGGCCGTAGCCGCCGTCGGAGAACTCCGCAGCCTCTTCACCAGTCACGACCTGATCCACCAGAATGCAGTCCTCAACGCTTCGGGCGAATACGCCCGTCGTGTCGAGCGTATGGGAGATCGGCGCAACGCCGTAGCGCGGCCAACGCCCGGTCGTTGGCTTGAAGCCCACGACGCCACAGAACGATGCGGGTACCCGGATGGACCCAACGGTGTCACCGCCCAAGGACGCGGGAACGAGCCCAGCGGCCACGGATGCGGCGGAGCCGCTCGACGAGCCGCCCGACACGCGATCTCGTGCGTGCGGATTCTTCACCTGGCCGTAACGTGCGTTGTGACCGGTCAAGCCGTACGACATCTCGACGAGGTTGTTCTTGCCGAAGACCAAAGCCCCCGCACCCTTAATGGCCCGGACAGCGTCGGCATCTTCGCGCGGCACGAAATGAGAGAGGCCTTCGACGCCCAGGCTGGTAGGCAGTCCTTTCGTCAAATAGCTGTCCTTCACCCCGAGGGGCACGCCAAGGAGCGGGGCCGCCGAGCCGGCCGCACGCGCCTTGTCCGCGTCCCTCGCGGCCTCGAGCACAGCGACCTCGTCGATGGTGATGAAGGCGTTCAGCTCGGCAAGCGCTCGGGCGCGCTGCAGAAGCGCAGTAGTGTAGACTTCCGACGTGATGTCGCCGTTGCCAACCGCTGCTGCAGCGGCTGCGAGCCCAAGCGAGGTGAGAT
>NZ_JADPIQ010000026.1:0-1025 GCF_023073015.1 Bradyrhizobium sp. 87
CCAAGACGAAACTCGTAGAACAGTTGACCTTGGTCACTCTTCAGACGGCCCATCATGGATCGACCTCGCCGAGATTCGCGTCAACACAACGGAATCACGGTTCGTGACTTGTCTCAACCGACTTTTGCAACAAAATCGGCCAGGAAGAGACATTTATCTCGCGCTGCGCGTCATGCGATCTGAGTCCGTCTCGCGCGCCGTTGCCCTTCTATGCCTCAGCGGTTGTGTGAAACCTCCGCGCGTTCATAAATCGTGAGTTGTGTTTGCCGTTGATCAGATCATGCTCTTCCAGTCGACTAGGTAAACGTGTGCCCGAATCGGACATCTAGTGCGCTGCCAGGCTCGCCGCTCGGCACGCAGTGACACGCAAGGTTCGAGCCGAGCTGACGCGGCTTTAAACGTATCAGTCAGCCAGCTTGACATCTTTTCGCGACAGGTCAGTGCCGCTGCTTGAACCCGCTGCCGCTGCTGCACTCCCCGCTGTGCCACTGCTCATCGAAGGGTAGGGCTCAGTTCCTGGGCGGTTGCAGCGATCAGCGCCGTTCACGACGTACCATATTTCGTTAGGTTTCTCGGGCCTCGCGACGCCGCGATGGCCGCAATGTCTCGATCTCTGGGAGGGAGAGACATGATGAAGCGATCGCCTATTCTCTCTCTGGTGGCTGTCGCGAGCTTCACCGTCCTATGGTTTGTTCTGGATGCCGATCTGCATTTTAGAAGGGCGGCTGCCACTGCAACAACAGCCATGCCACCCGAGGTCGTAGCTGCCGAGCCTTTCAGAACGGCCCACGCCGCTAACAAAAGGTCGATGAGGATACTTGCACTGGATCAGGCTAAGCATCTCGCTTTCTGGACGTCCGTTTTGAAGAATAGAAAGCAGGCCTGTGGAGCTGTTGTTCGGACCATGTATCAAGGCGGCACCGAATGAGCTATCGCCGAAAGTTGGTGACGGCGAGAATCGGAAAGGCGGCATATCGTGGGGGTGCTTGACGCCTCCACTTCTCCACCGAAGGAGCGATATGCCG
>NZ_JADPIQ010000083.1:0-90938 GCF_023073015.1 Bradyrhizobium sp. 87
GGATCGGCTCAGATCGTTCAACTTCTGCATGGGGCGCTCCATCGGTTCATCAGCAACAATGGATGCAATATCCTCGTCGCCGCCCCATAGCATCTCCCTTGGCTGCTCTTTTTATTCGTAAGGGCGTACTCCGGCGAGGGTGACAGATCTTATGAGTGCACGTCCTTGTTCGAAATCTTTGCAAATCTCTGAAACTCTTCAAAGTCCGCAGTTTGTCCGTCGCGGATCTCGAACGAAAGGTTGATCCTTCCTCCGACACTTGATGCGCGCGCTCCTGCGGTTTGGCCTCATAGTTTGCGGCCGGCTCATGGCCGAATCTTCTGCATTTGCCGCGGGAACGATCTCCGGCATCTCAATGATGCAGCAGCTTGACGAGTTCGCAAAGCCGCTTGGAGGTGGAAAGCTCTTCCTTATTCAAGCTGGCACCACATCCGCCCCTCAGAACTGCTACCAAGACACGGCTCTCACCCTAGCCTGGCCGAAGCCGATCACGCTTGATGCCGCCGGCCGCGTGCCGCAGCTCTTCTGCGTTGACGGCAACATCAAAATCCGCTCACGGGGACGGCCCTAAAAAAATTGACACCCGAGCTACAAAAGACTTTTTCAACAGAATCGGTCAAAAGGCGAAGAACTGGACGTGAGCAAATCTAGTCCGCCATGCCTCGCTGAGCAGACCTCAATATGGCGCGCCACGACTTCGCTGATGGGCCACAAGTGGACTTCAATCTGCTTGACCTCTGCCAAGACAAATCGCTCTGTCGCTTGCAGGGCGTGGATTACTATCCGGCCGCGTGAGATGGCGAGGTGTTCCATCGCGCAAACAAAACGCCCCAGCGAAGCTGTCGAAGGCAAGCGAGGCAGAGAACGACACCCGCGCCAGCGATGACATCAATGAAATAATGACCGCCGACAGTAGGTGTTGCAGCAAGCATCACCATGTTCAAGACAAAGTATAGCGGGAAAAGCATCTTCACGCCTCGACTGGCGTATATAAGTATTATGGCCAGCGCAGCGTGGAACGAAGGAAATGTGATCAGGCCATTCACGTGCGTCAACGAAATGCGTGTCATCTCGCCGCTTCGGAGTGCATTAAAATCGATCAAATGGTACGCGTCGACGCGTTCGACGACGCCGAAGTATACCCATGCGCTCGCTGCCGGCAGTATCCACGAGATCGGAAGAATCACGAGGAGGGATGTTACGAACAGCCAAACAAACTCTCGCATCCTTTCAAATCGCCCGCACGCACTCAACCACACCAACAAGATGGCGACCTGCGGCATACAGCTGTGATACGCGACTGCGAGGACCGCTTTGATAATTGGTCTGACCTCAACCCACTCAAAGAAAGCCAGCCAATTCAGTTTCAGCAGGGTGTCGACACCGGCCAGCTGGGAATCGACCAACGGAAACTTTGCCGTGATGGTTAGATAACTCAGGATCGCGCCCACGACCGTAAAGGCAATGATCTGAGCCAAAGCCGTGGCAAGCTCAGCGATACGCCGATCCGGCCTCAACCTCGTGTAAACAAACGAGAGAAGAGCGGCAGCGCAGAACGCAATTGCTTGCGTCGGATCGATGGCCATCGTCATCCCAGCGGCGCGAAGCCATATGAGGTCGACGGCTGCAACAATTGCAATTGCGATCCATAAGCGCAGAATTTCGCTGCCTCGATAAGCATTCAAAACGGCAAAGACAAAGCCTCCCTTTCGCATCACTCAGTCCATCCATCGCATCGTTTGGGATCCCTGACCCCTCTTAGATTGTCGATACCTGAGGCTCATCTAATGCTTTCTTAATTCGGCTTGTACATGTTCAGGGTGTGCGCCTCGGTAGGTTCCGCGCTGCTCATCAAATTTTACTACGCCTGTTCGCATTGAATCATCGGCTGGCCGTAGGCCCGGCGGGGCTCACGTAGGTACGAGTCACCGTGGCCCTGGAACGGCTGCTGGCGGCAGGTCGGCTGTGGGCCATGTGCGGCATCAGCGGTATGTCGAATGAGGAGTCGCCGGACAAGCATGCCGCTCGCCCGGTGACCACGGTCATCGCTGCGCAACAGGACAAGGGCTGAAGGGAAAGCTGGCGCCGATCAGACTGCTCGAGGGAACGCGTTCCGGAGCATACATCAGCACGACGACGTCTGATCGCTACGTAGCGCCGCTGCCGCTATACTGAGCGAGACTTGTGTATTTGGCTTTGTATAGACCCGACGAAGCCGAAGAAAAGGCGCTTCCACGTAAGTGAAACTGATGACCCCGATCGGAATCATCAGGGTGAAACAGGCGAATGACCACGCGAGCGCAACGTAGAAGTTAGAGATGTCCATGAAGTGGCGTTGAACGAATTCCGCTAGTTGGAACACGAAGAACGTATGCAGCAGGTAGATCGAATAGCTATATTCGCCGATCTTCGAGAACGCCCATGAAATGCCAGCGCTTCCCAGCTTGAAGCTCGTGTCATAGTAGGCAATAAGCGATGAGTAGGTGACGGCTTCGGCGGTAGGGAGGATTATCCACAGCGGATTGCGCTCTGTTCCGTAGAAGCCTCCGGCAAGGTCGAAATTCCAGAACCCAATAGTGAACGCTGTGAGTATCCCGACGGCGGAAAAATGCCTTCCGGTGAAAATGTGACGATAGCTGAACGCGGTGATGCCCAAAGCGAACTGGTCTATGCGGCCAATGATCGTGTAGTACGCGAAGTATTCGATTTCCCCGAGCATCAGGAAGATGATGGAGCGCAGGGCCATCGCTGCCGCCACGAAGACGACTGGCGCCCACTTGTGGCGCCTGCTCATGTAGATCAGGAGGGGTAACGCGATGTAGAAATGCATTTCGACCGTGATGGACCATCCGCCATTCGGCCAAGCGGGGACGACGAATCCGCTGACCATATTGGCGACGTATACACCTAGGCTCTCGCCCACCGCATACCTGCTGATCCCAACTAGGATGAGGACGAGGACTAGGAGGGGTGCGAGCCGGATGAAACGGTTCCAGAAAAATGCAAGGTAGTTTATCGATTTTCCGTCAAGCAATTTCGCGAAAAGATATCCGCTAAGCACCATGAACAGCGCCACTCCCGTGTGACCTTCATCAAATAGGGCCAGCGGAAACACAGCTGGGGCGCCCTCGAACGTCCCAGGATAACCACCAGTGGCATGCGTGAAGTGCCAAGCGAACACCATGAGCACCGCCACTGCCCGAACGTGGTCAAGCCCGATGAAGTGCAAGCCGGATGATGACCTCAATTGTGACCCTCAACTATCGAAACGTGCGGAAACCCAAGTGGCTTTGCGTCTTAGAGATAGATGAGCAAAGTAACTAACGTTTAAGGCCAGGTTCTCACGAAAGCTGCTTCGGTTCTCGAAATCGGTCAACTGTAGGTCTAACCCGTTACTCGGCTCCTAAAAATGTCCGCAATCAGTCAAAAGCGCCGGTCCGGCGCTCCATTGTAAACTTCCGGTCTGCCCTCTAAACCGACATGCCGCGGCTCCACGTCAACGGTAGCGAAGGGCTAAAAGCTGCCCTTGCGCACCATTCCGCGATTGGGCCGCTATGGGCCATGCGCGCAAATTCAGCCGGCCCGTGTTGGCGCGAAACGCCTGATTGACACTCGGCTATATCTCGGCGAAACTTCGCGCCGGTTGATACGACCAGCTGGTTGCACCCTTACGGGAACGGTAAAAGTATCGGGCCGCCCTTCATGGCTTCCCTTGATCGGAGCATCCGGGTCAGAAACGCACCACCTGACATACCGGGTTCGCTCTACTCAAAGGAAGAAGTCACGCGCGATTTTCGCGATGCAAAGGCTATGGCGCATACGCTGCGCAGTTCTCTTTCCGCAAGAGCTGTCAATATCAGTCATAGCGAGAGCCTTGAGCTGGTTTCTAAGATGTTTGGCGTTGCGGATTGGAATACGCTGTCTGCCGAAATCGAGAGCGGTGGTCAAAAGCTGTTAGTGCGGTCGGACGCGCCGATGAATAGGGCCGTGAGACGCTTCTTTGCGATTCTATGCGCGACCTTGAGCCATTCCCCGGTGCGACTTATCCGGTGTTCGCCTGCCGCCCGAAACCCTTCATGCATTGAACCAAGCTTCTAGACAGCAGCGCGAAATTGTTATCGCAGTTCAGAAGACTTCGTCGGTCGACGATCCAATCTTGGATGATATCCATCATATCGGCGTTCTCGCCGGTACCCACGCCAGTTCGCATCGGCGATAGGCAATGCCCGGTGGACGAGCACCAGGAAAAACTCCTTCAAAAGCAGCCCCTCCACGGAGCCCTCAATGAAAGCTTGGCTCCGACGTCAGATACGTCTTTCAAAGTGCAAGCGCGCTGCCACGTTCCGTCGATCGCCATCATGCTCGCCGGAATGGCCCGCTCGAACTCAACTCGCCGCGCTCCTCGCTTGTCCGGCGATCTCATCACGCGCCCTCCAGATCAGGCGTTGAGGGCACCAGCGACGGCATTTCCAGGCGCGAGGATACCAGCGAGGAGTCTGCGACCGAGCAGTCCCGGCCCTGTTCCTTTGCGTGGTACAAGGCGATGTCAGCGTCACGGGTGAGCGCCAACTCATCCGTGGTGGCGTCGCCCTTTTCGGCAACGCCCAGGCTTATAGTCACGTACTTTCGTGGCGAGCGCGGATGGTGGATCTGCAAACGAGCGACCAGCATCCGAATCGCGTCGGCCACCTTCACCGCCCTTTCTTCGTTCACGCCGGGCAGGATCACCGCGAATTCCTCGCCGCCATACCGCGCCGACAATCCTCCGGTGTTTGCGGTGGCGCTTCCGATCACCTCGGCAATGCGCTGGAGGCAACTCCCTGGCCTGGTGGCCCAGGGCGCCCTTGAACTGGTCCATGTCGATCAGCAGCACCGATTGAATGGCGTGCTTGACATAGGCCTCCCGCAGGAAGGTATCGAAGCTGCGCCGGTTCGCGAGCCTCCTCAGACCATCTGTGGTCGCGAGCTGCGCCAATGTGAGGTTGGCCAATGACAGCGCCAGAAGCGGACGGGACATGGAGGAAGTACTCTTGTTTCAAAATTACGCTAGGCAGGAGCGGACGACGTGCCCTCGCTTGAGGGCATTGCAACCAGCAGGCAAATTCGTCTTAAATGCCGGTGCATAGGGAAGCCCTGTGTGTTGTTGGCTCGCGACGCCGTCCTCATCCGCAACACGAACCCGGAAACTGCGAGAGGTCGATGCGGGCGATGATCGACCGCAGCAGCTTTCGAGCCGAACGATAGAGATGCCGGGCGAATCTCGGCGTCCTTGCCGCGGGCAGGCCAAAGCTTGTCGTATCGAGTCTTTTTGTATCGAGGCTTTCGATGGAGTGCGACACGTGCCTCTCCGAGATGGCGAGGCCTTTCTATCGTGGTCGGCTCGCGGCAGCCTTGATCTGCCGCAAGGGCCGGACTAATAGTCGCCGGGGTTCATGATCATCGGGCTTCGCGTATCGGCCGGGGCGAGCGCGCTGCTGGCGCTGTCGCGCAGGAAGCGGTCGAGTGTCGCCTGGATCTTCTCCTTGACCGCATCGGGACCGCGATCGCTCATCTCGGTATGCTGTGCGCCAGTGTGGATAATGTCGATGCCGCGCGCCTTGGCCTCTTCCGGCGTCGGCAGCACGCCGGGATCGGTTACAAAATGCGGATCCTTCGAGCGGAACGACAGGATCTTCATGTTGTCGCTAAGCACGAAAGGCACCCGCAGATTGTCGAGCGTGATCACTTTCGACACCAGCTCCGGGTGCTGATGGGCGACATACATCGAAACGTCGCCACCGTTGGAATGGCCGACGAGCGTGATGTGGTCGTAGTCGGCGTTCTCCTGCCGCCGCTTCAACTCGCCCAAGGTGAAGAGGATGTTGGCCTCGCAGCGGATATAGACCTCGCGCCGGCCGACATATTGCTGACCGGCCTTGGTCATCAGCGGCGGATCGCTCGGCAAATCCTGCTGGATGCTGGCGACGAGATAACCGCGTGCGGCGAGCACGTTGGCCAAGAAGGAATATTCGGTGGCCTTGACGGTATTGCCGTTGCTGATGATGGCGAGCGGGAGCTTCCAGAGCCCGAGATTGGCCTTGGTCTCGTAATCGCGCCGTACAGCGATTTCGACCGCAATCGGCCGCTGGCGGGCGGCGTCGAACAGGGTCAACACCTCATGGCGGATCGCGAACCGGCTGACGACGAAATACTGGCCGACGCCGAGGACGGAGAGAAACGCCAGAACTGCAAACACCTTTTTCATGGTTCCGTCTCAAATCACTTTTGACTGAACATGGTCGTTGGGAACTCCCGGATCGAGCGATCGTGAGCAGGTTACGGGATTAAATTTAGGCAAGACTATGAGCCTGGGCCCAAAAAGGGCCGCACCTCGAGGGCTACAGCGCGAAGGACAAGGGGTTTACAGACAACCGCCCTTGCCGCGTTCGGAGCAGAGCCGCAGCGCGCTTGACAGAGTAAACAGGAAGCGCGGGCTGCGGCGCTCGTTGTCGGGCGCCCGGTAGCTCAGGGGGAGGGCCACGCCGAGATCAGCCTGGAAATCGTCCGGCAGGAAGAACCGCACGCCAGCTCCGGCCGAGGTCAGCGACAGGCCCTCGCTCAGGCGGTAACCGTAGTTCCAGACTGCACCGGCGTCACCGAACGCGTAGAGCTGATAGCCGGTCCAGTAGCGGAAATTGAGCTTCTGGTCGAAGCGCAGTTCGAGCGAGCCGGCAAGACCGTTGTCACCGCTGATCTCGGCTGCGCCATAGCCGCGCCCGAAGGCAGCGCCGCCGAGATAGAATTGCTGCGAGGTGAACAGCGGCCGTGACGCCGTCTGGCTCGCAGCGGAGACCTTGAGCGACCAGACATCGTTGAGCGTCTGGTAGCGCGTGAACCAGAGGTTCAGCACGGAGAAGTTCGATGACGCGCCGTCGCGCGACAACAGGTCGTCGTCGAAATGCGAGGCACCGAAGATGTCGAGGCCCTGGCGGTAGGTCAGCGTCGCGAAATTGGTGCCGCCGAAATGATCCTGGAGCCGGTAGTCGGCGGTCAGGCTCGCGGTCCTGATGTGGTCGTTGTACCAGGGGCCGTAAAGGTCATGCTCGGACACGTTGCTGAAGGTCGTCGCCGCGGTCAGGGTCAGCGAGGAGGATTGCGACTGCAATGGGACGATGCCGGCACGCAGCTCGAACGCCTCGGTCGTGGTGATGTCGCTGTCGAGGCGGCGGGCATCGCCCGGCCTAACCGCGCTATACAGCACGGACCCGCCGAGACGCACGCCGTCGACACCGACCGGTGCATCGTAGGACAGCCGTGCGAAGCCGAGCTGGCGGGGGTCATTGGCGATGGTCGACAGGTTGACCCCCAGCGTGTCGCCGGGCGTGAGATAGGAATTGAACGCGCCGGTCGCGTAGGTCTGCCACGGACCGACTGATGATGAGCCGAGATTGTCCAGACCGAATGAGGAGAAGACGTGCCAGGTCTTCAAATAGACGATGAGGCGGAAGCGGCCGGTTGCACCGCCGATCTCCTCCAGTGCGGTATCGGTGATCCGGACGCCAGGTCTGCCGTTGATGAGAAAGAGCTGGCGTTCCAGCGTTGCCAGGCGCGACGGTTGCTCGGCCAGAACCGGCCCAAGCATCGGTCTCACGCCGAACTGCTCGGCGCCGTCGCCTTTCAGCTCGGCCTGCACGATGGCGCCTTCGATCACCTGGATCCGGAGCAGGCCGTCGGCAATGTCCTGCGGCGGCACGATCGCACGGCTCAAGTGAAAACCATCGGCGCGGTAGAGATCGCTGATCGCGCCGGCGATCGCGGCGAGATCCGCCTGCGAAACCTTCTTGCCGACATAGGGCTGGTAGACCGCGGCGATGCGATCGCGGGAAATGGCCCGAGCTCCGCTGACCTCGATGCCGCGCAGCACGAACTGAGGCTTGGTATCGCCGCCGGTGTTGGGCTGGTCGACTGTCGGGAGCCTGACCGGCGGACGGTTCAGCGATTCCCGCTCGGTTTGGTTTTCAAAATATTTCTGAGGTTGGCGCGGATCGAACCCTGGCTGGTTCGCCTGCTGCGCGAAAGCCTGAGGAACTCCCGCGAAGATCGGCGCCAACAGCACCGCTGTGGTAACGAGATGCCGCTTCCCAACGCGCGCGACTCGCATGTCCCCGTAGTTTGACGGAGATGCGCCCGTGAAGCGGTAAGGGTTCGTTAGCCACATGATTTTTCATAGTTTTTTATGGTCAACGAATGGTTAACGCGACCGCTCCGGTGGCCGCTTCCTGCTAATCCTATGTTGAGTGATTTCGGATACCCCTCAAGGCCGGCTGTAACGGGGACTGAGGATCGTCATGCTGAGCAAAATTGGAATGCGGTGCGCCTTGGCGGCTGCGCTGATCCTGGGAACGGCCTCCGTCGCATCCGCCGCGGACGAGGGCGTCTGGTCGGTCGGCAAGGCCAGCGGCGAGGTCTGGGTCGCCACCAGCGGCGCGCAGCAGGTTTCGCTGGACCAACAGGAGGCACTCAAGCCCGGCGATACCATTCGCACCGGACGAAATGGCCGCGTGCTGCTCGTCCGCGGCGAGGAAACGATCCTGATCTCTCCCAACTCGGTGGTGGGTTTACCGACCGAGAGCAAGGAAGGCCTTTCCACCACCATCATCCAGCAGGCAGGTTCGATCCTGCTCGAGGTCGAGAAGCGCAAGGTCAAGCATTTCGAGGTCGAGACGCCCTATCTCGCCGCTGTCGTCAAGGGAACGCAGTTCAGCGTTACCGTGAATGCGGGCAGCACCAAAGTCGGCGTGCTCCGCGGCCAGGTCGAGGTCTCCGACTTCAAGACGGGACAGATCGCCCAGGTCCTGCCGGGGCAGGCCGCCACCGTCTTCGAGCATGGCAAGCCCGGCCTTTCTCTCAGCGGCTCCGGGACCTTCAATCCGATCGAGCACGGCAAGCCGCGCGCCTCGAGCATCGAGCGCGTCCCCGTGCCGAAATCAGGCCTGTCGGCCCCGCGCAACGCCGCGAACGGCCATGCGATCCACGCGCTCGGTCCGATCGACAAGGGCGCCAAGGCGGCCGCCGCGCTCAAGCCATCGCAACAGGCGGCCGGAGCTCACGCGCCCAAGGGCGGTGCTGCGAAGGCTGATGCTGCAAAGCCCGGCGTCGTGCGCATCTCGAGTTCGCTGGGCGAGGTCAAGCTGAACGTCCACAAGGTCACGCACGGGCTCGCCCACGGCGGCGGTGCCCCCGGACAGGGGCGCAACGCGCACGCCAGCACCGAGACGGTCTGGGGCGACTCGAAAGCGGGCACAACGGCATCCAACGGCACCGCCCACACTGCGGTGACCACGAGCAGCGGCGTGACGGCTGGCACCAGTTCGTCGGCTGCGAGCACGACAATAGCCGCCACCACGGCCGGTGCATCCAGCGACGGCTCTGGCGGCGGCAACGGAGACTCCGGTGGCAAGACCAAACCGGACAAGGGCAAATCCGGTAACGGCAATTCCGGCAGTGGGAATTCCGGCAATGGTAACGGCAACAACGGCGCCACCGGTAACGGCCGGGGTAACAACGGCAACGGCAATGGCGGCGGCAACGGCAGCAATGGTCACGGCAATGCCCTTGGCCACAACAAGCACTGAGGCGATGTCTTAGGGGATGAGGGGGCGCACCTGCGGAAGCGGGTGCGCAGGAGGATCGGGTGGGACGCTTTCGGCCGCATATTCTTGTCGTGACAGCGCTGGCGATCGTGCTGTCCACGGGGTGGCATGGTGCGCTTCGCAACGCGCTGACCGACCTGCGGTTCGCCTGGCAATCGCGTGCCGCGACCGGCAATGTCGTCGTGGTGGCCATCGACGCGCCCTCGATCGATCAGATCGGGGTGTGGCCCTGGCCGCGCCGGCTGCACGCGGAACTGTTGCACAGGTTAGAGGCCGCGGGGGCGCAGGACGTCGCTTTCGACGTCGATTTCAGCTCGCCATCCGATCCGGCCTCCGACGAGGCTTTCGTCAAAGCGCTGCGTGAGGCCGGGGGCTCGACCATCCTGCCGTCCTTCAAGCAGCCCGCGCCGAATGGCGGCGCAGCTCACATCAATCGCCCCCTGAAGCCGTTCGGCAACCAGTCGTGGCCGGCGCTGGTCAATGTCGCGATCGAATCCGACGGGCTCGTTCGCCGCTATCCGTTCGGCGAGAAGCTCGGCGAGGCCGTGATGCCGTCGATGGCCGTCGTGCTGGCCGGGCAGGACGCCAATCGGCGGCCGCCTTTCCTGATCGATTTCAGCATTCGGGCGAACTCGGTTCCGAGTGTCTCCTATGTCGACGTGCTCCGCGGCGAAACCGCCGCTCTGGACAAGCTGAGAGACAAGAAGATCATCATTGGAGCGACGGCGCTCGAACTCGGCGACCGCTTCAGCGTTCCGAATGGCCGCATCATCTCCGGACCCATCCTCCAGGCGCTGGCAGCGGAATCGATCCTCCAGAACCGGATGCTGCGCTGGACCTCCGATACCGGGATGATCCTGGGTCTCGCTGGGATCTGCCTGCTGATGGTGTATTCGTGGCGCCGCTTCGGACCGGGAATTCGCGCCGCAATCCTGATCTCGGTCGGGGCGGTTTTCGAGCTGTTGGCGGTCCTCGTGCAGGCAAGATGGCCCTTCATCATCGACACATCGCTGTTCCACATCGCGATTGTCGCCTATCTGACGGCAATTGCACTCGACGAAATCGATTTCCGAGGTCTCCTGGGGCGCATCGCCGAAAGCCGCTTTCATCGTATCGCGATGTCGCTCGGCGATGGCCTCATCTGCACCGACGAAGATCAGCTCATCACCGTGTGGAATCCCGGCGCCAGTGCGATCTTCGGCTATCTGCCCGCCGAGATCATCGGCCGCCCGTTCGAAACGTTGTGCGCCGTGGCGGGGGACGGTGACGCGAGGCCGTCCATGCGCGACGCCGCGCGCCAGGCACTCCTGGTCCCTGGCGGGGCGGTCGTCGTCGAGTTCGAAGGGCGGCGCAAGAACGGTGAAACTTTCCCGGTCGAGGCGAGCTTCTCGGGCTGGCAGGGAACGGACGGCTTCCAGTACGGAGCCATCCTGCGCGATATCTCGGTCCGCAAGCGTGAGGCCGAACGCGTCAGATATCTCGCCGAGTACGACGCGCTGACCGGTCTTGCCAACCGCAACACGCTGCATGCCGGACTGGTCGGCATGATCGCGGATGCGGGGCAGCGCCCTTGCGAGGTCGCGTTGCTCGTGATCGGGCTCGACGGCTTCCAGAGCATCAATGACATGTCGGGTCATTCGGCCGGAGATCTCGTGCTGCAGGCGGTCGCTGGTCGCCTGAGAGCCGAGGCGCGCGGCGCTGTCGTTGCCCGGCTTGGCGGAGACGAATTCGCCATTGCGCGCAAAGGCGCCGATGGTGACCCGCCAATCGCAGAGTTCGCCGAGCGCATCGCGCGCGCCTTCGAAGCGCCGCTTGCGACCGGCACGCGGCAGCATCGCGTCAGAATCAGCATCGGCGTCGCCATCCATCCGGAAGGCGGGCACAACGCCGACGATCTCCTGAGCAATGCCCATCTCGCTCTGAGCAAGGCAAAGCTGACCCGGCGGGGCAGCCATGTGATCTTCGAGAGCGCGATCCGGGAGGAGCTGGAGAACCGGCTGACGCTGGAGAGTGAATTGGCGCTTGCCGCCGATCGCGGCGAGTTCGAGCTGTTCTACCAGCCCCAGGTTCGCCTGGTCGATGCCAGCCTGGTCGGGGCCGAAGCGCTGATCCGCTGGCGGCATCCCGTGCGCGGCTACGTTTCGCCAGGAGAGTTCATGCCGGTGGTCAATAGCTCGGCCCTGTCCGAGCGGATCGGAAACTGGGTGATGGAGAACGCCTGCCGGCAGGCACGCGCCTGGGAATTGTCCGGCGACAGAGTGCGCGTCGCGATCAATTTGTCGCCCTCGCAGTTGCAGTCCGGCGATCTGGCGCATTCGGTTGCGGGGATGCTCGAAGCGACGGGGCTCACACCGTCGCTGCTCGAGCTCGAGGTTACCGAGGACATCCTGCTTCATGATGAAGCGCGCGTGCTCGACATGTTCAAACGCATCCAGCAGCTCGGCGTCCGCGTCCTGTTCGACGATTTCGGCACCGGCTATGCAAGCCTGAGCTATTTGAAGAAGTTTCCGCTCGACGGGCTCAAGATCGACCGGTCGTTCGTGTTCGGTCTGCTCGCGGACTCCGACGATGCCGCGATCGTCGGGTCGACCATCGGCCTCAGCAAACAGCTCGGATTGACAGTCGTGGCCGAAGGCATCGAGAACCGCGCGACGGCCGATTTCCTGGTGAGCATGGGATGCGAGGAAGGCCAGGGCTATTTCTTCGGCCGTCCGATGCCGGCGGAAGCATTCGAGCGGCAATTCTTCGCAGCCGAGTGCGCCGCCGTCAGTGCCGCCTGAACACTTGAGCTTCGCGATCAAGATCCCATAAGGTCGCTTTCAACAGCCACTTCTGAGCGATGCGAAGCAGATCTACTGCTACGAGGAGCGCTGATCACGAATCGGGAGCGCGAGCTGGGCCCCTAGATGATGCGCTGATGTTGTACGCGGAATAATTCGGAAGAGTCGCCGCGGACGTCGCGACGACTCTTCAGTGGTCACAGCACATTAGGCGACTTGGCCCTTTCACGGGCTGCTTCGACTGCATCCATCCCGGTCTGCCTGATTCGATCCAGAGCCTCGCCGCCGGTATCGGAGACCTCTGCTAACAGCGTGTCGGAGTTTTCGCGCAACGCCTGCGAGACGGCACCAACACGGGTGTTCAGGTCGGCCTTCACAGCATCGCTGGTCTCTCCGACATACTCATTCTCAATGTCGGTGGTTCTAAATGCCCCTGCGACTGCGGCGCCAATGGCCAAGCCGACGACGCCAAGCACCAGCGGTTGCTTTTCGAGCACATCAGACAATGACGACTTTGCTTTTGAGACGGCTTCGCCGCCCGGAATCTGGTCGCGCACTTTAGCGAAGCCGTCCCGCGCCATCTCTAGGCCGTCCTCGAACTGAGCCCTCATCTTGTCCGCGGTTCCTGACAGAACGCCGGATGCAGCGTCCTTGGCTGACTGCAACGTGTCTTCGCCATCGAGGGACCCTATGTGATCCATTTCGGGCGCCGTGGGCGGCGCCGCAGTGCGCTGGATCGCCGATGCCGCGGTCCGCATCGTGCTCACCCCGCCATCGACCACACCGGACGCGGCGGCCGCCGTCGACCGAGCTGCGCCCTTGATCCTGTCTTCACCAGCCATAAGCCACAGCGCGCCGCCTCCAATTAGAACGGCGGCAAGGGGATTTTCCTTGGCCGCTGCGACCAGATTGTCGAAAAAGCCGGTTTGCGTGCTCCTCATCGGACCATTCCCTTCACGCTGTCCTTGTCCTTTTCCAGCTGCCGGATGGTCTCCCGCGGCGCAAGATTACGGGCGTCCATCCGATTGATGCCGACCGCAAACAGCACGCCCGCAATGGCGCCAGCGAGGATCGCGGATGTCAGGTAGGAAAGCGGTTGCGACCATCCCGCGGAGATCAACGCCGCCGACAATGCGAACAGCGCCATCACAATGGCGGGGGTCACCAGAAGGGCGCCACCGGCAATGAAGCCTGCTGCTCCCGTTATCTTCTGCACTCTGTCGCTGAGTTCAGCCTTGGCCAAGTCGATTTCGTTCTGGAACAGCTTGGCGAACTGCCCCATCGCGTCCGCTACAAGCGTGGAGATGGTCCGAAGATCGTTCTGGCTTGTCTTGATATCGTGCTGAATGGTCATGATACGCTGCCGCCTTTGAAGGACGTCGTTCGCTGCGGATTGTTGCCGGATACCGATGAGCCCTGCATGGAAGCCTGCCCGGCTCCCGTGGAAGACGTGCTTCCGCGCCACGTGTCGCCCTGCGTCGACGACGTTCCACTACTCATCCCAGGTCGCGATGAAGGCGAGTCACCGCCGGAGGCCTTCAGGAAACGGACGGCGGCGAAACCGGCGAGCACCGAAACGCCAAGGAAAGCGGCAGGCTGACGCTTTGCGAAATCGGTTGCGCCATCGAGGAGATCGCGGAAGCTGCCGTTGCGGATCTTCTCGGCGGTATCTTCAACATAGTCCGCGGCGGAGTTGATGCCGCGGGCGGCAAAAGGCACATCGCTCTCGAAGGCGCGAGCCGCTTCCCGAACATTGCCGGCAAGTCGCTCAATGAACTCGGCTCCAGTCCGCTGCTGCTCGCGTGCCTGGCCGCGAATCTGGTCCATGGTCCCCGAAGCGAGGTCCTTGGCCGCATCCCCGGCTTCCTTGAACTTGTCCTGGGCGATGTCAGCGGTTGCCCGGAAGGCCTCGTCGGCCCGCTGCTTCACAGTCGCTCCAGCCTCCGCCATTTGGTCCTTCAGGTTCTTCGGAGAACCCGCGTTCCGATCTTCGTTTGAATTCGTGCCTCTGCTCAGGTCTAGATCGCTCATGGTGTGTTCCTTCAGGTATTGGAATTGCGGGAGGGATTGAAAGCGGCTCCGACGACGTCGTCGGCGGCTGTCTTGAGCGAGTCAGCGAGGTTCTGAGTCATGCGGCTGGCATGCTCACCGAGGCCGGCCTCGGCGACTCTGCTTGTTGCCGCGTCGGCTGCCGACATTGCGGCATCTTTGGCGGCGTCAAATCCGGACTGAGCGGCCTCGGCGGCGGCCCGCTTCACGCCGTCGCTCGCCTGGCTCATGGCCTTGGCTTCAACCTTGGTTTCCGGAAGAGCGGCTGCGATAATGGCTCCGATCGCCACCCCAAGACCGGCGATTAGCGCGGCATTATCGCTAATGATCGCGCGAGCTTGTTCGGGCGCCCTTCCGGCAGCGTCCTTAGCTGCGGAGGCACTGTCCTTCGCCGCATCCACCCCGCTCTTGAGCTTTTCGCCAATCGTCTCGGCGGCCTGGGAGGCCCGTGCGCGTAAATCCGCCGCGAGACCGGCAGTCGAATCTTGCGCCTCGTCGGCCATGCTCGCGGCCTGATTGCGGGCGGAAGATAGTTGATCCCTGAGATCGCCTTGCATGGCGCGCGCTCGATCCGCCATGTCCTCGAAAACCTCGTTCGCCTTGTCCATCGCAGGGCCGGAAACCTCGGCGGCGCGGTCTCGCACGGTTTTCGAGGTGAGCGCCAAGCCGGCACCGATCATCAAAAGCGGCAAGGGGACACCACGCGCCAAGCGTAGGAGTGGAACCACCACGGCGGTCCCGGCGGCCACGCTCCACATCGGGTTGTCCATAACTTGCTGTTTCAGTCCGTCCACCCAGCTCTTTGTCGTGTGGGTGACATAGTCGGATACTTCCGACTTGATGTGCTGCGGCGACACCTTATGGCGGATGTCCTCGGCCGTCTCCGAGACCTGCTCTTTCAGCCGATCGACCGTAGCGGCCAACTCAGCGCGACTTCGCTCGGACTCACGCCTCAATTCTTCCACGGACCGCGTCATCACATCCCTCTCTCGCTTTTCGGATTTCTTGTATTCAAACTCACGGTTTTTTGAATTGTTCCTATGAGCCGCTTCGCAGTGGATTCGATCCACAGAGCGCACCTGGGATGGGCGAGAGCGCGACCTGATCTTCGTCAAAGTCGAGACCGCAATACAACTCAGGAGCCATTAGCGGCAGCTGCGATAGGAGTAGATATCAGCCAACGGGCGCAGGTGGCCTTATGGTCTACCCCACGTGCGGCCCGGGGCGTCGACCGTCGTCCGTGGTGTGCACCGCTACTGCAAGCCCTTCTTGTCATAAGCACTTCTGGTGCCGAAGAGGATCAAAGAGCCGGAGCTGTGATTGAGGACCCAACTGGCTGAGCGCCAGGAACGAACCAGCTGAACGACAGCCGATCTCCGGTCAGGAAGAGTGGCGCACATGAGCTCTGGACGATCGCCCAGCGGCATCTAGTCAGCTTCTGGACTCGCCGGATCGGGGGCAGAAATCTGCAGTCCCGCCTCGTTGAGAGCATCCGCAATTTGCTTCGCGAGCAGCTTGGCTTCTTCAATTCCTATTTTTGCGTCTGGGTAATGTGCAAAAAATGCGCAAATGGTCGTGGAGATAATCGTATTCACCTGGTGCGGATCAATCATTCTACGGCACTCGAAAATGCCGCTGCTTATCGCGCGACAATTAGGATGAGATCAGTGAGGAAAAGTCCGGCTCTCATTGCGATGATGATCCCAATCGCGGCAGGTCCGCCTCTTTCTGCGGTGACCGAAAGGGACACGCCTGCTGGGTGTTTCTGAAAGAACGCAATCCCACTCCCAGAAGCGCTATTTGCCCCCAACGCTAAAGACGTTGTGCGGAAGCTCTCAGGCGCCAAGCCGAAGTGGGGCAAGTTTGATGTCTTTCTAGCGCCGACGTGCCACCGCGACGCCGAACAGGAAAGCAACGAACAGGCTGGCAAGCGGTGCTTCGCGCGTGATCGCGGCGACGGTCGCGAGGGGTTTTCCGGGCTTGCGCGCGTCGTCGATTGCGGAGGTCATGCGGTCGACAGCTGCGTGCAGGCCACCTGCGATTTCACCGATGGTGCGGGATACGTCCGTCGCGACATCAACGGCGCGCTCGGCCATGCCGGGATGTGAGGTGGACTGCGGGATCTCCGTGCTCAAGTGCGCGACCTCCGGGCTGATCAAGTGACGGAGGCCGATACCTTTGGCTATCCGCGCGAGCGCTCGTTCTGAACAGCGGGTCGCATGACCTTTGGCTATCCGCGACAGGCGCCGTGGTTTTACGGCGGGTACCGGCCTTGCATGAGCAATTCGGCGCGCGGGCTTTTGTTCCGAGACGATGCGCCCCCCGCGCCGACCGCCCCCGTGAAACGACGGATGCGAATCTCTGTTAGGCTGGCTCAAGCTTGCTGATCTCAGGAGACAGCTGTGACCGACAGGACCACGACGGATCGAGCCCGGCGCATCGCCTTGCTCGGCGCTCCCATCGACATGGGGGCTTCGCAGCGCGGTACCCTGATGGGCCCTGCGGCGCTCCGCACCGCCGGCCTTGCGACATTGCTCGAGAGCCTGGATTTCGAGGTCGTCGATTACGGCGATCTCTCGGTGGCCGAGCTCCGGGACCTCGCCGACAGGCCCCCCGACAAAGCCAATCACTACCGCGAAATCCAGCGCTGGACACGCGTGCTGAGCCGCAGAGGCTACGAGATCGCGAAAACCGGCGCGCTGCCGATTTTTCTCGGCGGCGATCACACGTTGTCGATGGGATCGGTGAATGCCATGGCCCGTCACTGGCAGGAGCGCGGACGCGAGCTGTTCGTGCTCTGGCTCGATGCACATGCCGACTACAACACGCCGGAGACGACGATCACCGCCAACATGCACGGCATGTCGGCGGCATTCCTGTGCGGCGAACCCGGCCTCGACGGATTGCTCGGCGATGACCCCCGTGCTCCGATCGGTCCCGACCGGCTCGACTTGTTCGGCGCGCGCTCGATCGACAAGCTCGAAAAGGAGTTGATGCGCACGCGCCGGATCAGGGTTGTCGACATGCGCCAGATCGACGAGTTTGGCGTCGCCGTGCTGATCCGCCGCGTCATCGAGCGCGTCAGGGCCAGCAACGGCGTGCTGCATGTTAGCTTCGACGTCGATTTTCTCGACCCCTGCGTCGCACCCGGCGTGGGCACGACGGTGCCGGGCGGCGCGACCTATCGTGAGGCGCATCTGATCATGGAGCTTCTGCACGATTCCGGCGTGGTCGGATCAGTCGACATCGTCGAGCTCAATCCGTTTCTCGACGAGCGTGGCCGCACCGCGCGCACCGCGGTCGAACTGATCGGCAGTCTGTTCGGCCAGCAGATCGCCGACCGGCCGACCCCGAGCAATGCGATCGCGCCGGGCGAGTGACGGACGAGCCGTTTGTGCATTGCGAAGAAGAGAACTGCCGTCGCCGCCACCGGATTTAGATCAGTCCAGATGGAAATCGCCTGTTTTTGAAACAGGTGCGAATTGCAAATGCTCGTCGCAGAATGTTTCATGCGGGTCGCGCTTCAGCCGAGGATCCGCAAATGAGCCGCACGTTCGATGCCGACGACAAACCCGCGGGGACGACTCGCCGCCGCTTTCTGCGCGGCGGTGCTGCGGTGGCGGGTGGTACCGTCCTGGGCGCCCGCGCATCGGTTGCCGCCGAGACCGACAACCTTCCACCCAACATTCCCGAATGGATGAAGGCGCCCGGCGAACCGATGGGAAGCCAGCCCTACGGCGCGCCGTCACCGTTCGAAAAGGGCGTCGTCAAGAACATCTCGAAGACGCTCAAGCAGTACATCTCGGCCTCCAGCCGGACGCCATTGCAGGAGCTCGATGGCATCATCACGCCGAACGGACTGTTCTACGAGCGTCATCATGGTGGCGTTCCGACCATCGATCCGGCCCAGCACCGGTTGATGCTGCACGGGCTGGTCGAGCGCCCGCTGATTTTTACAATGGACGATCTCAGGCGTTTCCCGTCGGAATCGCGCGTCCACTTTCTCGAATGCTCCGGCAATCCCGGCTACAGCAAGCCTTACGGCAAGACCGCGTCGGACCTTGTAGGTCTGGTCAGTTGTGCAGAATGGACCGGCGTCAGCCTCAAGCTGGTGCTCCAGGAGGCCGGATTGAAGCCGGATGCCAAATGGATCGTCGCCGAAGGTGCCGACGCGGCTGCGCTGACGCGCAGCATCCCGATCGAGAAATGCCTTGAGGACGCCATGCTGGTCTACAGCCAGAACGGGGAGCGGCTGCGTCCGCAGCAGGGCTATCCGCTGCGGCTGTTCCTGCCGGGCTTCGAGGGCAATATGAGTGTGAAGTGGCTGCGGCGCCTGCATGTGACTGCGGAGCCGGTTTACTCGCGCGAGGAGACCTCGAAATACACAGACCTGCTGCCGGACGGCACCGCGCGTGAATTTTCGTTCTACATGGAGGCGAAGTCGATTATCACGAGGCCCTCCGGCGGCCAACGCCTGGGCGCGCCAGGCTTCCACGAGATCACGGGCATCGCCTGGAGCGGGCACGGCAAGATCGCGCGCGTCGAAGTGTCCGTCGACGAGGGAAAGAGTTGGCAAAGCGCGCAATTGCAGGAGCCGGTGCTGACGCGTGCGTTGACACGCTTTCGCTTGCCCTGGCAGTGGGACGGAAAGCCTGCCGTGATCCAGAGCCGTGCCATTGACGAAACCGGCTATGTGCAGCCGACTCTGGCCGAGCTGCTCGCGGTGCGCGGCGAGAACTATTTCTACCACAATAACGCGATCTGGCCCTGGCGCATCGCGGCTGACGGCGAGGTGACCAATGCGCTGGCGTGAGACTTGCGGCATTGCTGTCGTCATTGTGCTGTGTACGTTTCCGAGCGGAGCGCAGGCGCAGACCTCGTACGGCCTCGGACGGCCCGCGACGGCTGCGGAGATTGCGGGCTGGAATATCGATATCGGACGCGACGGCAGCAATCTGCCGAAGGGAAGCGGCTCGGTGAGCCAAGGGCGCGAGGTGTTCGCCCAGCAATGTGCATCATGCCATGGCGACAAAGGCGAGGGCGGGCTCGGTGACCGGCTCGTCGGTGGGCAGGGCACGATCGCAACGCCAAAGCCGATCCGTACGGTCGGCAGCTATTGGCCGTATGCGCCGACGCTGTTCGACTACATCCGCCGCGCGATGCCGCAGAACGCGCCGCAATCGTTGAGCGATGAAGAGGTTTATGCGGTGTCCGCCTACATCCTGAACCTGAATGGACTGGTCGGAGCGGATGCGACGCTCGATGCCAAATCGCTTGCAGCGGTCAAGATGCCGAACCGCGACCGGTTCGTCGGCGACGCGCGGCCGGATGTGAAACACTGAGCGCCTTGGGGCGACCAGGTTCCCGTATCCGCTTGGAACTTGCCTTGGCCAAGGGCGGAACTCGCAGGACGCGATTGCATTAACCTGTGAGAGGAAAAGCCTATGGATTCCACGATGGCAACGGATCGCTTCGCAAACTCCATGTCCTCAGCGCTTCGCCATCCCGGCGTAATCGCGTTGATTGTGGCCGCGTTGACGATTGCTGCGATGCTCATCGTCGATCACGGACCATGGAATCGGGCCAAAACGCAGCCCGCCCATGTTGCGATGTACGCAACCACGGGTGAAGCCGCGCGGGCCGCAGGTGCCAAAATTCTCCCGACCGAACCGCACTCCCCGATCGAGCCGGAGCGGCCGGGGCCGAAGACGTCCCCAACCGTCAATCCAGTGACGCCGTAAGACGCTCTAGCCCTTCCGGCCGTAGTTGAGCAATCCGCCGGTGGTCTTCGGCGGATGCGCGCGAAGGGCTTCCTCGTTCGGATCGGTGCCCCAGCCGGGCCGGTCCGGAATGACCAGATGGCCGTTCTGAATGTCGGGCTCATGCGTGAACAGTTCGCGGTCCCACGCCAGGCGATCGATGTCGATCTCCATGACGCGCAGGTTCGGCACGGCGGCGCAGAAATGCGCGTTCATCATCGAACAGAGATGGCCGTAGAAATTGTGCGGAGCAACGTTGACTTCGAACGCTTCCGCGGCGGCTGCGATCTTCATCGACTGCCAGACGCCGTTCCAGGGCGTGTCGATGATCGCGACGTCCATGGCCTGCTCGCGAAAATAGGGCAGGAATTCCCGCAAGCCCAATAGCGTCTCGCAGGACGAGATCGGATGCGGGCTTTGCCTGCGGATGTAACCGAGCGCTTCCGGATTGAAACTGTCGATCTCGATCCAGAACATGTCGAGGTCCGCGATGGTGCGCAGGATCTCCAGATAGCCCTCCGTCTTGGCGTTGAAGTTGCAGTCAAGCAAGATGTCGACGTCGGGGCCTGCACCGTCCCGGATCGCTTCCAAATGCATGCGCAGATCGCGCAGGATTTTGCGATCGACGTTGATCTCGGGAGCGAAGGGCGAGCCGAAGCCCGGTCGCCAACCGGTCGGTTTGCCGTCATCATAGGAGAAGATGTTGGTTTTGAGCGCGGTGAACTTCTTCTCGCGGACCTCGCGTCCGATTGCCTTGACGCCGTCGAGGTTCTCGATCGGCGGCTTGTACCAGGACGGGTGATTGATCCGCCACGTTGCGCAATGCGACCAATAGACCCTGACATGGTCGCGGATCTTGCCGCCGAGCAGTTCGTAGCAGGGCACACCAAGACATTTCGCCTTGGCATCGAGCAGCGCATTCTCGATCGCCCCGAGCGCCTGCGCCACCACGCCGCCGGCGGCGGGACGCGTGGCCGCGAACAGTTCGGCGTAGATGCGCTCGTGCCGGAAAACGTTCTGCCCGACGACGCGGGCAGACAGGCGCTGGATCGCAGCACCGACGCCGGGCGAGCCGAAGCCCTCGTCGAACTCGCTCCAGCCGACGATGCCGTCCTCGGTTGTCAGCTTGACGAAGTGGTAGTTTCTCCAGCCGGCGTCGCAGGCGAGAATTTCGAGACTTGTTGCTTTCGACGATTTGGTCATGTCGCTCCCTGTTGCCCGGCTGGGCTTTTTTCTTTGGCGGGCGCAAGCCCGGGTCCAGCCACGATTGTTAGGCTAACGGCCTTGCGCAGTGAAGCCTGGCGAGGTGTGCAGGGAAGCCCCTTCCGAACGTTCTATTGGAAAACGCGGGGAATCCGGTGGGGACAGCCATGATCTTGCCCGGGATCGTCCTGAAAAGGCGCCATGCTCTGACGTTTTTGGCCACAATCGGGATCGATCTTCCGGCCATGAGATTTCTGGCTGTGATTACGATCCTGGCGCTGCTCACGATGAGTGGAGCCGCCATTTCCGATCAGTTTCTGACGGCCGATCAGCACGTCGCGCACGGGGTGGAATAGCGCGGCGGCGTATACGTTTTTGTCTTGGGGGAGACAGCGATGCTTTCGATCGACCAATTCCTGCGCTTCATCAGCGTGCCGGCTGTGTTCGCGGCCTTCATCATCGCCTCGCAGATCTCGGCAGTCTTGTCGCAAGGCTAGTCAAAGGCTAGTCAGCCCATCAATGACGAGCCGAGCAGGGCGAGCACAGCCAGCGCCATCAACGCGGTGCCGAGCCAGCCCAGCGCGACGAGCCATGACCGGCCCTTGAAGCGACCCATGATCGCCTTGCTCGAGACGATCAGCATCATCATGGCCATGATCGGAACGGCCACGATGCCGTTGAGCACGGCGCTCCAGACCAGCATGTGGATCGAGTCGATGCCGGTGAACCCGAGACCGAAGCCGATGATGGTGGCGGCGGCGATGATGGTGTAGAAGCCGACCGCCTCGTCGGGCTTCGCCTCCAGCGTCGCGCGCCAGCCGAAGATCTCCGCCACGCCGTAAGCGGCCGAGCCCGCCAGCACCGGAATTGCGAGCAGGCCGGTGCCGATGATGCCGATCGCGAACAGGGCGAAGGTGAAATCGCCGGCGAGCGGCCGCAGCGCCTCGGCGGCCTCCGTCGCCGAGTTGATGTTGGTGACGCCATTCGCGTGCAGCACCGAGGCGGTGGTGAGGATGATGAAGAAGGCGATGCCGTTGGAGAGCAGCATGCCGGAGAGGGTGTCGGCCCGGATGCGCGCCAGCTCCGGACTGCCGCCGCGCTTCAGCTCGCGCAGCGGCTTGTCGCGCTTGCCCTGGTTCATCTCCTCGACCTCCTGCGAGGCCTGCCAGAAGAACAGATACGGGCTGATCGTGGTGCCGAGCACGGCGACGACCATCATGAAATAGTCGGCGCTGACATTCGTCTTCGGCCACACCGCCGCGAGCAGCGCCGTGCTCCACGGGATCTTCACGGTGAAGGCGGTCGCGACATAGGCGAACAGCGCCAAGGTGAGGAATTTCAGCACCGGCGAATAGCGCCGATAGGGCAGGAACACCTGCAGCAGGGTCGAGCCCGCCGCGAAGATCAGCGCGTGCTCGTGGTTGAGGCCGCCGATCACCAGCGAGAGCGCCTCCGCCATCGCCGCGATGTCCGCGGCAATGTTGAAGGTGTTGGCGGCGACCAGCATGGCGACGAGCGACAGCACCGCCCAGCGCGGCGCGATCTGCATGACGTTGGCCGCCAGCCCCTTGCCGGTGACGCGGCCGATCCGGGCGCTGACGAGCTGGATCGCGATCATGAACGGCGTGGTCAGAAATACCGTCCAGAGCAGTCCGTAACCGAATTGCGCGCCGGCCTGCGAATAGGTGGCGATGCCGGACGGATCGTCGTCGGCGGCCCCGGTGACGAGACCCGGCCCCAGCCTCTGCAACAGCGACGGTGCGGATTTCGTGGGGCTGACGGCATCGTCGGTCATGGCAGGAGGGGTCTCGGTCGGGGCGCGTCCTTCACAAATGCTAATGAGGGAACAAGGTTCCCGGGCTGCGGGTAAGGCGCGCCTCGCTGATTTCTGAAAAAGCTAATTTTGTTTGACTCGTCGGGCAAAACACCTGTATAAGTGCATCATCGAAGAATACCCGGTGCAGCGTTGGCACGCATTCCGAGCGCGACCGGACTGCGATGGCCGGCCAGTGCGCAACCCGCGCACCGGCGAGACGTTTGTCTCCTGAGCGCGTGCGGTCGGGACTATTTGATGCTGACGAACATGCCCCAGGCGCCGGCCAGCGCGGCGCCGGCAAAGACGATCAGCGGGTTGTTGCAGAACGCACTGCCATAGGTGCACATGGTGACGCCGAACGAGCCGATCTCGTGATGGCTCGCGGAGTAGAACAGTCCCGACAGTACCAGCAACGCGGCGGCGACGTAATACATCGATGATCTCTCCGGCCCTTGCCCGATTGCGTTGGTCGCAAGGGACATTGTCCAGCATGGCGCGAACCAATTGCATCCTGGCGAACCCGCCCTGCTGCATTTGAACTAAAGTCGACCAATCCCGGGAGATGCCGTCCCAGCGGGCCGCAATCTGAACGTGCGATCGGGGCCAGAACATCTGCGCGGGAACTGTTGGACGCGCTCTCCATTAACGAACACGAACAGTCGGACCAATCGAGGGGAGTGGCCCATGGGCACCGAGCGGATGCACCCTCCGCGCTACTGGCGGATGCGGGCGGAAGAATTTCGCACCAAGGCGGACAATTGCGAGTACCCCGAGACGCGGGACGTGCTGCGCAAGGTGGCGCAAAATTACGACGAACTGGCCCGCCGCGCCGCGCGCATCTGCACCGTCGAGAGCCTGGACGAACTGCGGGGGGGGCGCCAACAGCAAGCCGGTTTGATCGTTCAGGGCAAACCCGCTTGATGGTTCACGACGAAGCCGATGATCGGCGGGCGCGATCATGGGGCGTCTAGGCCGTCGCTTCCATCAGAAGCGCTGCCCGT
Source organism: Bradyrhizobium sp. 87 (assembly GCF_023073015.1). Lineage (NCBI taxonomy): Bacteria > Pseudomonadati > Pseudomonadota > Alphaproteobacteria > Hyphomicrobiales > Nitrobacteraceae > Bradyrhizobium > Bradyrhizobium sp. 87. The sequence goes on from NZ_JADPIQ010000083.1 coordinate 24,241, forward strand.
GCGATTTGGAACGAATGTCCACTTTGGTACTTAGGAACTCAGTCCTCCAACGAGGGATGAGATGAGCAGCGAACAGCAAGCAGGCCCGGCAACGAGGCCGGATCAGCATTACAAGCCGGGGCCGGCGTGCCCCAAATGCGAGAGGGGCACGCGCTGCCTGACCTCGATCTTCGACGTGAGGCGCGATTGCTCGATCCTGATCTATCGGTGCGATTCGTGCCGCGAGGACGTCTGGATTTGAGCGCGCGCCGTCGTCGGCCCATCTGCGGGACGCCCCGTCGGAGATCTCATAGCAATCTCGGATAGGAACTTCGCGGGTTTCGCCCGCTTGTCGCCTGCATCGACCACGCAGGCGAGACAGCTTCTAATCATGCAATCACGCTACCCGTTGTTGAAGAAGTGGACAGCGGAAGAGCACGAGCGGCTGAAGGCGTTGGCCGAAGCGGGCTCGAGGCCGGACGAGATCGCCGGCGAGCTTGGTCGCAGCGAAGCGGCAGTGAGGGTGCGCGCCTGGCAGCACGGCATGGCGCTGCGCCTCGTCACGCAGAAGCGCGGACCCTGAAGACCGGCTGGGTCGAAGGCGGGCATCCCGCCCTGTGTTCACTTGTGAACGGTCCTCAATCGTCTCTCGACGTACTCTGCGAATGGGCAGCAACACGGGAGCTTGTCATGCTCACCCGCGAGGACTTCGAGACGGATCTCGACCGGCAGAAAATGCACCAGCTCGATGCAAGCCAAACGACACGACAATTGCTGCGCCGTTCGCGGGAGCAGATCGCGGCATCGATCTCACTGCTTCAGCAGCAAGTTCCGAAGATCTGGCACCCTCAACCTCCAGAACGATAGAAACCTCTTCCGCCGTTCCCGCGTTTGCGCGCATGGCGGATCAAGACACCAGGCAGCGGCCGATTTGTGCTGCGTGCAACAAACCCATGACATTCATCGACGCGGTGAGTTCACCGGACGGCGCGATGGCCATCTTCCGGTGTTCCGGCTGCAACAAGCTGTCTTGGGAGAAGCCCAGGCAAGATCAAAACTAGGCCGTCGAAAAGAAACGGCCCCAGCCCGGGGGGCGAGCTGAGGCCGTGGGGGGCGCCGGTCGTGCATCCGGACCGACGCACCGATAACCCTTTGGCCCGAGGAGCTGTTCCTATTTCAGGCGACCATGGACATGGCGCGGCCCGATGAAACACGCCTGAAACAGTGCTGAAACCAGATAGTCTCGAACGTCCCGCCGGCTGCGTCCGACCAACCTAGCGAAAAGGAGATCATCATGATCCAGGTTGGTTCGAAGGAAGAAGTCGCGTTTTTGCTGGCGCTGTTCGGCACCCACACCCAGCCGGTCAAGCGGCCGGCGAAATCACGGCAGGCGTGAGGCGCTGGTCCCACGCCAGGCTTGGCCGAATGCCAGAGCCTCTTGCGGCTTCTGATCGCAAGGGGCGACCCGAAGGCCATCCCGCTCGCGACAGGCGCCATCGACCAATATCTGAACACCGCGCCGGTGTGCATGCGCGGCCGCGGCCTGCGCGTGCTCCAGCGCGACGCGCTCGACCAGCATGGCACTGCGGTCGGCGTGCAGCGCTCGTTCGCGGAAACGGTGGATGCCTACATCGTCGGGAAGCTTGCGGAGGAGTGAGGGGGCCGAATGTCGTTTCGCCCTGTCGCTTTCGGCTTCCTGAAGAGGCACGAACGCGGCAGGAACCGCGAAGTTCCCGGAACCCATTGATCTCCCATAGATTTTTTCGCGACTTCCGGAAACCTTTGTCCGCTTCGGACCTATTAGGGCAAAGGATGCTGCAATGTCCCGATATTATTTCGATCTGCGCGACGACACCGGTGTAGCGCTCGACGAGGAAGGCTTGGAGCTGGCCACCTGGCGCGCCGTTCAGGCGGAAGCCGCCAAGTCGGTCGCGGACATGGCGCGCGATGCTATCCTCTCCGCGCCTGCCGCGGGCGGCAGGCAGACGATGGCGATCGACGTTCGCGATGCCAAGGGTCCCGTGATGCAGGTCAAGTTCTCGTTCGCCATCGAGACCTTCAGGACGCCTGCGGCATCACGCGATCATTGACGCGTGAGAACGCCCGGCGGGGATTGCTCGGGCTCGAGTACGGCGATCTTGCGGCCGAGCTGCCAGACCTCGACCTTGCCGTGCTGCGTGAACTGCTGCGCGAAGGTGAGGGCGTTCGCATCCGACGCGGCCTCGAACGCTTCGGCCGATCGGAACACGCCGTTGTCGCCGACCAGGTAAGCGCGATATTGCTGGGTCATGTCGGTGGCCTCAGCCCTGGCGATTGCAGCCAGGCGGCAATATGCATGGCGGTCTCGTCCTGCCGCGCCTGGCGCAGCAGCATCTCGCGGCGGCGCCCCGGCGCGAGCGTGCGCGCCTCCTCGCGCAGCCGCGCGGCCTCCGCGGCGAGCCGTTCGTCGAGTGTCGTGGTCTGCTTGAATCGTCGTCGCTTCTGCATGCACGTCTCCCTCGTTCGCGTGGGGCGGGAGCAATTTCGGCGGTCTCATCACCCGGTCGATGGCAACTGCCTTGCGGTGATGGATCAATCCTCGCGCTTCTGGCGGCGAGAGGAAACATCATATGATATGTTGGCGGATTTAATTGCGCGAGCAAATTCAGCCACTTGAGCGCGTTACTCATCTTGATTGCTTGTGAGCAATGTGCACTTTTGGACAGAAGCGCATGTCTAATAGGGCGTAGGGAGCCGGCTCCCCTATTAGGAATCAGCTGTAGCGGCGGCGAATGCGTCTTCCTTCTCGATGCCGCGCGCGACGATCTTCAAGCATTCGTCTGGTAGCGGCCGTTGAAGCGCCTTGGCTTCTTCCCACGGCGCCCTTAGCCAAACGTCTCGCTCTTTCGCTGTCGTCAGCAGCACCGGCATTGCCTTCGGATGGATTGGCTCCACGACCGCATTCGGCGTCGTGGTGAGAAAACCGTACACCTGATGCGGCCCCGGAATGGGCTTCGACTTGGTGCCGCGATCGCCATTGAAAGTCGTCCAGATCCCGGCGAACGCGAACAGCGGCCGGGCGTCCGCGAGCGCAAACCACACGATGTCTTTCTTCTTGGTCTCCGGGTTGGGCTCCGGCGCGTATTCGGCAAAGCTGTTGACTGGCACGAGGCAGCGATGCTCCGGCTTGAGCCACGCGCGCCAGTGCGGCGACGAGGTGTTGCGAATGTTCGTGACGGGCGGGCCGCCGGTACGCGGAGGGGGCGGCATGCCCCAGCGCATCAGCACCATCTCTCGCTCGCCGCCCGCATCGCGAATGATTGGCGCGGGGTAATCCGGAAACACACCCGGCATTGGCGCCAAATTGCCTTCATAGCGGCGGACGACCCGGAAGAGGTCGGCTATCGCGGCTTGGTTGGTGGTGATCGAATAGAGGTTGCACATATGTTCGATGATCCTTAGCGCTCGCCGGGCCACCAGTAAGATGCCGGATTATCCGCCGAGATTTTCGTTGGTCTTAATGCAACGAGTGCGCTTCGCTTATACGGATAGCGCCGCACTTCCGAACAGTTCTTGCATCGCATGTAGCGCTCAAGTTCATGCACCGGCGTCGTCTTGGCACGACGGACGACATCGAGTGCCACGGTTTGGTTGGTGTCGCATCCAAGGCATCGCACTTCGAGGTATAGGAAGCCGGCGTTGATGGCATCTCCGATCGTCGGCGATGGCTGCGCCGGGCCCTTATAGCCAAGCATCCGATAGTTCCAGGCCGCGCAAGCCAGTTTGTCGGCCTCCTTGCGCGCCTCCTTGGCGCGCTCGGCCGAAATCTTGATTTGAGTGCCGTAGAGATGTTGGCGGGACTTGGTGGTCATGCCGCGATCAAAGCCATGTGCCGGCCAAGCTGGCAAATTATCGATAGGTGGTAGGCGAGAAGCGCAACGGGCTACTTCCTGTCGTGGCTGTGGAAAACCAAAGCGCTCTCAAATGCTGACCAACTGGCGGCCCGTCCCCTTGCAATCGACGCAGGCCAGTTCGCCTCCGACCATCTCTGGAGGAAACAGGCAGCGTCCGCTCCCGTCGCATTCCAGGCAGACGATTTGGCCGGCGCCGCATTCGAGTTCCTCAACTTCGGTCTCGAATTCGGTGTCACAATTATGGGCGCAGTAAACCACCATCGTGGTTGTTGCACCCGCCGAACATGTCAAGTCATCGTCGATGAGTTTTTGCAAAGACACTCTCCGGATATTTCTCGATAGCTTCGACACGAAGCCACTCGACAGCATCGACGATATTGTCGGCCTCCCCTTCGGCATCGAAGCCGTTCACCTCATCACCGAGCCCGAGGTTGATTTGAAAACCGCCATTCCAAAAGGCGGCAATCGTGAAATTGATTTCACTGTCGTATAGATCCTGAAGGATGCGGGAGGTTCTATCCATCACAAGTCCTCTCTCAAGCCCTTAAAGAAGGGATGCCGGACTTTCCCCTCCGCCGACTTCGCACGGTACTCTATTTCCGCAAGCAGCTTCGGCTCGACCCAGATGCCCTTGTGCGCGATCCGCTTGGTGTAAGGTTGCGTCTTGCGGACAAGCGGCTTCAATCGTTTGTGGACTTCTGCGGCAGATGACTTGTCGAATCCGAGGTCGACCTTGCCCGCATAAATGAGATCATCTCCCTTATGGCGACCAAGATAGATGCCGTCCCATTTGCCTTCGTCGAGCGCGAAACCGGCGATGGTCAGTGTCTCGCGTTGCCTGCAAGTCTTCTTGACCCATTTGTTACCCGTGCCGCTGCTGTAGGTGCTGTCGCGAACCCTGGAGACCACGCCCTCAAGCCCGACCTTGCAGGCATGCGCGAACATCTCGTTGCCTGCGATCTCGAAGCTCTCACTGAACTGCACTGCGGTGCCGGAGATGATCTTCTTCAACTCGGCCTTGCGCTGAAACAGCGGCAGGCCGCGCAGGTCTCGCCCATTCAGATAAAGCACGTCAAATGCCACGAGCACGATCTTGGTTGATGTGCCCTTCAGCTCGTTTTGAAGGACGGAAAAATCGGTGCTGCCATCGGCAGCAGGGACCACAACCTCGCCATCGATGATCGCCGATCCTGCCTTGATGTGCGGGCGACTTTCTTAAAGCGCTTGGTCCAGTCGTAGCCGCGACGGGTGTAGACGGTGACAGCCTCATTGGCCAAATGAAGCTGCACCCGGTAGCCGTCGAACTTGATTTCGTGAATCCACCGCGCTCCGGATGGCACGCGGTCCACCCACGATGGCAAGGCCGGTTTGATGAAGCCGGGGAAGGGCGCTTTCACCCCGAGCGCCCCCAGCCTTCGCTGACGCTGCAACGCCACTGACAAACTCCACGCAACGAACGCCTTGATTCGAATCTTCACGGCCGGATTCGTTCCGCCAATCTGGGCGAACCGGATGGGCGTGGGGAACCGTTTGATTCCTCTTGCGTTTCAGAGATGCAAGGAGAGCAACATGGCTAAAGCGAAGAAGCAGACAACTCGCGGTCGCAAGCAGGACCGCGCGCGCGTTGCGGGCGGGCAGAAATACGAAGTTGGCTACGAGGCAAAGAAGACGGGCCGCTCGGCTTCTGCCGTGAAGAAGGCGGTGAAGAAAGTGGGCAGTAGCCGGAAGAAGGTCGAGCGCAAGCTGGGCCGCTGATAGTTTTGCGTTAGCCCACAGGTTTGTGGCGAGCCGGTCGCATGAGCGACCGGCTTTCTTGCGCCTACTGGTGCGCCATCAGGAATCTCCTCAACTCAGGAACTGCGGCAGTCGCACCGGAATTGGTGCGGTGCTGGCTCGCCGCCGAGCTGGCGGAGCGGCCCCGGCCATACCTCCAGCCCCCTGCAAGCCGGGGCCGTCTCTCCGCCCACGCGATGAGGGCAGTGACGCGCTGCAAACAAAACGACAGCAATGTTGCTGTTTATTTCCAGCGACGCCACAACGCAGTTCGCTGTATGGTCCCTTTCCGTTTTTTTCCCACAGCGGATTTGATCACCATGCACCCCATCCAAGGTACGCATATTGCCGCAATCTTCAAACTGGCCACCCAGCAGCTTGAAGCACTTCGCGTCGCCCCAGAGATCCAAAAGGAATATTCCGAAATCCTCGTTTTAAGAGAGAAGATAAAACTGGCGACCGAGCTGAAGAAGGCTCGCCGGCAGCCCTTACTCGGTGCCCCCCGCGCGCTTGAAGAGGTGGAAGAGGCTCCAAGGATCGAACATTTTTGATCTAGATCAAAGTCGCATGGCGCGGGGCGGTTCGTATGATGCCATGAGTGATAAGCCGCCCGAAAAGCCAGAAGTGATGCCCCGCGAGAGCGACGAGGCCCGGCGGCGCATCATCGAAGAGTATGCCGCGGACCGCCGCGGATTGATCAGGAAGCTGCGCCAGAAGTCGAAGGGAGCGGACGCTGCGCAGGGAACATCGCAGATGATCTTAAACTCTACCATCACGTGCCCGAAGTGCGGTCACGCTGCTACCGAGGTCATGCCGACCGACGCCTGCCAGTTCTTCTATGACTGCAAAGGCTGCGGCGAGCGCCTAAAGCCGCTCTCTGGCGACTGCTGCGTGTTCTGTTCCTTCGGCACCGTTTACTGTCCGCCGGTTCAAGAGAACGGCAGGTGCTGCTGTAGCTAGCTGCCTCTAAGGGAGTGCGGCTGCCGCGCCTGAGTTTGACACGTCGGGCAAAACACTGGCAGAATGGCATCATTGAAGATCAGCCCGCGCGGAGCAATCCGCCGCGGGCTTTTTATTTGCGGAGTCGTCATTTAAACAAACGGATTTCCAAATGACCAAATTTAGGAGAAGGACCGAGCTGCATCTTCCTGTTGCTGAGCATGTAGTCAGGGAAGGTTTCAGGGCACCAACGCTGGCCGATATCGAAACCCTGGCACAAGCCAAGACCGAAGCGGCACTCAACGTGCTTGCTACCATCATGTTCAGAGAGACAGCGAACGCTTTTGCGCGGGTGGCCGCCGCAAACTCTATTCTCGATCGTGGGTGGGGCAAGCCGGTACAGCCCTTGGCTACGGACGCGCGGCCGCGCGAATTGCTGCAACGGATCGAACGCATCATCGTACATCCGGATCATCCATCGATAGTCGACAATGAGACCAGCGAACCCGAGGCTTCGTAAGCTTCGCATCGTCTTGTCTCCAGGCGAGGAATTGCAATGGAAACACGGTCGCCACCGACTCCATTGGAGTCTCCACAGCAAGAGAACGCGGCTCTGATTGGTTTACCCCAATGGATGCGCGACGCACTATCTCATCAGCCGGCCCCCACGCCACCGCAGCAAGCCGGAAGCGTCGATGAGCCTGCGGACGGTGAACGCACGAATATTCGAATCTTGAGCCGCGTTCCCTCGCGCCTACCTGACTAGTCTGAGGCAGGTCCGAACCACCTCGTCAGCGTCTCCGCAAGTCCGTGTTGGCTCTCGTCTCCCACCCAGGCCACATGCCCGTCAGGCCGCACCAGCACGGCTTTTGGCGCCGCGACTTGTCCAATGGACGGAAGCTCCCATGCACCGTGATAGTCCGCTTCGACGAGATTGATGCGATCTGCCCAGGGCGCGATGTCGAAGCCGCTGGTCTTCCCAAAATCAAGCAGCAAGCCGCGCGCGCCGTACAGCAGCGTGAACAGTCGCAGCGGACGCCCGTCCACCACGAGGTCGAGATCGGGCATGCGGCGTCCGAGCAGCGCGTGGCCTTGGCCGAGATCGTAGTGCACGTCGAGCCCGCTCATCATCGCGCCAAAACGTTGGCGCGGCGCGTCCATCGCGAGCAGTTCGGCGACGACCTCGCGCGCGGCCTTGAGGCCGTCCTCGCCGCGGCGGAGCAGGGCGATTTGCGCCATGGTGTTGCGCAAGGTCCGCGCGCCGACGGGATGGCGCTCGGCATGGTAGCTGTCGAGCAGGCTGTCCGGCGACAGGCCCTTGACCACTTGCGCGAGCTTCCAGCCGAGATTGACGGCGTCCTGCACGCCGATGTTGAGGCCTTGCCCGCCGACGGAGTGATGGATATGCGCGGCATCGCCGGCGAGCAGCACGCGGCCTTTGCGGTAGGACACGGCCTGCCGTGCCGCATCGGTGAAGCGGGAGATCCAGGACGGGTTGTGGAGGCCGAAATCGGTGCCGTAGACGGCGACGAGGGCGTCGCTGAGATCGCGGGCGCCGGGCACGCCGGTGCGATCGAGCGTCGCTTCCGTCACGACCACCAGCACGCGCCCGCTCTCGGTCTTGCTGAGGCCGTGAAAGCCGAGCGCGTCGTGGCGCAGGCCCCATGCGGGCTCGTCCCGCATCTCGACTTCGGCCATGAGATTGCTCAGCGTCGGCTCGGAGCCTGCGAAGTCGATGCCGGCGGCCCTGCGCACCAGGCTGCGGCCGCCGTCACAGCCGACCAGATAATTCGCGCGCAAGGTCTCGCCGCCGGAGAGCGTCACGTCGATGCCGGTCTCGTCCTGCGCAAAATCCGTCACCTCGCGGTTGCGATAGATCGGCACCGCGAGCTCGCTGACCCATTCGGCCAGGATGCGCTCGATGTGGCTCTGCCGCAGTGTCAGCCCGTAAGGGTGCCGGGTGGGGAGGTCGCTGATGTCGAGCCTGGTCCAGGCGAAGCCCGCGAGCTGGGTGATCTGTCCTTCGCGCAGGAAACGATCCGCGACGCCGCGCTGGTCGAGAATCTCGATGCTGCGCGCGTGCAAGCCGCCGGCGCGCGTGCCGACCAGTTCCTGATCGGCGCGCCGCTCCACCACGGCGACGTCGACATGCGCGAGCGCGAGCTCCGCAGCCAGCATCAAGCCGGTCGGGCCGCCGCCGGCGATCACCACGGCGTGGTCTTCGTGGCGGGCGCCGGCGCGTTTGGCGTGGCCGCGCGTCCGGGACGTGGGAAGCAGTACAGGCATGTGAGACCCCTCGGGATGGTGTTCGGGTCGAGGGTTCTACGGCAGGGTCGGGGGCTTGAAGCAAGCCCGTTGCACCCCACATATCTGAGTGGGGAGAGGGAATTCCTTGTCCGCGTTCGCCGCGTTGACACGTCGGGCAAAACACCGGCATAATGCCATCATCGAAAAAGAGTTTGGTTCAACCCGCGCGGATGCGATCCGCCGCGGGTTTTGTTTTGGGCTTTTGGCTTTCAGACTTTTTGGCTTGCGATGTTTCGGTCTTGCGAGCTTCAGCAGATGCCGACGGTGCGCCGCATGGTGCTGGCGAGTTCCTCGAACGAGAACGGCTTTCTGATCATGGGAAGCCCGTCACGCCGGGGTTCACGTCCCGACAGCTGCAGGATCTTCAGCTCCGGGCGGCGGCGCCTGGCCAGCTCGGCCAGTTCATGACCGTCCATGCCGGGCATGTTGATGTCGGTGATGAGGATGGAGATGTCCTGGTTCTGCCTGAGCCGGTCGAGCGCATCCGTGCCGCTGTGGGCGCTGACCACCTTGCAGCCGAGTTCTTCCAGCATGTCGACCATGACGTCGAGCACGCCGGGATCGTCGTCAACAACCAGTACGGTATGGCTCATCGCACAACGTTCCTCCTGAAGGAATAAACGCGCCCGCCTTGGCGTAAGTTCCGGTACGGCGTGGTCGAACGAGCGATGTTGGACTCCTCGTGCAAAGCACAAGGCCTAATCATCCTTCGAGAGATCGCCGGGCCTGGTGGGAAGATCGATGGCTCCGCCTTCGCCGTGAACGAGATCACGGTTCTGGTCCTCGGTTTCGTCAGCGTCCGGGATGATGGCCTCTCGCGTGTCGGGCTCCCCGTCGATGCGCGGCTTCTGGCCGGGCAAGTCCCGCGAGGTTTTCGGTGTCATGTTCAGTGTCATTGGTCGATCCTCCTGACCGGCTTAACGCGGGCAGGGACGGTTCGTTCGTTGACACCTCGGGCGAAACGCCGGCAGCCTGACTGGGATTGGCTTTCCGAAGGTCTCCGTCGGCTTTGATTCGCAAAAATCGAAATAGAGCTTGACCCGTCGGGCAAAACACTGGCATAGTGGCATCATCGAAAAGTTCGCAACGCCCGCGCGGGACCAAATCCGCCGCGGGTTTTTTCGTATCCCATTTTCGGAATCGGACGGCGGCCCACGCATCACGGCCACGCACTCGCTTGAAACGCGTTGAGGGAGCGCCGATCGGCGTGCCGCCGTCCGTACCGTTGCTGGCCGCGCACGCGCGAACGTGCCGGCCCGCGGCGCGAGCGATCTGCTCGCGCCGCTGCGGTCTCCGGATACGGAGATAGGGTTCGCGCCCGAAACGATCGCGCCTCATTCGCGATCTGCCGCGCATTTTCTTTGTCGAGGAGAGACGATGACCGCCTATCTGATATCGCTAGCGCTCGCGGGCCTGGTTGCAATCGCGCTGTGGGAGACGTTGTCTTGAGCGAGGACATGGAAATTGCGCTCGTGAGCGAGCCGGTCCGCGCGCCTGCGCGACGGAAGACGTCCAGCGCGCGCACCCTGACCGAAATCCGCTCGCTGGCGCGGAGCCACACCAGGACTGCGCTCCGTGTGCTCGTCGGCATCATGCGCAGCGACGACGCAACGCCGGCCGCCCGTGTCTCCGCCGCCAATGCAATCCTCGATCGCGGCTGGGGCAAGGCGGCGCAGCCGATCGAGAACGGAGAAGATGGCGTGCTGGAATTGATTCACCGGATCGAGCGCATGATCGTGTACCCGGGGAGCTTGCGCGGTGGGGATGCCGATCGTGACGCCTGAGCCGTGGAAAAATCGAGCGAGCGCATCCATTGTCCATCCTGAAAATTCCGACGGCCAAGATATTCGAGCCGCTGCTGCAGCCCGCGCGCTACAAGGGCGTTTATGGTGGACGCGGCTCCGGCAAATCGCATTTCTTCGGCGAGCTCCTGGTCGAGACCTGTCAGGCCGAGCGCGGTACGCTCGCTGTGTGCATTCGAGAAGCGCAGCGGACGCTGGCGCAATCTTCCAAGCGGCTGATCGAGGGCAAGATCGCCAGCCTTGGCCTCGGCCACGGCTTCAAACTGTTCAGCGACAAGGTCGAGACGCCTGGCGACGGGCTGATTATCTTTCGCGGGCTTCAGGCCAATCTGGTTGTCTCCTTCTACTTCGCCAAGCGCGGCTTCGAGAATGTTGCGAGGATCATCAAGCGGTAAAGATGGCGGATGACGAAATCAGGGCGATCGTTGCTGAGACGCTGGCTGAGCAACAGAGGCTTCAGCAGGCGAACATCGATGCCATCGTATTGAGGACGGTGGCATCGGTGCTGGCGTCCTTCGGAATCGAGGATGACGACCGAAAAGAGCTGAGGGCTGATTTTCAGCACCTGCGCCGATGGCGAACGAGCGTGGAGCAGGCGCAGAGCTACACCTTCAAAGCCGTCATTACGGTGATCGCCACCGGGCTGATGGGCGCGGTTTGGCTAGGTGTCAAGGTCGTGCTGGGCAAGTGAGCCTCAATCGGCACGACATTTCTGCACTTCCACTCACATCATCTCATCCCAATGGACCGTCTCATGTACAGAATTCGCATCGTCGATGCATCCGATGACGACATTGTCGATACATTGGCCGATCTGCATCAGTCGGCGTTCTTCGATGCGGCTCCCTTGCCGCAATTCCAGTTAGGGGCGTGGTGGCTTGCCTATCACGGCGCTGAGCCAGTAGCCTTCGCCGGTATCGTGCCGTCAACGCACATTCGAAATGGCGGTTATTTCTCCAGAGTCGGTGTGTTGCAGCGGCACCGGGGACGTGACCTCCAGTGCAGGCTGATGCGGGTGATGGAGGCACGGGCACGGCGTATTGGATGGGACAGCATCGTCTCGGATACGACGGACAATCCGGTGTCTGCCAATAATTTCATCCGGGCGGGCTATCGGCTCTTCGAACCCCATGTGCCCTGGGCTTGGCCGCATACGCTTTACTGGCGAAAGCGGCTTCGCTGAGCGAATGGGGCCATGTTTCCCGTGATGCGGAACGCGATTCCCGCAACGGAAAATGGTTCGCGGGATGAAGCGCACACGGAACGTCTAAGGGCCTGGCAGCTTGACAGCTGCCGGGCCCTTTTTGCGTATTGAAGCGATGCGGGCGGAGCACTTGCGAATTCAGCGGTGCCGGGCTTTAAGTTTGCTCCTGCGGGAAATTCGGCAACGATAAGCCGATGTAAGGGAGCGCCGTCGATGCCCACCAAGCCTCAATTGCCGGAACGTTCGACGCGGGCGACGGGCGCGCCTACCGCGCTCGATGGTCTGCTGGTCATCGATTTCACGCGTGTGGTCGCCGGCCCGGCCTGTACGCAGACGCTTGCTGATTTCGGCGCGCACGTCATCAAGATCGAGAATCCAGACGGAGGCGATGACACGCGTGCGTATGAACACGCCGAGATCGGTGGAGAGAGTGCTGCCTATCTGAGCCTCAATCGCAACAAGCGTGGCATCACGCTCGACCTTACCGTGCCGGAGGCTCGTGAGATCGCGCTGGATTTGATTCGCAAGGCCGACGTGGTCGTCGAGAACTTCTCCAGCGGGGTCATGAAGAAATTTGGCCTCGACTATGAAGCTGTTGCGCCGCTCAATCCGCGGCTAGTCTATTGCTCGATCTCCGCCTACGGGCGCACCGGACCGTTTGCCTCGCGTCCCGGTTTTGATCCGATCACGCAGGCGGAAAGCGGCTTCATGTCGCTCAACGGATTTGCCGATGGCCCTGCGGTTCGCACCGGCCCGCCCATCGTGGACATGGCGACGGGGATGTCTGCCTGCAACGCCATCCTGATGGCGCTGTTGGCGCGGGATCGGCTCGATCGCGGTCAGCATGTCGAGGTCGCCCTGTTCGACGTCGCGATGGGCATGACCGGTTTCTATGGCATGGCCTATCTGATCAACGGCGAAAATCCCGGTCGGTTTGGTAATTCGCCGAGTGGCTCACCTACCGTCGGCGTCTACGAGGCCTCCGATGGACCGCTTTACATGGCCTGCGCGAATGACCGGCTCTATCGCCGGCTGGTGGTTGAAGTGCTGAACAGGCCCGATCTCATCACCGATCCGCAGTTTGCAACGCGCAAAGCCCGCTCCGAGCACAAGGAGCTTTTGCGAGCAGCCATCGCGGAGGTCTTTGCAAGCGATACCCTCGAGAACTGGATGGCGAAGATGAAGCTGGCCAATATCCCGGTCGGCTATCTCCGGACGGTCGAGGAGGGGTTCAATGCACCGGAGGCGCGAGCGCGCCATCGCTTGAACCGGATTCCGCATCGTACGGCAGAGTGGGTCCCGAACATCGAGCCGCCGATTGCCATGAGCTTGACCGGCCCGGTTGATCCTGTGGCTGCTCCGTTGCTGGGCGAGCACACGGAGCAGGTCTTGCGCGATACGCTCGGTTACGACGAGCGTCGGATATCGCAGTTCACCCAAAAGGGCGTCTTCGGGTCGGGCAAACCCTCGACCTCAGGCTGAGCCTGGAGGGCGACCTACAGGCCAGGCGTCGCGCGGATGGCGTATCATGGCTTGGCAATGCCGCCACCTTCGCGGTATCGCATCCTTCCGGCGCCTTGTTCAGGACGACCATACTCAGACAGCGCTGCGCCGGCTTGATTTGGCAAGGGTCTCGCCGCATAAATGCGTAAAGCGAGGGATACGAATGGCGCCTGGTCAAGAGCCGAGCGTGGGCCGGCCCGCTGCGGTGCAATCCGATGAACCTGCCCATGCGGCAATGGTCGCGAAGGCCCGGGCGCTCGTCCCACGGCTGCGAGAGCGGGCAGCACGGACGGAGGAGTTGCGGCATCTGCCGCCGGAAACCGAGAAGGATCTGCACGACGCCGGCCTGTTCCGAATGCTTCAGCCCAAGCGCATTGGCGGCGCAGAACTCGATTATGTCGGCTTGATCGACTGCGCGGACCTGCTCGGACAAGCAGACGCCTCGGTGGCCTGGAATCTGGCCAATCTGGCGAGCCATCACTGGATGCTCGGCATGTTCGAGCCAACGGCGCAGGATCTGGTCTGGGGCCTTGATCCGGACGCACTGATTGCGTCCTCGTTCATTTTTCCGGCCGGCCGTGCCACGCGAGTCGAGGGCGGATACCGGCTCCATGGCAGCTGGCCGTTCTCCTCGGGCGTTGCCTCCTGCGCATGGAACATGCTTGCCAGCGTCGTCTACTCCGACGATGAGGCTGACGGCATCGAGTATCGGATATTTCTGCTGCCGAAAGCCGACTACAAGGTTCTCGACACCTGGAATGTCGCGGGGCTGCGCGGGACAGGGTCTTGCGACGTGGAGGTCAGGGACGCTTTCGTGCCCGAGGACATGACGGTTGCAGTCGGCGATCTTGACGGTGGGCCGACGCCGGGAAGCAAGCTCAATCCCAACCCGTTGTATGCTCTCCCGGTGTTCTCGCTATTTCCCTACGTCCTCTCTGGCGTCGCGCTGGGAAACGCGCAGGCGTGTCTCGACGATTATGCGGAGGTCGTCCGTCATCGCATTTCCACCTACAACCACGCCAGGCTGAGCGACTTTCAAAGCACCCAGATCAAGATCGCTGAGGCCTCGGCGAAGATCGACGCTGCACGCCTGATCATGCGCTCGGCCTGTCTGAATGCCATGGAGGATGCAAGGCGGGGTCATATCCCCGATATGGCGACCAAGACCCGATATCGGCGCGACGGCGCTTTTTCAGTAAACTTCTGCACGGATGCGGTGTCGATGCTGTTTGCCGCGAGCGGAGCACGGGGCCTGTTCACGACGGGCGCGTTGCAGCGGCAGTTCCGCGATGCGCACGCGATCAATTCGCATCTCGCGTTCAATTTCGATGCGGCCGGGACCAATTATGGACGCGTGGCGTTGGGCCTGCCGTCCGAGAATCTCACGCTGTGAGGCCGGCCGATGAATGATCTGCCGAAGCAGCCGGCCGTTCCCGATCCGGCCAACGAACTCGCAAGCGACAGCTCGCCGATCGATCCCCGTGATTTCCGCAGTGCGCTAGGCACCTACGCCACGGGAGTGACGATCATCACAGCCGCGGCTCCTGACGGCAAGCCCTATGGCCTGACGTGCAATTCGTTTGCCTCGGTCTCGCTGAATCCTCCGCTGGTTCTTTGGAGCCTGGTCGTCTATTCCTCCAGCTTGACCGTCTTCCAGAATGCCAGTCATTTCACGGTCAACGTGCTTGGCGTTTCGCAACAGGCGCTTGCGAGCAAATTCGCCAAATCGTCTGATGACAAGTTCACCGGTGTCGAGTGGACGCCGGGCCTCGGCAACGCGCCGGTGCTCGCCGAGAGCGTCGCCAATTTTCAATGCCGCTCGGTCAATCGCTATTACGGCGGCGACCACGTGATCTTTCTCGGTGCGGTCGAGGCCTATACTTACAATGCGAAGGAGCCGCTGCTCTTCGCGCGCGGCGCGTTCGGCCGATTTCTCGCCGACGGCTAGCGCAAGCAGTCACAGCCCGCGTGCTTCAGTTCGCGCTCGACGGTTCAGCGCTCCCCGCCGAAAGCTTGTAGATTTCGAGCGCATCCGCATCCGCGCCTCGCGCGGCCTTGGCGAGCCTGAAAAGTTGTCCGGCAAGCGAGGCCATGGGCACCGGGGTCGACGTCGTCTGCGCGACATCGGCGACGGTATCGAGGTCCTTGAGCATTGTAGCGATGTGACCAAGCGGGGGTGAGTGAATGCCCTGGACCATCCGCGGAACGAACAGCTGCAACGGAATGGAGTCAGCAAAGCCGCCGGCGAGTGCTTCGGGCAATCGGTTGGCATCGATTCCGGCGTTCACGGCAAGGCGTGTTGCCTCCGCAAGAACAGCCATCGCGCATCCGACGATCACCTGGTTGCACAGCTTTGTGGTCTGCCCCGCGCCGGTCGGGCCCATGTGGGTGAACCTGCATGCCATAGCCAGCACGTAGGGGCGGACCCGCTCGATGTCGCTGGCTCTTCCGCCGGCCATGATCGCAAGCGTGCCTTCCTCAGCGCCCTTGGTACCACCGGACACCGGCGCGTCGATCCAGCCAGCGCCATTCGCTGCTAACAATCGCGTTGCAAGGTCCCGTGCGGCGTCAGGATGGATCGACGAGAAGTCGACCACGAGCTTACCCGCGCCGGGCGCAGTTGAGATGCTCGCGGGCCCGAAGATCACCTCTTCCACGGCGGCCGCATCCGTCACGCACATGAAGACGATGTCCGAGCTCTCCATCAAGTCGCGTGGGCTGGCTGCGCGTCTGGCACCGGCCTCGACGAGCGCGGCCATCTTCCCTTCCGAACGGTTCCAGACAGTGATCTGATGGCCGGTGTTGAGCAGGCGCCGGCTCATCGGTGTCCCCATCAGCCCAAGGCCGAGATAGCCGAGCCGCTCGACGCCTTGCGGGTTTGTCTTGCTCCCTTCAGCCATAGGTTGCCTCCATCTATCCCTCCACGACGCCGCGCGACGTGCACTACCATACATGGTGTATCCCACGACGAAACCGCCCCGGCCGGGATGGCTTGCTTGATTGTTTGAACCATGAAACATTTGCCACGGTCGGGTTGGATGGCGCCGGTCGGCGCCTGGGCAGCGGAGTGGGCACGATGCGAACCGTTTCGAAGTGGATCCTGGCTTTGGGGGCGGCAGCGACCGTGAGCGCGAGCGCAGGCTCATCATGGGCGCAGCAGACGATACGCGTCGGCTGGACGATTCCGGCCGAAGAATCCAAATACTGGATGATGCGCCGCCCGGCTGAGTTTCCCAATATCGGCAAGGCTTACAACATCGAATGGACCCAGTTTCAGGGTACCGCTCCGATGACGCAGGCCTTGGCGGCCGGCGCGCTGGATTGCGCGACGCAGGCGCCGCTGTCGCTCGCCAACGGCGTGGTTGGCGGCAACCTCAAGGCCTACATCGTGGCGCAACACGTCTTCGAGAAGGCCGGTGGTTTCTCGGTCTACTGGGCTGTCATGGACGACTCCCCGATCAAGACGATCGCCGATCTCAAAGGCAAGACGGTCGGAATTTCCGTGATCGGCGGCGGCACCCAAGGGCCGTTCAATCTGTTGCTGAAGCAGAACGGCATCGATCCGGCCAAGGACATCAAGCTGGTCGAGGTCGGCTTTGCCGTCTCCGAAGATGCGTTGCGGCAGGGCCGCGTCGATGCGGTCAACATGAACCAGCCGTTTGCCGCGCGTGCGGAGGCAAAGGGCGGCACGCGCAAACTGTTCTCGCTGTCGCAGGCGATGCCAAACATCGTGCACATCCTGGAAGCCTGCCGTGCCGATTTCGTCGACAAGAACCCGGGACTGGTCAAGGCTTACGTGCGTGACATTACCTCCGGCATGAAGAAAGCGCTGGCGAACCGCGAAGAGACGTTGAAGGTCGTCAACGAAGTTCTGAAGGCACCTATTCCGGTTCTCGAGACCTATCTGCTTAAGGACAACGATTTCGGCCGCGATCCGGGCGCGGCACCGAATTTTCCCGCGATCCAGAAGATGCTGGACATCTACGCGGAGACCGGGATGCTGCCAAAATTGGATGTCGCGCAATTCAAGCATTCGACGATTGTCGCTCCGCTGCAATAGGCGATCGGGCGAATGAACCGAGCGAGAAGGTCGCGGCGTCCGGGATGATCCGGGACGTTGCATGAAGAAGATGCACGTATGAAGAAGCTCCGATCTCGGATCACGACGGATGGCCTCGACCGGGCTCCGCACCGCGCGTTCATGCGCGCCATGGGGCTCGACGACGCTGCGATTGCCAAGCCGATGGTCGGCGTCGTCAGCATGAAGGGCGAACAGACGCCCTGCAACATGACGCACGACTTTCAGGTCGCGGCGGCCAAGACCGGAATCGAGGAGGCCGGCGGCACGCCGCGCGAATTTTCGACCGTGTCGGTTTCCGACGGTATCAGCATGAATCACGAGGGGATGAAGTTCTCCCTATTTTCGCGGGAGCTGATTGCCGACTCGATCGAAGCCGTCGTCCATGGTCTCGCCTACGATGCATTGATAGGCTACGGCGGATGTGACAAGACGCTTCCCGGCGTGATGATGGGCATGGTCCGGTGCAACGTGCCGGCCATTTTCATCTATGGCGGCAGCGCGCTGCCGGGCCGCGTCGACGGGCGGACCCTGACCGTGCTCGACTCCTATGAGGCTGTCGGCAGCTTCATGACCGGAGAGATCGACGGTGCCACGCTCGAACGGATCGAACGCGCCTGCCTGCCGACCATCGGCGCGTGTGCGGGCCAATTCACTGCCAACACCATGGGGATGGTCTCGGAGGCGATGGGTCTCACCATTCCCAACGTGTCGATGGTGCCAGGTGTCTATGCCGAGCGCGCGCAGATATCCAGGCGGGCCGGGCGCCTCATCATGGAGATGCTGGAGCGCGGCGGGCCGTTGCCGCGCGACGTCGTGACGCGGAAATCCCTGGAAAACGGTGCGGCAATCGTGGCTGCCACGGGCGGTTCGACCAATGCTGCGCTGCATCTGCCGGCGATCGCGAACGAGGCCGGGATCGCATTCACGATCGATGATGTCGGCGAGGTTTTTGCCAGGACGCCGCTGATCGGAAACCTGCGGCCGGGAGGCAAATATACGGCAAAGGATGTCTACGATATCGGCGGCGCTGCCGTGGTGATCCGGGAACTGATCCAGAGCGGGCATATTGATGGCAGTTGCCTGTCGATCACGGGCCGTACACTTGCCGAAGAATATGGCGCCGCCAACGCACCTGACGGAGAGGTTGTTTACGCGGCTCGTGCCCCGATCATGCCAGATGGTGGTGTGGCCGTGCTGAAGGGAAACCTCTGTCCCGATGGCGCGGTGATCAAGGTCGCGGGCCTTAAGAACCAATTCTTTGAAGGCGTGGCGCGCATCTTCGAAGACGAAGAAGCTTGTGTCGCAGCGGTTCGCGACCGCAGCTACAAGGCGGGCGATGTGCTTGTGATCCGCAATGAAGGGCCGGTGGGTGGCCCCGGCATGCGCGAAATGCTCGGCGTCACCGCGCTGATCTATGGCCAGGGCATGGGCGAGAAGGTGGCCCTGATCACGGATGGACGGTTCTCCGGCGCCACGCGCGGAATGTGCATCGGCTATGTGTCTCCCGAGGCCTTCGTCGGCGGTCCGCTGGCGCTGGTACGCGATGGCGACAGGATTCGGATTGATGCCGCGAACCGGCGGATGGACATGCTGATCGACGAGCAGGAACTCGCTGCTCGCCGACACGATTGGAAGCCGCGTCCGCCTCGTCACCGTGCCGGTGCCCTCGCCAAATATGCGCGATTGGTTGGCCAGGCACCGGGCGGAGCCGTCACGCATGAGGGCCCCGCAGAATGGCCCTGGTTCGGATGACGCGGCGAACCTGCCGGAAACAGCCACTGGTCTGGCAAGTTTCTTGCTAAGCTCGCGTCGCTGACGGAGGATGTTCAGCAAGCCTGTTGCGCAGGGTTCGCGCGAATGAAGTGAGACGAGATGAAGGTAGTGCCTTCGAGATCGGGCGGATGGGTGAGACCGGTGACGCCGCAAAAACCGGCTTCTGCAATCATCGAGATCGAGAGCGTCTCGCAGGTATTTCAGACCTCGGCGCGCAAGAACCATGTGGCGCTATCGGACATCTCGCTGGCGATCGAGGAGGGAGCCTTCGTCTCCATCCTTGGTCCATCCGGCTGCGGCAAGTCGACATTGCTTTACGTCGTCGGCGGCTTCGTCAGCCCAACCAGTGGCTCAGCAAAGATCAGGGGACGGACGATCACGGGACCAGGGCCGGATCGCGGTCCGGTATTCCAGGAATTCGCGTTGTTTCCGTGGAAGTCCGTGCTGGGCAATGTGATGTACGGCCCTCGCCAACAAGGCGTGCGCACCGCCGAGGCGGAAGCACAGAGCCGTGCTTTGATCGAAATGGTCGGGCTCAAGGGCTATGAGAACTTCTATCCCAAGGAACTGTCCGGCGGCATGAAGCAGCGCGTGGCGCTGGCTCGAACGCTGGCTTACCATCCCGAGGTTCTGTTGATGGACGAGCCGTTCGGCGCGCTCGATGCTCACACGCGAACGCGGCTGCAGAACGATCTGTTGAACATCTGGGAGCGTGATCGCAAGACGGTGCTGTTCGTCACGCATTCTGTGGACGAAGCAGTTTTCCTGTCGGACAAAGTCGTGATGATGTCGAAATCGCCCGGCCGCATCCGCGAGGTGATCGACATCGATCTGCCGCGGCCGCGCCGCCGCAGCGAGCTGCTGCTGGACCCTCGCTACCAGAAATACGTCGTCGATATCGAGCGCATGTTCGACGAGGTCGAAGATACGGGATCGGCGTCATGACATCGCTGACGGCCCTTGCCAAGCGTGCCGCGCCGGTGTTTGCCTGCATCGGGCTTCTTGCGGCATGGCAGGTTGCGTCACTCGCGCTGAAGAACGACAGCTTCCCCACGGCGATTGAGGCAATCCGTGCAATCCCGGACATCCTCGGAGACAAGGAAGCGCTAATCAACATCCTGGCCTCGCTCCGCCGCATGGCGGTCGGGTTTGGCATAGCGGTGTCGGTTTCGATCCCACTCGGCCTGTTGATGGGCCGCAGCCGGGCCGTCGCGGCTTTCTTCAATCCGCTCCTGATGGTGATTTACCCGGTGCCGAAGGCAGCGCTGATGCCGATCATCATGCTGTGGCTCGGCGTCGGTGACATCACGAAGACGCTGGTGATCTTCCTCGGCGTCAGCCTGCCCGTGATCTATCACAGCTTCGAGGGCGCCAGGGCGGTGGAAGAGAAGATGCTGTGGTCGGGCGCAGCGATGGGACTTTCGCCTGCGCAACGGCTGGTCCGGATCGTACTGCCGGCGGCGCTGCCGGAAATCTTGACCGGTTGCCGCACCGGACTCGTGCTGGCGCTGATCACGATGATTACCAGCGAGATGATCGCGCGTCAGTCCGGCGCCGGCAACATCTTGTTCAACGCGCTCGACATGGGCCAATACGACACCGTCTTTGCGATGATCATCATCATCGGCGCGATGGGAATCTGCCTGGATGCAATCTTCGAGCGGATCCGCGCAAGGCTGGTGCGCTGGTCTGAACCGCAGTTCGACTTGCCCTTGAGCTTCTCATAATGCCGCAGCTTCGCTCCACCAGCATCATCCTTGGGCTCGCGCCGATCGTGCTGGTGATCGCGCTGTGGCAGGGCCTCGTATCATTTGGCTTCGCGCCTGCGGTGTTGTTGCCGCCGCCGGGATATGTCTTCGGCAGGCTGCTCCAGCAACTCGTGACATGGACGTTTCAGCAGGAGATCGCGGCGACCCTGATCCGGTTGTTTGCCGGCTTCGCGATTGCGGTCGTGCTCGGTGTCAGCATCGGCATCGCCGCCGCCGCCAGTCCGGCTATCAACGCCGTGGTCCGGCCGATCGTGCGCGTGCTCGCGCCCTTGCCCAAGGTCGCGCTCTATCCAGCATTGCTGCTGCTGCTCGGCTTCGGTCATGGATCGAAGATCACCCTGGTGGCGGCGGATGCACTTTTTCCCATTTTGTTGTCTACCTATTATGGCGCGTCAACGGTGGAGCAGAAGCTGATCTGGTCGGCCATGGCGGCGGGAACGCCGCGCTATCAGATCCTGTTCAAAGTGGTGCTGCCGGCGGCGATGCCGTCGATCCTGACCGGATGCCGGATCGGCCTTGTCATTTCCTGCATCGTGGTGTTTCTGGCGGAGATGATCACGTCGAGCGACGGGCTCGGACATGTCCTCGTCACGGCGGCCCGGACCTTTCAGGCCGTCGATATGTTCGTGCCGCTGATCACGATCTCGCTGCTGGGCCTGATCCTCAATGGCCTGCTGGGGGCCGTGCGCGCGTACCTGCTGCGGGGTTTCCCCGAAGCATGAACTGACGAAGAAGAAACAGGAAGACCGGGAGTAGACCATGCTGGCTGATCGCATCGAAGCAAAATGGATCGACGCATTTTGCGAGATTTTTGAGCGATGCGCGGTCAAGGCGGGCGATACCGCGGCGATCCTCTCGGAAACCCAGTCACGTGCGTTGAATGTTCATCTGGCGGAGCTCGCGCTGCTGCGGATCGGCGCGCGACCGTTCCACGTGGTCATGCCGACCCCACGTAACCGGAATATCGTTCCGGTTCGCTCGACCGGGGCGAGCGAGGCGATCCAGCGGCTTGGCCCGGTTATCACCGCGCTTCAACAGGCCGGCTTTGTTGTGGATTGCACCATCGAGGGCCTGATGCATGCGGTCGAGACACCCGAGATCCTCAAAGCCGGCGCGCGTATCCTGGTGATTTCCAACGAGCATCCCGAGGCGCTGGAGCGGATGGTGCCGGATCCCGCGCTCGAGAAGCGCGTTCGCGCGGCGGCGAAGATGCTGCGGGGGACCAAGCGGATGCGGGTGACTTCAAAGGCCGGCACGGCGCTCGACGTCGATATGGTCGGCGCGTCCACTGTCGGCGTGTGGGGGTGGACGGACAAGCCCGGTACGCTGGCGCATTGGCCCGGCGGCATCGTCGTCAGCTTCCCCAAGAGCGGAACGATCAATGGCACGCTGGTGATGGCGCCCGGCGACATCAACCTGACCTTCAAGCGTTACCTGACATCGCCGGTGAAGATGACGCTGAAGGACGATTATGTCGTCGAGCTGGAAGGCGAGGGCACTGATGCCGCGATGATGCGTGCCTACCTTGCGGCTTGGGGCGATCGGGAAGCGTATGCGGTATCGCATGTCGGGTTCGGCATGAATCCGGCCGCGCGCTACGAGGCACTGTCGATGTATGACCAGCGCGATACCAACGGCACGGAAATACGCGCCGTCTCCGGCAACTTCCTGTTCTCGACCGGGGCCAACGAATTCGCCGGCCGTTACACAACGGGCCATTTCGATCTGCCGATGATGGGGACGACGATCGAGCTCGATGGCATTGCCGTGGTGCGCGAAGGTGTGCTTCAGGACGTCTTCGGCTAGGTCCGATCGAGCACGGGCGGACGAGCCAGGTCAAAGTGACGGAGCAGGTCGACCATGGCCTGAAGCCGTTTTGTCCGATAGGCGTCGACGTCCATGCCTGAATAATCCAGAAAGCCTGCGCCCGTGCGCAGGCCGATCCGGCCCTCGTGCATGTTCCGCGAAATGACCTCCGGTGCACGATAGCGGTCGCTGCCGAGCGTGCCTTCGAGATAGCGGCTGGCATAGTAGAGGATGTCGCCGCCACCCCAGTCGATGAATTCGAGCAGCCCGAGCACGGCGTAGCGGAAGCCGAAGCCGAAGCGGATCGCCTTGTCGATCTCCTCGGCGCTGGCGACGCCTTCCTCGACCATGCGCGCGGCCTCGTTCATCGCCAGCGCCTGGATGCGCGGGACGATGAAGCCGGGAGACGCTGCGCAGACCACCGGCACCTTGCCGATGCCTTCGAGTAGCGCCTTGACCTCCTCGATGATGCCTGGATCGGTGGCGTTACCGGGCGAAACCTCCACCAGCGGAATCAGGTAGGCCGGATTGAGCCAGTGCACATTGAGGAAGCGGCGGGGATTTACGATCGCGCCTGAGAGGTCGTCGACGAGAATGGTCGACGTCGTTGATGCGATGATGGTATTGGGGCCGACTTGCTTTGAGGCGGCCCCCAGCACATTCCGCTTGAGCGCGACGACTTCGGGGACCCCTTCGAAGACTATTCCCGCATCGGACAGTGCCGCCGCGCTCTGGCTGGCGGGCACCACCGAGACCCGCGCAATCAGCGGATCGACATCCGCCTCGGTCAGTAGCCCCAGCTTCGCCAAGCTGGCAAAGGTCTTGCTGATTTCGCCGAGCGCATCTGCCTCCAGCCTGGCGAAATCTTCGGCTGAACGGGCCTTGATGTCGATCATTGTGACCGTATGCCCGGCGTAGGCGAACGCGACGGCGATGCCGCGGCCCATGCGGCCGGCCCCGAGACAGGCGATGATGGCTCGGCTGGTCATCGCTTAAAATCCCTTGCGAAGAAGCGTTTGCAATGCGGTTTTATCGAGATTGCCGAGTCCCAGCGTCTCGAGGCTCCGGCCGCCTTGCGCGAAATCCTCACCGCAAACTGCACCGCCAATGGCCAGGAATGCCTTGGCCAGCGGCGTAGCCACGCGCGCCAAGCCGGCGACGGAGACCAGCAGCGATAGCCCAAGCCGCAAATCTTCTCTCATATAGCGGTGCTCGGTCAGCACGATCCGCTCGCGCCAGTCGCCGGAATCGGTCAGCCGGTCATGCGAGCCGCGGCCGTACATCCAGATCTCGCCTTCCTTGGCATAATGATGGGCGAGCGGAAAATGCGGTGCGCCATATCCGAGCGCCTCACGCACGGCAATCCGTTCGCCGTCGAGCGCGTCGGTGACCCGGCGAATCGCGGCTTGCGTTCCTTCCTTATGGATGTCCCACTTTTCGAAGTGCTCGATCGGGCCTGCATTCATCACGATCAGCGGCGGATGGATAATCGGGCCTGCATTCATCAGCGCACCGGAGAGAGCATCGCCACACGGCTCGATTGCACCGGGGAAAGCCTGTCCAATCACCTCAAGTGCACGCGGCGCCTGATCGAGCGGGAAAACGCCGACCGGCAGTCGCTTGGCGCGGATGGTGATCGCGACCTCGAACGGCCCGTGCTTGCGGGTCAGCCAGGGCAAGGTTCCGGTCTCGGCAAAGCACGCCTTGGCGTGGTTGCCCGCATCCCGCGCAGCCTGGGCGAAGATCATCGAGCCGAACGTGGCCGGCGGCAAAAACACAACCTGTCCATCCCGCAGATGGGGAGCAAGCAGGCGCGCGATATCAGTCTGCGCGAAGGCGGGGGCAGGGCACAGGATCAGCTCTGCGCCGTTGACGGCTTCGGCAATGTCGGCCGTGACCAGCGCGAGCTTGACGTCGTGACGGCCGTTATGATCCTTCACCAGGATGCGCGAGCCGGCGGCGCGATGGGCTGCGACCTGATCCGCGTCGCGGCGCCAGAGCCGGACCTCATGTCCCGACAGCGCAAAATCGCCTGCGGCTGCGAAAGAGCCGTTTCCTCCCCCCAGAACCGCAATCTTCAAGATGCTTCTCCTTGCGTGCGCGATTGCGCATCAAGCTGCTTCAGCAGGAAATGCTGGACCTTGCCCAACGCGGTGCGCGGCAGGTCCGTGACGAAAATGATGTCGCGCGGAACCTTGTAGCGGGCGAGTTGTGTCTGAAGATGCGCTTTCAACGCGTCGGCTTCCGGTCGACGGCCGGATCGCGGGATCACGTAGGCGATAGGGACCTCGTCCCAGCGTGGATCGGGCCGGCCGATCACGGCGCATTCGCTGACATCGGGATGTTCGAGCAGGACGCGTTCGACCTCCGCCGGATAGATGTTCTCGCCGCCGGAAATGATCATGTTCTTCTTGCGGTCGCGCACCCAGAAATAGCCGTCCGCGTCGCACAGGCCGATATCGCCGGTACGATACCAGCCGTCGTGCAGCGCATCGCGCGTGGCGTCCGCATTGCTCCAATATTCGAAGAACACGTTCGGGCCGCGCACCGCGATCTCGCCCGGTGCGCCCGCCGGCACCTCGTTGCCGGCCTGATCAATCACTTTTGCTTCGCAGCACAGGCCGGCAAGCCCGGTCGATCCCGCGCGCGAGAGATCGCCACCAAGCCGGGTGTAGACTGCAATGGGGCATGTTTCCGTCGAGCCGTAGACCTGGAGCACCGGGACGCCACGCGCGACGAAACGGTCGATCAGATACGGCGGCACGATGGTCGAGCCGGTCGCGACGGCTTTGAGTGATGAAAGGTCGGTCGTGGTCCAGGCGGGATGCTCGCTTACGGCCTGGATGATCGCCGGCACCATCACGGTCAAGGTCGGCCGCTCCCGTTCGATGGCTGCAAGCGCGGTGTCCGGCGTGAAGCGTGCGTGAACCGTGACCATCGCGCCTAGCTGGAGCGCCGCCGTGGTCTGGATGTTGAGGCCACCGACGTGGAAGAATGGCAGCAGAGTCAGCACATGGTCGTCAGACGTCATGTTGTGCATGTGTTGGCTCATGACGCCGTTCCACAACAACGCCTCCTGGCGCAGCACCGCGCCTTTCGGTCGTCCGGTCGTTCCCGATGTGTAGACAATGAGGAGCGGGCAGGAGAGATCGGTGTGCGGGTTGCGGCCGGTGCCCCGGCTTCGAGCCAACAGGTTTTCGAACGTCGTGCCGTGAGGCGGCTCGAAATCGAGCCCGACAATTGCAGTGCCCTCGAGCTCGGCAAGAATTCCCTCAAATGCCTGCTCGAGCACCAGGACCTTGGCGCCGGCATCATTGAGGATGAAAAGCTGCTCGGCGATCGCCAGACGCCAGTTCAGGGGCACCAGCATCGCGCCGAGCCGCGCGCAGGCATAGAGCAGAACCAGATAGTCCGGCCGGTTCAGGCTGAGGATGGCAACGCGGTCGCCGCGGCCGACGCCAAGCTCCTGCTTCAATGTCGCGGCGGTCCGTTCGATGCGCGCAGCGAACGCTGCATAGCTCAACCGTTCGCCTTCGAAGGCAATGGCTGTCTTGTCTGGCGCGAACGCCGCGTTGCGATCGATCAGACTACAGAGGTCCACCGTCAGTCGTCCGTTTCGCCGGCCTCGTACAGTGCCTCGCGCCCGATCCGGTCGAGGCAGAGCTCGGCTGTCCAGGGCAGCATCAGCGAGCCGCAGCGGCTGTCGCGATAGATCCGCTCGAGCGGCAGCGAGCGCAGCATGGCCTGACCGCCGCAGGTGCGGATCGCGAGCGCAGCGAGCTCATTGGCACCCTCCATCACCGAATATTGCGCGGCATAGGCGCGAAGCACCTGCTCCTTGCTCGGATTGGCGCGCGCCTCGGTGACCGCCTGGAACCAGATCGCCTTGATCTGCTCGAGCTTGATCTGCATCTGCGCGACCGCAATCTGCTTGGTCGGATACATCCTGCGCTTGACCGGCGGCATGCCCGGTACTTCGCCGCGCAAATATCGCACGGTGAAGTCATAGGCGGCTTGCGCAAGGCCCATATAGGTCGGCGACAACGTCAGGAACATGTGCGGCCAGCGCATCGCGGCCTGGAAATAGACGCCCCGCGGCATCAGCGCCGAATCTGCCGGCACGAACACGTCCTTGAACAGCAGCGTGCGCGAGACTGTTCCGCGCATGCCGAGCGGATCCCAGTCGCCGACGACCGAAACGCCTTCCGATTTTGCAGGGATGGCGAGGTAAAGCGTATTGCGGCGGGAAGCCTTCTCGCCTTCCTCGATCTCGGTGCAGAGAACGCCGTAATAGTCCGCATGGCCGGAGAGTGATGCAAAGATCTTCTTGCCGTTGACGATCCAGCCGCCCTCGACCGGCCGTGCTTCCGTGCCGAAAGCGACCCCGCCTGCCGCTGCCGCACCGCCCTCCGAGAAGGGCTGCGAATAGATCGCGCCATCCTCGACGATGCGCTTGTAGTGGACTGCGCGCCGCTGCTCGTGCTCGGCGCGAGTCTCTGCATCCATGTCGAGATCGTCGGCGAGCGGGCCCGACCACAGCGTCGAGCAGACATGCATGTTCCAGGTGAGCGCAGTCGCGCCGCAATAGCGGCCGATTTCGGCTGCCGCGAGGGCGTAGGTTTGATAATTCGCTCCGAGCCCGCCATGCTTCTTGGGCACGGCAATACCTAGCAGGCCGACGCGATGCAGGTCGCGATAATTCTCGGACGGGAAAATCGCCTCGCGATCGTAAGTCGCGGCGCGGTCGGCGAACACGCTCTGGCCGATCTCGCGCGCGCGCGCGATGATGCCGGCCTGCTCGTCGCTCAGTCGGAATGCGACGGGATCGAAGATCGGCGCGTCCAGCGCGACCTTGTCAGTCGCGCCGATGGTCTTGCTGACTTGCATGGTCATTGCGCAGTCATCCTACGTTTTGGTCGCGACGGAATTCAGGAACCGGCCGAGGGCCTCGTCAAAGGCGTTGGGGCGTTCGAGGTTCGCAAGATGGCCGACACCGGGCAACTCAACATATTCAGCCGAGGGAATGTAGGTCGCGGTCTTCGCCATCATCGGGGCTGGCGCGTTGTTGTCCTTGGAGCCGGACAGCAGCAGCGTCGGGATCGAAATATCCTTGAGGGTGCTGCGCTGGTCGAAGCCGATCAAGGCCAGCATCATGGCGCGATAGCTCGCCTCGGGCACGCTTGCCATGCACTCGCGTGCAAGCTCCATTCCCCTGGGATCGGGATCGTCGCCCACGAGTTCCTTCACCAAAGAGGGCGCCAGCGACTTCATCGTTTCGCCGCGATCGAGCGGCCCCAGCCGTGCGGCGATAAACGATGTCTGCCAACCGCCGTCGGCCTTGCCGAAGGCGGGGCTGGTCTGCGCCAGCACGACCGCGCGCGCCGGTTTTGGGGATTGCACCAGCCATTGCTGAACGATCATGCCGCCGATGGAATGCCCGACCAGAATCGGCCTGCTCGCACCAAGCTGCTCGATGAATCGCTGAAGCGCATCCGCCAGGGCAGCGATGCTGACGCTGGCGAGCGGCGCCGATCCGCCGTAGCCCGGCATGTCCCATGCAATCGCGTGGAAGCGGTCGCCGAATGTGGCAAGCTGCCGCCGCCAGGCCCGTGCCGCACCGCCGATGCCATGCAGGAAAATCAGAGGTGTCGCGCCCGGATGGCCCGCTGCTTCATAGGCGAAGCGGCCGTCCTTTGTTATCATTGGCGCAGGCTGCGACACGCGACATCCTTTTGCTCGGCCCTTCGATGCTAACAGGCCTGTGAGGGATGGGAAGAGATAATTTTATACTTAAAGCAATTTTCGGGCCGGTGTTCGGCGTGCGGCTGTCCGCGGGGTCGCGTCGCGCTTCGTTTGCAAAAGTTTGAAGGTTAAAATATATCAAGAGAGCGATCAGCAGAATGCAAGGAAGCCAGCGCATGTCCGGATTACCGCATTCGCCGCACGCGCTGGTGACCGGTGGCGGTCGCGGCATTGGTCGCGCCATCGCAGCAGCGCTCGTCGAGGCCGGTGCCACGGTGACCGTCCTTGGGCGGAACGCTGCGACGCTTGAAGAGGCTGTCAGCGCAGGGGCAGCGCATTTTGCGGCCGTCGCCGACGTCTCGGACGAAACCTCAGTGAAAACCGCCATCGCTCAAGCGAGCGCGCGGAAGCCGATCGATATCCTGATCGCCAACGCGGGAAGCGCCGAGTCCGCGCCGTTCTCCAAATCCGACAGCGCGCTGTTCGCGCGCACGATGGACGTCAATTTCATGGGCGTGGTCCATGCTGTCAGCGCTGTGCTGCCCGGGATGAAGGATCGTCCCTATGGTCGTATCGTTGCGATCGCGTCCACGGCGGGGCTCAAGGGCTACGCCTATGTCAGTGCCTACACCGCGGCCAAGCATGCTGTGGTCGGTCTCGTGCGGTCTCTCGCTCTCGAGATGGCCGGCAGCAACGTGACCGTCAACGCGGTGTGTCCCGGTTTCACCGACACCGATCTGGTCGCCGGCAGCATCGAGAACATCATGAAAAAGACGGGGCGCAGCCGCGAGCAGGCCATTGCCGAACTCGCGAAGCATAATCCGCAAGGGAGATTGATCTCTCCACAGCAGGTCGCGGATGCCGTGCTCTGGCTGTGTGGCGAGGGCGCCGGTGCAATCACCGGGCAGGCAATCGCTGTTGCCGGTGGTGAGATTTAGCGCGCATGGCAAAGGTGCGGAGCAAGGAAGCCAAGGAGATCGTATGAGCAGACCAGCCAATCCCGTGACCTTACCGATTGCGGACTATTCGCCGCAGCACTTCCTGCTGGCCGTCGTCGATGGTGTTGCAACCGTGACGCTCAATCGTCCGGAACGAAAGAATCCGTTGACCTTCGAGAGCTATCGCGAACTGACCGATTTCTTTCGCGCCTGCGCGTTCGACGATGCGGTCAAGTCCATCGTCATGACCGGCGCTGGCGCCAATTTCTCGTCCGGCGGCGATGTGTTCGAGATCATCGGTCCGCTCGTGAAGATGGACACCAAGGGGCTGACGGCGTTTACGCGGATGACCGGCGACCTCGTCAAGGCGATGCGGGCCTGCCCGCAGCCGATCGTTGCCGCGGTTGAAGGCATCTGTGCCGGCGCGGGCGCGATCATCGCCATGGCGTCGGACATGCGGCTTGCGGCGAGCGGGGCCAAGGTCGCATTCCTCTTCAACAAGGTCGGCCTTGCCGGTTGTGACATGGGGGCCTGCGCGATCCTGCCGCGGATTATCGGACAGTCCCGCGCTTCCGAGTTGCTCTACACCGGCCGGTTCATGACCGCGGAGGAGGGCGAGCGCTGGGGCTTCTTCAGCCGCCTCGTCACGCCGGAGCAGGTGCTGCCCCAGGCACAAGTGCTGGCCAAGCAAATCGCGGAAGGACCGACCTTCGCCAACACCATGACCAAGCGGATGCTGGCCATGGAATGGGCGATGTCGGTGGAGGAGGCAATCGAGGCGGAAGCCGTTGCTCAGGCGCTGTGCATGACGACGGCCGATTTCAAACGGGCCTTCGAGGCTTTCGCCAACAAGGTCAAGCCGGTCTTCAGGGGCGACTAAGCCGGGCTTTGCCGGCAGCCTGCTGCAATGGGGACTTGCGCGAGATTATTTTAGGCTTAAAATAGTTTCGCCGGGTTGAATTGGCGAGGCTCCCATGAAAGTCGCGATCATCGGTGGCGGACCTGCGGGTCTCTACGCTGCAATCCTCCTGAAGAAGCAGCGGCCGAGCGCCGAGATCGCGGTGTACGAGCGCAACCGCGCCGACGACACCTTCGGCTTCGGCGTGGTGTTCTCGGACGCCACGCTTGATAATTTCGAGAAGCACGATCTTCCCAGCTATCGCCGCATCACCCAGGAATTCGCCTACTGGGATGACATCGCCGTGCACTTCCGCGGAACGGTCCATCGGGTCGGTGGCAACGGCTTTTGTGGCTGCTCGCGGCAGAAGCTGCTCCTGATCCTCCAGGCGCGCGCGCGCGAACTGGGGGTCGTCCTGAATTTCGAAGCGGACGTCGAGGACGAATCCCGCTTCGCCGACGCCGATCTGATCCTGGTCGCGGACGGCATCAACAGCCGCTTTCGCGACAAATACGTCGATCATTTCGCGCCGGAGGTCGATCTGCGCGCCAACAAATTCGCCTGGATGGGCTCGACCAGGCCGCTGGATGCCTTCACGTTTATCTTCCAGGAGACGGAGTGGGGGCCGTTCATCGCCCATGCCTATCAATATGAAGCCGGGCACTCGACCTGGATTTTCGAGACCGATCCGGAGACGTTCGAACGCGCCGGGCTGACAGGGCTGAACGAGACCCAGTCGGCTACGCGAATGGCGGAGATCTTCGGCTGGTTCCTCGACGGTCACCAACTGCTCACCAACCGCTCGACGTGGCGCAACTTTCCGATGATCCGCAGCAAGCGCTGGGTCAAGGACAACATGGTTCTGCTCGGCGACGCCAAGGCGAGCGCGCATTTCTCGATTGGCTCAGGCACCAAGCTCGCAATGGAAGACGCGATCGCGCTGGCCGAGGCGATGGACAAGGCGCCCAGCATCAAGGCCGCGCTGGACGTCTATGAGCACGGCCGGCGCGAGGAGGTCGAGAAGACGCAGC
Organism: Bradyrhizobium sp. 87; assembly: GCF_023073015.1. Classification (NCBI taxonomy): domain Bacteria; kingdom Pseudomonadati; phylum Pseudomonadota; class Alphaproteobacteria; order Hyphomicrobiales; family Nitrobacteraceae; genus Bradyrhizobium; species Bradyrhizobium sp. 87. The sequence continues at coordinate 55,679 of NZ_JADPIQ010000083.1, forward strand.
ACGCCGCCGACGTCTCGCTGGTCTGGTTTGAGCATGTCAACCGCTTCTGGGATTTCGATCCGGTGCAGTTCGCCTTCGGCGTGATGACGCGCTCGAAGGCGATCACCTATGACAATCTGAAACTCCGCGCTCCCGACTTCGTGGCGGAGGTCGAAAGATCGTTTGCCAAGCGTGTTCGTGACAGCGGTTTCGACGTCGACACCGAGAAGCCGATGGTGCCGCTGTTCCAGCCATTCCGGCTGCGCGAGATGGAGATAGCCAATCGCGCCGTGGTGTCGCCGATGTGCATGTATTCGGCGAAAGAGGGCGTGCCGACCGATTTCCACCTGGTGCATTACGGATCGCGTGCGATCGGTGGCGCCGGTCTGATCTTCACGGAGATGACCTGCGTTGCCCGCGACGCCCGCATCACGCCCGGCTGCACAGGACTGTGGAATGACGAGCAGGAGGCACTCTGGCGGCGCATTGTTGATTTCGTCCATGCGAATTCAGCCGCAAAAATCTGCCTGCAATTGGGGCACGCCGGGCGTAAGGGTGCGACCAAGCTGATGTGGGACGGCATGGACCGTCCGCTCGAGGAGGGCGGCTGGGAGGTGTATTCGGCATCGCCGCTGCCCTATTTCCCCGACAGTCAGATTCCGCGTGAGCTCGATCGGGCCGGCATGAACGTAGTGAGAGATGCTTTCGTCGCGGCGGCCGAGCGCGGCGAACGCTGCGGCTTCGACATGCTCGAATTGCACTGCGCCCACGGCTATCTGCTTGCGAGCTTCATCTCGCCGCTGACGAACACCCGCACGGATGAGTATGGCGGCTCGCTCGAAAACCGCCTGCGCTTCCCGCTCGAGATCTTCGAGGCGCTGCGGGCCGTATGGCCGTCGCACAAGCCGATGTCGGTGCGCATTTCCGCGACCGATTGGGCCGAGGGTGGCATCGGCGGCGACGACGCGGTGGCGATCGCGCGGGCTTTTGCCGAAGCCGGCGTCGATCTCGTCGACGTCTCGACCGGGCAGACCGTGCGCGATGCGCAGCCGATCTATGGGCGCATGTTCCAGACCCCGTTTTCCGACCAGGTCCGCAATGAGGCGCGCGTGGCCACGATGTGCGTCGGCAACATCACGACGGCGGACCAGGCCAACACCATCCTGGCTGCCGGCCGGGCGGACCTGGTCGCGCTCGGGCGGCCGCATCTGGTCGATCCCTTCTTCACCATGCGGGCGGCGGCCTGGTACGGGGCGGACGACGCGTTCTGCCCGCCGCAATATCTTCCCGGAAAAGATCAGATTTTCCGCAACAGCGTGCGCGACCGGCAGGATCTCGAGGAGCTGAGAATTAAGGCTAAGCCCAAGACCCGGGCCGAGCTCAAGGCGGAGGCGACGAAGCCGCTTGCGGCGGAGTGACCGCCCGTGCGAATTTGGCCGCGTTGCCTGGTGTGTACCGAGTGGAGTGAGGGCGATGAAGGCGATTATCGTCGGTGGCGGTATCGGTGGTCTCACCACCGCATTGATGCTGCGCTCGCGGGGCCTCGCTTGCGAGATCTTCGAGCAGTCCGACACCATCCGCGAGCTTGGCGTCGGCATCAACACGCTGCCGCATGCCATGCGCGAGCTGGCAAGCCTCGGTTTGCTCCAGCAGCTTGACGATGTCGCGATCCGCACCGACCAGCTCTATTACCTCAACCGTCACGGCCAGGAAGTCTGGCGCGAGGCTCGCGGCATCGATGCCGGCCATGACGTGCCGCAATTCTCGATCCACCGCGGTCGACTTCAGGGCGTCATCCATCGGGCTGTCGAGGAGCGGCTCGGGCCGGAGGCCATCCACACTGGCTGCCGCCTCGGTGCCTTCACGCGGGACGAGAGCGGCGTCACCGCTTACTTCTTCGACCGCTCAGGCGCGCACATCCATACCGCGCGCGGCGACATTCTAATTGGTGCCGACGGCATCCATTCGCGGGTCCGTGACACGCTCTTCCCGAGCGAGGGGCCGCCATGCTGGAACGGCCTGATGCTGTGGCGCGGTGCGCGGGATTGGCCACTGTTCCTCACCGGCAAATCGATGATCGTGGCCGGTGGCCTCAACGCCAAGGTGGTGATCTATCCAATTGCGGAGGGATCGAGCCCGGCGAGCCGTCTCACCAACTGGGCGGTGCTGGTGAAGGTCGGCGAGGGCAATGCCCCGCCGCCGCGGAAGGAAGACTGGTCGCGGCCGGGCCGGCGCGAGGAGCTGATGCCGCATGTGGCGCGCTTCTCGGTGCCCTACGTCGACGTGAAGAGCCTGATCTCGGCCACGCCCGAGTTCTACGAATATCCGACCTGCGACCGCGATCCGTTGCCCTATTGGTCGTCGGGCAGAGTCACGCTGCTCGGCGATGCCGCGCATCCGATGTATCCGGTCGGCTCAAATGGCGCCTCGCAGGCGATCCTCGATGCGCGCTGCCTCGCCGACGCACTGGTGCGCGCCGAGCATCCGCGCCAGGCATTGCTTGAATACGAGAAGAAGCGCCTGCCGATGACCGCGGATATCGTCCGCTCCAACAGGCGTGGCGGTCCCGAGGGCGTCATCGACGCCGTCGAGCAGCTCGCGCCTGATGGTTTCGACAACGTCGACAACGTGCTGAGCTATTCCCAGCGCGAGGCGATCGTGCGCGGCTATGCCACCAAGGCTGGCTTCGCCGCAGTGCCGGGACTTGCGGCGGTGCGGGCTTAAGATGCCCTGCTAGCCGCCGGGAGGTGGCGGCAGGAAGTGGATGTTGAACTCGGCGGCCATCGCCACCACGTCCTCGGGCTTCTGTTCCTTCATGTTGTGGAGGCCCCAGAACAGGTCGAACAGCTTGCGGGTCGGTGACACCCAGAACAGCACCTTCGCGGTCTGCTCCGATTTGTTGAAGATGCCGTGCGGCACACCCATGCCGAGCCGGATCAGGTCGCCCGCGGTTGCCTGCGACTCGGAATTGCCGAGCATGAAATCGAGCTTGCCCTCCAGCATGTAGAGATATTCATCCTGGTCGGGATGGATGTGCGGCGGCACGAACGTGCCCGGTGGCAGCGTCGCATGCCAGGAGAAGCTGTGCTCCGTGTTGCTCTTCGGCACATAGGTCTGGCCAAGAATGTTCCAGGAGATGCCCTGGATACCCTCATTGGCCCGTGTAATGCCGGTGATTTCGCTCTTCATTGTGATCCTCCCTCAACGCGACGTGCGGCTTAGTTCGCCGCCTTGCAGTCCTTGGCGTAGCGGTCGCCGTAATTCTCAAAGACTTTCTGAACGATCTCGGTCTGGAACTTGCCGTCCGCGCGCTTGGCGACCTTGGTCAGATAGAAATCCTGGATCGGATAACCATTGGTGTTGAACTTGAAGGCGCCGCGCAGCGAGGTGAAGTCGGCCTTTTTCAGAGCGGCCGCGACCGCATCCTTGTTGGAGAGATCGCCCTTCACGGCTTTGACGGCGCTGTCGATCAGCATCGCGGCATCATAGGCCTGGAAGGCGTAGGTGCCGGGCACGCCGTTAAAGGCGGTCTCGTAGGCGGCGACGAACTTCTTGTTCTGGGGATTGTCGAGATTGGGCGCCCAGTTCGCGCCGCCGAACATGCCGACCGCCGCGTCCTGTTGCGCCGGCAAGGTCGATTCATCCACGGTGAAAGCGGAGAGCACCGGAATGCTGTCGGCGAGGCCGGCCTGCTTGTATTGCTTGACGAGATTGACCCCGAGGCCGCCGGGCATGAACGTGAAGAGCGCATCCGGTTTCTGCGATGAAATCTTGGAAAGCTCCGGCTGGAAGTCCAGCGTGTTGAGCGGCATGTAGGATTCCTCGACGATCTCACCCTTGTAGTCGAGCTTGAAGCCGGCGACCGAGTCCTTGCCGGCCTGATAATTCGGCACCATCAGATACATGCGCTTGTAGCCGCGATCCTGCGCGACCTTGCCGAGAATTTCGTGCACCTGATCGTTCTGGTACGAGGTCACGTAGAAGAACGGGTTGCAATCCTTGCCGGCAAAAGTGGATGGGCCGGCATTGGGGCTGATCAGGAAGGTTTTCGATTCCGTCACCGGCCGGTGGATCGCCTGAAGGATGTTGGAGAAGATCGGGCCGACCACGAAGTCGACCTTGTCGCGCTCCAGAAGCCCCTTGACCTTGGTGACCGCTGCGTCCGGCTTCAATTCGTCGTCGACCACGACGACCTCGACTTCGCGGCCGCCCATCTTGCCGCCGAGATCCTTGACCCCGAGCGCAAAGCCGTCGCGAACCTGTTGGCCGAGTGCAGCGGCGGGTCCCGACAGGGTCACGATCACCCCCAGCTTGATTTTCTCCTGAGCGAGGGAAGGACTCACCGCGGTGCCAAGCAGCAAGGCGGCTGCGGCCAACGTCATTTGCGTCTTCATGATCTGTCCCCCGTGATAACAGGACTTGCGCTGCAAGCCGCTACTTCAATCCAAGTTTATGCCGATGATTGCTGCCGCGGCAAGCGAGCTCAAAGAGTCGTCATCCGGCGGGCAGCGGCGCATGCAAGTGGCGCGCCAATTATTTGAAGCCTAAAGAAATCGGCATGCGGTTGATTGTTGCGGCTTTACGCTTGCAGCCGGCGTCGATTTATTTGAAGCTCAAAACGTGGGGGATCCGTGCCGGGCGCCAATGCCGGCCGTGAGTGACTGCATCAACATGCTCGATTCCGAGACCAAGGCCGTCGAAACTCCGGAGGATCACGCCGAAGAGCTTCGGCTGTGGCTGCGCCTCTTGACCTGCACGACCCTGATCGAGGGCGAGGTTCGTGGCCGGTTGCGGCAGCGCTTCGACGTCACATTGCCCCGTTTCGACCTGATGGCGCAGCTCGACAAGGCACCCGACGGCATGACGCTGTCCGACGTCTCCAAGCGCATGATGGTCTCGAACGGCAACGTCACCGGTCTGGTCGAGCGCCTCGTGGAATCCGGTCATCTCGACCGCCGCACGTCGGAGACGGACCGCCGCGTCCAGGTCATCCGGCTGACTAAACTCGGTCGCGCCGAGTTTCGCAGAATGGCCGCGGAACACGAAACTTGGATCGCCGATCTCTTCGCCGATCTGACGCCGAAGGATGTGCGCGAATTGATGCGGCTGCTCGCCAAGACCAAGGCATCGGCGCAGAAATCGGCCGCTCGCCGCCGGGCGTAGGTCCGCGGCTGAGGCACCCACCAATCCCGTTTGCCGCCGGAAAAGCACGGGATGCCCAAAATCCGCTATTGCGCGAAATTGCTTTAAGCCTAAAATGTTTCCGAGTGAGTGCTGCCGGGTGCTTTCCATGCTGAAAGGAGCGTGCGATGGCCAACGCCGCCAAGGTTCAAATCTCGGGCTCGCATGACGACAATGCTGCGACAGCCCATGTCGATGCGTTCGCGCGGCAGCATCTTCCGCCACGCGAGCTCTGGCCGGAATTCATCTTCACACGACCGGAACTGCAATATCCGCCCCGCCTGAACTGCGTCAGCTATTTTCTAGACCGCTGGGTCGAGCAGGGACATGGCGACGCTGCCTGCGTGATCAGCCCCGCCGTCAGCTACACCTATCGTGAGCTGCAAACGCTCGTGAACCGCATCGCCAATGTGCTGGTCGGCAAGCTTGGTCTCGTCACCGGCGGGCGCGTGCTGCTTCGCTCGGCCAACAATCCGATGATGGTCGCGACCTATCTGGCGGTGATCAAGGCCGGAGGCATTGTCGTGGCGACGATGCCGCTCTTGCGCGCCAAGGAGCTGTCCTATCCGATCCAGAAGGCGGAGATCACACTCGCCCTCTGCGATGGCAAGCTCGCCGAGGAAATGGAGAAGGCGAAAGCCGCAGCCCCCGGCCTCAAGCGCGTGGTCTATTGGGGCAACGGCAGCGGCGACTCGCTCGAGACGCTGATGGGGGATGCAAGTCCGGAGTTCAGAGCTGTCGATACTGCATCCGACGACGTCTGCCTGATCGCGTTCACGTCGGGCACGACCGGCGATCCCAAGGGCACCATGCATTTCCACCGTGACATGCTGGCGGTCTGCGATGGTTATGCGCGCAACATCCTGCGGGCGGAGCAGAAGGATCGCTTCGTCGGCTCTGCACCGCTCGCCTTCACGTTCGGCTTCGGCGGCGTGCTGTTTCCGATGCACATCGGCGCCTCCTTTGTCGTTCTGGAGAAGACGGCGCCCGACGACATTCTGAATGCGATCGAGCAGTACAAGACCACGGTCTGTTTCACCGCGCCGACCGCGTACCGGGCGATGATTGGCAAGCTTCCGGGCCGCGATATTTCCTCACTTCGCAAATGCGTGTCCGCCGGCGAGACGCTGCCCAAGCCGACATTCGATGCCTGGCTAAAGGCGACCGGCATCAAGCTGATGGACGGCATCGGCTCGACCGAGCTGCTGCACATCTTCATCAGCGCGACCGAGGACGAGATCCGCCCCGGTGCGACGGGCAAGCCGGTGCCGGGGTATGAAGCGAAGATCGTCGACGATTCCGGCAATGATTTGCCGCCGGGCACGATGGGACGGCTCGCGGTCCGCGGGCCGACCGGATGCCGCTATCTCGCCGACGAGCGGCAACGCAAATACGTCCAGAACGGCTGGAACATCACGGGCGACACCTATCTGATGGATAGCGACGGCTATTTCTGGTATCAGTCGCGCTCGGACGACATGATCGTGTCGGCCGGCTACAACATCGCAGGCACGGACGTCGAGGCGGCGCTGCTCACGCATCCCTCGGTCGTCGAATGCGGGGTCGTCGGCGCGCCAGACGAGGCGCGCGGCATGATCGTGAAGGCCTATGTCGTTGCCGCGCCTGGCGTAACGCCGGATGCCGAGCTCGTGGCTGCGTTGCAGGAGCATGTCAAACGCGAGATCGCGCCATACAAATATCCGCGCGCGATCGAGTTCGTGACGCAGCTACCGAAGACCGAGACTGGCAAACTAAAGCGCTTTGCCCTGCGGCAACTGGCGCAGACCGCGGTGCCGTCCTCCGGCGTCGCGGCGGAATAGAAGGATAGAAAATTGTCAGTGACCACGCCGAAAGGCCCGCACCTCGCGGTGCTGCCGACAACAGCCGAGGATGAAACCCGCTCCAGGGCGCAGGTGCTCCAGCCGTCCGGTTGGCCGGTACCGAAAGGCTATGCCAACGGCATGGCCGCCGAGGGACGCATCGTCGTCACCGGCGGCGTCATCGGCTGGGATGACGAGGAGCGTCTCGCGGAGGGTTTTGTCGCGCAGGTGCGCCAAACCCTAGGCAACATCGCCGCGATCCTCGCGGAGGCCGGCGCGCAGCCCGAGCATCTGGTGCGCCTGACCTGGTACGTCGTCGACATGGAGGAGTACCTGGCGAACCTGAAAGAGCTCGGCAAGGCCTACCGCACCATCTTCGGCGCGCACTATCCGGCGATGGCGCTGGTTCAGGTCGTCCGACTCGTCGAGAAGGCGGCGCGCGTCGAAATCGAAGCCACCGCCGTCATTCCGCGCTGAACCGACGGCTGGCCCAGCTCGTCTTTTTTAGGCTCGCCTTGGCGAGATCACCTAGTCCTCAGGCTCCGCATCCGGCGCAAGATCGGCGGACCGGAACGGCTTGGCCTTGTCGAGTTTCCGGTAGGCGCGCGAGGCGGTCCGCAACAGTTTCTTTTCGCGCTTGCGGTTGAGGAAGCGAATGCCCGCCTCGGGAACGGCCTCGTTCAATGACGCCGCCAAGGTTTGCCCTCGCGCATCGTCATTCAATCGCCCGAGGGACTTTTGCGCCTTGCGCAATTGCTTGAGGATCGACTGCTGCTTTGTCAGCGACTCGTCTGCGAACAGGTCCTCGAGCGACTCGATCGAATAGGTCAGCCGTTTGTTGAGAAGCCGCAGCTTGTGCCGTTTCTCGACATCGAGCTTGCGGAGCTTGCGTGCTTTCTTCAGCAGCGTCTTTTCCCATTCCGTGAGTTTCGCTGTTGCGTGGCCGGCGAGCGTGCAGCGGCGTAGCCTGATAGCTTCCTTGCTGCGCCGGGTCGACCAGGGGCCGCTCTCGATCCAGGCTGACGTCTGCGCGACGAGATGGCGATACCGCGCGGATTGCAGCGCGCGCGCCAACTGGCGATGGCTCTCGGCGCGCTTCTCGTCCCAGTGCTGGAGCTCGGCAATCACGGTCAACTCGCCGCTACTTTCGGCGATGACCCGCTCGATCGCCACGTCGAGGTCCCGCACCATGCCGAGCTGGCTGTTCAGCCATTTCAGTTCGGTCCAGACCTCCGGCCGAAGGGCGTCATCGACCATCGGCGAGAAGAAGCGGATGGCGGTGCGCAGATGCGTCAGTGCAATCCGGATCTGGTGCAGTGCCTCGGGATCGCCACGGCAGGTGCCGTCATGCTGGGCGCGAACGGCGGCGAGGTGACGGCGGGCGATGATCCGGAACGCCGTGTCGCAGACCATGCCGGGGCTGAGGCGGCCGGGCAGGGCATTGCGCCTCGCCGCAGGCTTGACGCGCGCGGCCGTCGAACTCGTGCTGGGTCGCGCCATTTGCAGATTGCCTTACTTGCTCTCGGCGATCGCGTCCCGGCAGTTCTGGAGCGTCTGGTCTTGCGTCCCGGATGCATCGATGGTCGCCCAACCGACATGGCCGATATTATAGTGCTCTTGCAACGCGGCAACCTCTTGCGTGGCGTCGGATGCGTCGCCCCGGCGGCCCCCGATCCGCGCCTGCCGGGTCGCGAGGTCTGCAATCAGAAATAGGCCGCTCAGCGGCACGTTGCGCTCGCGCGCCAGTGCGGCAACCGCGTCTCGTTCGTCCTCACGGGCGAACACGCCGTCGATGATCGCTGAATGGCCTTGCGCCAGCACCCGCCCGGCGTGCTGAGCCAACGTGTCGTAAACGCGGGCCGTGACCTCGGGTGTGTATGCGGATGCCGACAGCCGGTCCGTTTCCTCGACCCCTAACATCTGCTTGCGGACGAGGTCGCTGCGCAGCACGACGGCCCCCGGCTGCGGCGTAACGTCCGGCGCGAGCGCGCGCGCCAAAATCGTCTTTCCGGTGCCTGACAATCCGCCGACTGCAATCAGCCGGGGAGCGGGCGGTTGGATCAGCGTGCGGGCGAGGCCAAAATAGCGCCGTGCCCCGTCGAGAATACTGGGATCATCGGAATGCGGCGGCTTCAGCCGTGCCAGCGCGACCTGGGCGCGGATCGCCGCCCGGATGGACATGAACAGAGGCAGTGCGGAGAGCGCGTCGAGATTTTCGACCGAAGTCGCGGCGAGATAGCGGTTCAGCACGATGTTGGCCGCGCGTGCCTGATCGTGGTGCAACAGATCCATCAATCCGAATGCGAGATCGTAGACCACGTCGGTGGTTGCCATCTCGGCGTCGAACTCGATGGCGTCGAACAGCACCGGCTGCTCGTCGATCGACACGATGTTCGCAAGATGCAGGTCGCCATGGCACCGGCGCACGAAGTCTTTTCGGCCGCGCTCTTCGAGCAAAGGCCGGAGGCGGAGGAACATTGCTTGCGAGTCTCTGCCGAGTTCTGCGATCTCTTCGGCTTCGAAATCATTGCCGGTCCGCAGGCCATTGCTGTTGCCATCGATCAGGCCGGGGATGGAGGAAACCCATGCGTAGCCGTCGGCGCGAACAGCCTGCGCATGCGAAGCCGCGATCGCGTCGGCGACAGCCGAGGCAAAAGTGTCATCCAGCGCTCCGGCCTTGGCCAGATGATCCAGCGTCCGGCTTTCGTCGAAGCGCAACATGTCGACCGCATACTCGATCGGCCGGCCGCTTCCGTCCACCTTCACCGATCCATCGGGCTCTTCCGTGATCGCCACGACGCGGTGATAGATCTGCGGCGCCAGCGGCCGGTTGATCCTGATCTCCTCCTCACACGCCGCCTTGCGCTTCTCGAGCGTGGAGTAATCGAGGAATGGAAACTGCACGGCGCGCTTGATCTTCAGAGCGCGTCTGCCTTCAAGAAAGACCGAAGCTGCGTGCGTATCGATCCGCCTCACGTTCGGATGACCCACGGAATTGGTGAGCGCCGCAAAGATCCGGTCCTGGGTCGCAGAATCGTCTGTCATTCCAGCTGGTACGTCCAGATGCGTCGGAAGGCGGCGCGCCCCGCGATCAGGGTAATCCATAGAAGCAGATCGCGGCCAGTCCTTGACTTCGGTCAACGCCTGTCTCCTTCCGGCCGGTCGAAGTTCCCGGGCTTGACGAGGATCAAGCGTCCCGACCAAGGCCAGCCTATTCTGGCGCCTGAGGAGAATCCCGATGCCCATCAAGGACGTCTTTCTGCCGCTCGTCGGCCAGCCACGCGGCCCGGCCCTTGCTGCGATCGAGACATGCGTGGCCGTTGCCGCCGACCTCGGCGCCAGGATCACCGCGCTTGCACTCGAGGAGGATGTCTTCGTGCGGCCGAAGGTGATGCTCCCCGATAATTCCGATGCGGCCGAGGCAAACGGGTCGGTTGGCGCGGGCGACAGTCAGCACCTCCTGGATGCGTTCACCCGTGCAACCTCCCGCACCGGCATTCGCGCTCAAAGCCGGTCGGCCAAGGTGCCGGCAGACCAGATCGCGTCAGTCCTGGCCGAACACGGGCGCTTCAGCGATCTCACGCTGCTCCCCGTGACGCCACACGACAGCCGAACCGAGCACATCATCGAGACGCTCCTGTTCGAATCCGGGCGGCCAGTGCTGCTCTGCCCGGAGCAGCATGTGGACGAGCTGCGCCCGGAATTCGAGAACGTCATGATCGCCTGGGATCACTCGGCGCGTGCGGCGCGTGCGGTCGGCGACGCGCTGCCTATCCTTCAGGCAGCAGCCCTGGTCCGCGTGGTGACCGTGGCGGACGACAAGTCCGACGCGATCGTGCAATCCGGCACGGCTCTGGTCGATCATTTGAGGGAACACGGGGTCTACGCCTCGTTCGAAACCGCGAAGGGCAACGGCAGCTCGATTGGCAAGGTGCTCGGAAGCTGGGCGAATTCCCATGCCATCGATGCGATCGTGATGGGCGCCTACCATCATTCGCGCCTGAACGAGATCGTTTGGGGCGGTGTGACAAAGACCGTCATTGGCGAACCACCGTGCTGGGTTATGCTCTCGTACTAGGCGGATCGCCAGTTATCGGGCTTGATCGTCAACCATCGGAACCGCCACCGACCGGGCGCATTTGCTTTCATGTCAATCTATCGTCTGAAGAACCTGCTGTCGCCGCGTTCGGTCGCGCTCGTCGGTGCGAGCGCCCGCCCGGTCTCCGTTGGACGCGCCATTCTGGAGAACATCCGTAAGGCTGGATTCACGGGACAGTTCGGCCTCGTCAATCCGCGCCATGCCGAGATCGGCGGCGTCGCGGCCGTAGGCAGCCTCGATCAATTGCCGTTCGTGCCCGAGCTTGTGGTCATCACCGCGCCGGCGCGCGCGGTTCCCGGCATTGTCGATCAAGCCGGGCGGCGCGGCTCGGCGGGTGCCCTGATTGTCTCGGCTGGGCTCGGCCACGGACCGGGATCCCTGCAGGAGGCCGCCATCACTGCGGCCCGCAAATACGGCATGCGGCTGATCGGGCCGAACTGCCTGGGCATCATGATGCCCGGCGTGAGCCTCAATGCCAGTTTTGCCGCGCACATGCCGGGGCCGGGGAATCTCGCGCTGATCTCGCAATCAGGCGCGATCGCGGCCGGCATGGTCGATTGGGCCGCGCAGCGCGGCGTCGGCTTCTCCGGCATCGTCTCGATCGGCGATCAGATCGACGTCGATCTTGCCGATCTGCTCGACTATTTCGCGATGGATCACAAGACCCGCGCGATTCTGCTCTACATCGAAGCCATCAAGGACGCGCGCAAGTTCATGTCGGCCGCGCGCGCCGCGGCGCGCGTGAAGCCCGTTGTCGTGGTGAAGTCCGGGCGAATGGCGCAGGGCGCGAGGGCGGCTGCCACGCATACCGGTGCGCTTGCGGGCGCCGACGCCGTCTACGACGCGGCGTTCCGCCGCGCGGGCGTCCTGCGGGTCTCTGATCTGCGCGAGCTGTTCGATTGCGCCGAGACGCTCGGCCGCGTCGAGTCGCCGGCGGGAAAGCGCCTCGCCATCCTGACCAATGGCGGCGGCATCGGTGTCCTCGCCATCGATCGATTGGTCGAGCTCGGCGGCATTCCGGCGACCATCTCGTCGGACGCCCGCAAGAAACTCGATGACGCGCTGCCGCCGACCTGGTCCGGCGCAAATCCCGTCGACATCGTGGGCGACGCCGATGCGTCGCGCTATGCGGCGGCGCTCGACGTGTTGCTTGCCGATCCCGACAACGATGCGGTCCTCGTCCTCAACGTGCAGACCGCGATCGCCTCGGCTGCCGATATCGCAACGATGGTGACCGAACGCGTCAAGGCATATCGCGAGAAGCACCGCAGTTGGGCCAAGCCCGTGCTCGCCTCGTGGATCGGAGCAGACCAGAACATCATCGAAACACTGTCCGGCGCCGGCATCCCGAACTATCCGACCGAGGATGATGCCGTGCGCGGCTTCATGTACCTCGTGAGGCACCGCGAAGTCGTGGAGGAACTGAGCCAGGTTCCACCCGCAATGCCCGACACGTTCGTGCCGGACGCACGTGCTGCGATGCAGATCGTAGCTGCTGCCATCGCGGACGGCCGCCAATGGCTCGAACCCGTCGAGATCAAGCACCTGCTCGAAGCGTACGATATCGCGATGGTGCCCACATACGCCGCGGCCGATGTCGAGCAGGCGGTGGCCTACGCGAAAGATATCTTCGCGCAAGGCGCCACCGTCGTGCTGAAAATCATGTCGCGCGACATCGTTCACAAATCCGATGTCGGCGGCGTCGTGCTCAATCTGACGACGGTCGAGGCGGTGCGCGCCGCCGCTACCGATATTCTCGCCCGGGCGCGCAAGCTGCGCCCGCAAGCCCGCATCGAGGGGGTCATCGTGCAGGCGATGGTCGTGAAGGCGAAGGCGCGCGAGTTGATTCTGGGCCTCGCCGACGATCCGACCTTCGGGACCGTCGTGGTGTTCGGCCGCGGCGGGACCGCGGTCGAGATCATCAACGACAAGGCGCTTGCGCTGCCGCCGCTCGATCTGCAACTGGCCCGCGACCTGATCGACCGCACGCGCGTGTCCCGGCTGCTTCGCGCTTACCGGGACGTGCCGGCGGTGAAGCCCGACGCCGTCGCCATGGTCCTAGTCAAGCTGGCGCAGATGGCCGCCGACATTCCCGAGATCCGCGAATTCGACATCAATCCGCTGCTGGCGGATGAAACCGGCGTGACCGCGGTCGACGCTCGCGTCGCGGTCGGGCCGCCGCAACGGAAGTTTGCCGGCTCCGGCGCCGCCAACTTCGCCGTTCGGGCCTATCCGTCGCAATGGGAGCGCCGCCTCAAGCTCAAGGAGGGCTGGCGGATCTTCGCGCGGCCCCTGCGTCCGGAGGACGAGCCGACCATCCACGCATTCCTGCGTCATGTCACGGCGCACGACCTTCGTCTGCGTTTCTTCGCGCCGATGAAGGAGTTCACCCACGAGTTCATCGCGCGCCTGACCCAGCTCGACTACGCGCGGGCGATGGCCTTTATCGCATTCGACGAGGCGACCGGTGAGATGGTCGGCGTGGTCCGACTCCATTCGGACTCGATCTACGAGAGCGGTGAATATGCGATCCTGCTGCGGTCCGACCTCAAGGGCAAGGGTCTGGGATGGGCCCTGATGCAGCTGATCATCGACTACGCGAGATCGGAGGGCCTCAAAGCGATCTCGGGTGATGTTCTCAGGGAGAACACCACCATGCTGGAGATGTGTCGCCAGCTCGGCTTCGATGTGAAGCCGGATCCGACCGAGCCGGATATCTGCGATGTCAGGCTGAAGCTCTGAGCGCGCCGCTACAGCTGGCCTTGAGACAGGTCAAGCCGGCCGCCCCATGCTGGCCTAGAACTGCCGGCTGAATGGGGACTGGTTGTCCCGATGAGGTGGAAGCGTGAACTCCGAACCGCTGTTGCTGGCGAGGCCCTCCGGCGAAGAGCTGAAATTGTGCCCGGAAGGGCCGTGGATTGCCGCGAACGTGTCGCTGCTGGAGACATTGTCCCGGTCGGTCGGGGCGGATGTCGATCAATCCAGAGCCCTGACGCTGGACATGTCAGGCGTCAGCGCGCTCGACACGCTCGGCGCCTGGGTCCTGGAAAAGCTTTCGCGCAGGGCTTCATCATCCGGTCAAGCGGCCGAGTTTATCGGTGTCGCCGACCATTTCAGCGGCCTGATGGACGAGGTGCGCCAGGTCAACCGCCACACGCCGCTGCCGGCGCCCGCACCCAACCCGATTGTGCTCAGGCTGAACGATCTCGGCAAGTCCACGGTCGGCGCGCGCGAAGACATCACGATCTTTCTCCAAATGCTGGGCGCGTTGTTCATCGCCGTGATCGGCGTGCTGCGCCGGCCGCGCTCGCTGCGGCTGACATCGCTGATCTATCAGCTCTACCGCATCGGCTGGCAGGCCATCCCCATCGTCGTGCTGATCACCTTCCTGATCGGCGCTATCATCGCCCAGCAGGGATTCTTCCATTTCCGCAGGTTCGGCGCGGAGTCCTACACCGTCGACATGGTCGGCATCCTGGTGCTGCGCGAGCTTGGCGTGTTGATCGTCGCCATCATGGTCGCCGGCCGTTCGGGAAGCGCCTACACTGCCGAGCTCGGCTCGATGAAGATGCGCGAGGAGATCGATGCGCTCTCGACCATGGGCCTCGATCCCGTCCACGTCCTGATTCTGCCGCGGGTTGCGGCCCTGGTGATTGCGCTGCCAATCCTTGCTTTCATCGGATCGATTGCCGCACTCTATGGTGGCGGCCTGGTCGCGCAGTTCTACGGCGGTATGGCGCCGGCGATCTACATCGCGCGGCTGCACGAGGCGATCTCGGTCACCCATTTCGAGGTGGGCATCCTGAAGGCGCCGTTCATGGCGCTGGTGATCGGGGTAGTCGCCTGCAGCGAGGGCTTGCGCGTGAAGGGCAGCGCCGAGTCGCTGGGACGACAGACCACGACGTCGGTGGTCAAGTCGATCTTCCTGGTGATCGTGCTCGACGGCCTGTTCGCGATCTTCTTCGCCTCGATCGGAATGTGATCATGGGCGAATCGCAAGAGCAGTTCGCGATCCGCGTCCGTGACCTCGTGGTCGGCTTCGGCCGGCAGACCGTGCTCGATCGTCTGACGCTCGACGTACGCCGGGGTGAGATCCTCGGGCTCGTGGGGGCGTCGGGTGGCGGCAAGTCGGTGCTGATGCGAACCATCATCGGCCTCATCCCGCGCCAAGGCGGGACCATCGAGGTTACGGGACGGCCAATCGGCGGCGGCACCGAAGGCGCGGCCACGACCTGGGGCATCCTGTTCCAGCAGGGCGCGCTGTTCTCCTCGCTGACGGTCCGGCAGAACATCCAGTTTCCGCTCCGTGAAAATCTCGTCCTGTCGCAGGAGCTGATGGACGAGATCGCGATCGCCAAGCTCGAAATGGTCGGGCTGCGGCCCCAGGATGCCGATAAATATCCGGCGGAGCTATCCGGCGGCATGACCAAGCGCGTGGCGCTGGCGCGCGCGCTCGCGCTCGATCCGCCGATCCTGTTCCTGGACGAGCCGACCTCAGGCCTCGATCCGATCGCGGCGGGCGATTTCGATGCGCTGATCGGGACGCTGCAAAAGACCCTCGGCCTCACCGTGTTCATGGTCACCCATGATCTGGCGAGCCTGACCACGGTCTGCGACCGCGTCGCCGCTCTCGCTGACGGCAAGATCGTGGCGATCGGTCCGATGCGCGAGCTGCTGCAATCCGAGCATCCCTGGGTGCGCGCCTATTTCCACGGCAAGCGCTCGCAGATGCTGCAACACGATATGAGATGAGACATGGAAACCCGCGCTCCCTACGTGCTGATCGGCAGTTTTGTCCTGGCCGCGATCCTCGCGGTGTTCGGCTTCGTCTATTGGCTGAACAACACCGGCGGGATCGGGCCGCGCACCAGCTATCACGTGCAATTCCAGGGCCCGGTGCCCGGTCTTCTGGTCGGCGCCGGCGTGCTGTTCAACGGCATCCGCGTCGGCGAGGTCACCGAGCTCGGGCTTGCGCCGGACAATCCACGCTTTGTCAATGCGACGATCTCGGTTGCTTCAACCACGCCGGTGCGTGCCGACAGCAGGGTCGGGCTCGATTTCCAGGGGCTGACCGGCGTGCCGGTGGTGACGCTGGAGGGAGGCGTCATCGTCACTAAATCCGGCGAGCCCCCGACCTTGATTGCCGAGGCCGGTGCGGGCCAGAGCATGACGCAGGCCGCGCGCGATGCACTGCGGCGGGTCGACACCGTGCTGGAGGACAATTCGGGCCCGCTGAAGGACACCATCGCCAATCTCAAGACCTTCTCCGACGGGCTTGCGCGCAACACCGGCAAGATCGACGGCATTTTGGCGGGCCTGGAGAAGATGACCGGCGGCGGAACGCCGGCGCAGAAAGTCACCTATGATCTGCGCACGCCGCAGAACCTCGGTCCGGGCGGCAAGACGCTCTCGGCGTCACTGGCCATCCCCGAGCCGACAGCGGTCGCCATGCTCCAGACCCAGCGCATGCTGTTCGCGCCGGGCGGCGATAATCCGGGCTTTGCGGACTTCCTCTGGGCCGACAGCATTCCCAAGCTGATACAGGCGCGTCTGATCGACAGTTTCGAGAACTACGACATCGCCCACGCGCCGTTGCGCACGGCCGATCTCGGGCAGGCGGACTATCAGCTGCTGATCGACATCAGGCGCTTCCGCATTGCCACCGAGGGGGAGACGCGGGTCGAGATCGGGCTGTCGGCGCGGATCGTCGACAAGAACGGCAAGGTGATCGCCTCGCGTCTCGTCGAGACCAGCGAAAAACTCGACAAGATTGTGCCGGCCATGGCGGTCGCAGCGTTCGATACGGCCTTCACGCGCATCGCGAAGGAGCTGATCGGCTGGACGGTGCAGGCGGTGTGACGCCGGCTATTCCAGGGTCTTGAGGTAGGACAGGAGATCGTGGATCTGGTCCGGACTGAGCTCGAAGGCCGGCATGTCGGCGTGGCCGGTGTTGATGCCCTCGGCCAGCGCCTCCCCAAGGCTCTCGATGGGATAGCGCTGGTGCAGGGTCCGCAGCGGCGGTGCGATCTTGAGCGGACTGTTCGACGCACGGTCGATCGCGTGGCAGCGCGCGCAATTGGCTCGCGCAAAGGCCTTGCCGCGTTGTTCGGCCGTCGGGGCAGCCAGGACAGGCGTCATCAGAAGCAACCCGATCAAGCCGTGACGCAGCATTCCTTGCAGCATGTAAAGTGACCCCGTTTAAGTCTGGGAGAAGAATAGGGCGGGGATTCCCTCCAAAATTGATCTGGGTCAACCGGCTTTGGCGCACTGCAGTAAAATGCAGCTGCGCGGCGGGATGGGCCTGATGGGCAGCCGGCGCTTGGAGCGGTCGATGAAGCCCGTAGTCACGATTGAGCTGAACTGGCAGCTCTGCAGCGATTGCGCCGTCCGCGCATCAGCGGTCTGTTCGTCTTTGGATGCAGCCGAGCTTCGGGAATTCGAGCATCTCGGCCGGCGGGTCCATTTTTCCTCAGGCGAGACTGTGTTCTCCGAGGAGGACATCACGACCTCGTTCTACAATCTCCTCGAGGGCGTCATGCGGCTGTACAAGCTGCTGCCCGACGGCCGCCGGCAGATCGTGGGCTTTGCCTTGCCCGGCGATTTCCTGGGGATGAATATTTCTGGCAGGCACAACTTTTCGGCCGATGCGATCGGCGCGGTGACCGTATGCCAGTTCGCGAAGTCACCCTTCGGCCGTTTCATCGAGGACCGGCCGCATCTCCTCAGGCGGATCAACGAGCTGGCGATTCGCGAGCTGAGCCAGGCCCGGGACCACATGGTCCTGCTCGGCCGCCGTTCGGCGGACGAAAAGGTTGCGGCCTTTCTGCTCGGCTGGCGCGAGCGGCTGGTCTCCCTGAAGCGGGCGTTGGACACGGTTCCGCTTCCAATGAGCCGCCAGGACATCGCCGACTACCTCGGCCTGACCATCGAGACCGTCAGCCGCACCTTCACCAAGCTGGAGCGCCACGGCGTGATCGAGATCATTCATGGCGGGATCAGCCTGCTCGATCCGGCGAAGGTCGAGGCCTTGGCCGCAGCCTGATTCCAACGCAGCGCGGCTCGATTTTGATCGGGATCAATGCATTCGGCCGGGTGCCCCGAATAATGCTCAAAACCACAGGGGAGAGCATCATGCCGGCTGACGCGTTGCTTATGAGCACCATTGTCGTGGCAATCTTTGTCACCTTCGCCGGGGCTCTGGTCTGGGCAGACCGGCAAACCAGTGCAGGCCGGCCCGAGTCGGACGTCAAGCGTCGAAGCTTCTGAGATCACCGTCCCATCCTGCGGCGCCCGCGGGGCGGGCTATGCCGTGCGAGTTCGGGACGCTTGGCAGCGCCTCAACGCAAGGTGGCGTGCCGCACTTGCAACTCTGCATCGACTGGGACGCGTTGGCTCATCCTTCGGCTGCCGGCTTCACGCCTGACCGCGGCATTTTCGCCGCGTTTGCCTCAAATAGGGCGCATGCTTTCCGGTTGAAAAACTGGGCTACACTGACTACGCAGGGACCCCAGTGCCTCGCAGTCTTAGGAGCCCAGTGGCGTGCCTCAGGACAAGACCGGCGACGACCCCCGACAAGCGGCGGGGAATAAATTATCGGTCCTGCGCAAGCACCCGATCTTTGCGGATCTGGAGCCGGAGGCGCTGGATCAGCTCTGCCGTTACGCCAAGCACACCACGGTGAAGCGCGGCGCGACGATCGCCGCCAAGGGCGATCCCGGCAACAATCTGTTCGCGGTGATCACAGGGACGGTGAAGATTTCCTCGTCGTCGCCCGACGGCCGTAACGCCATTCTCAATCTGATCGGTCCCGGAGAGATCTTCGGCGAGATCGCGGTGCTCGACGGCGCCCCCAGGTCGGCCGATGCGACCGCCAACACCAATTGCGAGCTCTACATCATCGATCGCCGGGACTTCCTGCCGTTCGTGAAGAGCCAGCCGGCGCTCGCAATGAAATTCATCGAGCTGCTCTGCGCGCGCCTGCGCTGGACCAGTCAGCAGGTCGAGCAGGTGATCCTGCAAAATCTGCCGGGCCGGCTTGCGAGCGCGCTGCTCGGCCTCACCGAAGAGCGCAAGTTCGACTCCGGCAGCGGCACGCTCGCCATCACGCAGCAGGAGATCAGCGAGATGGTGGGGATGACGCGCGAGAGCATCAACAAGCAATTGCGCGCCTGGGCGGGCCGCAACTGGGTTCGCCTCGAGCACGGCGCCATCGTCGTGCTCGACATTAATGCCTTGCGCGAACTCGCCGAGAGCGGGCTCGACAGCTAGCTGTCGATGATCGCGACGGCGCGGGTCCAGCCCGCGGAGGCCCGCTCGATCTTCACCGGAAAGCACGAGACGGTGAACCCGGTCGAAGGCAGCTGGTCGAGATTGTGCAGCTTCTCGAGGTGGCAATAGCCGATGTGCCGCCCCGCCTTGTGGCCCTCCCAGATCAGGCCGGCATCTTTCGTTTCGGCATATTTCTTCGCGGTGTGGACGAACGGTGCGTCCCAGCTCCAGCCGTCGGTGCCGGTCAGCCGCACGCCGCGGTCGAGCAGATACATGGTGGCCTCGTAGCCCATGCCGCAGCCTGAGTTGACATAATCGGCTTGGCCGAACCTGGCGCCGGCGCCGGTGTTGACGACGACGATCTCCAGCGGCGACAGCGCATGCCCGATCCGCCTCAACTCCTTCTCGACGTCGTCGGCGCTCGCCACGTAGCCGTCGGGCAGATGCCGGAAGTCGAGCTTCACGCCGGGCTGAAAACACCATTCCAGCGGGACCTCGTCGATCGTCCATGACCGCTCGCCGCGATTCATGGTCGGATGGAAGTGCCAGGGCGCATCGAGATGCGTGCCGTTATGGGTCGACAGCGAGACCTGCTCGACGGCCCAGCCCTGGCCGTCCGGCAGATCCTGTGCCGTGAGGCCGTCGAAGAACTGCAGCATCCGCGGCAGGCCCTGCTGGTGATCGATGTACTGGATCGTCGGGTGATTGCCCGGCGGATCCGCCGTCACGTCGTTTCTGAGCGGCACGGAGATGTCGATCAGCTTCCGCGGCATAGGCATTCCTCGGGATGTCCCTTTTGCTTCGCAGCATCTTGAGAGGACCGCACCGGCGGCGTCAAGCAACGCGCATGAACGCTTGCAGCGTCAGACGACATATGATTTCGGAAAAACTGGACGAGGAGCCGGCTGTCTGCCCAAAGCCGGTCTGATCCATCGATGCAACTCTAGCATTGATCGATGCCGGATTTGGCTTGGACAGAGAATGCCGCGCGCCCTAGGGACGACGATGGCGCTTGACTTCACACCGGAAGTGGAGCGACCCAAGGCGGCCCGCAGCATCTGCCCAACGATATAATCACCTCAGGAGGAAGCCCAGATGAAGATACTCACCGGCATCGTCGCAGCCGCTCTGCTGGCGGTCTCAGCCCCCTTGGCGACCGCACGCGATTTCCGTTCCGCCGACATCCATCCCGCCGATTATCCGACCGTCGAGGCCGTCAAGTTCATGGGCAAGCAGCTCGCAGCGGCGAGCGGCGGCAAGCTTGGCGTGAAGGTGTTCCCCAACGGTGCGCTGGGCTCCGAGAAGGACACCATCGAGCAGCTCAAGATCGGCGCACTCGACATGATGCGGATCAACGCATCGCCCTTGAACAACTTCGTGCCGGAAACAATCGCGTTGTGCCTGCCCTTCATCTTCCGGGACACGCAGCACATGCGCACCGTCCTTGACGGGCCAATCGGCGACGAGATCCTGGCGTCCATGGCGCCCGCAGGCCTGATCGGCCTCGCCTATTATGACAGCGGCGCCCGGTCCATCTACACCGTCAAGGCACCGATAAAGTCGCTTGCGGACGTCAAGGGTCTGAAGATTCGCGTCCAGCAATCTGACCTGTGGGTCGGCATGATCCAGAGCCTCGGGGCCAATCCGACCCCGATGCCCTATGGCGAGGTCTATACCGCTCTCAAGACCGGTCTGGTGGACGCTGCCGAGAACAACTGGCCCTCTTACGAGTCCTCGCGCCACTTCGAGGCCGCCAAGTTCTACAACGTCACCGAGCACTCCCTGGCGCCCGAAGTTCTCGTGATGTCCAAGACGGTCTGGGACACGCTGAGCAAGGAGGACCAGGCGATGGTCCGCAAGGCGGCCAAGGAATCGGTGCCCGTCATGCGCAAGCTCTGGGACGAACGCGAGCAGGCCTCCCGCAAGACGGTCGAAGCGGCCGGCGTTCAAGTCGTGACGATCGCCAACAAGGCGGAATTCGTCGACGCGATGAAGCCGGTGTACGACAAGTTCGCGGGTGACGAGAAGCTGAAGAGCCTCGTCAAGCGTATCCAGGACACGAAGTAAGGCCATAGCATCGGTCCGGCGTTGCCGACTGGCGACGCCTGACCGACGCATTGGATGCGCGCAAGGAGACTTGCAAGGAGACTTGGATGACAGACCCTCACGTCGCAGACCACGAACTGGACGTAGCCGGACGCCCGTCCACCGGCTTGCTGTCCCGGATCAATGCTCCCGTCGCTCGGCTAGGGATGTATCTGTCGGTGACCGGGCTGCTCGTCATCGTCACCATCGTCTTCTACCAGGTGTTCGGACGCTACGTGCTCAATTCCAGCCCGACCTGGACGGAGAACCTTGCGTTGGTTCTGATCCTGTATGTCACGTTGATCGGCGCCGCCGTCGGCGTGCGCGATGCCGGGCATATCGGCATGGACAGTTTGCTGGTGATGCTGCCGGATCGCGCGCGGGAGAAGATCGAGCTTGTCATCCACGTCCTGGTCGCCGGCTTCGGCGTCGCGATGGCCTATAACGGCTGGATCCTCGGAGCCTCGGTCGGAACCGTGAAGATCCCCAATCTCGGGCTGCCCGAAGTCATCCGCTACGTGCCGCTGATCGCCTCCGGCGTCCTCATCGTCTCCTTTTCAATCGAGCACATCATCGCTCTCCTGCGCGGCGAAGAGGTCGTCCCCTCATGGAACTGATCATCCTCGGCGCCACTTTCTTCGGCTTCCTGGTCCTCGGCGTCCCGGTCGCCTTCGCGATCGGCCTCTCGGCGATTTGCACCATCCTCTACGAAGGCCTGCCGGTCGCGGTCATCTTCCAGCAGATGATGTCGGGGATGAACATCTTCTCCTTCCTCGCCATCCCGTTCTTCGTCTTCAGCGGTGAGCTGATGCTGCATGGCGGCGTCGCCGACAAGATCGTGCAGCTTGCCAAGAATCTCGTCGGACACATCCGCGGCGGGCTCGGCATGTCGAACGTGGTCGCCTGCACGCTGTTCGGCGGCGTCTCCGGCTCGCCCGTGGCCGACGTGTCGGCGATGGGGGCGGTGATGATCCCCATGATGAAGAAGGAAGGTTTCGACACCGACTACGCCGTCAACGTCACCACCCATGCCTCGCTGGTCGGAGCACTGATGCCGACCAGTCACAACATGATCATCTATGCGCTCGCCGCCGGCGGCAAGGTCTCGATCGGCGCGCTGATCGCCGCCGGCCTCCTGCCGGCCCTGGTGCTGATGGTGTGCATGCTGGTCGCCGCTTACGCGGTCGCGGTGAAGCGAGGCTATCCGGCCGGCAAGTTCCCGGGCTGGCCCGCGGTTTTTCGCTCGCTCGCAGCCGCTCTGCCCGGCCTTCTGATCGTCGGGATCATCCTGGCGGGCATCCTGTCCGGCGTGTTCACGGCCACCGAATCCGCAGCCGTCGCGGTCACCTACACGATCCTGCTGACGTTCTTCATCTACCGCACCATGACCTTGCCGAACTTCCTGCGCGCCGCGGCCAAGGCGGTGAAGACCACGGGCGTGGTGCTGCTGCTGATCGGCGTCTCCACCATGTTCCAGTATTTGATGGGGCTTTATGAGGTCGCCGACTTCGCCGGCGAGATGATGAGCAAGGTCTCGACGCAGCCCTGGGTCATCTTCCTGCTCATCAACGTCATCCTGTTCGTGCTGGGCACGTTCATGGACATGGCGGCGACCATCCTGATCTGCACGCCGATCTTCCTGCCGATCGCGATGAAGGCGGGCATGGATCCGGTGCAGTTCGGTATGTTGATGCTGATCAACTGCGCGCTCGGGCTGAACACCCCGCCGGTCGGGACCACGCAGTTCGTGGGCTGCGCCATCGGCGGCATCTCGGTGGGCGCGGTGATGCGCACCATCCTGCCGTTCTACGCCGCCCTGATCGCAGCTCTAATGTTCGTGACCTACGTCCCCGCCTTCTCGCTGTGGCTGCCGCGCCTGCTGATGGGCTACAAGGGATAGCAGCAATACAGGAGAATCTATCCGTGACTGACTATCGCAAGCTCTTCGATCTCACCGGCAAGACGGCCGTGGTGCTCGGCGCCGCCTCCGGCATCGGCAAGTCGTCGGCCGAGGCGCTGGCTGGGCTCGGCGCCCGTGTCGTCTGCGCCGATCGTGCGCTTGACGCCGCCGAAGCAACTGCCGCCGGCATTCGTGAGAAGGGCGGCTGGGCCGAAGCGGCTGGGTGTGACGCCGCGAGCGCTGCGGACGTCAATGCGCTGGCCAAGACCGTGATGCAGAAATTTTCGCGGCTCGACATCGCGGTGACGACGCCCGGGCTCAATATCCGCAAGACCATCCTCGATTACACCGAGGAGGATCTCGACCGCGTCCTCAACCTCAATATCAAGGGCACGGTCTGGTTCTTCCAGGCCTTCGGCCGCATCATGGTCGAGCAGAAGGGCGGCAGCATCATTGCCTGCTCCTCAGTGCGGGCGGTGACGATCGAGCCGGGCCTCGGCGTCTACGGCTCGACCAAGGCGGCGATCGGCCTGCTGGTGAAGGGCTTTGCTTCCGAGGTTGGACGCTCCGGCGTGCGCGTTAACGCGATCGCGCCGAGCATCGCCGAGACCGCGCTGACCGGCCCGTTCAAGCAGCGTCCCGACATCTACAATCTCTATGCCGGCCACACCGTGTTCAACCGCTGGAGCAGCGCCGACGAGGTCGCGACCGCCGTCGCCTATCTCGCCTCGGACGCCGCGAGCTATGTCAGCGGCAGCACGCTGTTCGTCGATGGCGGCTGGACTGCCGTCGACGGGCCGCCGACCGGCCTCACCCAGTTGCACACGTAGGGCGCTTACCTACCCGGTGAAGCCGGCGCGCTGGCGAAGCCCCTTGCGGTTTGCGCCGGTCAGCAACGCGATCAGCGCGGCCGCCTCTTGCGGATGTGCGGCCCGCGTGGTCACGCCGGCCGTGTACATCGTCACGAGCTCGCAGCCCGGCGGCAGCGCTCCTGACAGTGCGATGCCGTCGGTCGCGATGATTTCGGTGGCCTGGGTGCAGCCGATCGGATGCGCGGCGCTGGATGCCGCAAGCTCCCGCATCGCGGTCGCGCCGTTGGAAAAGATCTTGAGGTGCGAGGCGACCTCGTAGGCGATGCCGAGCTGATCCAGGACCTTTGCGACATGCTGTCCGGCGGTCGAGGCTTTCGTGTCCGGGACGTAGATCGCATCGGCGCTGCGCAATACTTCGCGCAGATCGGCTTCAGTCTTCACTGTCACCCTGGGATCGCGGCTGCGGACCGCCAGCGCGGTTTCGACTCGCCCGACATCCGAGATCGAGGCGGGACTGACGAGCTGCTCTTCGGCAAGCTTTGCAAGCAGCGCCTGCGTCAGGATCACCAGATCGGCCGCCGTCCCCGCGCGCAGCTTGTCGGCCATGATGCCGACCGCGCCGAACTTGCCGTCGATGCCGAAGCCGGTCTGCGTCTTGAAGGGATCGCTGAGGCCGCGCACCAGGCCTTGCGCCGCGCCTCCGCTCAAAATGCTCAGTGTCGTCACGATGCCAGCTCCATGGCTGCAATGATCTTGTCGCGGGTGATCGGCAGGTCGCGCACGCGCACGCCGAGGGAATCGTAAACGGCATTTGCGATCGCGGCCGTCACCGGGCCGTGGGCGGCCTCGCCGGCGCCGACGGGCTCGATCTCCGGCCGCTGCACGATCTCGACATCCACCATTGGCACCTCGCTGAAGGTGAGGATCGGATAGTCGGTCCAGGACGTCGATGTGACGCGCGTGCGGTCGAAGCGGACGCGCTCCTTCAGCACCCAGCTCGTCGCCTGGATCGCGCCGCCCTCGATCTGGTTGATGACGCCGTCCGGGTTGATGGCCTCGCCGACATCGACCGCCAGCGTCAGCCGCTTGACGCGGATGTCTTCAGTGCCTTCGGCCTCCGCAATGGCGGCGCAATAGGCCCCCGTATTCTTGTAGCGGGCGAAGCCCACGCCATGACCGATGCCGGCCTGCTTCTCCGGTTTCCACTGCGCGCGTCGTGCCGCCGCCCGGATGACGTCCTTCGCGCGTTCGTCGCGCAGATGGCGCAAGCGGAACGCGATCGGGTCTTCGCCGCGCAGGGCGGCGACCTCGTCGAGCAGGGACTCGATGGCGAACACATTGCCTTGTCCGCCGAGTGTGCGCAGCGCCGAGGTCCGCACCGGCATCGTCAGCAGCCGGTGGCTCGTGACCGTCCAGGACGGGAGGTCGTAGAGCGGAACGGAGTTGCGGTCGCCGCCGCCGCCATTGGCTGGGGGCGGATTGGTCGAGATCAAGCGCCGGTAGGGGTTCGTGATCTCGGTTGCGGCGAGCAGCGCGGGCTGCGCCGCGCGCCCCGGCCGCGCCGCGTGGCCGTTGCTCCAGATCGCGTGGCGCCAACCGACGATCTCGTTGTCCGCATCGAGATCGGCCTCGATCTCGATCGCCATCGCCGCGCCGAACGGTGCGTGGGCCATCTCGTCGTGGCGCGACCATTGTACCCGCACCGGACGGCCGCCGGCAGCCTTCGCCAGCAGCACGGCATCCAGCGCGACGTCGTCGGCGGCATTATGTCCGTAGCAGCCCGCGCCTTCTATGTGCTCGACCACGATGTTTTCTGCCGGCAGCTTGAGCACGATCGCGAGGTCGGCACGCAGCAGGTAGACGCCCTGGCTGTGGGTCCAGACATGGACACGATCGCCGTCCCATCGGGCCATCGCACAGGACGGTGCGATCGAAGCGTGCGCGATGTAGGGACGGATGTATTGCCGGCGGAGGGTGCGAGCAGCCTCCTTTATCGTTGCCGCAGTGGTCCTGCTGTCGATGACATCAGTCTCGACCGGCTGGCTCTTCAAGAACCCGGCCAGATCATTTTCATCCGGCAGCGGCTCGCCGGCCGACCATGTCGCCCCCTTGCGCAAGGCTTTCAGCGCGGCTTCCGCCGCTACCTCGCTGTCGGCAACCACGCCGGAAAAGCCGCCGTCGCGGACGATTGCGACGAGGCCGGGAACGGCTCGCGTCGCCGTCTCGTCGAGCGCGATCAGCCTGGCGCCCGAGATGTCCGGCCGCAGCACGCGTCCGTGCAGCAGGTCCGGCAGCGGACAGTCATGGATAAAGCGCGGCCGTGCCAACACCTTGTCGGGAATGTCGACGCGCTGGACCGAATGTCCGGCCACAGTGCGCTTGGGGACAATCTTCGCCGTCGCGCCCGCATTGGCGTCGCGGTCGAGCGAAACGTCGCCGGCCAACTCCCAATAGCTGGTCCTGACATTGCCGGGGCCCGAGATCGTGCCGTCATCGATCTCGAGCAGCGATGCATCGACACCGAGACGTTCGGATGCCGCGGCGAGGAAGCGCTGGCGCACCTCGGCACAGGCGTGGCGCAGCGCGCGGCCCGACTGCTGGATCGAAAGGCTGCCCGAGGTGACGCCCTCGTTCGGGCTTGCCGCCGTGGAGGCGCGGATCATCTCGATGCGGCCAATATCGACGTCGAGCTCGTCGGCTGCGATCTGTGCCAGGGCCGTGACGATGCCCTGGCCGATCTCGACTTTTCCGGGCGAGATCGCCACACGGCCGTCGCCGACGAGCTTCACCCAGGATGACAGCTTTGGATTGGCCGCAAGGCTAACCGGCAGTGTCGGGGCAGGGGACGGCGCACTCATGATGTCGCCATCTCCGCGGCCGCCCGCAACACGGCGCGGACCATGCGGTTGTGCGATCCGCAGCGGCACAGATTGCGATCAAGCGCGGTTCTCACCTCCGCCTCCGTCGGCGACGAATTGCGCTTCAGCAGCGCCGCCGCGCTGATCAGGATTCCCGATACGCAATAGCCGCATTGCATCGCCTGCTCGGAGATAAAGGCGCGTTGCAGCGGATGCGGTTGCTCCGCGGTGCCGAGGCCTTCCACCGTGACGACCTCCTTGTTGGCGACCGACCACATCGGCATGTCGCAGGAGGCCATCGCGCGATCACCGACCATGACATGGCAGGCGCCGCACTCGCCGGCCCCGCAGCCGAAATGCGGACTTGTGACGCCGAGCCGGCCGCGCAGCACATCGAGCAATGTCTGATGCGGATCGGCATCCACGGCCGCCGCCGTGCCGTTGAGCTGGAATTGAATGGTCGGCATTGTCGCGCTACGGCCTCAGGACTTGTCGAACTTCTTGACCACGTCCGCCCATTTCTCGATGTCGCCGCGCAGGAACTTGTCGAATTCCTCCGGCGTCATCGACATGGGCACCGCGCCCTGCGCAGTCCAGAGTTTGACGATGTCGGGCCGCTTCACCATTGCGTTCACGGCGGCATTGAGCTTGTCGATTACGGGTTTCGGCGTGCCGGTCGGAGCCATTAGGCCGAGCCAGATCGTGGCTTCATAGCCAGATACGCCCGCCTCGATCGCTGTCGGCACGTTCGGCAGCACGGCTGAGCGCTGCTTGCCGGTGGTCGCGAGCGCGCGGACCTGGTTCTCGCCGATGTTCGGCGCCATCGCCGGCACCGCGTCGATCATCATCTGCACCTGCCCGCCGATCACGCCGCTGCGCGCCTCGCCACTGTTGCGGTAAGGAACATGGACGAGATCGATGCCGGCCATGGCTTTGAATAGCTCGCCGGCCATGTGATAGGGCGTGCCCTGGCCGGACGAGGCGTAGTTCAATTTGCCCGGCTGCGACTTGGCGAGGGCGACGAACTCCTGCAGCGTCTTCGCTGCGACTTGCGGGTTCACCACGATGACGAGATCGGAAGAGTTCACCGGTGCGATCGGCGCGAGGTCGCGCATCAGCTCGTATTTGCGCTTGTCCGGCGTCAGCAGCGATTCGTTTGCGGTCTGGGTGTTGGACATCATCAGCAGCGTGTAGCCGTCGGCGGGCGACTTCGCCGCTTCGACCGTGCCGATGACGCCGCCCGCGCCGGTGCGGTTCTCGATCACGAAGGGGTGCCCAAAACTCTCCTGGAGCGCATTGCCGATCTGCCGGGCCGCGACATCGGCCGGCCCGCCGGCGCCGAAGGGCACGACGATCCGGACCGCGTGGTTGGGATAGTCTTGCGCCAGGGACGGTGCTACGGAGCATGCGCTGAGCAGGCCGGCAGCCAGCGCCAGCATGAATTGTCGGGCCGTCACACCCACCTCCCTGATGTCGTTCTTCTTGGTAAGCACTGTAGCGGCAGGGGAGGCGGACTGTCGACGCCTCACAAGGCCGATGTTGTCTGGAATATCCGGCGGTTTTCGGTGTGGCGGGTCCGCTCTTCGCGGTCGCGGCAGGAACCGGCGGCGCACGCGGTCTGAGCAAATCGCATGGGCGTTGCCGGATAAATACCCTCGGCTGACAGGTATTTTGGTGTTACCAAATTGGACATGAACCAGCACGCCAAGATCGAAATCCGCCATTCGACCTGTCCGCATGATTGCCCGTCGGCCTGTGCCCTCGACATCGAGGTGGTCGAGGGGCGCAGCATCGGTCGTGTCCGCGGTTCGAAAAAGCAGACCTATACGGCCGGCGTGGTCTGCGCCAAGGTCGCCCGTTATGCCGAGCGTATCCATCATCCCGATCGGGTGACGTATCCCATGCGCCGCGCCGGGCCGAAGGGCTCCGGCCAATTTGCGCGGATCAGCTGGGACGAGGCGCTGGACGAGATTGCGGATCGCTTCAACCAGGCCGAGCGCGAATTCGGCGCGGAGTCAATCTGGCCCTATTATTACGCCGGCACAATGGGGCTGGTGATGCGCGACGGTCTCAACCGCCTCACCCATGTGAAGAAATATTCGCGGTTCTATCAGACCATCTGCGCCAATGTCGGCCGCATCGGGTTCGCGATCGGCACCGGCAAGATCGCCGGCGTCGATCCGCGCGAGATGGCGCTGTCCGATCTGGTGGTGATCTGGGGCACCAATCCCGTGAACACGCAGGTCAACGTAATGACGCACGCTGCCCGGGCGCGGAAGGAGCGTGGCGCCAAGATCGCGGCCGTCGACATCTACGACAACGAGACCATGAAGCAAGCGGATATCAAGATCATCCTGCGGCCCGGCACCGACGGCGCGTTCGCTTGCGGCGTGATGCATGTCCTGTTCCGCGACGGCTATGCCGATCGCGCCTATATGGACAAGTACGCCGACTGCCCTGACGAGCTCGAGGCGCATCTCAAGACGCGCACGCCCGAATGGGCGTCGGCGATCTCGGGCGTGCCGGCGGCGGAGATCGAGGCTTTTGCCAAACTGGTCGGCGAGACCAAGCGGACCTTCTTCCGGCTCGGCTACGGCTTCACCCGCTCGCGCAACGGCGCGGCGCAGATGCATGCTGCGAACTGCATTCCCGCGGTGACCGGCGCCTGGCAATATGAAGGCGGCGGCGCCTTCTTCAACAATTACGCGCTGTGGCACTTCAACGAAGCCATCATCGAAGGCCACGACGCCATCGACCCAGCTATCCGCGCGCTTGACCAGTCGCAGATCGGCCGCATCCTGACCGGCGATTCCAAGGCTCTGCACGGCAAGGGTCCGGTCAAGGCGCTGCTGATCCAGAACACCAACCCGATGACAGTGGCGCCAGAGCAGGCACTCGTGCGGCAGGGGTTTGCGCGCGAGGATCTGTTCGTCGCGGTGCACGAGCAGTTCATGACCGAGACGGCTGAGATGGCCGACATCGTGCTGCCGGCGACGATGTTCATGGAACATGACGATCTCTATTACGGTGGCGGCCACCAGCACATCTCGGTCGGCCCGAAGCTGATCGACCCGCCCGGGGAATGCCGCTCCAACCACGAGGTGTTACAGGCGCTGGCGCCGCGGCTTGGCGCCAGTCATCCGGGGTTCGAGCTGACGCCGCGCGAGTTGATCGACGCGACGCTGAAGCTCAGCGACCACGGCGACATTGCCGGCCTCGAAGCCGACCTCTGGCGCGACCTGCAGCCGGATTTCCGCACGTCGCATTATCTCGACGGATTCGCCCACGCCGACAGGAAATTCCATTTCAAAGCGGATTGGGCGCATCCGCCGTTCGGCCAGACGATGGGTGACTTCGACAAGATGCCGTCGCTGCCGGACCATTGGGCCGTGATCGAGCATTCCGACCAGGCCCATCCGTTCCGGCTTGCCACGAGCCCGTCGCGCAGCTTCCTCAACACCACCTTCAACGAGACGCCGTCCTCCCAGGCGCGCGAGGGCAAGGCGAGCGTGATGATCCATCCCCTGGATGCGGCCGCGCTCGACATCGCCCATGGCGACGCCGTGACGCTCGGCAACACCCGCGGCGAGACAGCGCTGATCGCCACGCTGTTCGAGGGCGTGCGCCGGGGCGTGCTGATCGCGGAGTCGGTTCATCCCAACAAGAACCATATCGGTAACCGCGGCATCAACATGCTGACGGGCGCGGACACCATCGCGCCGATCGGCGGCGCCGCTTTCCACGACAACAAGGTCTGGATCAGGAAAGCGGTGGCGGCCTGATCCGCAACATGCCTTCGATCGTGTTACAGTTTGTGTCGAGACGCTAAAGCGGCGCCGCGCCGCAAATTGCCCTTGCACCTTTGGCCCGAGCTGCCGCAAATGGCTGCAAAACGGAGAGCCCAAGGAAGCGAGCGCGCCATGACCGACACCACAGCCGTGATCACCGAGAAGCGCGGGCAGGCGCTCTGGATCACCATCAACCGCCCCGAGAAACGCAATGCGCTGAATGGCGAGGTCATCGCTGGCATCACGCGCGGCTATCGCGACGCGCATGACGACAAGGACGTGCGCGTCATCGTGCTGACGGGCGCGGGCGACAAGGCGTTCTGCGCCGGTGCGGACCTGCAGAACTCCGGCGCGGCTTTCGCGATGGATCATTCGAAGCCGAATGTCGACTATGCCGATCTGCTACGCTTGTCGCAGAACGCGACCAAGCCCGCGATCGCGCGCCTCAGTGGCGTCTGCATGGCAGGTGGCATGGGCCTGCTCTGCATGACCGACATGGCCGTCGCCGCCGATCACGTCATCTTCGGCCTGCCGGAAGTGAAGGTCGGCGTGTTCCCGATGCAGGTGTTGAGCCTGTTGCAGTCGATCGCGCCACCGCGCCTCGTCAACGAATGGGCGTTGACCGGGGAGCCGTTCGACGCGAAAGCGGCATTGGCAGCAGGCCTGCTGAACTACGTCGTGCCCACGGCCGAGCTGGATGCCAAGGTGGACTGGCTGATCGGCCGCATCGTCGACAAATCCCCGACCGCGATCCGTCGCGGCAAATACGCGATGCGCGCCATCGCCTCGATGTCGTTCGACGAGAGCATCGCCTACACCGAAAGCCAGATCGCTCTGCTCGCCATGACCGAGGATGCCAAGGAAGGGCTGAAGGCGTTCAGCGAGAAGCGCAAGCCGGTGTGGACGGGAAAATAGGCGATCCTTTCAGCGCATTGATCGTGCTGCCATCGGCCGACATGCCTTTATTCCGAGGGGAGATTGGCGTTTAGCCGAATAAGGAGAGATCTCGTCCGCTCTTCGCGACGCTTTTTTGTGGCAATGATCAACTGCCTGGCCGTACGCTTGGCGTAGGTTGGCAGTTGGCGACTTGATCTATGACGACCAGCCGCGCGCAACTCTGCATCCGTGAGATCGCTGTCGGCGCCCTCGGTAAATCCTCCGTGTCGGAAAGACCTAAAAGAAAGCTCCTGACGTAGGCCAGCCTCTGTGATGATGGTTTTTACCACACTACGGAGATAGCGGAGGTCCTTGCGTGGGGTAATCCATGGTAGCGGGATTGCCGACTGACGATGCGCATGATCACGACGGAATACCAGACCGGAGAGGGTGGTACTCTTGATCTCGTCGAGTTCCTCCATAAGCTCAGGAAAGAGAGGGGTGCCGGTTTCGTCCGTTAGGGGCCACCAGGCCTCCTCTCCATTCTTCGGATGCACGATTCTGACGCTATTTGGCCGCTCGATGGGGCGATAATGCGAAATGTCGAAGGCGCCAAAGACGTGCTGCTCTCGTTGCAGCCACTCCCACGACAGTAGAGCAGCTGTTGCGATCGAGCGGTAATCAAGTCTTCTCGCGGCAGCTCTGAAGGCGACGAGTTCATCCCAAGTTGCGGTCGGTGTGGGCTCTATCGGCCGCCCAGGCGGATGAGATCTTAATCCCATCCGCGAAAACGGATTGGTCGCTGGTACGATCCTTTCTTGAGCACGCTGACCAACGAACCAAGCCCGGCGGCAGGACGCCATAGCCATATTTACATAGCGACGGCGCTCGCGAACGACGACCTCTCCACTGTTATCGACTTTCGTCACGAACAATAATTTTCGATAAACTGCGTCGACGAACGCCTTGGTGAAATCGGAAAGCTGCTTAGACCCAACGCGACTTCCATCTTTCAGCTCGTGATTGGCGAACAGTGCGAGACTTTTTGTGTAGTGCCGCTGTGTAGTGCTTTCGATTTCTGTCCACTTCTGGTGAGCTTGGAAGACGCCGACGAGCCAATCGAACGTGCCGGGTTCGATAGTCGCCGGCGCGATGTCGCTTAGACCCCGTGAGTGCCAACTGTCGAACGCCGGCAAGAGAACTTTCTCTACCCGCTCGACGGCACTTGCGTAATCGCAGCCCAGAGCTTCAGGGTTTAAATCGCAGCCCTGTCGGCGAGCCCAGGTTGGGGGTTCAAAATAGTAGGCTATTCTATTCTTCGCCAATATTTTGCGGCGACAATACCGAGGCAGACGCGGTGCCTTCCCAAGCGATATCACACCAGGCATAAAAGATCTTCCCCCTGCTTAAGATCTCCTTTTCCGATCGATGCTGCGAAGTGATCCATAGTCGCCTTCGACCAAACTGGCTGGCGCAGGCGCCTTGTTCCGCGAAAGCCGATTGGTGGGGGTGCGTCTCCTCGGCTGATCGCGCGCATGAGTTCGCTTGTGTCTCCAAAGTCAAGGTAAGCGGCGGCCATGTCCGCTCTCATCATCGTGGGCCAGGTTCCAGCGAGAGGGTAGCGGGCAGGTAGTGCGGTGCGCGGCGAGACTAAGCGGTTTGATCTCACTGCTGAATGCCCGTGGTGTAACATGTGCTGATTTCACTGACGAACGAGACGGGATCTGGTCGATCCAGATTGCTCTTCGCCCCTGGTCGGGGGAGCGA
Source organism: Bradyrhizobium sp. 87 (assembly GCF_023073015.1). Taxonomy (NCBI): domain Bacteria; kingdom Pseudomonadati; phylum Pseudomonadota; class Alphaproteobacteria; order Hyphomicrobiales; family Nitrobacteraceae; genus Bradyrhizobium; species Bradyrhizobium sp. 87. Next base: position 89,112 of record NZ_JADPIQ010000083.1, read on the forward strand.
GAGTTCGGATTGCGGATTAAGCGGAGTGTTACGGCCAATGAGTTTGCACCTCTACTGCGAAGCGCGGCCGGGCGGGAAAAGGCTGGATTGGCGTGCGAAAAGGAAGCCTTTGGTGTGTAGTTCTCCAAGAAAGCCAATGTCGCTCGCGAAAGAAAAGGGGAACAGTTGCGGCGCTCCGTTGGCAGGGGCCGGTATCCCGCAGGCAGCTGCTTTGGATGATAGGTCAATAGTCAATCCGACAGGTCCGATGGGAGACTTGTATCGAAGCCTTCGGATCGCTTTCGAACGTCGGAATTTGAACGTGTGGGTTGGACTAAGCAGGCTATGGTTGCTGGGGTGAGCACTGCTCGGCCGGCCATTGTTCAAATGGTTCAATTGTCACTCACGTATTAGGACTGAATATTTGCATATCGCGACGCGCTTGAGCCGGATGGACAATGCAAGGCCGAATGCCCCGAACTGCGCCGGGATGGGTAAATAGGGACTAAGGTATTTTTCGACGCGCCGACGAATTCACGCGACGAAACGAGGTCCTCTGGTCAAGCCCTGGCGAGTTCTCCCGTTTGCGCGTGCGGCTGCGCCGCAACGGGCTCTTGTGAACCGAGCCGCGCTGCGTCTCGGCCATCCGGCTTCGATCCCTCGCGCAGGGATAGCGGAGCTCCTCGCTGGGGGCACTCGGAAAAGGGGCTCGCCTTGCGGCGATCGCTATCACTGCCCCGTTCCCGGGTGCCGCTATTAAACCGGTCTCGTCGCTGCACTCGGATCCGCGTGCCCCTTCGGGTCGCTATGCTCACGCTCTCCGGGTGCCATTTTCCATAGGGCGATACGCCCCTGGCGCACGCCTGGTGGGGCCTCCGGCCCCGGTAGCTCAACTCAATTTCCATGAAGATACGATGGAAGGCGGGCTGCGTTACAGATTTCGCATTCTCTCAATTAGGAGGAGAGAGTCAGAGTGTCGGCCGGGTTTTGCCATGACGGGTTACAGGCTGCGAGAGAGGCTCGCGGTCCCCGTCGCGGAGACCCGCGATGTCCAGACACTATCTTCGGGCGCGCACCGGTGAGGACCGGGCAAGCCTTTATGACGACGTCACCAACAAGATCATCGCCGAGCTGGAGGCTGGCCGAGTGCCGTGGGTGCAGCCTTGGGGCACGGCGGCGGCGAAGGCGCCTTTGGCCATGCCGAAAAGCGCAGCATCCGGCCGTCAATACAGCGGCATTAACATTTTATTTCTCTGGGGTGCCGCGACCGAACACGGATTTACAGGGCAGAGCTGGCTTACCTTCCGCCAGGCGCTGTCGCTCGGTGGTCACGTCCGCAAGGGCGAGCGCGGCACGACCGTCGTCTACGCCGACCGCTTCGTGCCGGTGGACGAAAAACGCCGCGCACATGAGACCGGTGAGGAAGCGCAGGGCATTCCGTTCCTCAAGCGCTTCACGGTCTTCAACAGCGATCAATGTGACGGCCTGCCGCCAGAGATCGCAAAAACGGCGCCACCTCCGCCGCCAGGCCTGATCGAGCCGCAGGTGGAATACCTGATCAAGGCGACCGGCATCGACTTCCGCATCGGCGGCAACCGTGCCTTCTATATGCCGACGGAAGACTATGTGCAGGTGCCGCCTCCGCAGGCCTATTTTGAACCAATCAATTGGCATCGAACGGCCCTCCACGAGCTGGCGCATAATGCCGCGATCCAGATTATGCCGCATGGCCTCTGTTGTAGGCTGGATATCCCGGTGTTGGCCATGCGGCTGTTCGGCATAATCAGAGCCCTTCAAGGAACGCGAGCAGTTTGTCGTCCGGCCGGAACCGACCCGGCGGCGCGGATG
>NZ_JADPIQ010000130.1:0-1022 GCF_023073015.1 Bradyrhizobium sp. 87
GAACTGAACCGCACGGCGGCGGCGTATCCGTCAGAGCGGTGCATCCATGAGCTGTTCGAGGCGCAGGTCGCCAAGACGCCGGATGCGGTGGCGGTGGTCCATGCGGACGAGCGCTTGAGCTATGGCGAGCTCAATGCACGGGCGAACCGGCTGGCGCATCATCTGATCGGGCTCGGGGTGAAGCCGGACCAGCCTGTGGCGATCTGCCTTGAGCGCGGCGTGGCGATGGTGGTGGGGCTGCTTGCAATCCTCAAGGCGGGTGGAGCCTATCTGCCGTTGGATCCGGCCTATCCGTGCGCACGGCTCAAGCAGGTTCTTGAGGATGCGCAGCCGCAACTGTTGCTGGCCGATGCTGCGGGACGATCCGCGCTGGGCGCCGATGCGCTGGCCGATCTGACGGTGGTCGATCTCGAGACGGCGACATCGGCCTGGGCGAAGCTGCCGGCCTCGGATCCCGACCCGCGTGCGCTTGGCCTGACCTCGCGCCATCTCGCCTATGTGATCTACACCTCGGGATCTACCGGCACCCCAAAAGGCGTCATGGTCGAGCATCGCGGATTAGTCAATCTGATAGCTTGGCATGTGCAAACGTTTTGTCTTCAACCAGAAACCTGTTGCGCACTCACTGCCGGACTAGCATTCGATGCCAGCACTTGGGAGCTATGGACTGCGTTATACAACGGCAGCACATTGCTTCTACCTCCCAGAGCGGCAGCGGGAGATTCGCTCCGCCTGCTAGAATGGTGGCGTGATCAATCGCTCGAAGTCGCCTTTCTGATCACGCCGCTGGCCACAATCGCGTTGGAAGACAAGCTGGTAAATCCCACATTGGAGTACTTGCTTGTTGGCGGTGATCGTCTCCACCGTATGCCCGCGTCTCTAACACCGCCTTTAAAGCTGATAAACAACTATGGCCCTACTGAAGCTACGGTCGTGGCGACCTCGGGACGGCTCTCCATCGAAAACGCAGTGCCGCATATCGGCCGTCCGATTGCGAACACGCGTGTGTATCTGCTCGATGG
>NZ_JADPIQ010000062.1:0-87575 GCF_023073015.1 Bradyrhizobium sp. 87
GACGAGCACGACGTTGAGCTTTGGCAAGGCGATCGACTCGTTGCTGTGTTCCGAAGTGCAACGTCGAATGAAGGTCGGAGCTAACGCGCGATCCTGAATAGACGGCCGGTCTCGCCGCCGAGTTAGTTCGAGCATTGTGAGGCACCGCGGCCTGGCTGGTTGCCGACATGTCGCAGCGACGTCGTCACCGGGGCTCGCTACTGCGGTCCCGGCCGTCTCTAAACGGCTCTTGCTCTGCCGCTCGCTTTGGTACGCTTTCTTCTTGTTCTTGCTTCTACATGTCGGAGCTTACTTCGAAGCTTTTCCACCTCTCTAAGCTCCTCCAGAAGCGCCTGGTGCCGTTCATTCAGAACAGCACTAGAAAAAATCTGACGCGTACTCGACATCACATGCCTCAGAAATGATTTGAAGTAAGAAGTCGACGAAAAGCGAAAGCTAAAGAATACTCCACCGAAGCTCAATGAGCTGAAGCCGCAGCCGCCAGATGCTCCCAGTACTCTGCCTCTGCAAGCAGTTTCCAGCTTCTCTCAGGTTGGAGTGCGGCAGTCTGTCGGCACAGCAGCGCCATTGCACGCAGGCGGCGGGCAGCTTCCATTTCAACCTCCCATGTTTTCCCCCAACATATTTTTTGTTTTTGCGATGGAGTCATCGTGATTATATGACATAATCAAATTTCTCATTTAATGGCGGTCAATTTGGTTCCATTTGTAAGCCGACCGGGAACTGCTTTCGGTTTAAGCTTCACATGGATTTCGAATGCTTGCTCGCCGACCCCCGCTGCGCGGTAAAGCCAACGAGACTGCAACGGGACGGCAGCACGAGATGCGAAGCTTCATGCGCGAGCATCGCAATGTCAGAAATCCCAGCCGAGGACTCCTCGCCGCCCTCCAGGGCACGTGCGTCGGCTACCGAGCGATAACCCAGCAGTTGGGTTGCGTCAGCGGTCTGGCTACGCGCCTCGCTCTAGGAGCGCGCCACCCTTGAGTCCCGCCGATGGTCTCACACTCTGGAACGTGGGCCCCCGGCGACAATGACGGCTGCCGCCCTCCATGAGGATGACCAGCATCACATTGAAAGCCAAATTCGCCGAAAGCCAAATTCGCCGCGTCACGGCGGGCGGACCTGGAGCGCGTCGGGTGCGTAAGTTAATAATCACGCGCGACGCATTGCGAGGCTGTTGCTTTCATGCCTCGTCTTCGCAGATAGGGCTGAGTTTGGCTCCAGTTGGCTCCCTGCGACTGTCGATCTACGCGAAGCAATGACCATCTCGCGGACGGAGTGCATCAGGGTAAAAGCCGTAAAATTCCGGGGTCGCCTCGCAAGGAGTGGCGCAAGAGCCTCCTTCTTCTTGATTTTCATGCATTAATCATTAAATGCGGCGTATAAATAAATAAATAGACTGGCGCTTTAATTTAAAATAGGCTCGATTTAATCGGGGAGTGGATGATCGTGACGCTTCTTGGCCACGGTGGTCGCTTCTGAAGTGGCGAATATTGCAAAATCAATAATTGCCAAACGTGGCGGCCAAGCACTGGCCACGATGGGCAAGGGGGATACCGCTAGATCTTTCGCGTAACTTGGCAGCAGTTGATGGAGCTGCGGTCGGCGGACCTATCGCCGTTCGAGCGAGCGCTACCAATTTGCGTGAATTGATTTTGCGGCGACGCTCTCTGCTCTGCATTGGCAGGCGAGGTTGCGAATGACGTGCACGCATTTTGTAGCAATGTTCACTCGGGCGCGGGAAATTTCGAATTCTTCTCCGTCAATTTTCGATTTTTCGATCCAGCCAAGTTTGCGGTTTGCAAACATGGCAGCTGTCGGGCGCTCGACCGTGCACACGACATTCGCTCGCAAGCTCGGAGCGGCTCTAGCCCTAAACAGGCTTGAGCGGCACGAAGCGCTGAGCAGGACGATAGGGATGCTGAGTAGCTCGGCATCTTTCTTCAGCAGCATAGGCAAGGCAACGGCCGATCATCCCCGCGCCATTGTGCAATTTGTGCCGGTCCGCGAATGCGGACGGCGCATCATCCAGAGGATTTAAGCTATGGCGACGCAGGCAACGGGCGGCGGCAGCACAGTTTCGTTCGGCAATACTCCGCAAGCCAACACGGACATTTTCTCGTTTGCGGAAGACGCCAGCAACATTCTCATCTTGAACGTGCTGGCAAATGATCTTGGGGGCGCGGCCAAGACGCTGTTCTCCCTGGACGATGGAATGAGCTCCTCCGCGTCCACCAAAAACTACGCACCAGCGGACTTACTGGTCAAAGATGTAGCGTACAGCAGCGATGCCGCCGGAATGGCCGCAACCGGTGACCGCAGCGCCCTCGGTGCACGCATCTGGATCGAAGCGGACGGCACCGTTCATTATGACAAGGGCGACATCAACGTTCAGCTTCAGGCGCTGGCGACCGGGCAAACGCTGACTGACACGTTCACCTACGCGATCCAGCTGGGCAATGGCACGCTCAGTTGGGCGACCGTGACACTCCAGTTCAATGGGGCAAACGACTCGGTCTTCATCACATCGAGTCCGCAGAGCGGCTCGGTGGTCGAAGACGCGAATGCCACACCCGATGTCTCGGATTCGCAGAGCGCGGCCGGCACTATCAGTTTCAACGACGCCGATCTCAACGACACGCATTCGGCCTCGTTCGCAGCAGCTTCTTCTAACACCACTTCACTCGGCACTTTCTCGCTCGACCCTGTCAACGAGGCGCCCAATGCCGCCAACGGCTCGGTGCAGTGGCACTATGCGCTTAACAATTCGGCCGCCCAGTATCTAGCCGCAGGTCAGAGCTTCACCGAGAGCTTCGTGGTGACCGTCAACGACGGCCACGGCTCGACGGCTACCCAGACGGTGACGGTGACCATCACCGGCACCAACGACAATGCGGTGATCACGGTTGGCGCCGGCAATAGCGCCAGCGGCGCGGTGACTGAGGACGCCCATCCGACCAGCGAGACGGCGAGCGGCACGCTGTCGTTCAGCGACGTCGACCTTTCCGACACCCACAGCGTCACCAGTGTGACTCCGTCGGCCGGGGCGCTCGGGATGCTGACGGCGTCGGTCACCACCGACGACTCGCACACCACCGGCACCGGCGGGGTGATCACCTGGAACTACTCGGTTGCCGACAGCGCGATCCAATATCTGGCGCAGGGCCAGACCAAGACCGAGACCTTCACGGTCCATCTGTTTGACGGCACCTCGACGGTCGACAAGATCGTCACCGTCACGATCACGGGCACCAACGACGCGCCGGTGATCACGAGCTCGGCGCAGGCCGGCTCGGTTCAGGAAGACACGACGCTGACGGCGACGGGTCAGGTGACGTCGAGCGACGTCGACCATGGCGCGACGGCGGCCTACAGCGGCGGCGCGACGGGGACGTATGGCAGCTTTGCGGTCAACGCCGCGACGGGTGTCTGGACCTACACGCTGGACAACGCCACCCACCAGGATCTGGCGGCGGGCGAGAGCCACACTGAAACCTTCACGGTTACCGTGACGGACGACAAGGGCGCGACCGCGACCCAGGACGTTGTGATCACGATCACGGGCACCAACGACGCGCCGGTGATCACGAGCTCGGCGCAGGCCGGCTCGGTTCAGGAAGACACGACGCTGACGGCGACGGGTCAGGTGACGTCGAGCGACGTCGACCATGGCGCGACGGCGGCCTACAGCGGCGGCGCGACGGGGACGTATGGCAGCTTTGCGGTCAACGCCGCGACGGGTGTCTGGACCTACACGCTGGACAACGCCACCCACCAGGATCTGGCGGCGGGCGAGAGCCACACTGAAACCTTCACGGTTACCGTGACGGACGACAAGGGCGCGACCGCGACCCAGGACGTTGTGATCACGATCACGGGCACCAACGACGCGCCGACGGTTACGGCGGGCGCGCAAAGCGTTCAGCTGGTCGAAAGTGGGGTTGGCACGGCGGGAACGGCGTCGGCCAGCATCACGCAGACCAAGGCCGATCCGGACACCGGCGACAGCGCGGTTTACGACAACACGGCGATGACCACCACGGGTGGCTGGGCGACCGGCGACGGCGGGGTGACCTACAGCAAGACCGGCATCTACGGCACGGCGACGCTGACCAGCGCGACCGGGCTGGTGAGCTACGCGCTCAACAACGCCGACCCCGACACCAATGCGTTGGCGGGCGGCGCCAGCGTCAGTGACAACTTCACGGTCTACGTCAAGGACGGCAGCACTGGCACCGCCAGCACGGCGGTGAATTTCGCCATCACCGGCACCAACGACGCGCCGGTGGGCGTCGCTGGTCACACGCTGAACTACACGGAAAACCACGCCGCCACCGCGATCGACCCGGCGCTGACGGTGTCCGACGTCGACAACGCCAATCTCGTCTCGGCGACGGTGCAGATCACCGGCAATTACGTCAATGGCCAGGATGTGCTGGGCTTTACCAACCAGAACGGCATCACCGGATCGTTCAACGCGGCGACCGGGATGCTCACTTTGACCGGGTCATCCAGCGTCGCGAACTACCAGACCGCGCTGGACTCGGTGACCTACTTCAACACCAGCGACAACCCGTCGGGCCTGGCGCGCACTGTCACCATCATCACCAATGACGGGGCCGCCAACAGCGTGGCCGTGACCGACACCATCAATGTGACGCCGGTCAACGACGCGCCGGTGGGCGTCAACGACACCGGCTCGGCCACTGAGGCGGGCGGCACCAACAATGGCACCGCGGGCTCTAACGCTGCCGGCAATGTGCTGGCCAACGATACCGACGTCGACAACACCAACGCATCACTGGTGGTATCGGCGGTCCGCACCGGGGCGGTCGAAGGCTCCGGCTCGGTCGGCACGCTGGGCTCCGGCCTGGTGGGCGCACACGGCACGCTGACGCTCAACGCCAACGGCTCCTACACCTATCTTGTGAATGACAGCGACTCGGCAGTACAGGCGCTCAACAGCGGCCAGACCATTACCGACAGCTTCAATTATACTGTCAAGGACCCGGGCAATCTTACCGACACTGCGGTGCTCACGGTCACCATCAACGGCGCCAACGATGCGCCGGTGAATACGGTGCCCGGTACGCAGGAGGTGGTGCAAAATACCAACGTGACATTCAATGGCGCCAAACTGATCTCAATTTCCGACGTTGACGTAGGCGCTGGAACCGAGACGGTGACGCTGTCGGTCGCGCACGGCACGCTGACGCTGTCGGGTACCACCGGCCTCTCGTTCACCACCGGTGACGGTACGACCGACACCACCATGACCTTCTCCGGGACGGTGACGAACATCAACAACGCCTTGAATGGTCTTCTCTACAACCCTACTGACACGTTCGTCGGCGCCGATACTTTGACGATCACTACGACGGATCAGGGGGGATTGAGCGATAGCGACATCGTTACCATCAACGAGGAGAGCCCCAACCCGGGTACGCTGACGACGAGTTCGACCGACGTCATCTTCTACGCCAGCGGCACGAACACGCTAAATGGAACAAATTCGACCTTGAACGGTACAGATAACATCACAGGCGGAACCGGCACGGACACGCTTATCGTCACGGGTGGCGCCCCTGGACCATTCACATTTGGTAACGGCGTGGGAAACCTCTTTCTCACAAACTTTGAAGTTTTCAAATTAGTCGACACTAACAGCGGAAATCATACCGACAACGTAACATTCCTTTCGACTTTCCAAAATAATGGGACACTGACCGTCGATGCGACTGGTATCAGTGGCAATGGAAAGCTTAACTTGGATGCAAGCGCAGTCACGTCGGGAGGTTTTATCGTTATCGGCGGAGACAGTGATGACATTCTCAAGGCTGGCTCGGGCGACGACACTCTTACCGGCGGTTTGGGCAACGACACCCTTACCGGAGGTGCCGGCGCTGATATGATGACCGGTGGAGGCGGTATCGACACGTTCATCGTCAACAGCACACAATCTCTCGGCACCGTTGGGGGCTCGGGAGATGTCAGTACAATTTCTGGCTATGACATAATCACCGATTTCGTTACGACCGGCGCCAATGACATCCTCAATCTGCCGGTCACCAACGTAACGGCCAATACCGCCGGCACTGACGGCGCTGACTCCACGTTGACCATTTCCGGTCAAACGGTGAAATCGCATGCCATCACGAGCGGCATCATCACATTCGATGACGCTAATGCCTTTGGGTCAGCACTGACCCTGACGTCTACCGCTAACGTCGCAGCGGTTGTGCAGTATCTCCACAACAACGACATAGCGACTGGCACTGGCGCAGCGGTTGCGTTCGTAGCGAATATCGGAGGAACCGCTCATAGCTACGTTTTTGAGCAGGTCGGAACAGGTCAGAACGCCGCTAACGACATCTTGGTCGACCTTGTAGGGGTCACCTTGACTAACATCACTCAGGCCCATCTCGCTCCCGCTGGCATAGCCGGCGAAGCCATCAACCTTGGCCTGACAAATCCGGCGGATCACGTCGGCGCAGTGAGCGTGAGTATTACTGGTGTTCCTTCGGGGTGGACTCTGAGCGAAGGCACGGACAACGGGGATGGCACCTGGACCGTCCAGACCAATGACGTCTCGACACTCTCGATCACTGCCTCCGTCGGTTATGCAGGTGCGGTTTCGTTACATATGTCTCAGACCTGGAGCGACGGTAGCGGCGGTACCGGGCTCGCCATGGTTACCAACAACGTCGAAGCCTATGCGCCGGGATCGCCGATCTTCGCGCTCTCAGGCGACGACAACCTGACCGGCTCGAGCGGCCACGACATGTTCGTGTTCTCGCAGCCGATCGGTCATGACGTGATCTATAGCTTCGACGCCGCCTCGGATCAGATCGATCTGATCGGTTATGCCAACTTCACCGGCTTTGGCGACATCCAGGCGCACATGGCCAACGATGCTGCCGGCAATGCGGTGATCACGCTCGCCGATGGCCAGTCGATCACGCTAAATGGGGTCGACGCCTCATCGCTCACCGCGAGCGACTTCGTCTTCGATCAAACGCCGGTCACTGAAAACGCCGGCCACATGGTGATCAGCGACGGCGCGATCCTACCGCTCTCCGGTGTCATCGACAACACCGGCACGATGGAGTTGAACTCGACAGGCGACGAGACAGACCTTCAGCTGATCGAGCATGGCATCACACTGCAGGGCGGCGGCCATGTCGACCTTTCGGACAGCAGCGAGAACGTGATCACCGGAACGGTCTCCGACGTCACGCTGACGAACGTGGACAACACGATCTCCGGTGCCGGCCACCTCGGCGATGGGGTGATGGGGCTGGTCAATGAAGGCACGATCATCGCCACCGGCACCAATGCACTCGACATCGATACCGGAGCTAACGCCGTCACCAACCCCGGCACGCTCGAGGCAACCGGAACCGGTGGACTGGAGGTCCACAGCGACCTCATCAACACCGGCGTGTTGTGGGCCAATGGCGGCAACGTCACAATCGATGGCAATGTCAGCGGTAACGGAACGGCTCAGATTAGCGGTTCGGCCACACTCGAATTCGGAGCGGCCTCATCTGCGAATGTAGCGCTTGATGCCCAAGCGACCGGGACAATCGTGCTCCATGACTCCTTCGACTTTAGCGGGGTCGTGTCCGGATTTAACGGGGATGACCACCTGGATCTCCTCGATGTGGCATTCGGGGCCGGCACGACCGCGAGCTATGTCGCAAATCAGGCTGGTGCTGGAGGAACCCTGTCGGTGACCGACGGAGTCCATACCGCCAATATTACCCTGTTGGGCCAGTACGACCCCGCGGGCTTCCAAACCGAGGCAGACAAGAACACGGGAACGCTCATCAGCTACCACGACCATCTGGCCTGATGCGCTGCGAGGAAATGGGTCGGGGCGAATGTTGCGGCCCTGACTTTGGATTACGGCGTGATTTTGAAGAGGGGCGGATTTTCCGCTGATCTGTGTGAGTACTCCGTTCAAAAGACCCGACGAACTCCGGCGTTTGCTGCAAAGCTGCCGGGGCTATTTCGTCACTGCCGCGATCTTCAGCTTGGCGATCAATCTGCTTTACCTGGCCGGGCCGCTCTACATGCTGCAGGTCTATGACCGGGTGATCTCAAGCGCCAGCGAGATCACGCTGCTGATGCTCACGATCGCGCTGTTGATGGCGTTTCTGGCGCTGGCAGGGCTGGATGCCGTACGCGCCCGCGTGCTGACCCGCGCCAGCATTCGCCTCGACCAGACGATCGCGGCGCGCGTGATGACGGCGATCATTCATCGCTCCGCTGGCGCCGGCGGCGCGCGCAGCCAGCTGCTGCGCGATTTCGACACCTTCCGCCAGTTCGTCACCGGCATGGGGATCCATGCGATCTTCGATCTGCCCTGGGCGCCGATCTACATTGCCGTGATTTTTGTGCTGCACCCGTTCCTGGGGGCGTTCGCATTGGGCTGCTCCATCTTGCTGATTCTTATGGCCCTGTTTAACGAGTGGCGGGTCAAGCTGCCGTTGACGGAGGCCGGCGAGGCGGCTTCCCGGAGCTATAGCTTTACCGAGATGAGCCTGCGCAATACCGAAGTGGTGCGGGCGATGGGCATGACCGAAGGGCTGCTGAGGCGTTGGGCCCGTGATCGCACCCGCATGCTTGAACGGCAGGTCTCTGCGAGCGATCGCGCCGCCACCATGCAGAGCATCATCCGTTTTCTGCGGCTTGCCATGCAGTCGATGATACTTGGCCTCGGCGCTTATCTCGTGATCGAGCGACTTGCAACCGTCGGCGCCATGTTCGCCGCGAGCATTCTGCTCGGAAGAGCCCTGCAGCCGGTAGAGCAGATCGTTGGATCTTGGCGCAATCTTGTATCTGCTCGTGGAGCATTCCTGCGCATCCGCGAGCTCTTGAAAGCCGATCCCCAACGGGAGGTCGGTTTGACGCTGCCGCGCCCGCAGGGCCGACTCTCGGTCGAGGGGCTCTCCTATGTGCCGCCGTTTGGTTCGAAGCCCATCCTGCGCGGGGTATCGTTCGCAATCGAGCCGGGCGAAGTACTGGGCATCATTGGTCCTTCGGGCGCCGGGAAATCCACGCTTTCGCGTCATCTGGTCGGTGTGCTTGCGCCATCTGCTGGCGCGGTGCGACTGGACGGGGCGGACGTCTCGAGCTGGATCAAGACGTCACTCGGCCAGCATATCGGTTATCTCCCCCAGGATATTGAGCTGTTTGCTGACACTGTTGCCGTCAACATCAGCCGATTCCAGGAGGGCGAAGACAGGGAGGTGATTCTGGCGGCGCGGATGGCGGACGTGCACGAGATGATCCTGCGCCTGCCGGATGGCTACGATACGCAGGTGGGAGAAGGCGGCGCCATACTCTCGGGCGGTTATCGTCAGCGTATTGGTCTTGCCCGCGCCATCTTCGCCAATCCGAGCCTTCTCGTGCTCGACGAGCCGAGCTCCAATCTCGACGCCGAAGGAGACGCCGCGCTCGCCGATTGCATTCTTCAACTCAAGAAGCGCGGCACGACGGTGGTGATTATCTCCCATCGGCCGGCCACCATCGGCGTGGCTGACAAGATCCTGGTGCTGCGTGAAGGCGTCGTCGAGATGTTCGGACCGCGCGCCGAGATCCTGGCCCGTCTGACGAGGCCCGTACCGATCCACACGGTCCGCGAGACGACGGGTTAGGACATGGTCATGGCGCTGATGGAGTTTACAAGCTGGTCGAAACCACGCGCATTAGCGCCGAGCTCGACGACTGATCAACTCAGGAGCGGTGCACCGAGCGACTCGATTCGTCGCGTAGCACTCGCGGGATGGCTGATCATCGCCATCTTTTTCGGCGGATTCGGCACCTGGGCGCTGACGGCACCACTCAACGGCGCCGTGGTTGCAAATGCTATCGTAAAGGTCGACGGCAACCGCAAGAGCGTTCAGCACCTCGATGGCGGCATTGTCAGGGAACTGCATGTCCGAGAAGGGGAGCGGGTGCTGGCAGGCGACCTCCTGATCGTTTTGGACGATACGCAGGTCCGTGCCGAGTATGAGGTGCTCACACAACAATATGCCGTGCTTCGTGCAACGGAAGTACGGCTCCTGACGGAGCTCGATCATGGATCCGAGCTGGCCATGCCGGCCGATTTGAGGGCGCGCTCTGATGACCGCTACTTTAAGAGCGTATGGACCGGTCAGCTCAATCAGTTCGACAGTCGGCGAGCATCGCTTGACGGGCAACGAAGCGTCATTCGCGAGAAGATCAACCAGCTTGGGTCACAGATTGTGGGCGCCGAGGCACAGGTCAAGGCCTTCACCGATCAGATCAACTCGGTCCGCAACGAGGCAAAGGATCTTGCGCCGTTGGTCGAACGGGGCCTGATTGCGCGTCCGCGAATTCTCCAGCTGGAGCGGACGGCGTACGGTTTGGAAGGCCAGATTGCCGATACAAAAGCCGGTATCGCGAAGGCCCGACAGGCCATCGCCGAGCAAGAGCAGCAGATCGCCCAACTCGACAATGATCGGATGACAGATGTCACCAAGGACTTGCGTGACACGCAGGCCAGATTGCTCGAGGTCATTCCGAAGGCGTTGAGTGCAAAGTCGGTCCTGGGTCGCATGGAAATTCGGGCGCCCTATACCGGCCGGGTCGTGGGATTGACCGTGTTCGCCGTCGGCAGCGTCATCCAGCGCGGCGACAAGATCCTCGACATCGTACCGGCCGAGGACGCACTCACCATCGAAGCCCAGGTTGCGGTGGAGGACATCAGCGACGTACATCCCAATATGCGCGCCGAAGTCCATCTCACTGCCTACAAGCAGCGCATCGTCCCGATCATTCACGGCGACGTCATTCAGGTTTCGGCTGACCGCCTCACTGATCCCAAGACAAATGCGCCGTACTACACGGCCTTTGTCCGGATTGATCAGAGTGAGTTGGCGGACATGCCGAACATTCGCCTGTACCCTGGCATGCCGGCGACCGTTATGATCCCGACCGTCCAGCGAACCGCGTTTGATTACATCGTCGGGCCGCTCGCGATGTCATTCAATCAGTCGTTCCGGCAGAAGTAACCGGTCAAGCAACCGATGGACGAGGCAATCCAGTAGCGACGCCGAGCCGGACGACGAAGGATCAAATGGCCTCGTCCCGGAGGCCAACTTCGCTTGACGACGCAAATCGCTGCAAAGCCAGAGGCCGAGGAGGTGCGGTGTGAGAGGCACGAGGCCATCAAGGCATTCATAGCGCTTACCGCACGGGCGATATCAACGGCTTGCAGACGGCGCGCTAGGTCATCCGGCCGACCTCGCGAAATTTGATCCATGCACGCTGGTGTCGTCGCTGCATCCGCCGGTCATATGCGAGTGGATTGAAAGGGTTGGATGCACTCCGACAGCTCATCGGCTTTGCATAAATATCGAATTTCCGAATAATCAAATTATAATATCGCCGTCCACCCGTAATAATCCGGTGATTCTTTAATGGCTCTCAGCCAGCGCTCTGCCCAGGATTCCGATTGTTGGCCGGCTATCGTCTTTGTATTACGACGTTTTATCGATTTTTGGGTTGTCACGACGGCGCGTTTTGCGGCGGTTAATTCAGGATGGCATTATATATTAAATATTGACGCTAATAAACATTTAATGGATAGTTTATCGCTGGCGGCCGGATATAATCCGCAGCCGCTGGAAGTTGCCGAGGTGTCTGCAAATTCATCTTGAAAGAAGGGATTCTTCCAATGTTGCAATATTACATCGAGACCAAGGAAGCGTTGAAGCGTCTGCGGACGGACCAGGATGGCGTGGTGTCATTCGAGTACATCATCGTCGCGGTTTGCATCGTTGGCGCAGTGGGTGCTGTGTTCGGTGGCGGAGCCGGTGGACAGATCGGGGCGGCGTTAACGACCGGGATCACCGCAATCACCACCGCTTTCGCCACCGCGATCGCTGGTTGATACGGCCATCTTGGCGCCAGAGGGGGGCAATCCAAGCTGCCCCCCTCCCGCAGGAGTGCTCCCGCTAGTTTGCCTTCCACCTTTTTTGAACCGTGCATTTCATGAGTTGGATTGCTCCCACAGCCTCGATCCTGGAAATCCTGTTGTTGCTCTATGTCGCAACGATGGACGTTGCGACGCGCCTGATCCGAAACGAAATTTGTCTCGCGCTGGCGCTCCTCGGGATCGCCGGTCAATTGCCTAGCCCGATTCAAGTCGCTGTGTCGCTGATCGCAGCCGCGATCCTCTTTCTGCTGCTTTTTGTCCTATACGCGCGCGGAGGAATTGGTGGCGGCGATGTCAAGCTGCTGGTTGCCCTGGCGGTTGGTCTCCCGCCGAGCGGCGTGATGCAGTTGCTAACGGTCACCGTGCTGGCCGGCGGCGTTCTTGCCTTGGGGCATCTGATGATGCGCCACCTGCCATATCCCAGGTTGGCACCCGCCGGATCGTCGCTCGTACGGCGGATCTACGCGATCGAGCGTTGGCGCCATTTGCGACACGCCCCGCTGCCTTACGGAGTTGCTATCGCATGTGGCGGTATCTGGACCATACTGAGCAAAGGATCGTGAAATGTCATCCGCGCTGCGTCTGTCGATCATCGTGGTGCTTTTGCTTGCAACCACAGCGTTCGGACTGATTGCCTATAGCATGAACCTGCCGAAGGCCACGCCTCCGGTCCCGGTACAGGTGACAGCGACGACCCTCGCGCCGGCGGCGCCGGCGACGGCCGGATACTTTATCGCGGTACGGCCGTTGCCGAGGGGGACGTTGGCCCGCGAAGAGGATTTCGCCGTGCGCGCGGTGCCGCCGGAGCGCGTTCCCCAGGGAGCTATCCTTGAAACCCCCGAGTCCAAGTCCGGACTTCCGGGTTCACTCATCCGCAACTTCGTCGAAGCGGGCAGTTTCATTACATTGCAGGATATCCTGCGTCCGCGAGACCGCGGTTTCCTCGCCAGTATCCTGGCGCCAGACAGCCGTGCCATCAGCATCAAGGTTGACGAGGAGGCCGGTGTCTCGGGCCTCATCAGGCCGGGCGATCACGTGGACGTCGTGTTGACCCAGGTTTTCGAGAAAGTCGATACCGCGCGTCGCGCCCTGAGCGAAACCGTTCTGCGCAATGTTCGAGTCATCGCGATTGATCAGGAGATCGTGCAGGGCGCGCGACCCATTAGCGGGATGGCAGGTAAGCAAACGCAGACTGTTTCACTGGAGCTTACGCAAGTCCAGGTCAAGAAAGTCACCGTCGCAAAGCAGCTCGGGACGCTCTCCTTGGCCGTACGCGCAGCAGTCGATCAGTGGGACAAGGCAGACACCGGCGCGATGTCGAGCTGTGATGTGTCGCCTGAACTTGCCCGCCAGTATGCAATTTCTGCACAGAGAACGGCAGTAGTCGTTCATTCAGGCGGTGAGGTCAAGCAATACACGGTCAGAAAGCAAGTGGAAGACGCTCTCGTCAGCTGCGACGGTGCATCGGATGCCGTAGGCCCGACTGCAACGGCGGTGGGTTACGATAACAGGTTGTCGGAGAAACGCTGATGAACATTGCCATAGCCACTCCGCCTGAAGAATCGACCTCAATCGTCACGCGTAACCGCATCGTCGGTTTCGTAAATGATGAGCTCAGCGCTGCGGCGTTGCGCAAGGGGCTCGAAGGCGCCAACCTCTCGATCAGGCGCGGCACGATCCGCAATGCCATACGGATGCTTGAAACCGACACCGACCTGTTTGCGCTGGTGGCAGACATCAGTGGCATCGATGATCCTTTTACTGAACTGGAAAGGCTGTCCGGCGTCTGTCCACCCGATGTCCGAGTAGCCGTGATCGGCGATAACAGGGAGATTACCTTCTACCGCGAGCTCCTGGAGCTCGGCTTGACGGAGTATCTGCCGCGGCCGCTCACGCGCGATATGGTGCTGGACAAGCTGCGCCCCAAGCTGCTCGGCGACGTGGCAGCCAACCACATCGATCGTGGCGGGCACGTGGTCTCGATCTGCGGGGCGCAGGGCGGCGCCGGCGCCACGAGCATCGCGATCAATCTGGCGCTGCAACTCGCCGAGACAACCAAGGCCAAAGTGGCGCTGCTTGATCTTCATTTGCAGGGCGGCGAGGCCGCCGTGATGCTGGGTGTTCGTCCCGGGCCGGGGCTGCGCATCGCTCTGGAAAATCCGATGCGGGCGGACACACTCTTCCTCGAGCGCGCGGCAATCGAAGTCAACGAAAGGGTTTGCTTGGTCTCGGCCGACGAGGACCTCGATGCGCAGCTCGAAATTACGGAAGCTGGCATACGACACGTGCTGGGTCTGCTGCGTCAACGGTTCAACTACATCGTCGTGGATGTACCCGTCCCGTTTCCGCCGTCGATCTATCCCGTGATTAAACTTTCCCGTCATGTGATGGTGCTGCTCGAATCCGAGGTGACCGGACTTCGCAATGCCCATGCGCTACGCGCCGCCGTGATCAACATCGCGGGCAAGGACCGGGTCTTTACCTTGCTCAACCGGGCCGGTCGTCCCGGGGGCCTGCCGAGGGCGGCGGTCGTCAAGGCGTTGGGTGCAGAGCCCGACATCGTCATTCCCGATCTCGGCAAGGGCATGACCGAGGCGCTCAATCTGGGCATTCCAGCTCTGAAGCACGTCAGAAAATTGCGGCGCCACCTGGCACCGATCGTACGGGAGATCAGCGGTGTCGCTGCTGAGCGGAGTGGCTGGTGGAGGAGGGTGCTCACAGCACATCTGCGATGAAAAAGTTTGGTAGGCGTGAAGACGACGCACCAGTTCACATATCTTCATTGGCGACAAGCCTCCCTGCATCTGCGATGGGCTTGCCTTTGCCGCCGCTCAGCACGGCTGCATCCGCACCGAGCGTGCCGTCGCCCGCGCCAAGGCGCGACGAACCGCCGATCGACCAACCCATAATCCCGCCTTCGCTGCGCGAACGGGTAATTGAGCAGATCGAGCCATCGGTGGCCGCAACCGTCTCGCGGGAAGTTCTCCGGCGGCAGATTGAGGAGATCATCCATCAAATTGCCAATCAGGAACGGCTCGAGCTGTCGGGCCGTGAGCAGCTGCAGCTCGCAGACGAAATTGCCGACGACATGACGGGCTACGGGCCGCTCCGTCCGCTACTACTGGACCAATCGATCAACGATATCATGGTGAACGGTCCGAGTAATGTCTACGTGGAGCGAAACGGCAAGCTGGAACGAGTTGCGGTGCGATTCCGGGACAATGGTCACATTGCTTCCGTCGCTCAGAAGATTGCCGCGCAGGTTGGTCGGCGCGTCGACGAGTCCAGTCCGATGGTCGATTGTCGCCTGCTGGATGGCAGCCGGGTCAACATCATCCTCCCGCCGCTGGCGGTCCATAGTCCGTGCATTTCCATCCGAAAATTTCCAAGCCGCCGTTTGGACATAACCGGATTGATTGAAAACGGCTCAATGACCGCGGCCATCGGACGTTTGCTGGAGATCGCCGCCCGCTCGCGGCTCAATGTTCTGGTCTCCGGCGGTACCGGATCCGGCAAGACGACGCTCCTGAACGCTATGAGCCAGTTCATCGATCACACCGAACGCATTGTCACGATCGAGGACGCGGCGGAGTTGCAGCTTCAGCAGCCGCACGTGATCAGCCTGGAGACCCGGCCTCCCAGCCTCGAGGGCACAGGGCAGGTGACACAGCGCGATCTGCTGGTGAATGCCCTGCGCATGCGTCCCGACCGGATCGTCGTTGGTGAGGTGCGCAGTGCCGAAGCATTCGACATGCTGCAGGCGATGAACACCGGCCATGATGGTTCGATCTCCACGGTACACGCGAATAGTACCCGGGATGCCCTGACCCGCATCGAAAACATGGTGCAGATGGGACAGGTCAATCTACCGTCGCGCGCCATTCGAAGTCAGATCGTCGCTGCGCTGGATCTCATTGTGCAGGTCGAACGCATGCGGGACGGGCAGCGCCGCATCATTCAGATCAGCGAGGTGATCGGCCTTGAAGGGGAGGTGATCACCACCAATGACATCGCAGCCTTCGAGTATCAAGAGGAGGATGTGAACGGGCGGATATCAGGCAGCTATAAGTCCAACCTTGCAACTCCGAAGTTCAAGAGCCGTCTTGTCTATTTCGGGCTAGATGGTGCTTGGGCCGAAGCCATGAGGCAAGTATGATGCTGGAGTCCGTGATCGTCACTGTTCTGGCCCTCGCGATGTGTGCAGGAGCCATCTCGTTGTGGCTCGACGCTCGGGAAAGACGCATCAATCGCCAGTTGGCGATTGCTCTGCCAACGTCGCATCCGGCTAACTTACCATCCATTCGCCGCTTGGAGACCGGGTCCCAGGCTCAGTTTCTCAATCGGCTGTCCAATTTCAATCCCGATATACCTTACGTGTTGCATCCGGCCTATGTGCTGCTCGCCGGTGCATTCGGAGCAGCAGCGATCCTTTATGCGAACAGCCAGCTGGGATATTCCCTGGTCTACGTGTCCATTGTCGCCGCAATCACGGCCATTATTGTGATACGAGGCCTGTTCGGATGGCAGAAACGTCGGTTCGCTCTTCAGCTTTTTCGACAGCTGCCTGACGCGATCCAGCTGGTGACAAGTACCGTGCGATCAGGCCTGCCTGTGCACGAGGCATTTCGTGCCCTCGCGCGCGATATGCCGCAGCCAACGGCTGGGCAGTTTGCCATCGTATGCAGCGAAGTGAATCTGGGTAGACCTCCAGAGGAAGCTGTCCAGGCTGTCTATCGGCGAACTCAGGTGGCGGAGTATGCGATCTTTGCGGTGACACTTGCCGTTCAGATGAAGTCCGGTGGCAGCCTGGCCGAGACCTTGCAGAACCTGGGAGACACTGTCAGGCAACGTGTTGCGCTGGCTGCTCGCGCCAAGGCACTGGCGGGAGAGGTGATCTTTTCCTCACGAGCGCTGACGGTCTCGCCATTGATTGCAGGTGGGGTCCTATACGCAGCCAATCCGCAAACCGTCGATCTGTTGTTCACCGATCCGGTCGGAAACAAGCTGCTGGTCTACGCAGTCGTTTCGGTGCTTGTTGGAGCCCTGGTGATAAGTTGGATGGTCAGAAGGGAAACAGCACTATGACCTCTGGTCTCAGTCTGGTGGCCCTCGCAGTCGTGGCTGGGACTGCGTCCTGCATGTTGATTATCCGCGAAATACACGTTCGTACATTGGACGCCCGGGTGTCGAACGCTGTGATGGGCGTTGCTGGCCAGTCTGCCCCCTTCCAGGATGTGACCGGTTGGTTTTCGTCACTCGGCATGCGGTATCGTCGCTTCTATGCTGAGGAAAATCTGGATCAGCTACGAACCATCCTTCAATCATCAGGTTTCAATCATCATCGAGCCTTGCCGACCTGGATCGGTGTCAAAGCCGTCAGCATGGCCCTCTGCCCGATCATCGCCGGGTGTGTCGCTCAGCTTTTCGGGAAGGCACTGCTGGATGTGCTGGTCTTCACACTTATTGGCGTGGCGATCGGCATTTTAGCGCCGCGATTGATACTGGCGGTGCTGAAGCGGCGGTTTGATGCCGCCATTCGACTGGGCACGCCGGATATGATCGATTTGCTGGTTGTGTGCAGCGAATCGGGAATGGGCCTGGAAAGCGGGCTGGCACGCGTAGCGCAAGAAATGCATGAAACCAATCCTGCTATAGCCCGGGTCATGAGCGGCCTTCTTGATGATCTCCGAATCCTGCCAAGGCGCAGCGACGCATTCGATAAACTGGGATCTACGTCGGATGGGCTCCGCCGGTTCGGACTCATGGTCGCCCAAAGCCTGCAATACGGAACGCCGGTGGGCCAGGCTCTGCGGAGTGTCGCTGTCGACCTCCGGCGCGAACGTATTACCAAGCTTGAAGAAAGAGCACACAAGTTGGGCGCCAAGCTGACTATTCCGATGGTGTTGTTCCTGCTTCCAGCCATGTTCGTCATTTTGGGAGGAAGTCCCATTCTGCACCTCGTGCGTTCGTTCGCCAGCTTCGGTAAGTAGCCATGAGCACGATTGCCCTGTCGAAAACCTCCTCTTACGATCGGACGATGCAACTGTTCGGCGGCATGTGGTTCATGTTGCTGGCGCTTGGCGTCGCCATCAAGATCGGATCGTCGGCTCATGATCCCTGGCCGTCGCTCCTGTCGAGTGTTTGCCTCGCTGTCTTCTACGTGCTCCTGGCGCTGTTGATCATCACGCGGCCTCCGGCGAAGGCGCAAGCGAACGGCCGTCTGCCAAGGATAGCGGCGTTCGTCGGTACCTACATGCCGTGGACGATCGCCTTCTTCGGCGAAACCGACAAGGCGTTACCAAACCTGGCGTCCACCGCGTGCGTGTTGATCGGCATGATCATGATGCTGGTCACCATCCGACATCTTGGCAGGTCGTTCAGTCTGGTGCCACAGGCGCGCAACGTGGTGCAAACGGGCCCGTATCGGTGGATCAAGCACCCGCTCTACCTTGCGGAGGAAATCGCCGTGTTGGGCGTGGTGCTGAGAAGCCCGACGCCGCTGACAGCGGCCTTGCTCGTCTTGCATATCGGCGTTCAGGTTTGCCGCATTTATTACGAAGAGGACCTGCTTCGTCGCAACTGCCCGGAATATTCCGGTTACGAAGTATCGCGCTGGAGAGTGGTCCCTTACGTTTGGTGAGTGCTGTTCCGGTCGATGACCGGATGGGTGACTATCGGTGGAGGTCAACTCATGAGCCGCAAGAAGTCTTTGGTCGTGGATCAACGCGGCGCCGTCGCACTTGAGACCATGATCGTCTACATTTTCTTGGTGTCGTTCCTGCTTGTGCCGCTCGCCGACTTAGCCGCCGCGGGCTTCCAGTTTATCTCCGCATGGAGCGCATTGCGCTCCTTCGGGCAGTATGTGCAGTACGCTAATCCGCTCGCCCCTGACGGCACGGTGAGCTGGAGGACAGGGCTACAGACCACAGTCGCAGGTCATGCGATCAGCAACCTTCAGGTTTTGTGCGGCGACGCAGGGGCCACCTGTTCGCCGAGCAATCTTGCTTCTCCGAAGTACATTACATTTTCGACAACCATCACTTTGGCTCCGCTTGGGGCACGCCCGCCTTTTGTGGGTTCGCTGCTGTGTCCCACCACCTGCACGTACACGCTGCGTCACTCAGAACGCTTCCAGTAGGGTGTTTCCATGCGTGATCTACTCCATTCCCAACGAGGCTCCGTCGCATTCGCAACAGTCATCGCTCTCGTGCCACTGATCGGAGTGGTCGCGCTCGGGGCCGAGGCTGGATCGTGGTACGTCACCCGCCAGCACGCGCAGAACGCCGCCGACTCAGCGGCCTATTCCGGCGCATTGCGGCTTTCATGTACAATGGCGGGTGCGGCCTGCGAGACGCAGTCAGTGGATTATCGGGGCAAGGAATTCGCGGCCCAGAATGGGTTTTGCAACTACAGTCCCAATGACGCTACCGCCTATCCGGGCAGGAATTGTCCGACGAGCCTTCCGACGAGAACCTCGCGGGTCGTGCAGATCGATATCGGCAACTACAATGCGGGCACGTTTACAACGCCCGTTGCGGGCACGGGCAACGCTGTGCGCGCCAGAGTCAGCCAGCAACAACCGGCGTACCTGGCGGCAGTGCTGGGCTTGACCACCGTCAACATCCCCGCCCAAGCCATTGCAATGGTCCAGCAGCCGACCAAGGCCTGCGTGCTGGCGCTTGGACCTGACTCAGACGCGCTTAAGCTTGCTGGCAACCTCAGCAACAACGGAACTGGCTGCGCGCTGATGTCGGATACCAATGTTAAACTCGCCAGCACTCCCACGTTCACCGGCTCGGGATGGGCGGTTTATGGTGTAAGGGGCTGCACCCCCTCAGGCAGCTGCAGCAATGTTAGCGTGCCGCACAACTATTTTATGACATACGCCAGTAACCCACTAGCGAAGCTAGACACGCAGGCATTCAACTCCTGGTCTGGCAAGACAACGAAACAAACGTGCAGCGGCACGTTGGTGCCGAATAACAGCACCAACCTGTACGGTGATCTGACATGCACAAACGGGAATGCAGTAAATTTTTCGCAAGGAACTTACTTCTTCTACAACGCGACGATCAAAATTACTGGCGGAACTGTCACTGGCACGAACGTTAACATCGTGCTGCTCGGAAATTCCAGTCTCTCAATCAATGGTGGTACCGTCAACCTGTCCGCGAACTTAAGCAACGCGACCTATCCCGATCTGAATGGCGTTTTGATTGACGATCAAAGTAGCAGTGCCGTCAAGATTAACGGTGGTGGCACTGTTGCATTAGGTGGCGCGATCTACTTCCCCAAGGCCGATGTTACGTGGAACGGTACGACTGCCAGCGCAAATACGACCTGTTCGCAAGTGATTGCGAAAACGATCGACATGAGCGGTGGCGGCTACCTCAGCACGCAAGGCTGTGCTCCGGCCACCATCATTTACACCCAAGTTGTCGCTTTGGTGCAATGATGAGAAAGCTCGACAATCGCGGTGTCGCGCCGTTTGAATTTATCATGGTGGCCGTGGCGCTTTTCACATTGATGTTCGTCATATTCGATCTTGGGCGCTATGCTATCACGATGCAATCCTTGCGGACGCTCGCGAGTGCTGGCGCCCGTGCGGTCATGATCAGCTGCTATACGCCTGCCTTGCTTCAAACCCCGCCGCAGTCGCCGGCCGGCTGCACCGGGGATCCCCTGTCAGCCGCGGCCAAGCAGAACGCGGCACCGTTCCTGTTTTTTGGAGGTCTCACGCCAACGCTGACCGTGGGGGCCAACAGCAACAGCTTGAGTGTTACAGCTTCCCAGGCAAGCTTTACGATGCTGATGCCCATATGGGGCACAGCGCTCAATGCGCCGAGCGCCTCCAACCAGATTCCCTTCTAGCGGCGAATATGGCAGCACGCCTGACATGTTTCGCTCGGCAGCGCCTCGTGGCCGCGCCGTTCGGGCATCCGCTTTTCGATCGGGGATCAAGAAGTTGGTCGAGTTTGGCCAAACGCGCGGGTGCGGAATTTCACCTGAGTGATTTGCACTCGGCCAAGCGAATCTCCGAGCGTGCGACCGAATGTCCTTCGATAGCAAAGCCGCGACGCAAGCGCGCGCCAATTGCACTCGTGCTGCGGGATAGTTCCCCACAGCCAGTGGGAATGATGCGCGCTGGCAACATTGAAGCGTTTTCTTTCTCCTTGCGGCGGTGCGGTAAGTATCTCGTCTTGCAAGCTGCCTGCATCAGGGAGGATGATCTTGGAGACACGACGTAACGAATTGTAATGGGACAGATTGTAAGCTCTGCGACGTGGTGCGCAGAGGGGAAATGTTGAGGACGTCGAGCACGTAGATTTGCGGGGATCTCCGTGGATCGCAGTGGGGGGACTCGGATGAGTGGCGATGGCGTTTCGGGTAACAAGGTCGGGAGGCTTCTCGCCTTCGGCGTGATGGGTCTGGGCGCGGCGCTCGCCTCGTCTGGGCTCACTGACCGCGCGGCGGCTGCAGACCGGCGGGGCTCCTCCGGCGGCGTCATAGTCAGCGAGATGAACGACGTCCAGCGGGTCAAGCTCGTCCTCAACAAGTCACGTACCTTCAAGGTCGACACGGCCTTTGCGACGATCGTGGCGGGCTCGTCTGACATCGTCGACGTGAAGTCGCTGAGCGATCACCTCATCTACGTGCAGGGCAAGCAGACCGGCACTACCAACGTCATCCTGTTCGACAGCTCGATGAAGCAGATCGGGATTCTCGACGTCGAGGTCGTGATCGATACCGGCAATCTGCAGCAGAACATCCGGACCAGCACCGGCGGGCAAGGTATCCGCGTGTCGGCTTCCGAGGGCCAGGTGGTGCTCAGCGGGGTCGCGGCCGACGCAGTTACGGCCGAGCGGGCCATGGCGATCGCCACCAGCACGGTCGCGAAAGGGGGCGTCGTCGTCAATGCCATGAGCGTCGCGGCTCCGCAACAGGTGATGCTTGAGGTGCGCTTTCTCGAGGTCACCCGGGATGCCGGGCGGGACATCGGCGTAAACCTGTACGCGGCGAACGCAAATGGGACCAACGTCGGGAACACGGGACGTGGCGGGGTGGTGCCTGGGGGCACACGGCGAGTGGCCATCGGTGGTAACAGCATAAACAGCACTCAACGTGTCACTGTCACCGGGACAGATCCATCGGACAGAACGACAACCACGGTGAGTAGTAATAACGTGGGTGCTAGTCCAACTGGCAGCCTTCCGCTACTCGGAACGGTAGGAACGCTCTTGGGGACCGCGGGCGGCATAGCTCCGGCGCCGTTCGGAAGCTTGTTGACCAGCATCATCCGAACGAGCAATGGGGGCTCGGTAGACTTATTGATCTCGGCGCTGGAAACCAAAGGATTGGCACGCCGGTTGGCGGAACCAAATCTGACCACGCTGTCCGGCGATGCCGCCCGCTTCCTGGCCGGCGGTGAGTTTCCAGTGCCAATACCGACCCAAACGTCGAACGGCTTTCCTACAGTTACTATCGATTACAAGAAGTTCGGCGTCGAGCTGGCCTTCGTCCCCACCGTGCTCTCGCGCGGCGTGATCAACCTTCGGGTCGAGCCGTCGGTCAGTGAACTTGACTTCGCTAATGCGGTGACGATTCAGGGCACGACCGTTCCAGCATTGACCCGTCGCGATGCGCGCACGACGGTTGAGCTGCGCGATGGTCAGAGTTTTGCGATCGCCGGCCTGCTGCAGACCCGCAACCGTCAGGACGTTTCGCAATTGCCCTGGATCGGCTCGGTGCCCGTGCTGGGAGCCTTGTTCAGCAGCAAATCGTACCAGCAGGAAGAAACCGATCTGGTGATCATCGTGACGCCGCGCCTGGTGGCGCCGGCGGCGCCCGGTCAGCAATTGGCCTCGCCGCTCGACTCCCGCCTGCCGGCCAACGACGTCGATTTCTTCCTCAATGGTCAGATGGAAGTCCGCAAGCGTTACAATGACTACGTCAATTCCGGAGGCGAAGTGAAGGGACCGTATGGCCACATCATCGCGCCTGAAGTCCGGGCCCCCATCGTCGTCCCGGCCGCTAGTGCCGATCAGACGGTCGTCAAAACTCTAAACTAAAGGACGCGCGAGATGACGATCAGGCATCTGGTTCTGTTTGCGCCCATCCTGCTCGGGGGATGTTACGGCGTCGCCGGTCATGACGAGGTGGACCGCTACTTTCAGCGTTCCAACAGCATCACGATGACCGCCGGCGATGCCAAACAGGTCAACGCCGTGACCCATACCATCCACCCATGGCCGCGATACGTGGGCGATCGCCGGATCGCATATGACGCGCGACGTGTGGGCTCGGCCGTGACGCGCTACGGCAACCAGCAACAGCCGGTGGATCAGCTTCCCGATAACGGTGATCCGACGAAACTAATGGGCCAGCGCCCGCCCGTCACGCAGAATGTCAACGTAACTGGATTGGGAGCGGGAGCATCGTCGGGCATATCGGTGCCAGTCGGCGGGGCAGGGGGCAGGTAGCGGCTTTTGGTAGTTGAGTTCAGCGACGGGACATTGAGTGCGGTGCAGTGAGTCCGCTGGGCCGGGCGGGGGATAAAAAATTATGCGACGTGCCATTCTACTGCTGACCTGTTGCTGGCTGGCGCCAGGCCTTGCGGCATGTGACCAGACCACGAGGGTGGCTGCCGTCGTGGCTCCCGTCGACCCACCGGGTGGGGACCCGGTGCAGGAGCCGACCGACGTCAAGTACTACCCGTCGGACGAGCCTGTGCGGCTGGGGCTGGAGCATTACAATCGCGGCAGTTACGGGCTCTCACAGCGCTATTTCAAGGACGCCGTCGAGAAATCACCCAAGGACGTCACCGGCTGGATTGGTCTCGCAGCGAGCTACGACAAGCTGCGTCGTTTCGACCTGGCCGATCAGGCCTATTCGCAAGCGATCCGGCTGGGAGGCGAAACCGTTCAGATTCTGAATGACCAGGGATATTCGTACATGCTGCGCGGCAATCTGAATGCAGCGCGACGGAAATTCGAGAAGGCCTATTCGCTCGACCCAGGTAATCCGGTCATCGCCAATAACCTCGAGCTTCTCAATGGCAGCCGGCGGTTCATTGAAAGACCACCAAACAACCAGCCATAAGCAATCGACCGGATACTGCGATCACGGCCAGTTCTCGTCAATTTGGCCCAATCACAGCATCAGCGTGACGGCTGCCGCTGCGGACGATGACAACAACGCCATTGCGAACGGTAAATCGTGCGCCGAGCAGTTTCCGCACCTTCTCCGTGATCGGAGAGGGAAACGGAACGGTGTCTCCCACGACGGGTTCGCCGACCTTGATCGTCTCAGTCGCGGAGCCTGCAACTGGTGCAGGCTTGATATAGTCTCGGACAAGCTGAATCTCTTCACGTGATAGGATGAGCGGAGCCTGGTCAGGACGGGTCTCCGACGGCGGCTTGGATGTTTCACTGCTTGCTTTTTCACGTATCTCATTGGTGCTTGCGATCTGATCGAACCTGGCTACGCGTAGCTTGAGCGCGATGATGTCACGTTGCAGTGCTGCGATCTCCAATTTGCGCGCGTTGGCCTGCATGAAGACAATGATCGCGCAAACGCAGCCCACGACAAAGCCGACGCTCAGCAATGCGATCAACCACCGCTCAAAGTTTCCCATCGACCGTCCGGCCGTCCGGGGGAGTTGTTCGCGCTGGAGATGGCTCCGCCAGATGCGGCGTGCTCGGTGCATCCAGTCGGTAGAGCCCGTTACGCTTGCCGCCGGCCGGCCTGACCCAAAATGCGCGGGCGACGAGGCGGCTTCCTCTCGGGCCGGATCAACTAACGACGCCGTGTCGACTTGCTCAAGCTCTAGATCCTCGGGGACGCGATCCTCGGTAGTCAGATGAGCGGCAGGGTGGAAGGGATCCATCTGCTTATCGAGCCGGCCCATCTCCATTCTCCGTGGAGCCATCTATCAACTTCAGCAGTTCCGCCGACGCGGATAGAATAGGGTACCTGAAGATTGGATCAATCGGAACGAAAAAGGCGCCAGGCCGCGCCGTGAACCGTTCTGAGGATAGCTTCAGGAGATAGGGCACCAACAGATGCCAAGTTTCGCCCCGCGAATGCACGTTCCGACCACGCGGACCATAGACAGTGCAATGAGGCACCATGTCGTGCGACGAATGCCCAATTTCAGCTGGTTAAGCCCAGGGTGCGACCGGTACGTTATTGGTTGTTCTACCGCTGTGGCTGTCTCTTAATGAGCCGCTTTATCGGGTTCTTCAGACGCTTACGCCAAGGCGCTTGCATGCGTGATAGCGCGCGCCATGACTAAGCGAATCTGAAGGGCAGCTGCGTTGCTCGATCGATCGCTAGCTGCCCCCTTTTCATTTGGAAACACTAGCCAACCTACTGAAATTACTGGAGCGTGTTTCGACCATTTTTTCCAAATGCGCCTTGAAATCACTATATAATCGAGCAGGTTTTGATTCCGCCATTCGGAGGTTCGATCCCTCCGGCCCCAGCCAGCGCTTAGCTCTCGGCGCTTACTCGGTCGCTTCCATATGGTTTTGGTCCACGACCCGCAGCGTCCGTCGCACCATGCCCTCGACAATGACCGCCGATTCGCTTGGACGCAGATGGATCGCCGTGGACCTGAGCAGCCATGGCAACACCGCCTGCTCAAGCCGCTCCTCATAGGCGTGGCGCATCATGTCGAATGCCATCAGGCCCGGACCCGCCAGGATGACATGGTGCGGCCGCAGCACGGATATCGTTGCTGCGACCGCCTCGGCGAGCGCGCGACCCGCCTGCAGGAATAGGTGCTCGAGACGCGGATCGCCGCCCAGCGCGCGCTCGCGCAACAGGGCCATCTGTCCCTCCGATGGCTGCTGCGAGTCTGCCGGCGGCAGATCGAGAAAGGTGCGGGCGTCGCGGTAGAGCGCGTAATCGGCAAGATAAGCCTCGATGCAGCCGCGCTGGCCGCAGCGGCATTGCGGCCCGTCCGGCGCCAGCTTGACATGGCCGATCTCGCTGCCGGCGCCCCAGCGTGCTTCACCATCGGCAACGACGCCCATCCCGATGCCGTGACCGACCATGATCGTGGCCGAGAGGCCTTGCGCCAATGCCGGTTCGGCGGCCGTGAGGGCGAGCGCGACCGCGACAGCGTCGTTCGCCATGACGACATCGACGCCGAACGCCTGACGTATCGGCGTCGCCAGATCGACTTCGGTGATCGACAGCGCGGGACTCCACAGTGTCGTGCCGGTGTCGACGTTCACGATGCCTTGCAGCGCAATCCCGATTCCCAACAGCCGATGGCGCGGCGTCGCCGTCGCATCGAGCAGCGCATTGATCTGCGCAATCACGAGATCGCGCAGCGCGCCTGCATCGAGCGCGCGCGTCGACAGTGCAAGTCGCGACTGCGCGACGCCGGAGCCCCGGAAATCCGCGATCAGCGTCTCGATCAGGTTCATGCGCACGGAGACCGCGGCGATGCGCCCGAACTCCGGATTCAGGGTCAGCAGCACGGCCGGCCGGCCGCGGCGGCGGCCATTCAGCCCGTCCGCATCTTCTTCCTCGCCGTCCTCGGACCACGGCGTTGCCGCCGTCTCGGTCTCACAGAGCAGCTCTTCTGCGATCAGCCGCGACGTCAGGCCGGAAACGGCCGGGAAGCTCAGCCCTGTACTCCGGGCGAGCGCCACGCGCGGCAGCGGCCCTTGGCGTCGCAAGACATCGACGAGACGGCCGCGGTTGGATTCACGGGCGGTGTTTGACACGCGTCTGGACGGCTCAATTTGGTCAACCATGCTGCCTCTTTAATTCATCAGATAAATTTAATGGAGGGGATGGGGTGCGTGTGTGACCGGAAAAGCACAATCGGATTCGGTTTTCAGCAGCCATATTTACTATTATCGTACCATCTGTACTATTTAGACTTGAAGAAGGGGCAAGTACATCCTGATCCGGCTGGTTTGCCCTGCGGCATTTGTTCGCGACGTAAATAAAAGATAGCGCATAAGCGCTGTGAAACCCCTGAACGGGGGTGACCCAAGGGAGGTGTACATGAACGAATCGCTGAAGAAACTAATGGTGTCGCTGTTTGCGACCGCAGCTGCGCTGGCCGTCGCCACGGGGGCGGCGCAGGCCCAGCAGAAAAAGACCATCGCGCTGGTCACCAATGCCGCGGCCGATTTCTGGACGATCGCCGGCCGCGGGCTCGAAAAGGCTCAGAAGGAGCACCCGGAATACGACATCCAGTTGATCGTCACCAACGAAGCGACGGCGGCGGGCCAGCGGCGCGAGCTGGACGACCTGCTGGTGCGCGGCGTCGCCGGCATCTCCATCTCGGTCGACGATGCGCCGCACGCAACCGAAGAGCTCAACAAGGTTGCGGCCAAGACCGTGTTGATCACGACGGATAGCGACGCGCCGCAGAGCAAGCGTCTCGCCTATATCGGCACCGACAACGTCGCGGCCGGGCGCCAGGCAGGCGAGGAGATCAAGAAGGCGTTGCCGAACGGTGGCAAGATCGCGCTGTTCGTCGGCACGATGGACGCGGACAACGCCCGCGAGCGGGTGCAGGGTATCAAGGACGCGATCGCCGGCACCAAGGTCGAGCTGGTCGACGTGTTCACCGACCAGGTGGACTTCGCCAAGGCCAAGGCGAACATGGAGAACGTGCTGGTCAAATATCCCGACATCGCGCTTTTGTCCGGCCTCTGGAGCTACGAGACTCCGCTGATCTATGACGCAGTCAAGGCGGCTGGCAAGGCCGGCAAGGTGAAGATCGTCGGCTTCGACGAGGATCAGCGCACGCTGCGGGGAATATCCGACGGGACGATCGAGTCCACTGTCGTGCAGCAGCCGTACGAGTTCGGGTATCTCTCCGCCATCAACATCATCAAGACGCTGAACGGCGACAAGTCCTGGATTCCGGCTGATAGCAAGCTGATCGTGCCGACCCAGGTGGTCAGCAAGTCCAACGTTGCGGAGTTTACCGCTCATCTGAAGGAGCTGCTGAAGAAGTGACTTCAGCGTGCTTCACGGCCCGGCCGCCGCGGTGGCCGGGCTTTGGGCGGGAGGGAAGCGGAGAGATGGCAGAGACACTGCTGGAGCTCAGCGGGATCAGCAAGACCTATCCCGGGGTCAGGGCGCTCGACGACGTCAATCTGCGCGTCTATCGCGGCGAAGTGTTGGGTTTGATCGGCGAGAACGGCGCCGGCAAATCGACGCTGATGCGCGTGCTGGGTGGCGTGATCGCGCCGAGCGAAGGCGTGATCCGCATCGGCACCAGCGAGTATGCCCGAACCACGGTGACCGAGGCGACGCGGGCCGGCATCGCCTTCGTGCACCAGGAGCTGAACTTGTTCGAGAATCTCGACGTCGCAGCCAACGTGTTCATCGGGCGCGAGAAGCTGATGGGCGGGCCGCTGAAGCTGGTGGACAATGCCGAGATGCGTGCTCGGGTGACCCCGCTGCTGGAGCGGCTGGGTGCCGATTTCGCGCCGGATACGCTGGTCGAAGACCTCTCCATCGCCGAGCGGCAAATGGTGGAGATCGCCAAGGCGCTCTCGATCGACGCCCGCGTGATCATCATGGACGAGCCGACCTCCAGCCTGACGATCTCGGAGACCGAACGGCTGCTGGAGGTGATTGCCGATCTGAAGGCGCACGGCATTTCGGTGATCTATATCTCTCACCGGCTCGGAGAGATCATGACCTGCGCCGACCGCGTCGTGGTGCTGCGTGACGGTCGCACCGTGGGAGAACTGGCGCTGAACGAGCTAAGCCATGCCGCGATGATCCGGTTGATGATCGGTCGCGACCTCAAAGCGCTGCATACCCCGCCGAAACAGGCGCCGCAGCCGGGCGGCTGCGATATCGTCGGCGTCGTGACGTCGGCCTTTCCCGACCGGCAGGTTGATCTTTCCGTGCGGCATGGCGAGATCCTGGGACTGGCGGGGCTCGTGGGCGCTGGCCGCACTTCTCTTGCCCGCGCCGCCTTCGGCATTGACCCGCTGCTGGGCGGCGAGATCAGGATCGACAACGCACCGGTCGCTGTCGCATCGCCGCGCGACGCGATCAGCCAAGGCATCTATCTGGTGCCGGAGGACCGCAAGAAATCCGGGCTCGTGCTGGAGCTGCCGATCCGCGAGAACATGACGCTGGCGAGCCTATTGGATCACGCGCGGATGTGGCTGGTCAGCGGCGCGGCCGAGCGCAAGGCCGCGAAGCAGCAGGTGAGGCGCCTCTCCATCAAGGCGCCAAGCATCGATATGGAGGCCGTGACGCTCTCCGGCGGCAACCAGCAGAAGGTCGTGCTCGGCAAATGGCTGTCCATGCAGCCGCGCGTGATGTTCTTCGACGAGCCGACCCGCGGCATCGACGTCGGCGCCAAGGGCGAGATCTACGCGTTGATGCGCGAGCTTGCCGACCAGGGCGTC
Organism: Bradyrhizobium sp. 87; assembly: GCF_023073015.1. Classification (NCBI taxonomy): domain Bacteria; kingdom Pseudomonadati; phylum Pseudomonadota; class Alphaproteobacteria; order Hyphomicrobiales; family Nitrobacteraceae; genus Bradyrhizobium; species Bradyrhizobium sp. 87. Next base: position 29,374 of record NZ_JADPIQ010000062.1, read on the forward strand.
GCGATCGTGATGATCTCCTCGGACATGGAGGAGGTCATCGGCGTCTCCGACCGCGTGGCGGTCATGCATGAAGGCGGCGTCAGCGGCGTGCTCGAGCGGGAGCAGTTCAGCGAATACAACGTGTTGCGACTGGCCATGGGCCAGGCGCGGGAAACCGCGGAAGCGGCCGCGCCATGATCAGGAAGGAGCTCGGTCTGGCATTGCTGCTGGTGGTGATCGCCGCCATCACGGGCGCGATCAATCCCGCCTTCCTGTCGCTGGTGAACCTCTTGAACATGGCCAATCTGATCGGCCTCTTCGGTGTGTTCGCGCTCGGCGAAGGGCTCGTGATCATCACCGGCGGCATCGACCTGTCGCTCGGCTCGATGTTTGCGCTGCTCGGCGTCGTGTTCGTCGATCTTCTGACGACCTACCAGGTGCCGTGGCCCCTGGCGCTGCTGGCAGTGCTGCTGGGCGGGCTGGTGCTCGGCGGCATCCAGGGGTTCCTGATCACCCGCCTGAAGATGCAGCCCTTCATCGTGACGCTGTGTGGGTTGCTGATCTATCGCGGCGCCGCGCGCTATTACACGAGCGATTCGACCCGTGGCTTCGGTTACGGCGACGAGGCGGCGACACTGAGCAACATCGCCTCGGGCAATTTGGCGGGAATCCCGAACACCTTCATCCTCCTGATCATCCTTGCGCTGATCCTTGGCGTGCTGCTGCACCGCTCGGTCTACGGGCGCTGGCTTTATGCCGTCGGCAAGAACGAGGAGGCGGCACGCTTCTCGGGCATCAACACCAATATCGTGATCGCAACCGCCTATATCATCAGCGGCGGACTCGCCGGAGTTTCGACGGTCTTGTTCGTGTTCTACACGAACTCGGTGTCGCCGAGCTCCTTCGGAAATTTCTACGAGCTCTACGCGATTGCGGCCGCCGTGCTGGGCGGGTGCAGCCTGCGCGGCGGCGAGGGGTCCATTCTCGGTATCGTGCTGGGCACGGCGCTGCTGCAGGTGCTGCAGAACCTGGTGAATATCCTGGGCATCCCGAATTCGCTGAACTTCGCGGTGATGGGGACGGTCATTCTGATCGGCGTGTTGGCGGATCAGCAATTGCAGGCGCGACGGCGGCGCAAGCTGGCACTGGCCGGCGTCGCCCGCACTGCGCCGAAATCGACATTGGCGGAGCAAGTCCAGGGCACGTCACCGCGCGCCGCGGATGCATTGCCGGCGAGAACGGTTGATCGGGCATGACAGATCCACGCTCCAGTTGACACAAGGCTGCCTGGTCGGCGGCCGCTGGGGGAGGGAGCGCGTTCCAGGCTCGAGGGTTTTGGGCAGGGGCGTGAGGCGAAACAAGCAAAGCCTGAGACGGCGGGAGGACGAGTAAAATGTTGCGCAGGTTTATGAACACCGCAGGGGTGTGCGGTGTGGGGATTGCTTTCTCATCGCTGTTTTGCGGTGGAGTGTATGCGGCCGACTTTTCGACGAAAGCTGCGCCTGTTCCTTATGCGGCTGACGATTTCTGGACGAGACCGTATCTGTTCGGCGATCTCGGCAGGACCAGGCTGAAGGAGCAGGGCATCGATATCGGCCTGACGCTCGGTAACGAATCGGTCGGCAATGTCTCCGGCGGAAGCAGGAATACCGCGGCCAACGCCGGCCAGTTGTGGTTCGGCGCGAAGCTGGACATGGGAAAACTCGCCGGCATCCCCGGCGGCACCGTCGGTCTCACGCTGGTCGACCGCTTCGGCAAAAATCTGAATACCGAAGCGGACATTCCCGCCCTGCAGCTGACCAACGAAGTGTTCGGCCGCGGCAATATTCTGCGCCTGACGCAGCTCTATTACTCGCAGAAGCTTTTCGATGACCGCCTTGAACTCAAGGGCGGCCGTCTTCCGGTCGGCTCCGACTTCTTCTTCGGCCTGTGCGAGTTCATCAACCTGACCTTCTGCGGCGGTCAGCCCGGCAACATCCAGGGCGGCTACATCTACAATTGGCCGGTGAGCCAGTGGGCCGGTGTCGTCCACTATAAGATCGCGCCGGAATTCACGGTGTCGGTCGGTGTCTACGATGCCAATCCGGGTTACCTGACGACGTCAGACCCGGGCGTCTACTTCTTGCCCGGCATTCCCGCCTCGAACCCCGCCAGTGGCGTGATGGTGCCGGTGGAGTTGGTCTGGACGCCGAAGGGGCCCTTGACCGGGACCTGGAGACTTGGCGGCTGGTACGACAGCGCCTCGTCCATTGATGGCGGTCTTCCGGGTGTTATCGGCACCATCCCGGGCGTCGGTGGTGTGCCCGATCAAAATATCAGCGATCAACGCGGCCGCTTCGGCGTCTACGAGTCGATCCTGCAGCGGTTGACTGTTGACGGCCCGGGTGCGGTAGGCTGGTACACCTTCCTCAATACCACCGTCGCCGATCACCGGACCTCGTACCAGGATTACCAGATCGCCCTCGGCTTCAGGCATACCGGAACGTTCTCCTGGCGTCCCCAGGACGAAGTCGGCTTCGCGGTCGGCACGACGCACGTGAACACGGCTGCCCTCAGTCCGAACGCCGGCGGCAACGAAGTGCCGCTTGAAGTCTGGTACGGATGGCAGGCGACCGGCTGGCTGAACCTCAAGTTCGACGCTCAGTATGTCATCAATCCCGGTGGGCGCGGCTATAACGCGGCGGGCGTGAAGACCGACAACGCCGTGGTTCTTGGCATGCGCACCGAGGTCCACTTCTGACGGGACGCTCACCCGTCTGATGCGAAAGGTGGGGCATGCCCGTCCCACCGGAGCGCACGCAACGTGTGGCGGCTCCACTCAGCGGAGCCGCCCGGGACTTGGTTATCACCTATCCCTCGTATTGATCCGGTCCCATCGCCCAAGACGCCTGATCGTGACCGAACGCGTAATTGCGGTTGTTGATCGCCGGATTGCGATTGACCATCGGCCGCATGAACATCGGGTGGGTGGCGCTGCGCACCTCGTGCTCGACCGTGAACAGCGGCTTGCCGCTGTCGAGATCGACGATGTCGCAGAAGCGGTACTGGTACTGATTGTCCTCGCGCGAGATCAAATCGCGCGCCAGCAGCTTGCGGTAAGGGCCGGAAAAATCGGTGATGTACATCTGCACATGGTGGCCGTCATAGTCGCCTTGCGGCCGATCGGTCTCGCGAAACAACAGATGCTGGTCGCGGCCGGTCTTCACGGCGGCAACCGTACCGTCGCCGTTCCGTAACTCGGATGGCATGCCCATGATCTCGGGGTAGAAGGCGCAGATGCGAGCGGCCGATCCCACCGGCACGTCGAACTCGACATAGGGAACGCCGAGCGCGACACGGCCGAAGCGCGCGGCGTCGGGCTCGTAGCAGCGCAGGCGGTTGCCCCACGGACAAATCGCCTCGACATGGTCGTTATGCTCGGCGAAGGCGAACGCGGTGCCCTCGAGCTTTTTGGCGACCGACGCCAATCGCGCCAGCAGCGCCTCGCGGCCCGCGATGACGAGTCCGACATGACCGCGCAGCACCTGCGGCCGGCCGCTCGGCAAATGAAACTGGCTCCGTCCGGCGTTGATCCACATGTTGGTGTCGGACACCATCAGATACGGATCGCGGGTGAGCCCGAGACCTGCGACATAGAACAGCGTGGCGAGGCGCTGGTCCGGGACCTGGATGTTGACGTGCTCGAAATGGATCGCGTTGCCGAGATCTTCTTTGGATCGATCGAATTGTTGCGGCATGGACGGGGCTCTGATGGGGGAGGGACAGGTCCATACTAGAGCACAATTTCCGCCAGTCGAAATGATTCGCCGATCACATCTCGAGGGTGGGGCATGGCGTCCATTGCCACCTTGCCGCAAATGCCAATCCCTGTAAGCTGACAAAAAGCACAAAGGAAAGAGATCGATGGGAGGGGTTCTGGCGGGCGTCCGCGTTCTTGATTTCGGACGCTATATCGCGGGGCCCTATTGCGCGACCTTGCTGGCCGAATTCGGCGCCGAGGTCATTCGCGTGGAGAAGCGCGACGGCAGCGAGGATCGTTTCGTGGCGCCGGTCGGCGAAACTGGCGAAGGCGCGCTGTTTCTTCAAGTCAACCGCAACAAGAAGTGCCTCACGCTCGATCCGATGAAGCCGGAAGGACAGGAGGTGATGCGCCGCCTGATTGCGACCGCGGACGTGGTCGTCGCCAATTTGCCGCCGCAGACCTTGCGCGCGATGAAGCTCGACTACGATTCGCTCAAGGCGATCAAGCCGGACATCATCCTGACGACGGCCACCGCGTTTGGCGGGCCGGGGCCATGGTCCGACCGTGTCGGCTTCGATGGTGTCGGCCAGGTCATGTCGGGCTCGGTGTACATGACGGGCGCCGGCGATCCACCCTACCGGGCCGCGGTCAACTGGGTCGATTTCGGGACCGCGCTACATTGCGCGTTCGGCACGCTCGCCGCACTGATCGAGCGCGGCAAATCCGGGCGCGGGCAGATCGTCGAGGGCGCGTTGCTCGCAACCGCCTTGTCCTTCACCAACGCGACGCTGATCGAGCAGGCCGTCATCAACGTCAATCGCGTGCCGACAGGCAATCTCGGCCAGACCGCGGCGCCTGCCGACATCTACCGCACCAGGGACGGCTGGGTGCTGTGCCAGGTCACGGGGCATCCGCTGTTCAAGCGCTGGGCGAAACTGATGGGCGAGGAGGAGGTCTGGCTGAACGATCCGCGCTTTGCCGACGACATCAGCCGCGGCAACAATGGCCCTGTCATCAGCGAGCGCATGGCGCGCTGGTGCGCCGAGCGCACCACGCAGGAAGCCGTCGACACCCTGGGCAAGGCCATGATTCCGACCGGCCCCGTGCTGAGCCCGCAGCAGGCGCTGGATCATCCGCACGTCCGCGCCGCCGGATTCATGCAGGACGTCGACTATCCAGGTCTGCCGAAGCCCGCACCGGTGGCACGCGCCGCCGTCCGCCTGTCGGAAACGCCCGGCGAAATCGCGATGCGCCCGCCCACGCTCGGCGAGCATACCGATCTTATCCTGACCGAGCTCGGCTACGACAAGGCCGCGATCGCGGCGCTCCGGCAAGGCGGCATCGTCTAGCGGTGAACAACGGCACCTGCACGGCGGCTTGCCGTCGTGATCGCCGCGCTTTGCCGCACGTTGAGCAATTGCTTCAACGCCTGTGCATCGGCCGGCGCCGCGCTCTTCTGGTCGTTGTCGAAATAGACGTAGACGTCGCAGCCCTGCCGCTTCCAGGATTTGATGCGCCGCGCCCATTGCGCCAGCGTGGGTTTCGTATAGTGCCCGTGATAGCGCCCGCTGGGCCCGTGCCCGCGCACATAGACGAAATCCGCCGTGCGCTTCCATGGCGCGGGCGCGTCGTGATGATCGGACAGGCACAGCGAGATGTTCTCGTCGGCCAGCATCCGCAAGATGCGCGGCTGATACCAGCTCGGATGACGGAATTCGAAACTGTAACGCCGCTTCCGCGACAACAGCTTGAAGAAGCCGGCGAGGCGGTCCGCGTCGGCCTCGAATTGCGGCGGGAGCTGGAACAGGATCGGGCCGGCCTTGCCGCCGAGCCGTGAGATGCGATCCTCCAGCAGTTCGAGGCTGTTCACCGAGCGATCCGACAGGCGCTTCCAGTGCGTGATGAATTTCGAGGCCTTCCAGGCAAAGACGAAATCGCGGCCGGTCTGCTCCCGCCAACCCTCGACGGCCTCCGGCGTCGGGGTGCGGTAGAACACCCCGTTCAGCTCGGTGGTGTCGAACTGTCCGGCGTAGTAGCTCAGCTGCTGCTTCAGCGTCACGCCCTTGGGAAAGAACGGGCCTCGCCAGGAGGCGTAATGCCAGCCGGAAGTTCCGATCAGAACGCGCGCCATGTTCGACGTGTCCATCCATTGCGATTTGCCGGATGGGAACGTCCGTGCGGCCGATACGTTGCTCGTGAGCTTGATCAACGCAGGACCGGAACCGATGTACGCGCTGTTCGAACGCAACAAGCAGATCGGCGATCCCTTTCCGACGGAGAAGGAGGTGTGGGAAGCCGCCTTGATCGAGGGGCTGGTAACCGACGTACCGGTCGCGGACGAGGAGGGCGGCCGCCTTCTGCCCGCCGGCTATCACGTCGCGCAGGTCGAGGAGACGTTCGAGCCGAAGCCCGGCTGGGAGTTGCCGCGCGAGATCTCGTGAGCGGGCCTAGTTCGAGGCCAGCGCCGCCTTGGCGAGTTCCGCCATCCAGCTCGATGCCACCGGTAGGATCGCGTCGTTGAAATCATAGCGCGGGCCGTGCAGCTCGGCGCCATCCCGCAATTCGCCATTGCCGATCCAGACGAAGGCGCCCGGACGCCGCGAGAGATAGTGGGCAAAATCCTCGCCGGCCATGCTGGGCGCGAGGTCGCGCCGCAACTCGGCCCGTACCGTGTCCGCCGCGAGGCGCGCGAGATCCGCTTCTGCCGGCGTGTTGATGACCACGCCGACGCCAATGACGATCTCGGGCGTGACCTTGACGCCGAAGCTCGTGGCAATCCCGGCGCAGATCTGTTCGATCCGCGCCAAAACGGTGTCCTTCACCGCATCGCGATGGTAGCGCAGCGTGCCGCCGATCGAGACGCGTCCGGCGATTTGGTTGCGTGCCGTGCCGCCTTCGAGCGTGCAGAGCGAGAGCACGGCGGTGTCGAGCGGATCGACGCTGCGCGAGACGATCGATTGCAGCGCCACGATCAAATGGCCGGCCGCCATCACCGGATCGCGCGTCAGATGCGGCATGCCGGCGTGACCGGCATGGCCATCGATGGTGATGGTGATGCGCCCGCCGGAGGCCATGACGACGCCGTCATGGACCGCGATGGTGCCGGCGGCGAGCCCCGGCCAGTTGTGAAAGCCGAACACCCGTTGCATCGGAAAGCGGTCGAACAGCCCGGCCGCGACCATCGCGCGCGAGCCGCCATAACCTTCCTCGGCCGGCTGGAAGATGAAATCGACCGTCCCGCTCCAGCTGGTGTCGGCGGCGAGCAGCGCGGCCGCGCCGAGCAGCGAAGCGGTATGCCCGTCATGGCCGCAGGCATGCATCACACCGGGGTTTTGCGAAGCGTAAGCTAGCCCCGTATCTTCGGTGATCGGCAGCGCATCCATGTCGGCCCGCAGGCCGACGCGGCCCTGGGCGTGGCCGCGCGTCAGGGTCGCGACGATGCCGTGACCGCCGATGTTGGCCTCGAAGGAAATGCCGAGCTCGGTGAGCTTGTCCTGCACGAAGGCCGCGGTGGCTTTCTCCTGGAGGGACAGTTCGGGATGCGCATGCAAATGCCGGCGCCACGCGGTCAGTTTCTGGTGCAGCTCGGGGGTCAAGGCGGGAATCTCTCGGCTTGTGTGTCGGCGTCGACACCATAGCCGAATAACCGCAGCTTGCATCAAGCCTCAGCGAATGCCTCGCGTGCAGCAACGCGCTCCCGTCTACGCCGACAGCTTCGCCAGCCCGTCCCAATCGAAGCTGATGCCGTGGCCGATACGGTCCGGCGCGAGCGCAAGCCCGTCCTGCAGCACCAGTGGATGCTCGATAAATTTGTCGAGCCCAAAACCGTGCGCCTCCAGATACGACCGGTTCGGGCAGGCCGCGAGCAGGTGCACGGTGACGTCATGCGCGCCATGGCTGGTGACGGGCAGGTTGAACGCCTCCGACAGCCGCGCGATCTTCATGAAGGCGGAGACGCCGCCGCAATTGGTGACGTCAGGCTCGGGATAGGACACCGCGCCCGCGACGATGTAGTTCTTGAACTCCCAAAGCGAACGCAAATTCTCGCCCGCCGCGATCGGCACGCCGCCGGCCTGCATGATGCGAGTGTGGCCCGCGACGTCGTCGGGAATGATCGGCTCCTCGAGCCAGGTGAGGTCATACGGTTGGAACGCGCGGGCGGCGCGGATCGCTTCCTCGACCGTCCATTTCATGTTGGCATCCACCATCAACGGAAAGCCGTCACCGAGATGCTGTCGCATCGCCGCGACCCGCGCCACATCCGATTTGAGATCGGGGCGGCCGGCCTTCATCTTGATGGCGCGAAAGCCCTTGCTGAGATTGCCGTCAGTCTGCGCGAGCAGTGCCTCGACGGAGAGATCGAGATCGATGCCGCCCGCATAACACGGCACGCGCGCGTCGAACCCGCCGAGCAATCGATACAGCGGCAATTGCGCGCGCCGCGCCTTCAAATCCCACAGCGCGATGTCGAGTGCCGAGAGCGCCAGCACCGCCGGCCCGCCGCGCCCGCCATAATGCAGTGCCCACCAGACCTGGTGCCAGATCGCCTCGGTATCATCGGCCTCGCGGCCTTCGACGAGCGGCGGGATCTCGCGCTTGAGGATGTCGGCGACGGCGCCGCCATTGCGTCCGACCGTGTAAGTGTAGCCGACGCCCTCGGCGCCATCGGCATCCCGGATGCGGCAGGTGATCAGCTCGAACGCCGCCATGTCGCCATGCATCGAGTCCGACAGCGTGACGGGAAGGGGGATCCGGTAGAATCCGGTCTCGATGGTCGAAATGCGCGGCATGCGGCCTCCCTGCGTTTTCTTTGCAGGCTAGGCCGACGCGCACCGCCCGGCAAGCGCGCGCCATGCAAGGCAGCTCACCGCATCGTCGCGAGCTGCACGGCCAGCGCGCAGGCGCGGTCGTATTCGTCGAGATTGATCCACTCGTCGATCGTGTGCACCTCGTTCTGGCCGGCGCCGAAGGTCACGGTCGGAACGCCGTGGCGGACCATCCAGTTGGCATCGAGGCCGCCATTGGCGGTGCGCACGTTCGGGGTGCCGCCGACGGCGGACACGGCCTCCACCGCGCGTCTGACGACGGGAAGGTTGTCCTTCATGCGGAACGGGAAATAGTCGGTCTCGGCCTTGAACTTGACCTTGCCGGACTTGCCTTGCGCGTTGGTGACTTTCTTGGCCGCCTTCTCGAACGCGGCCTTGTAGGCTTTCGTGATCTCCTTGAAGAACTTTCCGTCGTGGCTGCGGCTTTCGCCGCGCACATGCACGTAGTCGGTGACGACGTTGGTGGCGTCGCCCGCGGGCCTTCCCTCGCCGCCGGTGACGGGGCCGACATTGCTGGTGCCTTGCTGCTTGCGCTTGACCACCTTGCCGAACCAGCCGCCGGCCTTCACGTCGGCGAGCGCAAGCGCGAGGATCATGGTCGAGGAGATGCCGCGCTCCGGCGCGACGCCGGCATGCGAGGCGCGGCCGAAGATTTCCACGGTCCAGCGGTCGGCACCCACGGCGCCGATGACGACGTTGGAGGCCGAGCCGCCGTCATAGTTGAAGGCCATCACCGGCGAGCCGAGCTCGTCCAGCTTGACGTGGCGCGCGCCATAGAGCCCGCTCTCCTCGCGCACGCAGAACAGCAGCGTGATCGGCGGATGATCGAGTTGCTGCTTTTCGAGCTCGGCCGCCAGCGTCACCAGCACGCCGCAGCCGCAGCGATTGTCGCCGCCGAGCGCGGTCTTCGCATCATTGACGATCTTGCGACCCGACTTTTTCGGCTTGGCGCCGGCGCATAGCGGCACGGTATCCATGTGGGTCATGAACATGATGCGCGGCTGGTTGTGCAGCGCGCCGCGGCCGGGCAGGTCGACGATGAGGTTGCCGGTCTCGGTCGGCACCGGAATGCGGGTATTGGCGTCGTCGAGCCGGATCGCTTTCGCCGGCACGCCGCTCTCCTTCAGCGCAGCCGTGAGCTCACGCCCGATTGCGGCCTCCTGTCCGGTGACGCCCTCGACGGCGAGAAAGCGCAAGAGGCGGTCGGTGGCGGCTTTGGTGTCGACAGGCATGAGATGTCCCCTTGATGCAGGGCTCTACTCTATCGTCGGTCTTGGCGAGGTATAGACCAAAAAGATCAGCGCGCCGATGCCAAGCATGGCTGCCATGAAAAGCAGCACCGCCGGCAACCCTGCAAAGGCCGCCACCGCACCGGTGATCGATTGCATCAGCGCCGCGCCGAGGAAGAAGGCGAGGTTGATCGCCGCGAGCGCCTTGCCCGCAACTTGGGCGTCGACCAGCTGCCGCGACATGCCGAACAGCAGCGGCTGTGCGGAAGTGGCAAGCCCGATGAGCACGATCAGCACGAGGTCGTATTGCGGCGGCATCACCGCAACACCACACAACACGGAAATGGCATAGCGCGGGGCCCCTAACGCCATCAGCGCCAGCAGCAACGCGCCGACGAGGTGCGTTCCCGCCACCAGCGCGCGGCGGCGTCCCAGCCTGCGGTCGATCATGCCGATGACAAGCGGACCTGCGATCATGGCCAGCGTGAACGCGCCGAGCTGGTTGCCGGCCTCGACCCGCGACAATCCCTTGACCTGCATCAGCCACGGTCCGCCCCACAGGCCGCGCAGCACCAGCGAGGTCGCAAGCGACACCAGCGCCAGCGCGATCAGGCCGCGCAAGGGCCGCGACAGTCCGAGCCTGAGCACCTCGATCATCTGCGACAGCGGCGAGGACTCGTCCTTGTGCTCGGCCGGCTGGCTCGGCACCAGCAGGAACACCGCGAGCGCCACGGCGACGCCGCCGAGCGCCGAGATCCAGAACCCGGCGCGCCAGCCGCAAGTGTCGACCACGAAGGCGAGCGGACTCGACGACAACAGCATGCCGATATTGCCGATCGAGAGGATCGCGCCCGACCACAGCCCAAAGCGCGCGGCCGACAATTGCTTGGCCGCCAACGTCATCGGGCACATCAGCATGCCGGAGGTGGCAATGCCCAGCAGCACCTGCCCGATGGCGAAGCTTTCGGGTCCCGTTGCGAACCCCGACGCGATGGCGCCGACCACGGTTCCCGCGAGCAGGCTCAGCGACACCGGCCGCACGCCAAAGCGGTCCATCGCCGCACCGACCGGGATCTGCGCGGCCGCAAACGCGAACGGGTAGACCGAGGTGAGGCTCGCCAGCGCCTGCGGTTCGATGCCGAAATCCGCCGCCATCAGGTCGAGGCTGACCGCCGGAATGGTGCGCAGCAAGGTCGAGAGCATGTGCCCGCAGGCCAGCGCAAGCAGCGCAAAGATCAGCGCGCGGGTGGCTCCCGCGTCGTGGGTGGCGGCGGTGGTCATGGGCGTTGCGTCCCGGCAAGGTTTCGGGTGGGGTTACATGATTGACGGGTGCATGCCAACATCGGGACCGCCATGGCCGCAATGTCGTGGATGCACAAGGCAACGGACGCGCAAGATCCTAAACGTGCAAGGCTAGTGACATCATGTATCTCGGCATCGACCTCGGCACCTCCGCCGTCAAAATCGTTCTGGTCGACGACGCGCAGCGCGTGGTGGCGAGCCGCAGCCGGTCACTGACGGTCTCCTCGCCGCGTCCCGGCCATTGCGAGCAGGACCCGGCACAGTGGATCGAGGCGACGTTCGCGACGCTGGACGCGCTGAAGGCGGATCACGCGCGCGAGCTGGCCGAGGTCGAGGGCATCGGCCTGTCCGGCCAGATGCACGGCGCGACGCTGCTCGACGCCAGCCACAGGCCGTTGCGGCCCTGCATTCTCTGGAATGACGGACGGTCCTTTGCGGAATGCGCCGAGCTGGAGCGGCGCTGGCCCGCCTTGCGGACCACGACAGGCAACAAGGCGATGCCGGGATTCACCGCGCCAAAATTGCTGTGGGTCGCCAGGCACGAACCGGAGATCTTCGCGGCGACAAAACTCGTGCTGCAACCAAAGGCCTATCTGCGCCTGGTGCTGACCGGCGAGGCGATCGAGGATGTCTCGGACGCCTCGGGTTCGCTGTGGCTCGATGTTAGCAGCCGCGATTGGTCGGATGAAGGACTCGCCGCGACCGCGCTATCGCGCCGGCAGATGCCCCGTCTGGTCGAGGGCTGCGCGCCGGCTGCACGGCTGCGGAGCGAGTTGGCGCAGCGCTGGGGCATGACCGGGCGGCCGATGATCGCGGGCGGGGCCGGCGACAATCCGGCGGGAGCCATCGGCATCGGCGCCATCAATCCCGGGGCAGCCTTCATTTCGCTCGGAACCTCCGGCGCATTGCTGGTGCCGACCGAGACGATCGCGGCCAATCCGGAGCGGGTCGTGCACACGTTCTGTCACGCCGTCCCCGACAGGTGGATTCAAGCCGGCGCGATCCTCTCGGCGGCATCGTGCCTGGCCTGGATCGCGCGGCTGTTGGGGATCCCTGAGACTGAGCTGCTGGCGCCGCTCGGGTTGCGCCCGCGGGCGCCGTCGCCGGTCAGCTTCCTGCCGTACCTCTCCGGCGAACGCACCCCGCACGATGACCCCGACGTGCGCGGCATGCTCGATGGGATCAGTCACGCCACCGATCGTGACGCGATCGTGCAAGCCGTGCTCGAAGGCGTCGCCTTCGCGCTTGCGGATTGCCGGGACGTGCTGGCCGAGACCGGATTGGTGATCGCGGAGGCGGATGTCATCGGCGGCGGCTCACGGTCGCGGTTCTGGCTTTCGGTGCTGGCCAATGTCCTGAACGTGCCGGTGCATTGCTTTGCCGACGGCGAGACGGGCGCGGCGTTCGGTGCGGCGCGGCTTGGCCGCCTCGCCGTCACCGGTGAGGCGATCGACGCCGTCTGCACCGCGCCACAGCGCGTCGAGACCTTCGAGCCCGACGGCGCGCTTGCGCAGGCCTATGCCGAGCGGCTGCCGCAATGGCGCCGCCTGTACCGGCCGCGGCGCTGATCGCGATACGCGATGATGTGGCGAAGAAAAGGCATCACGCGCGGGATCGGTTCCGTCTGCAAAAGATAAAAGCAGCGCCGGACCGTTGGTCGGTATGCCGGAGGTATTGCCCTGCGCCACAACCTTTTGTTTAATGCTTGCGCGCGCGCCAGGGACCAACGAGACGCGGGTGAGAGTGCGATGCCGCCGTCGGCGCATCGGGGAGGTGTGATGAGCGAGCCCATCCTCGAGATGCGCCGGGTCTCTAAATCGTTCTTCAGCATCAAGGCGCTGCGCGACGTCGACCTCACCGTCTACGCGGGCGAAATCCACGCTTTGATGGGCGAGAACGGCGCCGGCAAATCCACCCTGATGAAGATCCTGTCGGGCGCCTACCGGCCGGACCCGGGCAGCGAAATCCGCATCGACGGCCAGCCCGTGCAGATCAGCGGTCCGCTCGGCGGCCGCGCAGCCGGCATCGCGATCATCTATCAGGAACTCTCGCTCGCCCCCAACCTGAGCGTTGCGGAGAATATCTATCTCGGTCGCGAGGTCTCCCGCGGCGGCTTGCTGGCGCGCGAGGCGATGCAGGCCGGCGTCGGTCCGATCCTGGCGCGGCTCGGCGCGGATTTCACGCCGCAGACGCAGGTCGCCAATCTCTCGATGGGCCAGCGCCAACTGGTCGAGATCGCGCGCTCGCTGCACGCCCGCTCCAGGATCCTGATCATGGACGAGCCGACCACCGCGTTGTCGGCCGGTGAGAGCGAAAGGCTGTTCGCGCTGATCCGCCAGCTGCGCGCCGAAGGTCTCGCCATCATCTACATCTCGCATCGCATGGACGAGGTCTATGCGCTCGGCGACCGCGTCACGGTGCTGCGTGACGGCACGCTGGTCGGCTCGCTCGACAAGGCAGACATCCGTGCCGACACCATCGTCCGGATGATGGTGGGACGCGACGTCTCGTCCTTCTACAAGAAGGAGCATGATCCCAGGAACGATCCCAACGCGCGCTCGGGAGCTCCCGTGCTTGCGGCCGTCGACATCGCCGACGGCAGGCGCGTCAAGGGATGTTCGCTGACGGTGCATGCGGGCGAGGTGGTAGGGCTTGCCGGCCTGGTCGGCGCCGGCCGCACCGAGCTTGCGCACCTCATCATCGGCGCCGCGCCCATGATCTCCGGCCATGTCGAGATCGAGGAGCGCGCGGCCTCCATCCGCACGCCCGGTGAGGCGCTGGACGCCGGCATTGCCTACCTCACCGAGGACAGGAAGGCGCTCGGCCTGTTCCTCGACATGTCCTGCCTCGACAACATCAATCTCGCGGTGCTCGGCCGCGATGCGAAATTCGGCGGCATTCTCGACCGCGACAAGGCCCGTGACCGCGCCAAGCGCGCGTTCGCGGGGCTCGGCATCCGCGCTGCGAATGTCGGTGTTCCCGCCGGCGGGCTCTCCGGCGGCAACCAGCAGAAAGTGCTGCTGTCGCGGCTGCTCGCGATCGGCCCGAAGATCCTGATCCTCGACGAGCCGACGCGCGGTGTCGACGTCGGCGCCAAGTCCGAGATCTATTCGATCATCGACAATCTCGCGAAGTCGGGCACCGCGGTTCTCGTCATCTCGTCCGACCTGCCCGAGATCATCGGCATCTGCGACCGTGTCATCGTGATGCGCGCGGGACATATCGCCGGGCAGATCCGGCGCGACGCGACATCGCCGCTCAATCAGGAGGAGATCATGGCCCTCGCCACCGGAACGGAGCAGCTCGATGCCTGAGAACGGCGCTTCCGCCAACACCGCCCCCGCCAAAGCCGTCCCCGTCGCGCCCGGTCTTGCCGCCGCGCAGGAGACGAAGCGGCAGCGGACGCGGATGATCATTCGCGCGGTCGGCATGCTGCCGGTGCTGCTGCTCTTGTGCATCGGCTTTCACGTGCTGTCGGACGGCCGCTTCTTCACCGGCCAGAACATCGGCATCGTGGTGCAGCAGTCCGCGGTCAATACCGTGCTGGCCGCAGGCATGACCTTCGTCATCCTCACCGGCGGCATCGACCTGTCGGTCGGCTCCATCTTGGCGGCGGCGGCGATGGCCGGGCTGATCATCTCCAAATTTCCCGATCTCGGGGCACTGTGGTTGCCGGCCGCGGTGCTCACCGGCACCGTCTTCGGCATTCTCAACGGCGGCTTGATCGCGCTGTTGCGCCTGCCGCCCTTCATCGTCACTCTGGGATCGTTGACCGCCGTGCGCGGCGCGGCGCGCCTGCTCGGCGCCGACACCACGGTGTTCAATCCGTCGATCCCCTATGCCTTCATCGGCAACGGTGCTCTGACCCTCATTCCCGGCGTATTGTCGATTCCCTGGCTCTGGGTGATCGCGTTGCTGGTCATCCTGGTGTCGTGGCTGGTGCTCAAGCGTACCGTGCTCGGGGTGCATATCTACGCGGTCGGCGGCAATGAGAGCGCGGCGCGGCTCGCCGGCATCAAGGTCTGGGCCGTGTTGATTTTCGTCTACGGCGTGTCCGGCCTGCTCGCGGGCCTCGGCGGCGCGATGCAGGCAGCGCGCCTCTACGCCGCCAATGGCCTGCAGCTCGGCCAGTCCTACGAACTCGACGCCATCACCGCCGTGATCCTGGGCGGCACCTCCTTTGTCGGCGGCATCGGCTCGATCTGGGGAACGCTGGTCGGCGCGCTGATCATTGCCGTGTTGTCGAACGGCCTGATCCTGATCGGCGTGTCCGACGTCTGGCAATATGTGATCAAGGGTCTGGTCATCATCGGCGCGGTGGCGCTGGACCGCTATCGGCTGCAGGGCTCGGCTCGGACTTGAGAGCATGATCCGAAAAAGTGCGAAGCGGTTTTTCGAAAGGATCATGCTCAAACAAGGAGCATGAAAATGCAGCCGGCACCGCGCCGTCATGTTCATTCCGTCACGGCAACTGGTCGCCGCGCCGGAGCTTCAAACAGACCAGGGAGGAAGCCAATGTTGAAGTCGATCTCGCTTGCCGGCGCCGCGATGGCGCTCGTCCTGAGCTCCGCGCCGTCCTACGCCAAGGAGCTTAAGTCGATCGGCATTTCGCTGGGCTCGCTCGGCAATCCATTCTTCGTCGCGTTGTCGAAGGGCGCCGAGTTCGAGGCCAAGAAGACCAACCCCAACGTGAAGATCACGACGGTGGGCTTCGAATATGATCTCGGCAAGCAGGTCACCCAGATCGACAATTTCATCGCCGCCGGCGTCGACCTGATCCTGCTCAACCCTGGCGATCCCAAGGCGATCGGACCAGCGATCAAGAAGACGCAGGCCGCCGGCATCGTCGTCGTTGCCGTCGACACCGCGGCCGAAGGCGCCGACGCCACGGTGACCACCAACAACGTCCAGGCCGGCGAGATCTCCTGCCAGTACATCGTCGACAAGCTGGGAGGCAAGGGCGACGTGATCATCGAGAACGGCCCGCAGGTCTCCGCGGTGATCGATCGCGTCGTCGGCTGCAAGAACGTGCTCGGCAAGAATCCCGGCATCAAGGTCCTGTCCAGCGACCAGGACGGCAAGGGCTCGCGCGAAGGCGGCCTCACGGTGGCGCAGGGCTATCTGACCCGCTTCGCCAAGATCGACGCCATCTTCGCCATCAACGACCCGCAGGCGATCGGCACCGACCTCGCCGCGCGCCAGCAGCAGCGCACCGGCATCGTCATCACCGCGGTCGACGGCGCCCCCGACATCGAAGCGGCCCTCAAGGACCCGCAGGCGACGCAGATCCAGGCCTCCGCCTCGCAGGACCCGTTCTTCATGGCCCGCCGCGCCGTGCAGGTCGGCGTCAGCATTCTCAACGGCCAGAAGCCGGCGTCCACCGTCGAGCTGCTGCCGTCGAAACTCGTGACGCGCGACAATGTCGGCGAGTACAAGGGCTGGACCTCGGATCGGTCGCAGTAGCGGGCGAGAGGCGGCCGGCGCCGGATGCGGCGCTGGTCGGCTCGCGTGGCGCGGTATTGGCTAGGCGTGCAGCGGTATCTGCCGCTTGCGATAGCCAAGGTTTCCGAGTTCCTCGGCGAATGTGGTCTTGTTGGCCGTGGCTGCCTCCCTGCTTCGACTCACTGATGCCCGATGGCGGGGCCTGACGCACCAGCGGAAGATGTGGCAGCGATACCTGCAGGATGGCCCCGTTCGCATATCACCCAAAGCGGCCTGCGGAACCCGCAGGAGGTCCGGGTCTCCTTGGCGGCGCCGCGCATGCGGAAGGCTGTTTGCCAGCATTTTCGCGCGTAACTTAACGTATACTTTATAGTTCACTGCCTATTGGAGGTTGCAGAGGATTCCCGATGACCTTGAGCCTTTCTTCCGCCGCCACCACGTTGGGTCGCCTAGCCCGGGACGAGCGCGGCAATATCGCCGTCATCTTCGCCATCGCCTTGTTGCCGGTCTTGTCATTCGTCGGCGCTGCAGCGAAATCGACGCCGCCTTCACCCAGATCGGCACATCCATTTCCAAGCTGCGCGTTTCGAAGTAGCCCCACATATCCATTTTGCTTGATATTGGCCCGGGGAAGCAAAGGCTGAAACAGCAGGCAGAGCCCGCCAAGGGCGAAATCGCATCCTCACGTGAGCGCCAACGCGGGTCACATGTTGGCTCGGCGGCTGACCTTCGCGCGAGCGATCGTGACGTCCGTTCGCGAGCTAGACCGGACCGTCGCTCATGCAAAGCGGAGTCGCAGTTTTGACCCGAAGCGGACGTGAGCTCCCTCGGAGCCTACGGTCAGCCGATGATTCAATGCGAACACGCGTAGTCAGATTTGATGAGCAGCGCGGAACCCATCGAGTTCAACACGCGGAAATTGTGTGAGCCAAATTAAACAATCATTAGATGAGCACCAGATATTGATGCTCCAGAAGGGGTCAGGGATCCCGAACGATGCGATAGATGGACAGAGTGATGCGAAATGAAGGCTTTGTCTTTGCCGTCCTCAATGCTTATCGGTTCAGCGAAATTCTGCGCTTGTGGATCGCAATTGCGATTGTTGCAGCCGTTGACCTCGTATGGCTTCGCGCCGCTGGGATGACGATGGCTATCGATCCGACGCAAGCGATTGCGTTCTGTGCTGCTGCTCTTCTCTCCTTTGTTTACACGAGGTTGAGGCCGGATCGGCGTATCGCTGAGCTTGCCACGGCTTTGGCTCAGATCATTGCCTTTACGGTCGTGGGCGCGATCCTGAGTTATCTAACCATCACGGCAAAGTTTCCGTTGGTCGATTCCCAGCTGGCCGGTGTCGACACCCTGCTGAGACTGAATTGGCTGGCTTTCTTTGAGTGGGTTGAGGTCAGACCAATTATCAAAGCGGTCCTCGCAGTCGCGTATCACAGCTGTATGCTGCAGGTCGCCATCTTGTTGGTGTGGCTGAGTGCGTGCGGGCGATTTGAAAGGATGCGAGAGTTTGTTTGGCTGTTCGTAACATCGCTCCTCGTGATTCTTCCGATCTCATGGAGACTGCCGGCAGCGAGCGCATGGGTCTACTTTGGCGTCGTCGAACGCGTCGACGCGTATCATTTGATCGATTTCAACGCACTCCGAAGCGGCGAGATGACACGCATTTCGTTGACGCACGTGAATGGTCTGATCACATTTCCTTCGTTCCACGCTGCGCTGGCCACAATACTTATATACGCCAGCCGAGGCATGAAGATGCTTTTCCCACTATACCTTGTCTTGAACTTGCTGATGCTTGCTGCAACACCTACTGTAGGCGGCCACTATTTCATCGATATCATCGCCGGTGCGGGCATCGTTCTCTGCCTCGCTTGCCTTCGACAGCTTCGCTGGGGCGTTTTGTTTGCGCGATGGAACACCTCGCCATCGCACGCGGCCGGATAGTCATCCACGCTCTGCAAGCGACAGAGCGATTTGTCTTGGCAGAGGTCATCAAACGACAAACAGATTGAAGTTCGCTTGTGGCCTGAAGGCGAAGGTCGCCATCGCCTGCGGTACACCGGAGCGGGGGCCAGCCGACATCGAGAACACGCGGGCAAACTGACCCGGAACGGACATCGCCAGGGTCTGGTCGATGTCGCCGGCGCGCCCGGTGTAGTGGCACCCCCATCTGGCCCGAAACTGATCTATCGCAGCGCCCGGCGTGGACCGCTTTGACCAACCATCGACATTGCATTGCCGAGAATTTTGGCTTTACGCTTGGGCAACGTGTCAGGAGTTGCGCGCATGGGCGGGGACACAGGTAGCCTTTTCTTGTCGGGGGGCGGCGAGATGGGCGCTCTCACAAGAGCGTTTGACTGGTCAAAAACATCGCTCGGCTCGCCGGAAGCGTGGCCGCAAAGTCTTCGGGTCACGGTGCGGCTCGTTCTTACCTCACGCCACCCGATGTTCATTTGGTGGGGACCAGACCTCATCCAGTTCTATAACGATGCGTATCGCGAAACGATGGGTCCCGAGCGGCATCCGAGCGCCTTGGGCGCGGGCGGCCGTGAATGCTGGGATGAAATATGGGACATCATTGGTCCCCAGATTGAATACGTCATGGCAGGTAAGGGGGCGACGTGGCATGAGGATCAATTGGTGCCTGTAACCCGCCACGGTCGGCGCGAGGATGTCTGGTGGACGTACAGCTTCGGTCCAATTGACCTTGAAGATAAAGTCGGCGGCGTACTCGTTGTCTGTAAAGACGTCACCTCCGAGCACATGGCAAGGGAAGCCCTGAAGCTTATCAACGAAGAGCTAAAGCACCGGTTCAAGAACACCTTTGCTGTGCTTGGTGCTGTTGCCAGCCAAACATTTCGTGACGTATCGAGCCGCGCCGATCTTGAAAAGTATAAGGCACGACTTGCCGCGTTCGGACGAGCACACGCCTTGCTGACTGCGGCGAATTGGGCTGCCGCCCCACTTCGAGATGTCGTCAACACCGCCCTGAGCCCTTACAGAACAGGCGAAGGCCGGATCACGACGTCCGGTCCTCCGCTTGTTCTCGGATCGCGGCAGGCTCTCGCCCTTTCCTTAGCGGTTCACGAGCTCGCCACCAATGCAGTGAAGTATGGCGCTCTGAGCGTGACAAGCGGCCGGGTGTCCATCGTGTGGGCAACCGAAGGTCAGGCGGGTGATCAAAAATTTGTCTTCGTCTGGCAGGAATCCGGCGGTCCATCTGTGTCGGAGCCCGCCGATAAAGGCTTCGGCTCGCAACTCATTTCGGGGGCGCTGGCATACGACTTCAGAGGGTCGGTTGCGGTGTCCTATGAATCGACCGGACTCACTTGCCGCCTCACGGCTCCGCTCGAAAATCTGGAAATGTCACCACAATAGCGGGAGCTTTTACCCGACCCATGTTGACTGCCGCGAGGACGAGGAGCCCCTCACGGGCCCGCCGTCATGTCGGGTCCTGTCCCGTAGCTGACCTGCCGCGCGCAGCCGGTGGAGGACCGCTTGTGACCCATTGGAGACGTCCGCCGTATCAGCCCGGCGCTCATTTTTCGATGTGCCACGACCCGTCCCAGTCGTTCGGAGGCGGTTCTGCTTTGAAGCTTCCGATGCGCTCGATTAGGGCCCTTGCAGGCCCGTCGTCGGGCATCGCTTCAAGCGACGCATTGAACGCAGCAAGCGCATCATCCCATCGCCGGTTGCGATAGTTCGAGAGCCCTTCCAGATACTTGTCCCGCAAGACCAGTTGTTGTGGCGTGACATCAGCTCGGCTTCCGAGGATTTCAAAAACGGCCTCGAAACGAGTTTGACCCGCCACCACAATGCGATCGATCTCCCGCGCCTCAAGTGAAGTGCCCACGGCAGCAATAGTTCTTTCGGAAACGAGATTGCGGATGCCGTACACCTTGTTCGCGCCTTCCAGCCGCGAGGCGAGGTTCACCACATCGCCCATGACGGTGTAGCTCATCATCACGTCGGAGCCGATGCTGCCGACCAGCGCCTCGCCGGTCGCGATCCCGATCCTTAGATCGCATTGCTTCATTGGAGTTGCGCGAACGCCAAGTAGCTCAGGAATCTCCTCGCGTAATTTTCCGATACGTTCGATCATTTCCAGGGAGGCGGGGCATGCAAGGCGGGCATGATCGGCCTCGTCGACGAAAGGTGGGCCCCAATAAGCCATGATGCCGTCGCCGATATACTTGTCGATGATCCCTCGGTTGTTCCGGATTGGTTCGGACATGACCGAAAGGTAGTGGTTCATGACCTTGACGAGACCTTGCGGGGTCATGCCTTCGCTAAGGCTGGTGAAGCCCTTCAAGTCGCAGAACAACACAGTCATCACCCGGCGCTGGCCTTCGGCGGCCGTCAAATTTGGGTGATCGATCAGCCCTTCAACGACGCGCGGATCGATGTATTTTCCGAATGTTTCCTTGATGCGTTGGTTGTTGCGCAATTGCACAACCATTCGATTGAAGGCGGCAGCCAGTTGTCCGATTTCGTCAGTCGCCCTTACATCGATTGATTGATCGAGCTGACCCGCTTCCACCGCGCGGGCACCTTCAAGCAATAGTCGGACAGAGCGAATGATGCCGCCGCTGACCAGATTGGCGAAGATCAATCCGACGATTGAGGCAAGCAGCGTCACGATGGCCGAGGTCAGGGCTACCCGGGTTTGTTCCGACCTTATTTTTGCGATGGCCCCATCGCTGACGGTCAACATACTCAACCGAATAGCGTTGATTTTCTCATCCAGCTCGTCGCGAACAGCGTCTGCTCGCGCAAGGCTGCGTCTGACCGCTGCAAAGTCTCTGGCCTCAAGGTGTGAAAGTAACTCTCCGGTTTCTTGCTTCAGTTGGCGGCGAGTATCGCTCAGATTTTCAATCCGGTTTTCGATGCGCGCCAGGGCTGCATTGTCCGAGGGTGTACTTGCGTCCTCAATGATCGAATTGATCAGTGTCCGCGCGGCTTGCGCTTTGCTTTCGACCTCGGCTCCCTTCTCGTTGTAGAGCTCCAAGCGGGCTCTATATCCGAGCACATCGGGCGGCTCCTGCATCTTCGCGATCACCATGCGGCGGACTGCGAGACCTCGTTCCAGAGACAGAGTATTGATCCGCGTTAGATGCCCGTTGATCGGCGCGTACCGTGCAGAGAGTTCATCAAGCAGATGGCCGACCCGCCTGACCATCACTATCGATAGGACCGACGTCGCCAGCATGAGGATGATCAATCCGACGGAGATCGCAACAATCCGCCGCCGTATCGACTGCTTGATCATCGATCCGGAGAATTTCTTCAATCCTTTAAGAGCAGGAATCTTTGAATGTCTCGTGCTCCGTAGAGAAACGTCCGATGTACTCACAGTCGAGCTTCCTTTCGGTCAGCCCCGTCAGGCGGTCCAACTTCATTCATTCTTCAGTCAGGCTGAAATCGAAAGTTTCGGCAGGCGGGTCTTGGTGAACAGCCCCGAACTGGCTCAGCGGCAACTTTATCGTCACCGAAGAGGAGTAAAGGTCTGTGAGTTCGAGTTTGAGCTGTTGGCCGGCTTCCATTTGAGCCGCCACCGTTGGTTCAATTCCACGTGCTGCGATGCAGATGTTGGTGAGACACCAGGTGAAAGGAACCTGGACAGGACTGCCTTGATCTACCGTCACCTTGACTCCCTGCTGCAGATTTGCCCCTTGCGGAACGAACAGCTGCAGGCGAGCGGGACCGTCAGCTCGTTCGATCAGATCGACACGGGCCACGATCTGATCGAGATCGTCCGTGGCGGTTGACGTCGATCGGCATATGTTGGTTCGATCGGATGAGGCGAAACAAAGCTTTTTCCAGGTTGAGAAATGGATGTTCTCAGGCAGCCGCAATCGTGGCGGCTTCGACGGAGGCTCCCGCTGGGCAGAAGGGCCGTTGACTGGCTGCCCAAGCGGCGGAGCGGTCGCTGAATGCTTCTCCAGAAATTGCGATACCAAGGGCGACCAGATCGGCACCGCGTCGGCGAAATCGATCATGAAGTGCCCGTCGGTCCCAAAGGACGGGAGCATACGATAATCGGCATTTCCGCCCGCTTCGACAAAGGCCTGATGCATCCTCATCGTCAATTCCGGACCGAAGTAGCTGTCGTTTTCCGCGTAGATCCAAAGCATCGGTACGCGTGCGGTGCGGCCGAATTCGCTGGTGGCGGCAACGAGCTTGTCGGGAGCACAATTGTTGTTGGGTTTGCCGTCAACTCGGCCTCCGCGTCCCGCTGCAAAGGTAATGATGGCCTGAACTGATGACGGGTTTAGGCTCCCAAGAGCAATCGAGCCCCATCCGCCGCCCGACTGGCCAACGACGATGACCTTACCCGGCTGGATCATCTTCTTCTTGCTCATGTAGTCGATGACCCACTCGTTCAGAGTGGCGATGGCGAGCCCGGGACCACGGAAGTTTGGGTTGTCGCAGCTACCGACGTGGGCAAAGACGGCTCCGTAGAGACCCTGATCTTTATCATCGAGACTGCTGGCCCCGTACCTGACGGGCGAGATGACCACATAACCGCGACGTGCAAACCAACGTGCCGCGTCCCGATACTCGATCGCCGGAAACATCGTCCGCTGGTTGGCTTCCAGCGAAATTCCATGGTTCATAACCACTAGCGGAAACGGACCATCTCCGACCGGCCGTACCAGGAAGGCAAGCACCGGCAGTGGAAACGGCAGCGCCCAAATTTCCTCTTGGATTACTTGTCCCGCAGTTCGGTCATCTGCCGCGGCTGGGGAATGGACTGCCGAGGGGAAAGCCAGCAAAAGAAGAATGGCCAGCAAGTGCTTCAGCATCTTCTTTCTCCGACGATCTGGTCTGGGTCTGACGCTAGGTCTCGGAGGCAGGAATCCGTTGATTTGGATCAAAGCGACCAACCGCAAGTTCCCGACGTCGTGCGGCTTAGTGGCCTAGCAAAAAAAGCGTCGTCGGAAACTCGGATGAGCGTGCACGGCCTTTCATGCGGCTCCTGGCTTTTTGACGGCCTTAGGGCCTGTTTCGAGCTTTAACCCCGCCGCCGCTATCGTCGTTGGTCTGCTTGTGGGCCTGAAGGCGAAGTATCCGGCACGCCGGCAGCTAGGGCCATAGCGGACATCGAGAATACGCGGGCAAATCGGTGCGAATGACCCGAAGCGGAGCACCTTGAAAGTGAGGTCAAGTCATGAATCCGGGCATGAAGCATCGGACGCGCGGATGGCCGTCTATGTAATGCCTCCAGACCATTGTACGGCCGAAGCGGTTTGGTTCTGTGACAACCGCACCGTCAGGTACGAGCACCCATTCGCCGTCGATGAGGACGCGGTAACGGCCCCGACTGGACTCCCAATCGGCATCGGACACTATGTATCCGTCGGCATCAGTACAGCACTTTCCAAATTCGCTCTGCAAGCTTTCAAACCAAGACTTCAGCGCAGAGTGGTCGTATCGGCCATCGTCGCTGCAAGGACCGGCGTCAGTAGCAACGCTGAACCCAGCAACGATGCCGCAAGTTTCGCTGGAAACATCTGTTTGCCTCCGCGATATTCGCCGGCCGATCCGCTGGCTTGGTTCGGCTTAGGCTGGCAACCCGGAAACTAAATCCGTTGCAACTGCCGCTGACGATCGCTCGATGCTGTGATGGGACAGTTCATTCCCATCCCCACTGAGGTGAGTCCGGAAATTCGAGCGAAGGTTCAAATACGACAACGCTTCAACTAAAGGTCAGTGCAGCTGCTTCTTTGGCCTAGCCTGCCCTTAGCCGACCTCTGGGCTGGCGCCGAGCTTGTCCGCTCATGACGGCGTAGCCGACCAAAGCCCTCACAGACTTAAGGAAATGACCCACGGTGCATGAGTCTGCACGGCATCTGTTGCGGATCTCCACAACCGCGTTCGTCAACGACGATTGCGATCTACGGTGCGTCGCCTTTATGGCCTATTCGGCAACTCGCGACAGCTCCGCAAGGAGCTTCAACGCATCATTCAGCACGGCCCGATCCTGCGCTCGTTCAGCGGCCGCATCACCCGTGAATTCGCCATGCGTCCGCGCATTCTGATTTCCCTTCGGCGCGCCTGATCTCCGTGCGCCGCCGTGCATGCGGCAGCGAGACTTGCCGTGCACTGCAGGCGCGCGGCAGGCGAGGCCGCTGCGCGTCCCGGCGCCGCAGCGCGGGCTCGTCCACATCGCGCCGGTGTTGCGGATGTGATCGCCGCTCATGCATTGCTGCCCTGTCTGGATTCGGCCCGTTCGTATTCGCCGGCCTCACGCGGCGGGACCAGTCCTGCGGCTGCCGCAGCGTGCGGCTCCGCGACGATCATGCTGGCGTGCTGGGTCACGTTGCCCACGATCGCCCTGCCGCCGTCCTGCACCGACAAGTTCCGGACCGTGATCGCGCGCTCGCCGTTGTTGCGGTGGCGGCTGAGTGCCTCGATCTGGCTTGCGAAGGTGCGGGCCAGCCGGGTCAGCGCGCGTGTGAGGCTCTCCTGCTGCGGAATGTCGTCGGTGAGGGCGAGGCGGCAGGCAGAACGCATCGTTGCGGCGTGAACGGACACCATCTGCACTGCGAGCATGGCCTCGATCGAGTCCTTCGGCGCGATGCTCTTCACCAGCGAGATCATGAAGGCGAGATTGGCTTCATCGGGCTTCCGTCCGGTCACGCTGGCCTTCACCAATTGCTTGAGGAGACCATGCAGCGCGTCGCGATCGGCGGCGCCGAGCGCCTCCGCCAGCAGCCGTTCGCCGGCTTGGGGGTCGGCATGGCGGATCGCAATCCCCCGCTTGTAGAGCTTGATCCGCGGGCTCACGTCGGGGCCGCTGCGATCGTTTGCCGCAACCGGCAGCGTGCTGTGGCGTTTGGCAGATGTCGTCATGTGCTGTGTCCTTTGCCCGCGCGGGCTCACTGCGCGCGACATCGATCGCTCGGCTTGCGCGCCTGTGGGATTTTCGGGATGTTGATGAAGGGCTTACGCGCAATCGCCGCGCGACGCCCCATGGTCGGGCGGCGTGGACGCTGACGATTGTTGCGATGATGCCATTCTGCCGGTGTTTTGCCCGACGTGTCAAACGAAGATTGCGAAGCGCGCAATCCTCGTTCGTGCAAATCCTCGTTCGTCCAAGTTCTTGATCTCGCAAGCGTCGGCTACTGTGCATGGGGTTGTTTTTGCGTTTTTTGTTTCGAACCGGCTCCGACCTGCCGCGCGACGGAATGCCGGCCCGCAAACGCGATTGCGAAATCCGCCGCGGCCGCTCATCATGATCCGCGAAAGCGCCGCGGCCCGCAGGAGTGGCGCGATTCGTCTGGGGAGAGAACGAATGCAACGAACGCTTCGCCTGCTGGCGATCGTCGCCGGATTGTGCGTGACGACGGAGGCCTTCGCGCAAAAATATCCGGTGCGGCCGGTCAAGATCATGGTCGGCTTCAGCGCGGGCGGCCCGGTCGACGTCGTCGCGCGCATCGTCGCCGATCGGCTGAGCAACAAGCTCGGACAAGCTTTCGTGGTCGAGAACCGCGCCGGCGCCAACGGCATGATCGCGGCCGAAGGGGTCGCGCGTGCGGAAGGCGACGGCTACACGATGCTGGCCTGCAACTCCTCCACCATCACGCTCAACAAGACGCTGTTCAAGGATATCCGCTACGACCCGGAAAAGGACTTCGCGCCGCTCACCACCGTCGTGTCGGCGCCGCTCGTGCTGGTGGTCAATCCGGAGAATCCCAGGACGGCCAACATCAACACCGTCGCCGATCTCGTCGCCGCGGCAAAGGCTGCGCCCGGCGCGCTTGCCTACGGCTCGGGCGGCAACGGCAACCTTGCCCATCTCGCCATGGAGCTGCTCAGCGAGAGGGCCGGCGTCAAGATGATCCACGTGCCCTATCGCGGTGGTGCTGCGTCCGAGGTCGGTATCCTCGCGCAGGAGGTCCTGGCAGTGTTCGATCCCTTATCCGCCGTGCCGCTGGTGAAGGCCGGCAAGCTGCGCGCGCTCGCGGTGTCCTCCGCCGAGCGGCTGCCGGCGTTGCCTGATGTGCCGACCGTCGCGGAAGCCGGCTATCCCGGCTTCGACATCTCGTTCTGGGTCGGCTTCTTCATGCCGAAGGCAACCCCCGCGCCGACGCTCGAGATGCTGCACCGGGAGATCGTCGCCGCAGCCAACGATCCGCTGTTACGGGAGCGGCTGGAGACGCAGGGCGTCGTCAGCGTGCTGAGTTCGGCCGACTACGCCGCCAAGATCGCGAAGGAGATCAAGGAACTCGCCGAAGTGGTGGCGGCGGCGAACATCAAGGCGGAGTAGGGCGTCTGCTTGGCGTGCTGCCGGCCACCTGAGCCAGCCGCTCGAGCAGCGGGCGCTGTCCTGCGTTGATCTTCTCGTGCGCTGCTGCGAGCGTGAACCATTCGGCACGATCGACCTCCGGGAAGGTCTGACGTTTGCCGCTGCGTGGCGGCCATTCCATCTCGAATGTGTTGCTGCGAATGCTGCGCAAATCGACGTCGAACTCGGCCGCGAACGCGGTGACGATCTTGCCGCCGCGCTGCCTGACCTGGCCAAGCGAAGTCAGCGGCGTGGACAGCTCAAGCCCAAGCTCCTCGGCAAACTCCCGTCGCGCGGCGGTTTCTGCGTCTTCGTCTGCGTACTCGCCCTTCGGAATCGACCATGCCCCGAGGTCCTTGTTGCGCCAGAACGGTCCTCCGGGATGAACGAGCAGAACCTCGAGCTCCCCACGTTTGCGATAGGCAATGATCCCGGCGCTTTTCGATGGCATCGCAGGTTCCGTTCAGGCGGCGCATTCGGCCGGGAAAAAGTGGAACAGACGCTTTTAGCGCAGGTTAATAGCTAACGCTTTGACCGAACAAGGGAGTGAACCATGATCCGCCTGTTGGCAACGACCGCCTTAGGGCTGGTGCTGGCGAACGCCGCCTTTGCGCAATCGCCAAGCAGCAACACCAAGTCTGAGCAAACGCCGCAACCCCAGTCCAATTCCGCAGCTCCGTCCAACACGTCGCCGTCTGGCGCGGCACAAACACAGCAGTCGCGATCGCAGCCGCAGCAATCATCAACGCCCGGAGCGTCGACACAGAATACCCAGGCGACCACTCCGTCTTCCGGATCGGCCAATTCCGGCTCCGGGACCAACGCCACCAACAGCGCGGACACGTCCTCGCGGCCGCCCAGTGGTACGGCAAACTCCAACGCGGCCGGTAACCAGCCCGCCTCGCAGCAGAGCGCCAATCCGCCGGCGGCGAACTCGAACCAGACGCAGGATCGCTCCAACCCTCCGTCGAACAATACCAATCAGGCGCAGCAGGCGCCTGGTTCATCTGGTACCAACCAGGCCCAGCAATCGCCAAACACGCCGAGCAGCAATCAGGCGCAAGACCAGCGGACCGGTGCCAATTCACAGGCCGCCGCCCGCACTGACGTCAACCTCAACAAGCAGCAGGAGACCAAGATCAGCGCGTCCATCTCGCATCTCAACGTGCGGCCGCTGACCAGCGTCAATTTCTCGCTCAACGTCGGCACGGTGGTGCCGCGCGATGTCCAGCTATCGACGCTGCCACCCGATGTGGTCGAGATCGTGCCGCAATATCGCGGCTACAGCTTTGCGCTGGTGAAGGATGAAATCGTCGTGGTCGATCCGGCGACATACAAGATCGTAACCGTGCTGCCGTACTCGGGACAATCCACCGCGACAACGACGACCACGCGTGAGCGCAGCGCCAGCAAGTTTTCGGATCGCGATCGCGAAGTGATCCGCAAGCATGCGAAGACCCGCACCGAGGGACGGAGCGAACGACAGACCACCGGCAGCACCGCGCGGTCCGAAATCCATGTTGGTGACCGCGTTCCCGAGAGTGTCGAGGTCGAGGAATTCCCGAGCACCGTCTATCGGGACGCGCCCGACCTCCGCGAGTACCGCTACATCCACCGCGATACGCGGACCTATGTCGTCGAGCCCCGCGAACGCCGCATCATCGAGGAGATCGACTAGTTCGCGGCCACTGGAAGCCGCTCCATAGAGCGGCTTCCGGATTTGCGCATCAGCCCGAAGATCGTTCGCGCGCTGCAAAACGGATGGCGCGGGCCTTCGCGCTCTTTCCCGCCGCACGCGCGGCGATCATGCTGCGTGCCTTGCCGTGGGTGTTCTTCCGGATCAGAGACGCGAGCCGCTTGCGTGCGTGGCTGGCGGTCAATCGCGCCGCCAGTTGCTCGGCCTTGCGAATGATGGTGGCGACCGAGGGCGTCAGGTTCACCGGAACCCAGGCGACGTCCTTCGTCTTGGACAGGCTGCCGATGCCCTCGCAGGGTGCTTCGCGCGGCAGGTCGATCCGGATCGCGAGGGCTTCCGCGCGTTCGGTCCAGTCCTCGGCCCTGGTGCCGGTGATGATGCGGACATAGTCGCGTGTCTCACGCGGCAGCTCGCTCTCTTTGGCGAGCCATTTCTGGATTCGGCCGGGACCTGCGTTGTAGGCGGCTGCGGCAAGGCCGAGATTGCCGAAATCGTCGCGCAGCTTGCGCAGGAACTTGGCGGATGCCGGCAGCGCCTTCATCGCATCGAACGGATCATCTAGCCCGACCTCCGCTGCCGTTTCCGGCATGAACTGCGCGACGCCCTGCGCGCCGGCCTGGCTGACCTCGTTGGACTTGAAGCGGCTCTCCTGCCAGATCAAACGCGCGAAGAACGGCACGGGAATGCCGCTGGCTTCGGCAGCTCCGCGAAGCGCGTGGCAGAAGCGTTCCGTCGGCGAAACCGGCGCCTGCGCGACGGGTTCGACCGTATCCGGCGGCTCGGGGGTCTCCTCATAGGCCGCACGCGCATTGGCGAGCTCGAGGGCCTGCACGCTTGCAAGGAACAGCTCGACCACCGGAACAAGTGACGAGGCCTGAGTGTTTTGAAGAACGGCGTGATCGAAAGCTGATGGTTGGCGGGACGCCGACGGATCGAAGTCGCACATCAGAATCATGAACGCGGCGCACGCCGCGACGACAAATCGCATTGCTGGAGCAACCTCGAACTGTGGGTGAACGGCCAGCGATGCGCCGGCGATAAGGAGTTATTAACCGAGCGATTGCGGCAAAGCTGCGGTCTCGTCGGTTCCCACGGTGTTACTACGGTGTTCCCGCCGGAAACTCTTTGCTCCGCGAATTTGCGGGGGCGTTGGCGAATGGGGACGAGCGAGATGATGCGGTGGATGCTTGGCGCGGTGATTTCGCTGGCGGCGATCTCTTCGGCGCTTGCGGGCAATCTCGATGCGGCAGCGGTAAACGATGCTGCGCGTCCCGCAAAGCAACCTGCTAGCGACAAGCTCAACGCCGCGATCGTGAAGCTTCAGATTCTGCTCGACCGTGCGCGGTTCTCGCCCGGGGAGATCGACGGCAAGCTCGGAGAGAACGCGCAGAAGGCACTGAAAGCATTCGCCGAGCAGAACGGCGTTGCATCGGATAAAACGATCGCGCCCGAGCTTTGGGACAAGTTGAACGCCGCGAGCGAAGGCGCCGTCCTCGTCGAATACAAGATCACGGACGCGGATGTGAAGGGCCCGTTTCTGAAGGAGCTGCCCGGCAAGCTTGATGACATGAAGCCCTGAAGGCGCTGAGCTACACCAGCCCGCTCGAAGGGCTTGCCGAGAAATTCCACATGAGCGCCGATCTGCTCAAGGCGCTCAACCCGGCCTTCGACAAGGTGGGAGCGACCATCGTCGTTGCAAACGTTCCGGCGCGGCGAGAGCTTCCGAACATCGCGCGGCTCGACGTCGACAAAAGGAACGGGACGCTGAAAGCATTCGACCAGGGCGCCACCCTGATCGCGTTCTATCCCGCGTCAATCGGAAGTCCGGATCGTCCGACGCCGAGCGGTACGCTCAAGGTCACCAGCACCCACGAGAATCCGGTTTATCACTACAACCTGACTACAAGTTCAGAAGCGTCAAATCGAAACAGCCGTTCGATGTTCAGCCGGGCCCGAACAATCCGGTGGGAGCATACTGGATCGGCTTGTCCGCACAGGGGTACGGCATCCACGGAACGGCGGAGCCCGACAGGGTCAGCAAGTCCGCGTCGCATGGCTGCGTCAGGTTGACCAATTGGGACGTGCGCGCGCTGGGCGAGCACGTCAAGCGCGGCACACCGGTGGTCTTTCTGGATGCGCCGACGGACTCCTCGTCCGAGCAGCGGCGGAAGTCCGGCGGTAGGCGCGCCTCGAACTAGTCTTTGGGAAAGTCCTTGCGCATCGCGATTTCGGCGGCATCACCGGGCGACAGCACGGTCTGGTCGAACGCTGCTTGCCCTCGT
The DNA here is from genome assembly GCF_023073015.1 of Bradyrhizobium sp. 87. NCBI lineage: Bacteria > Pseudomonadati > Pseudomonadota > Alphaproteobacteria > Hyphomicrobiales > Nitrobacteraceae > Bradyrhizobium > Bradyrhizobium sp. 87. The sequence goes on from NZ_JADPIQ010000062.1 coordinate 60,172, forward strand.
CATGATATCGTAGAGCGAGATGCCCTTGATGGCTTGCCCATGAGCTCGCGGACGCAGTCGGCGAGCGTGCCGTTGTAGACGGGATAGGGCGGACCTCGATCCTTTTGCCTCTGGCCCTTCAGCGACGGTCACTTCTTCAGTTCGGCCGGCGCGTCATAGGCGACCGGCGATATCTCTTTGAACATGCGCTTGGCCCTGAAGGCGCGGGTAGCCCCGAAGCCTGGGGCCGCCCTGTAGACGCTCGTTGAAGAATTAGTTCAAATCAGCCGGCAACAAAGGCGAGCAGGGTGCCGTTCGCCTTGGCCGGCGGCACGCAGATCGCAGGTCCGCTGCGCACGGCTGCCGAACCAACCGCCTTGTCGGTGGCAGCGAGATCGCCGCTGACAAGCACCAGGGCAGCGCCACCGCGTTCGGAAAGACCCGCGAGCGGCACGCCGGGATAACGTTTGCCGAGCTGCTCCAGCGTCAAGTAAACGAATTCGGCACGATCGCCACCGGAGGGCACGGTCACTGCGCCGTCGGCTTCAGCCTTCGGCTCGCGGTCGATCAGCTGTCCCAGATCCGCGGCTTCCTTCGCGGGCTCGGGCGTCGCGATCAATGTCTGCTTGATCCGCTTGGCCGCATTGGCGTGCTTCATCAGCTCGGGAATCCACACCGTCTCTGGCGTCTTGTGCTGGCAGGCAAAAATGCGCACGCCGCCGGGCGCTTCTGCGGTCGGCCACATGAAGGTGCGGAATTTCGCCGCCGAGATCGTGCCATCAGGCAGCGTCACGGGCCGTTCGAAATCGGTCGGGCCGATCGGCTCCAGGCCACGCGCGCGGATTTCCTCCGCGCCGGCGGTGGAATCGACCGCTGTGAAGGCGATGCGCTCGATGCCTTCGCCGCGCTGGTCGAGGAAGGCACGCGCCGGCGCGTTGTGCTCGGTCGCCGCGAGCACGCCGAGCAGCTCCATATAATCCGGGTCGAACATGATCGTGTAGTTGCCGGTGCCCATATGTGCGCTGTGGGTGCCGCGCGGCGAGATGGTGAAGCCGAGCTGCCGGTAGTTTTCGGCGGCTTTGTCGAGGTCCTGCACCATGACCACGGCGTGGTCGATACCGATGACGTTCTTGAGGGCCACTGTTCTTTCCCCGAGTGCAAACTGACTGGACCGCCGTCGGCGGCCGCAAATCCTGTCTACGCCGGATAGGCGGTCAAGTCATTTTCAAATCGGTGGGACATGCGGAAATTTCATTCCGTGAAGCGCGATATCTGACACTTGATGGCGTCAGCGCGCCTGCTCGATATAGGCGGCGAGGATGGCGCGCTCCTCGCTGGTCATTTCGGTGATGTTGCCCGGCGGCATTGCATTGGACCAGGCGGCGACGCGGCCGATCAGGCGGATGTTGCGATGGATGTGCTCGGGCGCGTCCAGCAATATGCCCTTCGGCGCGGTGACGATGCCGGCCCAGACCGGTTCGGCGGCGTGGCACATGCTGCAGCGGGACATCACGATCTCCTCGACATTGGCAAGCGTCGGCTGCGCCGACAGCGCGCTTGTCTTGACCTCGCGCGGGCCGGCCGCCGAGAGGAACAGGATCGCGATCACGCCGACCGCTGCGACGCCCCACACCCACCACGGCGATTTGCGCCCGGCGTGCCGCTCGTTGAAGAAATGGCGGATCACGGGGCCGAGCGCCAGGATGATTGCGACGATGATCCAGTTGAAGCGGGTGGCATAGAGCAGGGGATAGTGGTTGCTGATCATCAACACGACGACAGGCAGCGTCAGATAGTTGTTGTGGACCGAGCGCTCCTTGCTGGTCTTGCCGAGCTTCGGATCGGGCGCCTGCCCTGCGAGAAGGGCGGCTACGATCTTCTTCTGGTTCGGGATGATCAGCGCGAAGACGTTGGCAACCATGATGGTGCCGATGATCGCCCCGATCTGGTTGAAGGCACCGCGCCCGCTCAGCACGTGGGTGAAAGCATAGGTCAACGCGACCAGGAACAGATAGCCGCCGATCGCGAAGGGCAGCTCGCGCTGCGCCAGCCCGGTACGGCAGGCGCCTTCATAAAGCAGCCACGCCAGCGCGAGGCTGCAGAGGCTGAACAGGCCGGCCTGGAATGGCGTGAGATCGAGGATCGACTTGTCGACCAGGAACAAATCGGCCTCGAGATAATACACCACCACCATCAGCGCGAAGCCGGACAGCCAAGTGGTGTAGGCCTCCCATTTGAACCAGGTCAGCTCGTCCGGCATCTGCGCGGGCGCGACCAGATATTTCATGATCCGGTAGAAGCCGCCGCCATGGACCTGCCAGGCCTCGCCCTGGACGCCCTCCGGCAGCTTGCTGTCAGGCCTGAGGCTGAGGTCGAGGGCGATGAAATAGAAGGAACTGCCGATCCAGGCAATCGCGGCGACCACGTGCAGCCAGCGGAGCAGCAGGCTCGCCCATTCCGATATGATGGATCCCCACATGATCACCCCAACGGATGCGACTCCAATGCCGCAGCTTCATGACCGCTACCGGCGGTGCCGCCCTTACAATGTGTCGCACCGATCAGCCGCATTTTCCAGTACGATGGGCTGCGGCTGATGCACATCGTGCGGGCATGAGCTGACGTGGGATTCGGCAGGCATTTGACCTGTCGCAGAACGTTTGCGCGTCGATCGGCGTTGATGCGCAATACGTGAAGGCCGGGAGGAAACGATTTGAAGAACAGGATTTCATTCGCGGCGATGTCCGCGGGATGGCTGGCCGCGGTCGCGACCTGCGCACAGGCTGAGGCGGTGCTGCAAGGCAAGGACGCCTACGGCGATTGGCAGGCCGACAAGCCCGGCACGGTCAGGTTGATCCGGCCGCAGGATCTGGTCAGGCCCGGCGCCACGCGGTCGGTTGCGAGTTCGTCGCGCGTGGTGCCGCGCCCGTCGGAGGGGGCGCTTCAGGTACCGGCCGGCTTCAAGATCGAGCTGTTCGCCGAGGGCCTGCGCGCCCCGCGCATCGTGCGCGTGGCGCCGAACGGCGATGTCTTCGTCGCCGAGACGCGCGCGGGCAACATCCGCGTGTTGCGCGCCGGCGATGGCGGCAAGGCCGCGACCAACGAGGTCTTCGCTGCCGGAATGAGGCAGCCGTTCGGCATCGCCTTCTTCCCGAACGGCGACAATCCGCAATGGGTCTACGTCGCCAACACCGACAGCGTCGTCCGCTTTCCCTATCAGGCCGGCGATCTCAAGGCGCGCGGCAAGGCGGAGACGATCGTGGCAAGCCTGCCCCATGACGGCGGTCATTCCACCCGCGACATCGTCTTTACGCCCGACAACAAGCGCATGCTGGTGTCGGTCGGCTCGCTCAGCAACGTCGCCGAGGGCATGGGCACGCCGCCAGGTGGCCTGGAAGCCTGGTCGAAGGCGCAACCGCTCGGCGCAGCCTGGGCGAGCGAAACCGAGCGCGCGACCGTGCTCGCCTTTACCCCCGAGGGCAAGGAGCGGAAGATCTACGCCACCGGCATCCGCAACTGTGTCGGTCTTGCGATCCAGCCGCAGACCGGGCTGCCCTGGTGCTCGACCAACGAGCGCGACGGGCTTGGCGACGATCTCGTGCCTGACTATGTGACGAGCGTGAAGGAGGGCGCGTTCTACGGCTGGCCGTGGTTCTATATCGGCGGCAACGAAGACCCGCGTCACGCCGGAGCGCGGCCGGACCTCAAGGACAAGGTGACGGTACCCGATGTGCTGGTGCAGCCGCACTCGGCCTCGCTCGGCATGACCTTCTATCAGGGCGCGCAGTTTCCGTCCGAATACCAGGGCGATGCTTTCGCGGCCGAGCACGGCTCCTGGAACCGGTCGAAGCGCACCGGCTACAAGGTGATCCGCATCCGGATGAAGGACGGCAAGCCGACCGGCGAGTACGAAGATTTCGTCACGGGGTTTGTGGTGAGCGATACCGAGGTGTGGGGGCGGCCGGTCGGAGTTGCCGTGGCGAAGGACGGATCGCTGCTGGTGTCGGAGGACGGCAACGGGACGATCTGGCGGGTGACAAGCGTGCCGCGATGAAGGTGTACCCTCGCCCCTTGCGGGAGAGGGTGGCTCGCCGCGCAGCGGCGGGACGAGTGAGGTTCTATCGGCGAACTCCTCTGCGTGTGCGGAGAGAAACCCCTCATCCGGCGCTTCGCGCCACCTTCTCCCGCAAGGGGAGAAGGAAGAGCAGCGTGCTTAGGATGTCTACCCCCGTCTCACACTCGCTCCGCCATCCACCGGCAACGTCACACCGGTGATGAAATTCGCCTCGTCCGAGGCCAGGAACAGCGCGGCATTCGCGACGTCCCACCCCGTGCCCATCTTCTTGCGCAGCGGCACCTTGCTGTCGCGCTCGGCTTCGACTTCGGCGCGGGTCTTGTGCCATTCGCGGGCCCGGGTGTCGACGGCCATCGGCGTGTTCATCAGGCCCGGCAGGATGACGTTGGCGCGGATGCCGTATTCCGCATTCTGGTAGGCGAGCTGTTCGGTGAAGGCGATCATCGCCGATTTCGTCGCCTTGTAGGCGACGTAAGGGTAGGTGGTGATCGCCGCCATCGAGGAGATGTTGATGATCACGCCGCTTCCTTGCGCGCGCATGATCGGGATCACCTCTTTCGCCGCCAGAATGCAGCTCTTCAGATTGATCGCGACGACGCGGTCGAACGCCTCCTCGGTGATTTGCAGCAGCTCGGCGTCGCCGCCGGACAGGCTGACGCCCACATTGTTGTGCAGCACGTCGATCCGGCCCCAGCGCGCCTGTGCCTCCGCGACCATTGCCTTGATGTCGGCAGACTTTGTGACGTCGGCCCTGAACGCCGCTGCCGTGCCATGCTGCGCGGCGATCATGGCGGCGGTTTCCTGCGCTGATTCCAGATGATGATCGACGCACAACACCTTGGCGCCCTCGCGCGCGAAGGTCAGCGCCGTGGCGCGGCCGTTGCCCATGCCTTCGCCCGGGCTCTGCCCGGCGCCCACAACGACCGCAACCTTGTCCTTCAAGCGCATGTTAGTTCACTCCCGGAATCGGGTACTGCTGGAGTACCTCTTTGTAATATGGCTCGTTGTCGATCTTCATGGTGGCGAGCACGCGCACCACGCCGCAATAGAAGGCGATGGTCAGCACGAGGTCGACCATATGTTCGTCCGAGAGGTGCTGCTTGATCTCTGCAAAGGTCCCGTCCGAGATCGCGAGTTCGCGTACCATCTCGCGGGCACCTTTCAGGATCGCCTTGGCCTGTGGCTCGAGCGTCGAGGGCTTGCTCTCGGTCTCAGCCATCAGGCCGGCGATGTCATCATCGGTGACGCCGAACTCCCTGCCGATCTTCACGTGATGAGTGAACTCGTATTCCGACTTCTCCATCCAGCCGACCTGGAGGATCGCAAGCTCCCGCAGGCGCGGATCGAGCTTGCTCTTGAAGCGGATGTAGCCGCCGATGCCGTTGAAGGCGCGCGCCATATCCGGCGAATTGATCAGCAGCTTGTGCAGATTGGTGTTGCGCTTGAGCATGTCGCGATATTCGGGCGCGACCTGGTCGGCCTCGAGATAGGGCAGGCGAGCCATCCCTGATGTTCCTTTCAGTGTTCTTGTGATTCACGTTCGGGGGCTTGTAGCGTCACGCCGCCGTCGACCACCAGCACCTGGCCGGTGATGTAGCGCGCAAAATTGCTGAGCAGGAATTTGACGGCATGGCCGACGTCCCAGCCGGTGCCTTCCGTTTTCAGCAAGGATGCCTTTTCCCGCTGGACGCGAGCCTGCTCACTCATGCCGCGGGCATAGACCATCGGCGTGTACATCGGCCCGGGACAGATGCAGTTGACGCGGATGTTCTCGCGGCCGTGATCGACCGCCATCGCGCGGGTGAGACCGATGATGGCGGCCTTCGAGGTCGTATAGCTCGTGAGCCCGCGTGGCCGCAGCGCCGAGATCGAGGAGATGTTGACGATCGCACCGCCCTGCGCGGTCCGGATCATCGCAGGGATCGCGTGCTTGGAGAGCAGGAACATGCTCTCGACATTGACCTGCATGACGCGGCGATATTGCTCGGGCGCTTCGTCGACCACGCTGCCGCGGCTCCCGATGCCGACATTGTTGTCGAGGAAATCGAGCCGGCCCCAGCGGTCGAGCGCGGCTTCGACCAGTGTCTTGCAATCGCTCTCCCTGGTGACGTCACCGCCATGCGCCGCGGCCGTGCCGCCTTCGGCTGCGATCATCTCCACGGTGCGTTCGGCGAGCTTGAGATCGCGATCGGCCACCAGCACTTTGGCGCCGGCGCGAGCCAGTAGAATTGCGGCGGCGCGGCCGTTGCCTATGCCGTCGCCCGCAGCGCCCCCGCCGCTGACCAGCGCCACCTTGCCGGCGAGACCGGGATCGTCCTCGGGCCCCTGCATGTCGTTTCATCCCAAATATTTTCGTGCAGTCTAGCAATCGCGCGGAGCGGCGAGAAGGGCCGGCTCCCGCTTTCATGTCATTGACATCGCATGGAATTGCATGCCGCCGCGCGAGAAGGGCGAACGATCGACCCGCGCCGTTAGGAACCGACCTCACGCAATCGCGTTTGTTGCGGAGCCTTTCCCGCGCTAGGCTCTGTCCCGGGGCTTCCCAAACGCCAGTGGCTTGCCGATGAATCTGCTCGATCCACAAGGGCCTGTGGCTGCGGCCAACAGCACCATCCTGGTCGATTCCGTCTTCATCATGCTCGCGATCGTGGTGCCGACCATTTTCGCGATTTTGGCCTTTGCGTTCTGGTTTCGCGCCTCGAATCCCAAAGCAAAGTTTCAGCCCGACTTCGTCTATTCCGGGCGCGTCGAGATGGTGGTGTGGGCGATCCCCGCGCTCACCGTGATCCTGCTCGGCGGCGTCGCCTGGATCGGCTCGCACCAGCTCGATCCCGCGGCACCCGTGCCCGGCACCGGCAGCCCGGTTCGCATCCAGGCCGTCTCGCTCGATTGGAAATGGCTCTTCATCTATCCGGACCAGCGCATCGCCACCGTCAATACGCTGACGGTGCCGGCAGGCGCCGAGCTGAATTTCCAGCTGACGTCCTCGAGCGTGATGAACACCTTCTTCATCCCGCAGCTCGGCAGCATGATCTACACCATGAACGGCATGGTGACGAAGCTGAACCTACGCGCCGACAACGAAGGCAAGCTGCAGGGACTGTCGGCGCATTTTTCCGGCGACGGATTTCCGGACATGATGTTCGACGTCAACGTGGTCTCGCCGCTCGCCTTTCCGGACTGGGTCGCGACCACGGCGAAGAGCGATGCCGTCCTCAATGAGGACAGCTACAAGAAGTTGATGCAGCAGGGCATCGAAAAAGGCAGGCCAAGCTACAGGCTCGACGATCCCCGACTGTTCGACCTGATCGCGACCCAGCACATTCCGCCAGGACCCGGTCCGGAGCTCGCATCCGAAGCAGGCCGGTCGCACAGTGGAGGCCATGATGCTCGGTAAGCTCGATTGGTCGGCCATTCCGTTCGATCAGCCGATACCGCTGATCGCAGGCGCCGTGGTGTTGGTCGGGATTCTCGGCGTGCTGGCCTGGGTCGTGGTGAAGGGGCATCTGCCCTATCTCTGGCACGAGTGGATCACCAGCGTCGACCACAAGCGGATCGGCGTGATGTACATCCTGCTGGCCTCGGTGATGCTGCTGCGCGGCGGCAGCGACGCCATCATGATGCGGATTCAGCAGGCGGTCGCCTACCAGTCGCAAGGCTATCTGCCGCCGGAGCACTACAACCAGATATTCTCCGCGCACGGCACCATCATGATCTTTTTCGTGGCGATGCCGTTCGTGATCGGACTGATGAATCTCATCGTGCCGCTCCAGCTTGGCGTACGAGATGTCGCTTTCCCGACGCTCAATTCGGTCGGCTTCTGGCTGACCGCGACCGGTGCGCTGCTGGTCAATCTCTCGCTCGTGATCGGCGAGTTCGCCCGCACCGGCTGGCTCGCCTTTCCGCCGCTGTCGGAACTGTCCTACTCGCCGGGCGTCGGCGTCGATTATTACGCATGGTCGCTGCAGATCTCCGGCGTCGGCACGTTGGTGGCCGGCATCAATCTCGTGACGACGGTGCTGAAGCTGCGCACCAAAGGCATGAACTATCTGCGCATGCCGATGTTCTGCTGGACCACACTGGCCTCGAACCTCCTGATCGTCGCGGCTTTCCCGATTTTGACCGCCACCCTCGCGATGCTGCTGCTCGACCGCTATCTCGGCTTCCACTTCTTTACCAATGAGGCCGGCGGGAATGTCATGATGTTCATGAACCTGATCTGGGCCTGGGGGCATCCCGAGGTCTACATCCTAGTTCTGCCGGCCTTCGGCATCTTCTCCGAGGTGGTCTCGACCTTCTCCGGCAAGGCGCTGTTTGGCTATCGCTCGATGGTGCTGGCGACCATGGCGATCTGCGTCATCTCCTTCATGGTCTGGCTGCATCACTTCTTCACGATGGGAGCGGGTCCCGACGTCAACGCTATCTTCGGCATTGCCAGCATGATCATCGCGATACCGACGGGAGTGAAGATCTACAACTGGCTGTTCACGATGTATGGCGGACGCATCCGCTTCGAGACGCCGATGCTGTGGTCGATAGGCTTCATGGTCACCTTCATCATCGGCGGATTGACGGGCGTGCTGGTCGCGGTGCCGCCGGCCGATTTCATTCTCCACAACAGCATGTTTCTGGTCGCGCACTTCCACAACGTCATCATCGGCGGCGTGCTGTTCGGCGCCTTCGCCGGCTTCGAGTACTGGTTCCCGAAGGCGTTCGGCTTTCGCCTCAACGACCGCTGGGGCAAGCTCGCATTCTGGTTCACTTTCCTCGGCTTCTACGTCACCTTCATCCCGCTCTACGTCGCCGGCATGCTGGGCATGACGCGGCGCATGCAGCACTATGACGTCGCGGCGTGGCGGCCATGGATGCTGGTTGCAGCGGTCGGCATGGCCGTGCTGACGATCGGCGTGATCTGCCAGATCGTGCAGCTCGTGGTCAGCATCCGCAACCGCGAGGCCCTGCGCGACCGCACTGGCGATCCCTGGGACGGCCGCTCGCTGGAATGGGCGACGTCGTCGCCGCCACCCGTTTTCAACTTCGCTTTCAATCCCGATGTGCGCGGCGAGGATGCCTATTGGGACATGAAGGCTCATGCCAAGCAGCAATCGCTCGATCATGATGCGCCCGAGTATCATGACATCGAGATGCCCAGGAACTCGCCGACCGGGTTCGTCTGCGCGTTCTTCGCCACCGTCATGGGCTTTGCGCTGATCTGGCACATCTGGTGGATGGTGATTTTGGGCGGTATCGGTGCGTTCGCGACATTCGTCGTGTTCGCCTGGCGCGACCATGACGAATACGTCATTCCGGCCGAGGAGGTCGCGGCGATAGACCGCGTCAACCTCGAGGAGCGGCGCAGCCTCGTCAGCATGGCGGGGACAGTCTGATGTCAATGACCGCGACCGCCGGCCGAGCGCACGCCGATCCCCATCACATCGGCCTCGTTATCGAGCATCCCGGGCCGGCGCCGAAGCGCATCGTGACCGCCTATGGCTTCTGGATCTTCCTGCTCTCCGACATCGTGATGTTCTCCTGCTTCTTTGCGGCCTACGCGGTGCTGGCCGACCAGACCGCCGGCGGCCCGAAGGGTTCGGAGATATTCGAGCCGCGAAACGTCGCGATCGAGACGGTCTGCCTGCTGCTGTCAAGCTTCACGTGTGGCATGGCGAGCATCGCGGCCGATGTGCGCAACCGGCTGTGGTTCTATCTCGGGATGGCCGTGACGTGTTTGCTCGGCCTCATCTTTCTGGTCATTGAGTTTCGCGAATTCGCTGATCTCGTTGCCCGCGGCTATGGCCCATCGCGCAGCGCTTTCCTGACCTCGTTCTTCTCCCTCGTCGGCTGCCATGGCCTCCACGTCTCCGCCGGCATATTGTGGCTGCTCACCATGATGGCCCAGGTCTTCGCAAAAGGTTTTCGTGCCGACGTGCTGCGCCGGATGATGTGCTTTGCGCTGTTCTGGCACGCGCTCGACATCGTCTGGGTCGGAGTTTTCTCCGTCGTCTATTTGCTTGGGAGTGGCGTATGAGCGATCAGACGCATATGCCGGCCGGCCATGATCTTGCGCCGGGCGATGAGGAGCAACACAGTGTCGGGACGCGCATCCTCGGCTACGTGGTCGGTCTTGTTCTCGCGTTGCTGCTGACGGCGACGTCGTTCTTCATCGCGGGCACGGATCTGGTCTGGCAGCCTTCGATTCCCGTCGCGCTGATCGTGCTGGCGATCGCGCAAATGGGCGTGCATCTCGTGTTCTTCCTGCACATCACCACCGGCCCCGATAATACCAACAACGTGCTGGCGCTCGCCTTCGGGCTGCTGGTGGTGTTCCTGGTGGTCGGTGGCACCGTCTGGATCATGGCGCATCTGAACGCGAACATGCCGGCCATGGATCAGATCATGCCGATGCGCCGCTAGCGCATTGTGCAAAAAAGAAGAGCCGCTTGTTGTGACAAGCGGCCCAAGTCTAGGGAGGAAACGCCCGAGCAAAGCAATCGGGCCGGAGCCGGATTGCCGCTAAGGAAACGCTCGCGCAAAGCGCTCGCGTACGCTTACAAATGCAGCAACTCCCGATAGAGTTCAATTCCGGATGAATACTGTCTCCGGCTGCCGCTCACGGCTGCGTGATGAGCTTCGCTATTTTGGCCGCCGGCAATTGTAGGCCTTGCGGAAGCCCGCAGCCTGGGCGTCGTCCTCCGAGCAGAACCAGCGGTCCGGCTTGGTGGTCGCGGGGTAGCTCGGGCAGCCCCGTAAATGGTAGATGCCGATATTGCCGGTCACGCGCGCGCGCACCGCAAGCTTGCCCTTGATGCCACAGCTCGGCGGCATCGTCAGATCCTCGGGAAACAACACCGCGCGAATCTCCTTGTCGCGGTCGGCGCGGCAGGCGGCGCCCAGGAGCGCGCCGTCCTTCTTGCCGGTGCGGAATTCTTGCGGTGCAACAAAGCAGCCCTTCCAAATTCCGGCCGAGGTTGATTTCGCATCGGCCGCGGCCGACTTGACGTTCGCCTTGACCGGCTCGCGGGCGATGGCATAGCCCAGCTTGACGAGCTGCTCGTTCAAGCTGGTCTTGTCGCCTTCGGCCGTGCAGATCGCGCGGTGCCGCTTGCCAAAACTCTTGCCCGGTCCGACATCGTCGCAACGCACCGATCGCTTGCCAATCAGCTTGGCGAGCTGGTCGCGGGCCTCGATGCCGCAGGTCCAGGGATCGGCGTGGTCGTCGATGCAGACCTGGTCCAGCTCGGGTGCGTCGATGCCCTCGAGGCGGTAGGTGACGTCGCCGAGCTGAACGGCGTTGCCGTCGCGGACCGTCGCGGTGGCCGTCAACGCGGAGCCGGGGCCGGTGGTGCCCAGAAATCCGGACAGGGCGAGAAAGCAAACGAACGCAAAAGCGCGCGCGCTGGCAAAGGATTTTCGGAAGGACATAAGGTCTCGCTATCGATGGCTCGTGCGCCTTGTTCCTAGCATCCGGATGTGGCGATACCAATGGTCTGCGCCCCGCGAAGTGCGACATTCCGGCCCCGCGGCTTTACTCGGCCGCAGCTCTGATCCTATCGTTCGCCGGCCTCGCGGAGCGGAGGCCGAATCGCCCGGGAAGCGGCGAAGGGAGGAAAAATTTGCGATGAATGACCCCGTGGACGTCCTGATCATCGGCGCCGGCGCTTCAGGCGCGGCGGTGGCGTGGTCGCTGGCCGAGACCAAAATGCATATTCTCTGCCTGGAGCAGGGCGGCTGGATGAACCCGGCGGAATATCCCAGCACGGGCCGGGACTGGGAGGCCAAGTTCTACGGCGAGTGGTCGTCAAGCCCCAACGTCCGCGGCCGGCCCGAGGACTATCCGATCAACGACGACAATTCGCCGATCAAGGTCGTCAACTACAATGCGGTCGGTGGCTCGACGGTGATGTACACCGCGCACTGGCCGCGGTTGCATCCCTCCGATTTCAAGGTGAGGACGCTCGACGGCGTCGCCGAAGACTGGCCGATCGAATACGAGGCGCTGACCCCGTTCTTCGAAGAGAACGACCGGATGATGGGCACGTCCGGCCTGTCGGGCGACCCGCTCTCGCCGCTGACGCATCCGCCGATGCCGCCACAGCCGATGGGATTGTCGGGTGCGATCATCGGCAAGACCATGAACAAGCTTGGCTGGCACTGGTGGCCGTCGGATACGACGGTCGCGACCATGGACTACGAGGGCCGCGCGCGCTGCATCAATCTCGGCCATTGCACGCCGGCCTGCGCGCAAGGCGCCAAATCCTCGACCGACATCACCTATTGGCCGCACGCGGTCCGCGCCGGCGTCGAGCTGCGGACTCACTGCCGTGTGCGCGAGATTACCACCGACGAGAGCGGCATGGCCACCGGCGTGGTCTATTACGACAAGGACGGCGTCGAGCAGTTTCAGCCGGCGCATGTCGTTATCATCGCCTGCAACGGAGTCGGCACGCCGCGGCTGCTGCTGAATTCGGCATCGAACCGCTTTCCGAACGGGCTTGCCAATTCGTCCGGCCTCGTCGGCAAGAACCTGATGTTCCATCCCTATGCGCAGATCTACGGCTATGTGAAGGAGCCGACCGATAGCAACCGCGCGCCGCCGACCTGCCTGTGGAGCAAGGAATGGTATGACACGGACCTGTCGCGCGGCTTCGTGCGCGGTTACGGCGTCCAGTTCGTGCGCGGCGCCGGGCCGGTGTTCGAGGCTGTCGTGAGCGAGCAGAAGGGGATCTTGCCGTGGGGCGCCGATCATCACCACGTCTTCCGCAAGCTCAACGGCCACCGGCTCGGCTTTTCCGCGATTTGCGAGGACCTCCCGGAGGAGCATAACCAGGTTACGCTCGATCCGGTCTTGAAGGACGGTCACGGCATTCCCGCGCCGAAGATCAATTACACGATCAGCGAGAACAGCCGGAAGATGATGGAGCATGCGCTGGCGCGGGGCCGGGAGATTCTCGAAACCGCTGGGGCGAGCGACATCTGCGTCAACTCGCCGATCCCCTGGGGCGGCTGGCACCTGCTCGGCACGGCACGCATGGGCACCGACCCTGAACGCTCCGTAGTCAACGAATGGGGCCGCGCGCACGACGTCAAAAACCTCTTCATCGTCGACGGCAGCATCTTCGTTACCTCGGGCGGGGTCAATCCAACGTCCACCATCCAGGCCCTCGCGCTCTACATCGCCGACCAGATGAAGCAGCGCCTCGCCAATCTCTTCGACTGAGGCCATCATGTCCGCAGACAACCAACTGACACGCGCCCAGCGCGACGACCTCCGAGCCATCGCCGCGATGATCGTTCCCGCCAGCGAAGAGTACAAGGTGCCTGGCGCCGACGATCCCGCGATCCAGGCTGACATGCTGGCGACGTTGGGACGGGACAGCAAACTGGTGGTGGCGGCGCTCGACCATCTGGCGCGGCTTGCTGGCCAACCGTTGGCCGAGCTCGATGCTGCCAGGCGCGATGCGGTGGCGCAGGAGTTTCGCAGGCATGGCGGCCCGGCTGCCGCGACGCTCGTCCGTGTGGTGCTGCAATGCTACTACCGCGACGACCGTGTGCTGGGCTCGCTCGGGATCGAGCCGCGCGCACCTTTTCCCAAGGGCCATGTGCTGCCGGATGGCGACTGGTCGCTGCTCGACCCGGTCAAGGCAAGGGCCGGCACGCTGCGACGGGCGCCCTAGCCACCTGGGCAGTCCAGCCTTGCGCCTTGGACGGGTCCCTTGCGCCTCACGGAGCAGGCCACCATCTGTGTGAGCCCCAAGGACTCCTATCATGTTGGATTTTACTTCTGACGCATCGTCATCGCGAACGCCGGCATCTGTCCCGGTCGATGACCGGGCCGTGCTGGATGCCTATTCCAATGCCGTGATCGACGTGACCGACCGTGTCGGTCCGGCCGTCGTGCGCGTCGAGACCGGACCAAAAGTGCCGAACGGCCGCGAGCGCGGCGGGCTCGGCTCGGGCATCGTGATCTCGCCGGATGGGCTCGTGCTCACCAATAGCCACGTGGTCGGCTCGTCAAAGGAGATCCGGCTGCGCGACGTCGAGGGCCATGTCGGCGACGCCCGGGTGCTCGGCGTCGATCCCGACACTGATCTTGCGCTGCTTCGCGCCAATGGCGTGAGGAACTTGCCCTATGCGGCGCTCGGCAACTCCAAGACCTTGCGGCGGGGCCAGCTCGTGATCGCGATCGGCAATCCGCTCGGCTTTGAATCGACCGTCACCGCCGGCGTGGTCTCGGCGCTCGGGCGTTCGATCCGCTCGGTCAGTGGCCGCACCATCGAGGACGTGATCCAGACCGACGCTGCGCTCAACCCCGGCAATTCCGGTGGCCCGCTGGTATCGTCGAATGCCGAGGTGATCGGCATCAACACCGCCATCATTAACGGCGCGCAAGGCATCTGCTTCGCGGTCGCCAGCAACACCGCGCAATTCGTGCTGTCGGAGATCATCCGCCACGGCTATGTCCGTCGCGCCTATATCGGCGTGGCCGGCCAGACCGCGCCGATCCCGCGGCGGCACGCGTTGCTGGCGGGTGTCGAGAACAAGATGGGCGCGCTGCTGGCGCAGATCGAGCCGGACGGGCCGGCGGCGAAGGCGGGCCTGTTGTCCGGCGATGTCGTCATCGGCCTCGACGGCGTCGAGATCAACGGCGTCGACGATCTGATCCGTGTGCTCGACCGCGACCGGATCGGCCGGCGGCTCGCCATGGACGTCCTGCGGCTCGGCCGTCTGCGGGCGATCGATATCGACCCGGTCGAGCGCAAGCCGGCCCGCTAGCGTGTGGGCGCCTAAGCGGGGTATGACGGTGTCATGCCTCGCTTCGGGAACCCCGCCGCATGATGCCGGCGCATGAGACCTACGATGTCATCGTCGTCGGCGCCGGTGCCGGTGGCATGACGGCCGCGGCCGTCGCCGCCGCCGAAGGCCTGCGCGTGTTGGTGATCGAGAAGACCGCTTTCGTCGGCGGCACCACCGCGTGGTCCGATGGCACGGTCTGGATTCCCGCCAATGCCAAGATGGAAGAGGCGGGGCTCTCCGATAGCGTAACGGACGCCGTGCAATATTTGTCGAGCACAGTGCCGGAGCCCGCCAATGCGGGCCTCCGCGCCGCTTTCCTCGCGCGCGGACCGGAGGCGGTCACCTATCTCGAAGCCAACACGCAAGTGCGGCTCCAGCCGGTGGAAGCGTGTCCGGACTATTATCCGGAGCGATTGGGCGCGACGCCGGGCGGGCGCGTGCTCGAGCCGGTCGTCTTCGACGGCACGCGGCTGGGGGCCGCATTCGCGCGGCTGCGCGCGCCGGTGCCGGAGTTCACGCTGTTCGGCGGGATGATGGTCAACCGCCTCGACATCCCGCATTTGCACCGGGCCGGAAGATCGCTGCGCTCGACTCTTCGCGCGGCGCGGCTGGTTTCGGAGCATGCGTGGCAGCGGCTGCGCGGCCCGCGCGGCACGACGCTGCAGCTTGGCAACGCACTCGCCGCACGGCTGTATGCCTCGCTGCTGGCCCGGCAGGTTGAGATCCTCTTTAGTGCGGACGTCGAAGGCCTGTCCACGCAGGGCGAGCGGGTCGGCGGGGTAATTATCCGTCATGGCTCGCGCGATCGCCTGATCGCCGCGCGGCGCGGTGTGGTGCTGGCGACCGGCGGCTTTTCGCACGACGCAACCTTGCGCAAGCGCTTCTTCCCACCCGCTGCCGGATTCATCTCGGCGACCCACCCGTCCGCCACGGGTGACGGGCTCCGCCTCGCGACTGTAACCGGCGCAGCGCTCAATACGGATGCGACGAGCCCGGCCTATTGGGTGCCGGCCTCGCTGTTCCGGCGTGCCGATGGAAGCCGTGGTGTTTTCCCGCATACAGCGACCGACCGCGCCAAGCCCGGCGTGATCGCGGTCAATGCGGCCGGCCGGCGCTTCGCCAACGAGGCGCTGTCCTACCACGAGTTCGTGCTCGCGATGCTGCGTGACGGTGACGGCGAATCGGACCGGCCGTTCTATCTGATCTGCGACCGTCCGTTCCTGTGGAGTTACGGCCTAGGCCGCATCAAGCCGTTCACCCGCAATATCAGACGCTATGTGGCGAGCGGCGAGTTGGTCGAGGCCGCTGATATCGCGCAGGTCGCAGCGAAGATCGGCATCAAGCCGTCGATACTCGCGGCGACGATCGCAAACTACAATTCCGATGCGAAGGACGGCCGCGATCCCGAGTTCGGTCGCGGCAGCACCATCTCTCAGCGACACCTTGGTGATATCAGCCACAAGCCGAACCCTTGCGTCGCGCCCATCCTCTACGCGCCGTTCTTTGCGATGCGGATTTATCCGGCCGATCTCGGCACGGCGATCGGCATGAAGGTGGATGCCCAGGCGCGCGTATTGCGCGAGGACGGCACGCCGGTTGCGGGCCTCTACGCCTGCGGCAACGACATGGGCTCGATCATGAACGGCAATTGTCCCGGGCCGGGGATCGCGTTGGGACCGGCACTGACGTTCGGGTACATCGCAGGAAGGCATCTGGCGGAGGGGAGTGTGGCCGGGGCGAGTGCGGCCACAGCGTTGGTCTAGCCATTTCCACCGCTGTCATGCCCCGCGACCCGGCTACGCCAAGGCTTCGCCGAGGTCGAAGTCTGGGCGCGCCGAAGCTTTAGCGTAGGCGGCAGGCGGGGCATCCAGTACGCCGCAGCCCATCGGACTAATCACAACCGCCTCGGAGTACTGGATCGCCCGCCTTTGCGGGCGATGACACCGAGAATGTAGCGCCAGTCTTCCGCTACTCCGCAGCCGCAGCAAAGCGGCTGTTCTCCAGTTCTGCTTCCAGCCGCGCCTTCTCCGCCGCCGCCAGTTTGATGTTGGCTTCCTTGACATGCCCGAAGCCGCGGATCGTCTCCGGCAGCCGCGCGAGCCTCGTCAGCAGCGGGATCTGCTCCGCTTTCAGCCCGGCGATGCGCTGATCGATCATGTCGAAATAATCCGCGACCAGCTTCCGCTCGGTGCGGCGCTCCTCGGTGCGGCCGAACGGGTCGAACGCGCCGCCACGCAGGAACTTCAGCCCGGCGAGGAGGCGGAAGGCGTGAATCATCCAGCCGCCGAATTCCTTCTTCTGGAGGTGTCCCGTCGTCTTGTCGCGCTGCGCGAAGATCGGCGGGGCCAGATAGAACTTCAGCTTGAAGTCGCCGTCGAATTTCTCCGAGACTTTCTTGGAGAAGCTGCCATCGGTGTAAAGCCGCGCGACTTCGTATTCGTCCTTATAGGACATCAGCTTGAACAGGTTTTTCGCGACAGCCTCGGTCAGCTCCGTGCTAGCAGGCGAGGTTGCTGCTTCCGCCTTGCGCACCTTGGCGACGGCGGCGAGGTAGCGATCGGCGTAGGCCCTGTCCTGATAGCCGGTCAAAAACTCCGCGCGCGTTGCGATGATGTCGTCGAGCGACTTTGTCGGCGCGGAGGTTCGGCTCCTGAATTGCAGCACGCTCCGCACCCGCGACATGTCGTGGGCGGCGAGGCGTCCCCAGGTGAAGGCGAGCTTGTTCATTTCGATCGCGGCGCCGTTGATCTCGATGGCGCGAAGCAGCGCTTCCAGCGACAGCGGGATTGCGCCCTTCTGGAAGGCGAAGCCGAGCATGAAGGGATTTGTCGCGATCGAATCGCCCATCAGTGCCGAGGCAATGCCGGTGGCATCGATGATGTCGAGGTTCTTGTCGCCGACGGCGTCGCGCAGCACGGTCTGCATCGTCCCCATCTCGAAATCGAGGTCGGGGTTTTGCACGAAGCTCGCGGTCGGCTGCAGGTCGGCGTTGATATACGCTTTCGTCGTTCCGCGCTCGGCGCGACTGAGCGCGGAGGGACCGGCCGAGACGATCATGTCGCAGCCGAGGATGACGTCGGCGCCGCCCGTCGTGATCCGGACCGCGGAGATGTCTTCCGGCTTCGCGGCGATGCGCACATGGCTCATCACCGCGCCGTTCTTCTGCGACAGGCCGGTGAAGTCCAGCGCCGAGCAGCCGCGGCCGTCGACATGGGCGGCCATGCCGAGCAGCGCGCCGATGGTGATGACGCCGGTGCCGCCGATGCCGGTGACGAGGATGTTGTAGGATGCGTCCAGCTCACGCGCGGGTGGCAGCGGCAGGTCGGCAAACAACTGGCCTGAATCCACCGCCGAGGTCTTGATCCGCTTGAGCGTGCCGCCGTGCACGGTGACGAAGCTCGGGCAAAAACCCTCGACGCAGGAGAAGTCCTTGTTGCAGTTCGACTGGTCGATCTGGCGCTTGCGGCCGAACTCGGTCTCCAGCGGCTGCACCGAGACGCAGTTCGACTCTTGCGAGCAATCGCCGCAACCTTCGCAGACGAGCTCGTTGATGAAAGCGCGCTTGGCGGGATCCGGATAGAGCCCGCGCTTGCGGCGGCGGCGCTTTTCCGCGGCGCAGGTCTGGTCGTAGATCACGACCGTAAGACCCTGGATGTCGCGCAGCTCGCGCTGCACGGCGTCGAGCTCGCGGCGATGATGGACGGTCGCGCCTTGCGGGAAGTAGTTGGTGTCAGGGTATTTGGTCGGATCGTCCGAGACGATCGCGAGCCGCTTGACGCCCTCGGCCCAGACCTGATGCGCGATCTGGGCGACGTTGAAGCCGCCCTCGGCCGGCTGGCCGCCGGTCATCGCGACGGCGTCGTTGTAGAGGATCTTGTAGGTGATGCTGATGCCGGCGGCCGATGCCGCGCGAAGGGCGAGCAGCCCGGAATGGGTGTAGGTGCCGTCGCCGAGATTCTGGAAAATGTGCTGCTCGGTCGTGAAGGGCGCTTGTCCTATCCAGTTCACGCCCTCGGCGCCCATATGCGAGATCAGATCGGTGCGGCGCGTCGGCATGCTCAGAGCCATGCCGTGGCAACCGATGCCGGCCATGGCTCGGCTTCCCTCGGGCACGCGCGTGGAGGTGTTGTGCGGGCAACCCGAGCAGAAGAACGGCGTGCGCGCGAGCTTGATTTGCCCGGAGGCCGGAACAGGAGTGTCGAAGGCCTCGAGCCGGGCGAGGCGCTGCTCCAGCACTGGGCTGTGGTGGCCGAGCTTGCGCAGCCGCGCCACCAGTGCGGATGCAACGATGGTCGGCGTCAGCTCGCCCTCGCTCGGCAATAGCGGCGCGCCGCGTTCGTCGCGCTTCCCGGTAACGGTTGGGCGCCTGGACGCATCGATATTGTAGAGGATGCGCATCAGCTGGTCTTCGATGAAACCGCGCTTCTCCTCGACCACCAGCACGTCCTGAAGCCCTTCGGCGAAGCGCTTGGCCCCGCTTTCTTCCAGCGGCCAGGTCATCGCGACCTTGTAGATGCGCAGGCCAAGGTCCTCCGCGTCCTTGTCGGAAATGCCCAGATCGGCCAGCGCCTGCCGCAGATCAAGATAAGCCTTACCGGTCGCGACGATGCCGAGCCGTGCCGGCCTGGAGTCGAGCACGATGCGGTCGAGCTGGTTGGCGCGCGCAAAGGCCTGCACCGCCGCCATCTTCGGGCCGAACAGGCGCCTCTCTGCGTCCAGCGGCGGATCGGGCCAGCGGATGTTGAGGCCGCCGGGCGGCATCTCGAAATCGTCGGGGAGCTTAATCTGGATGCGTTCGGGATCACTGTAGATCGACGCCGAACTCTCCACGGTTTCGCTGATCGCCTTGAAGCCGACCCAGCAGCCGGAGAAGCGCGACAGCGCAAAACCGTAAAGGCCGAGGTCGAGATAATCCTGCAGCGTCGCCGGGTTGATCACGGGGATCAGCGCCGCTGCGAAGACCTGCTCGCTCTGGTGTGCCAGTGTCGAGGATTGGCAGCCATGGTCGTCGCCGGCAAGCGCGAGTACGCCGCCATTCAGCGAGGTGCCGGCGGCATTCGCATGCTTGAGCGCGTCAACCGAGCGATCGACGCCGGGCCCCTTGCCGTACCAGATGCCGAACACGCCATCGACCTTGGCGCCGGGAAACAGGCCGACCTGCTGGCTGCCCCAGACGGCGGTCGCCGCTAGGTCCTCATTAAGGCCGGGGACGAAGGCAATGTCGTGCTGCTGGAGGTATGACTTCGCGCGCCACAGCGCGTGGTCGTACATGCCGAGCGGGGAGCCCCGATAGCCCGAGATGAAGCCGCCGGTGTTGAGGCCCTGAAGTCGATCGCGTTCGCGCTGCAACATGGGCAACCGGACCAGCGCCTGCGTGCCGGACAGGAAGATCCGCTTCGATTCGAGCCGGTATTTGTCGTCCAGCTCGACCTGCATCAGCGTCATTTCGGAAGTCCTCGTCTCTTGGTCGGCTCTTATTCGACTTGGGGTTTGCGCTGCGGGAGGGAGGAGCGGCTGCGCGACGCGAATTGTGACAGTCAAGGGCATGCACAGGCGAAGTCAATATCGCTGGCCGCATCCGTGGCGCTCCTGCTAGTCATGGCTTGCTTGCGGAGGACACCATGACGGCACAAGTGTTCGATACCGAGATCACGGAGACCGACGGCGCTCTGATCGGGCCGTGGCGTCAGCCGCGTCAGATGCTGCAATCCCAAACCTACGACGCGCACGCCTCGATCCACGACGACGCCACCGCGCAGAAGCTCGGCTTCAAGGGCGGCACCATCGAGGGCCCGACCCATTTCAGCCAGTTTGCTCCGCTCGGCGCGCGTTTGTGGGGACAGGTCTGGTTCGAGAGCGGCTGTCTCTCCGCGCATTACCGCAGCGTCTGTTACGAAGGCGAGGAGGTGCAGGCGATCCTGTCGAAGCCGCTGCCCGGCACCAGCCAGTGCCAGATCCAGATGGTCAAACGTGACGGCACCGAGGTGCTGCGTGGCACGGCCTCGGTCGGAGAACCGCAGGCCGCAACCGCGCTGGAGGCGCGTCTTGGCGAACTCAAGCCGCTCACTGATCCCGTGATCCTGCGCGACGTGAAGGTGGCGCAGACGAGCCGGCGCCAGGCGGTGCGGATGGCGTTCGACCAGATCATGGGCGAGCTCTATCCGTTCTCGCTGCGGCAGAAGCTCGCCGTCATCACCGAGACCTCGCCGTATTATTCAGGCGCCGGCAATCCTTCTGCGAATCCGTGGGGCAGGGCGATCATCCCGATGGAGATGCTGAGCGTGCTGTTCCAGTACCGCTCCAAGGACGATCCTCTCCCGGCCAAGGGCCCGGCCGTCGGCCTGTTCGCCGACCAGGAGATCAGGCTGGTGAAGGGCCCGCTGTTTGTGGACGAGGACTACGAAGTCGAGCGCGAGGTCGTCGCGCTCTCCGGCAGCCGACGCACCGAGAGCGCCTGGGTGAAGACGCGCGTGTTCGACAAGACGAATTCGGTGGTGGCGACCATGCTGCTGAACATGGCGACGCTGAAGGATTCTTACGCGCCGTATGAGGAAGAATATCGACGGCTGTACGGAGATACTGCCCGGTAGAAGCGAGCTTCGTTGTCGCTCATCCTTTGGGCAAATGCACGTCGCAAAAGCCGCCGCACAGCGAATAAGCAGACCCCGGCTTTCCTCATAACATTCTGACGGCGCAGGAAATTTTCCCGCGCTGTCCGCCCGATTGCCATTGTACACAATGGCACGGCGCTTGCAGAACTCCGGGCAACGAGAGTTCTCGCGGGGGCCTTGAGTCATGTTGAACTCAACCAAGCCGACATTGGGTGTCATCATCGCCGAACCGGAGCCGGTCAAGCTGGACTGGTCGGCTACCGCGCTCCTCATCATCGACATGCAGCGCGACTTCATGGAGCCTGGCGGCTTCGGCGAGACGCTCGGCAACGACGTCAGCCAGCTCGCGCGCGCGGTGAAGCCGATCGGTGCGGTGCTGAAGGCCGCGCGGGAGACCGGCATGCTGGTGATCCACACGCGCGAGGGCCATCTGCCCGATCTCTCCGACGCGCCGCTGGCGAAGGTCGAGCGCGGCGCGCCATCCCTTCGCATCGGCGACCCTGGTCCGATGGGACGCATTCTCATTCGCGGCGAGGCGGGCCACGACATCATCCCGGAGCTCTATCCGCTCGACAGCGAGATCGTGATCGATAAGCCCGGCAAGGGCGCGTTCTACGCCACCGAGCTCACCGACGTGCTGGAGAAATACGGCATCGAGAATCTGCTAGTGTGCGGCGTCACCACCGAGGTGTGCGTCAACACCACCGTGCGCGAGGCCAACGACCGCGGCTATCGCTGCGTCGTCATCTCGGACGGCTGCGCATCCTACTTTCCCGAATTTCACGAGATGGGCCTGAAGATGATCAAGGCCCAGGGCGGCATCTTCGGCTGGGTTGCAAGCTCAGCCGCGGTTCTGGAGGCGATGAAGATTTCCACATCAGCGTAGGGGCATCACGATGAGCACAGGCACGACAGGGACGGCCGGCACCTCCGAGTTCAAGCCAGCACTATGGACACCGGGCGACTGGAACGCGTTTTTCGGCTTCGGCACCAACATCCTCGTCAACATGCTGGTGCTCACAGGCCTCTTGCGCTTCGTGCTGAAGATGCCCGACTCACTGGTGTTCGGCCGCATCCTTCCCGCACTCGGGTTGATGATGTGCCTTTCCACCTTCTACTACGCGTTCCTCGCCTATCGTCTGGCACAGAAGACCGGCCGCAACGACGTCTGTGCGTTACCGTCAGGCGTCAGCGTACCGCACATGTTCATCGTCACCTTCGTGATCATGCTGCCGATCACGATAAAGACCGGCGATCCGCTCAAGGGCTGGTCGGCGGGCCTGGTCTGGGTGTTCTTCCAGAGCTTCATCCTGATGATCGGCGGCTTCATCGCGCCGTTCATTCGAAAAATCACGCCGCGCGCGGCGCTGCTCGGTACGCTCGCCGGCGTATCCGTCACCTTCATCTCGATGCGGCCGGCGCTCGAAATGTACATGACGCCGCAGATCGGCCTGGTCTGCTTCGCCATCATTCTGGTGAGCTGGTTCGGTGGCGTGAAATATTGGCGCGGCATTCCCGCCGGTCTCGTCGCGATCGCGGTGGGCATGGTCATCGCATGGGGTTCGAACCTGTTCGGCCTCGGTCTCGGTGGACTGAGCGTCAAAGGCGTCGGTGATGCCTTTGCCAATTTCGGCTTCTCGGTGCCGATCCCGGCGGTAGGCTACGTCTTCTCCGGTTTCGAATTCCTCGGAATCATTCTGGTTACCGCCATTCCGTTCGGCATCTATGATCTCGTCGAGGCCATGGACAATGTCGAGAGCGCGGAGGCCGCCGGCGACGAATATCCGACCACGCGCGTGCTCACCGCCGACGGAATCGTCAGCCTGATTGGCTGCCTGATGGGCAATCCCTTCATCAACGCCGTCTATATCGGCCATCCCGGCTGGAAGGCGATGGGCGGCCGCATTGGTTACTCGGCTGCGACCGGCATCATGGTGGTGGTGCTGGCTTGGTTCGGCATCATCTCGGTGCTGCTGGCGCTGGTCCCGGTCGTCGCGATCTCGCCCATCCTGCTCTATATCGGCATGCTGATCGGCGCGCAGGCGTTCCAGACCACGCCGGTCAAGCACGCGCCCGCGATCGTGCTGGCGCTGACGCCGCATCTGGCCGCCTGGGCCAAGCTCCAGATCGACACCATGCTGGGCTCGACCATGAACGCGGCTGCGACCGTCGGCGGAATGGCCGCCGACAAGGCCGACGCGGTCAAGGCTGCGGCGATCGCAGCACTGCCTCAGCAGGGCGTGTTCTATCACGGACTCGAAGTGATGGGCGGCGGCTCCATCCTCGGCGGCCTGATCCTGGGTGCGATCGGTGTCTTCATCATCGAGCGCGACTTCGAGAAGGCCTCGGCGTTTGCGCTGGTTGGTGCGGTCCTGACCTACTTCGGCTTCATGCACGGCGAAGCCGTCGGCATCGGCGGCGGCTTTGGCGTCACGCCCGCGGTCGCGTTCGCCTATGCCGTGATGGCCGCCGGTTTGTTCGCGGCCAGCAGGCTCGGCGCGAGCGAGTCCTACATGCCGCACGCGGACATGCACGCGGCACCGGCGGAGTAGCTACCCGCCCTTGACGGCACCCGCGGTGAGCCCGGCGACGATCTGTCGCTGGGCGAACACCGTGAGCAGCAGCACCGGAAGGGTGACGATCAGCGCGGCGGCCGCGAGCGGCCCCCAGCTCAACTGGTCGAACGAGATCATGTTGTAGACCGCGACTGGCAAGGTGCGTGTCTCGCGTCCGGCCAGCACGATGCCAAAGACAAAGTTGTTCCAGGAGAAGATCACGGCGAGAATGAAAGCGACCGCGATGCCAGGCTTGGCGATCGGCAGCGCGACATGGCGGAAGACCTGCCAGCGCGTGGCGCCGTCGATGAGGGCTGCTTCTTCCAGCTCCATTGGCGTCGTCTCGAAATAGCCGATCATAATCCAGATCACGATCGGCACCGTGACCACGAGGTGGATGATGATCTGCGGCACCAGCGTGCCGAGCAGTCCCAGCCACTGGAACATGAGAAACAGCGGGATCAGATAGGACAGGCCCGGCGTGATGCGGGCGATCAGGATCACGATCGCGGATTTATGCGCGGCCATGCGTGCGATGCCGTAGCCGGCGGGAACGCCGACGAGCAGGGCAAGCAGCGTCGCACTGCCGGTGACGATCAGGCTGTTGATGAAATAGGTCAGAAAGCGGTTGGAGGCGAGTACGTCGGCATAGTTTTTCCAGGCGACATGCTCGGGAAAGAACACCGGCGGGTAGGCGGCGTTGTCGATCTCGAATTTGAGCGACAGCGACAGCATCCAGAGAAAGAACAGGATCGCCGGCGACACGATGAGGAACACCGAGAACCACAGGCCGATCTTGCCGATGATTTGCCTTGGACTCATGTGCCGCTCGCGATCTCGGTCCACAGCATGCGTTGGCGTGCATAAAGCATCACCGCCGCGAGCAGAACGATCAGCAGGAAGAACACGACCGCGATCGCCGAGCCGTAGCCGAGGTCGTAATAGGAGAAGGCGACGCTGTAGAGATAGATGTTGATCGTCTCCGACGCCGATCCCGGACCGCCCTGCGTGATCGCGAAAATGATGTCGAAGCTCTTCACGGCATCGATCATGCGGATCATGCCGGCGATGAACAGGAACGGCATGATCAGCGGCAGGGTGATGAAGCGGAACACCTGCCAGATGCTGGCGCCGTCGATCTGTGCACTTTCGTAAGGCTCGGTCGGGATCGCTGCCAGGCCGCCGAGTACGATCAGCATGACCAGCGGCGTCCATTGCCAGGTCTCGACCAGCACCAGCGAGGGAATGACGGTCGCGGGATGGAATACCCAGAGCTGCGCGGGGATTCCGACCAGTGACAGCAGATAGTTCAGTACGCCGAGCTGCGGGTGGAACATCATGGTCCAGACCAGCGCGATCGCCACCGGCGTCGCCATCATCGGCATGATGAAGACGCCGCGCAGAAAGCCGCGGCCAGGGAATTTCTGGTGAAACACTACGGCCGCAAACGTGCCGAGCACGAGCGGCAGCAGCACGGAGAGTGCGGTGTAGACCAGTGTATGTCCGATGGCCTCAATGAAGCGGGGATCGCTCGTCAACCGCAGATAATTGGACAAGCCAACGAAGGTGGTCGACGAGCCGACCTTCCATTCGTTCAGGCTCATCCAGATCGTGAAGACCCACGGAAAGATGATGATCGCGATCACGACGACCAGCGCCGGGACCACGAACGGCCAGTAGGACGGCGGCCGCAACTCCTTCTCCGGCGCGGCATCAGACTGTGCCGCGCCCGGAGTCGATTGTGTCAACGCACTCACGCCTTCTCGCTACGCTCCAGGATCGGCCGGTACTGATCGTTGGCCTTCTTCAGCTCGGCGGCAGGATCGGCGCCGGACAGGGTCGCGGTGACCGCGGCGCCGACGATGTCGCGGAATTCGGCGACCGGAATCACGACGGGCAGGCCCAGCTTGCTGATCTTGCCGGAATCGATCACCGATTGCAGCCACTCCTTGGTCTTGACGCCCTTCTGGACCTCGGGATCGCCAAGGATCGAGTTGCGGAACGGCACGCCGCCGCCGGCCTGCAGCAGCCGCGCGCCCTGGGTTTTCGAGACCACCCATTGGCAGAGCAGATAGGCGGCTTCCTTGTTCTTGCTCGCAGCGGCAACGCCGATGCCGTCGCCATAGGTCGAGGAATATTGTCCCTTGGGGCCGGCGGGCACGACGGTGTAGCCGACCTTGCCGACGACGCGCGAGGCGGCCGGATCTTCCAGCGGCGGCGCCCAGCCGACGCCGTCGATCCACATCGCGGATCGGCCTTGGGTGAACGAGGCCATCGACTCCATCCAGTTGAAGCCGGCGACGCCTGGGGGTGCCGATTTCGTCAGGAGCGTCTGATACAGCTTGGTCGCCGCAATGGCTTCCGGACCGTCGGTCAGGATGTTGCCCTTGGCGTCGAGGAATTCTCCGCCATAGTTGAGGAAGAAGTTGCTCCACATCGCCATGTTGGCGTTGCGCAAGCCGCGCCCAACAAAGCCGTAGATGCCTTCCTTGGTATCGGTGAGCTTCTCGGCCGCCGCAGCCATCTCGTCGAGGGTCTTGGGAACGGTGACGCCCTTCTTCTCGAACAGCTCCTTGTTGTAGTAGAGGATGAAATAATCGACCGACCACGGCAGCGACAGCATCTGGCCCTTGTCGTTCCTGGCGTATTGCAGGCCGGCTGCCGAGAAGTCGCCCTCGACGAGATCGGGCGCGGTGAGCGCCGGGTCCTTCATGAAGGGCGTCAAGTCGGCGAGCCAGCCGGCCTTCTCGAATTGCCGCTTCTGCACATGGTAGCTGAGATGGACGACGTCGAAGCTCGGCCGTCCCGAGGTGAACTCGATCACCACCTTTTGGCGCTGCTGCTGCTCGGGAATCTGCTCCGCTTCGACCTGGATGCCGGTGAGTTCGGTGAACTCCTTCACGTATTTTTGCAGGTTGTCGCCGCGGGGGCCCTTGGCGAGGATCACCTCGAGCTTGGTCCCCGCGTATTTCTTCCAGTTCACCTCGGCACGCGCCGGCAATCCCGTCAGGCTGAGCGCGCCAGCTGCGGCAGTGCCCGTCAAGAGCGTACGACGCGAGATTTTGTGGTTGACCACTTGAGGTCCCTCCCTGTGACTCAATTTGGGCGGATACTAGCGGCCGTTCTGCTTCTGCCTAGGGTTCAGACTCAATTGATCCAATAAGCGACGAGAGCGGCGAGGTGGACGGCGGCCAAGAAGTTTCTGGCAAGTTTGTCGTAGCGAGTAGCAACACGCCTGAAATCCTTGAGCCGGCAGAAACAGCGCTCGATAACATTGCGCCCTTTATAGAGGCGCTTGCTGAAGCTGTGGAGGGTTACCCGGTTGGATTTGTTTGGAATGACGGGTTTCGCGCCGCGATTGACGATTTCGGCGCGAAAGCCGTCGCCATC
>NZ_JADPIQ010000121.1:0-79050 GCF_023073015.1 Bradyrhizobium sp. 87
GATTCAACCCGCACACATCATCGCATGGTCCTTCTGGCGCAGAGCTCACCAGGCTGCCGCTCAACGCGCCCACTTCAAATCAAAAAAGCAACTGTAATGCTAGGCGTGCTGCGGCATCTCCTCGGCCTCTTCCTTGGCGAGCAGCAGCAGCATCTCGATGCCCATGTCGCCTTCCTGCGGCGAGCGGATGAACTTTATTTCGTCGGCGCTTTGCCGCAACGCGGCAATGATCGCGACGGCCTGGTTGGCCGTTGCCGCCTCGGTCGCCAGAATTGCCTTCTGGTTCTTGGCCTGAAACCCGATCGTGTAGGACATGCGTTCCCTCCCGGACTGAGTGGACCGATCGAATCTGAGTCGCGCGCGGAGCGGAAGCCTGTGTGAGTACGGACCGGAATTATCTGGGGATTGCCCGCAAGGTTCGCGCAAGGCCGCAGGAGCGTCATGTTGACGTCCCTTTTTATCCAATGGCGATCAGGCCAAACCGCGCGCGCCGCTTCGCCGAAGCTAGATAATCCCCTGCTGCTTCAGCGTCTCGATCTTGCCGGCATCGTAGCCGAGCTTGCCGGCGAGCACCTCCTGGGTGTGCTCACCGAGCAGCGGCGGGGCGCGGTAATCCTTGATCGGGGTTTCCGAGAGCGTCAGCGCGTTGCGGATCAGCGAGAGATCGGGCTGGAAGGGATGATCGACCTTCACCCGCATGCCGCGCGACTGGACGTGCGGATCGGAAAACACCTGCTCGAAATTGTTGATCGGGCCGGAGGGCACGCCGGCCTCCTCCAGTCTGTCCAGCCAATAGGCCACCGGCTGCTTCAGGAACAGGCCGGCGAAGATCGCCATGATCTCCTTGCCATGCACGACGCGGTCGTTGTTCCTGACGAAACGCTTGTCGCTCGCGAGTTCGGGCGCGCCGAGCACGGCGCAGGTGCGCTGGAACTGGCCGTCATTGCCGACCACCAGCATCAGCTCGCCGTCGGTGCAGCGGAACACGCCGGCCGGCATGCCGCCATTGCCCCAGGTGCCGCGGCGCGGCGGCGTCTTGCCGTTGACGAGGTAGATCTGCAGCCAGTGCGACAACGACGCGATGACGGTGTCGAACAGGCAGACGTCGATATGCTGCCCCACGCCATCATTGGCGTCGCGATGATAGAGCGCCGAGAGAATCCCGATCGAGGTGTTCATGCCGGTCATGTAGTCGACGATCGACGGGCCGACCTTCATCGGGCCCTCGCCGGGCTCGCCGTCGATATGGCCGGTGACGCTCATCAGGCCGCCCATCGCCTGCAGGATGGCGTCGTAGCCGGCGCGCGGCGCATAGGGGCCGGTCTGGCCGAAGCCGGTCACCGAGCAGTAGATAATGCCGGGATTGATCGCCTTGATGGTCTCGTAGTCGAGGCCGTAGCGCTTGAGATCGCCGACCTTGTAGTTCTCCATGAAGACGTCGACATCCTTGGCGAGCTCGCGGATAATCGCCTGCCCCTCGGGCTTGGCGATGTTGACCGTGACCGACTTCTTGTTGCGGTTGGCGCAGAGGTAGAATGAATTGTTGTTGTTGGCTTTGCCGTCGGGGTCGGTCAGATAAGGCGGGCCGAAGGCGCGCGCGTCGTCACCGGTGCCCGGCCGCTCGATCTTGATCACCTCCGCGCCCAAATCGCCCAGCATCTGGGCCGACAGGGGCCCGGCAAGCACGCGGGTGAGGTCAAGGATCTTGATGCCTGAGAGCGGCAGGGCCGACATGTCGAATTCCTCCGGGAACTGGATCTTGGCGCGGCGGCGAGATCGCGGGACGCGCTCCCTGCGGATACACTATTTTGGCGGTCCGAGCACTGCACTGTGGGCATACGGCCATCCCCCAGCCCGCCCGGCGCAGGTCACCGCGCGGTGAATTTCCGCATGGCGAATATTCTCAGGTTGCAGCCGCTGCAGCCACCTGCGGCCGGCGGCGGCCGAGCAGGACCAGGATCAGCACCGTGGCGCAGGAGCAGACGAAGGTGAGACCGAGCGCGCCGCGGCTGCCGAACTGGGTGAGCAGGCCGACAAGGAGCGGCGGCGAGACCGCGGAGGCGAGATTGAGCGGCAACGCGATCATCGACATCGCCTTGGCGAACTCGGTCTGATCGTAGAACACGAGCGGGATCGTTGCCCGCGCCACCGCCATCGCGCCGCTGCCGGCGCCGTAGAGCAGGATGAAGGCCGCAACCGCCCAGGTCGCGCCCTCGCTCGTCATCAGCAGCAGCATGGCGATCGGCAGCGCCGTGCCGGCGACGAGCCCGGTCGTGATTCCATCCCACCGCCCTCCGCCGAGAAAATCGAGTCCGCGGGCGCTGACCTGGATCACGCCCAGCATCGAGCCAAACGCAAGCGCCTGCGCCGGGGGAAGCCCCTCCGCCCGGAGCAACTCGATCATGATGGCGCCGATGCCAAAATTGACGAAGGCATTCAGCGTGATCGCGGCAACGACGAGGCTGAAGGTGCTCCTGGGAATCGCAGGCGGCGGCGAAGATTTCACCGGCTCGCCGCCACGATCACCGACGATTTTCCGGCGCGGTGCAAAGAATGCATAGAGCGGAAGGTTGATGACGACCATCATGGCTGCATAGACGAGGCACGTCCCGCGCCAGCCGAGCAAACCGCTGAGGAACGACGTCGTCGGCCAGAAGATGCTGCTCGACAGGCCCGTCACCAGCATCAGCGCGCCGATGGCATTCTTGGCCTGCCGCCCGGCGACCTCGTTCAGCATGATATAGGCGCCGGTCGAAAGCGTGGCGCTGCCGGCGATGCCAAGGACGATCCAGGCCGCGAAATACAGCATCGGCTCGCGCGCGAGGGACAGCAGGATGAAGCCCGGCACGGTGAGGACCGTGCCTGAGATCATGACCTTTCGTGCGCCGTGCCGCGCAAACGATTTGGCGAGCCAGGGCGCGCATAGCCCCATCGACACATAGAGGATGGACGTCCCGGCGAACACCGCCGGCAGGCTCATGCCGAGATCGGCCGCGAGATCGCGTCCGACGATGGCGGGAAGACCTATCGTACCCCACCCGACAAGCTGGGAGACCGCAAGCACCAGCAGGACCCCGATGAGCCTGCTGTCAGATTTCAAGAACCGCATTCCAATCGTCGCCTGCCCGGCAGGCGCCGATCACGCCTGTGACACCTGTCTTACCCCCGGACTTAGCGCAGGGAAACGCCGGCCGTCGAATGGCAGCAGGCGGCCGGGAGCATGTCAGGTGGCGGCAGGAGCGCCCTACCCCGCGAGCCCGAGCAGGGATCGCGCCTCGGCCGCAGTCGCCACGCGCCGGCCGTGACGCGCGACAGCCTCACCGGCGATGGCCACGAGTTCGGCGTTGCTGGCCGCGAGGCGCGCCTTGTCGATCCTGATATTGTCCTCGAGGCCGGTGCGGACCGCATCGGCGCCCCGCGCGAGCGCCCAGCCCATGACCTCGGCCTGGTGGCGTCCGATCCCCGCTGCCGTCCATGTCGCCTTCGGGATCAGCCGCCTGAGCTCTCCCAGCAAGATGTCGAGGACATGCTCGTCCGCGGGCATGGCGTTCTTGACGCCCATGACGAACTGCACGTGCGGACGCTGGTCGATCAGCCCCGCCTCGATCAGGCGGCGGGCGCCATGCAGATGCGACAAATCGAAGATCTCGATTTCCGGCTGGATGCCATTCGCCTTCATCCCGGTGGCGAGGGTCTCGACCAGCGCGGCGCTGTTCTCGTAGACGATGGTCGGAAAGTTCACAGAACCGGTGGAGAGCGAGGCCATGTCCGGCTTCAGGTAGAGCGACGATCCGCGCGCCGAGGGATCGCGGCCCCGCCCTCCGGTCGAGAACTGAACGATCATGTCAGGACAGTGCTTCTTGATCCCCGCCTGCACCAGGGCGAAACGCTCGGGATCGGAGGACGGCGTCTCGTCATCGTTGCGAACATGGATATGGGCGAGCGTGGCACCGGCTTCAAAGGCCTGGTGCGTCGACTCGATCTGCTCGGACGGCAGAATCGGGACCGCGGGATTGTCCTTCTTGCGCGGAACGGAGCCGGTGATTGCGACGGCAATGACGACGGGGTTCATCTTGCAACCTCATATTGATTGCGCTCGCGCGCACCAAATTCGAATCGGCGGCCTGACTATGCAGTGAGGCCCTGCCGCCGCGAACATCATCGATCGCGGCGGCAGTTGCCTCTACCATACCCGTCAGGTCCGAACCGTGGCAGCCCCGCTCACCGCATCGCCGGCGCGCTGACGGTCATAATCTGCCCGCAGCATTGGAACGGCATTGGGATTGCCGAGATCGTCGATCCTGATCCGATAGGTTTCCCGCGCGGTCAGGGCGGCCAGCGCGGCGATGACCGTGATAGCGAAGGCAATCGCCCCCACCGTCAACGGAATGTTGGTCGAGCCGGGAGGCGCGACGGTCGCAAACAGGGCGGGCAGCAATGCGGTGATGGTGGTTCCGATGTTCTGCGATATCGCCATCGCCGAGACGCGGGTGCGGGTCGGAAACAGCTCCGGGTAAAAGCTCGGGAAGATCGCGTTGTAGCCCTGATAGACTACGCCCCACATCAAGAGCGACACCAATATTGCCAGCGGCACATTCCTGATGCTGATGGCATAGAGATAGCAAAAGGCGAGCAAGCCGGAGAGAAGCGCGCCGACGATGATCGGGGGCTTGCGGCCGACCTTGTCGGAGAGATTGCCGACGAAGGGAATGACGAACACGGCCAGCATGTTTCCGAGCACGGGGATCCAGAGATAGACGTCCTTGGCAAAACCGATCCCGTAGGCCGGCTGCACCGCATAGGCCGCGCCGAAGATGGTCGCAACGACAGGAATGACATTCATCAGCGCCATGCAGATGACCCTGAGCATGTCGCGCCAACTCAGCTTGATGGCCTGGACGATGGGCGCGCGCGGCGTTTCTCCCCGCTCGCCCTCGCGGGCAAAAGCAGGGGTCTCGTCGACTTCGCGACGAATGATGTAGCCCGCGACGATGACGAAGAAGCTGAGCAGGAAGGGAATCCGCCAGCCCCAGCTGTTGAAGGCCTCGGTCGGCATATAGGCCGCCAACGGCAGGAAGATTGCTGCGGCGAGGATCTGTCCGGCCTGCACCCCCTGAAGGGCGAAGCTGGCATAGAAGCCCCGCCGGCCGAACGGCGCGTGCTCCAGGATCATCGAGCTTGCGCCTGAGATTTCGCCGGCAACGGCAAATCCCTGCACGAGGCGCAGAATGACGAGCAGAATTGGCGCCAGGATGCCAACCTGCTGGTAGGTCGGCAGGATACCCACGGCCATCGTCGAGATGCCCATCAGGAACATGCAGATGATGAGAACCGTCTTGCGGCCATGGGTGTCGCCCCAGTGCCCGAGGACGAACGCGCCAATCGGCCGGGCCACATATCCGACGCCATAGGTCGCCAACGAGGCGACGATCGCGACGGTGGGATTCTCCGACGGGAAGAAGATTTGCGGGAAAATCAGTGACGCGGCGGTCGCGTAGATGAAGAAGTCATAATATTCGAGAGCCGACCCGATCCAGCCGCTGGCAGCGGCTTTCCTGGACTGACTCATCTGATGGATCGCGGTCATCTCAAGATTCCTCCCTTGGGTTTTGCTGACGTCCCGTTGACGGGCTTCGCTCAAAATTGGGCAGCACTCTCCGGCCGCTCTGCGGAGTTTCGCGAGCGCTTGTCATTGCCGATGGGTGTCTGCTTGGTGGCGACGATAAGCTTTCGCCGGGCTAACACAATTACCCAGTTATTCGACAAACCTAACATGATGTTATTTTGTACGGAGAGCCCACGTTCCGGCGAACACCGCCGGCAGGCTCATGCCGAGA
Source organism: Bradyrhizobium sp. 87 (assembly GCF_023073015.1). Lineage (NCBI taxonomy): Bacteria > Pseudomonadati > Pseudomonadota > Alphaproteobacteria > Hyphomicrobiales > Nitrobacteraceae > Bradyrhizobium > Bradyrhizobium sp. 87. The sequence goes on from NZ_JADPIQ010000121.1 coordinate 5,838, forward strand.
TCAACCGCGAGATCGCGTCCGGCGATGGTGGGGTGGGAGGTGGTTGACATTGGACCATTGCATGGTCCATTTTATGGAAACTGAGGAAGGACAATGAGATGCGGGTCTCCGTTACCGACGCAAAAGGACAATTGACCGATCTTGTCCGCCGCGCAGAGGCCGGCGACGAGGTGATCCTGACGCGACATGGGCATCCCGCGGTACGGCTCGTCCCGGTCAAGCTTTCGCCGGACCGCGCCACCCGCCGGACCGCGCTTGAGGCGGCGCGAAGGACCGGCGGGGCCAAAGCTATTCCCGGACCGAGCGCCGCGCGCAGTCAGGACTTTCTTTTCGGCGATGACGGACTGCCGGAATGATCGCAGTCGATACCTCCGCACTGATGGCGATCGTGCTCGACGAACCGCAAGCCGATGCTTGCATCACCGCGCTGGACACCGCCGACGACATCCTGATCTCGGCGGCCTCCGTTGCAGAAAGCCTGATCGTCGCGGCACGGCGGGGCGTCGACGAAGAGATGAACAAGCTGATTAACGATCTCGGTTTGAACGTGATCTCGGTGACCCAAGCTTCGGCCGAACGCGTGGCGCAAATCTACTCGCGTTGGGGCAAAGGCATTCGTCCTGCCGGTCTCAACTTTGGTGACTGCTTCGCCTACGATGTCGCCAAGGAGCATGGCTGCGCACTTCTTTATGTCGGCGACGACTTTGCCAAGACGGATATCGTTGCGGCGGCGTAAGTCGACGGCCGGGCGCCGACTTACCGGCCGAACAGAAAAGCCGCGGGGCAGCCGTCAGGCCGTGTGACCGGGATCGACGTGCTTCGGCGTTTTCTTGTCGCGTTGGGGTGTCATCTTGGCCGGATCCGGCGCACCCGGCACGCCGCGCGGCCCGAGCTGGTCTCGCTGAATGTCGTCTTCAGAGCGGGAGGGTTCAATGCCGTTCGGTTCACGGGGCTTGGTCATCGCAGCCTCCTGAAGTGTGTTCTGCTCGGAGTGTCCCATCAAATTCCCAGCGCGTTCTCGCCGGCTTCGCGGCCGGGCACGCTGACATGGACTTCGTGTCCCTCGCGAAGCGCCAGCGAGGCGGCAGCCACCGCCGATTCGAAGGCCGCTTCCTTGGTGGAGTATCTGTTCTTGACGTCGCCGTCATGCAGCACGCCCCATTCGTCCTGCACCGGCACGATCGTGTATTGAGCAAGGCCCATGGTGTAACTCCTCGAGATCTATCTATCGCTGCGTGAGCTGCGGGTGCGCCGCCGTCACCCGCCACACCGTGTTGCCGCTGTCATCGGCGACCAGCAGCGCGCCGGTCTTGTCGATGGCGACGCCGACGGGCCGCCCGCGCGCCTGGTTGTCGCTGTTGAGGAAGCCGGTGACGACGTCCTGCGGCGGGCCGCTCGGCCTGCCATCCGTGAACGGCACGAACACCACCCTGTAGCCGTTCAAGACCTGCCTGTTCCAACTGCCGTGCTCGCCGACGAAGGCGCCGCCGCGATAGGCCGCCGGCAAACTCGCGCTCGTGTTGAAGGCCATGCCGAGCGGCGCGACATGCGAGCTCAGCGCATAGTCAGGCACGATCGCCTTGGCGACGAGATCAGGACGCTCCGGCTTGACGCGAGGATCGACGTGCTGGCCGTAATAGCTGTAGGGCCAGCCATAGAAGCCGCCGTCCCTCACCGACGTCATGTAGTCCGGCACGAGATCGGGACCGAGTTCGTCGCGCTCGTTCACCACCGTCCACAGCGTCCCGGTCTGCGGCTCGAAGCTGAGGCCGTTCGGATTGCGCAAGCCGCTCGCGAAGATGCGCCAGCGGCCGCTGGCACGGTCGATCTCGAGGATCGCGGCGCGATTGTGCTCGGCCTCCATGCCGTTCTCGGTGATGTTGCTGTTGGAGCCGACGCCGGCATAAAGCTTTGAACCGTCGGGGCTCGCGACCAGGCTCTTGGTCCAGTGATGATCGATCGGTCCGCCCGGCAGCGGCGTCAGCACCGTGCCCGGCGCGGTGATCTTCGTATCACCCTCCGTGTAGGGATATCTGACGATCGCATCGGTGTTGGCGACATAGAGATCGTTGCCGACCAGCGCGACGCCGAACGGCGAGTTGAGATGGTCGAGGAAGACGCTCTGCACGTCCGGCACGCCGTCGCCGTTGCTGTCGCGCAGCAGCGTGATGCGGTTGCTCGCGCCGGTGTCGCCGCCTGATGTCGCCCAGGACTCGATGTATCCCATCACGATTTCCTTGGGCCGCTTGATCGGAGCGCCCTTCGGCGCCTTGGATTCCACCACCAGCACGTCGCCGTTGGGCAGCACGTAGAGGAATCGGGGGTGCTGCAAGCCGGTCGCGAAGGCCTTGGCCTGCAAGCCCTGCGCGACGGCCGGGGTCTCGTCCTTTTTCCAGCCGACGATACGGGCGATGTGCATCGGCGGCAGCAGGTATTGCTGGATGTCGGGCAGCGTCGGGTTGGCGCCGGTTTGCGCCTTCGGATCGCCACTGCCGTCATTGCAGCCGGCGAGACACAGCAGCGAGGCACACAACAGCACCCGAACGATTGCGGAGTTCATCGCGCAACTCCTACACCGTGGCGATACACCATGGCCCAGCCGAGCCAGCCGGTGACCGGCAGGATCAATACGGTGATGGCTGAAAGAATGAGCCCGGTCGGCCACACCGAGGTCCAGGCATCGCGCGTATGGATCAACGCATTGACGATCGCCAGGACCAACGCCACCGCGTTGCCGATCAGATGCGGCCAGGCCGGCGGTTGCGCCCGCACCAGACGGTTGCCGAGAAAATCGGTCAGGCCCGCGATCGCCGCCAGTACGCCGAAGATGACGCCGACGACCAGAAGCCAGGCGGAAAAATCCGCCCACATGATCTCGGCACTGACGACATAGGTAATATCGGTCAACAGCGCTCCGATGAAACAAGCGATCGGTATCGGCACCAGCATCGGATGAATCGGATGGCCCGCGATCTGCGCGGTCGAGCGCACACGCAAATTGTCTTGCACGGTTGGCCTCTCGTCAGATCGCCACCCCGCCCCGGTAGAAAACACCCGCTTTCCACGAAGGTTCCTGATGGTCGACCACGGCGCCGCTGTGCCTCAACAATGCTGCGGCGTGCGAGCACTTACCAGGAACCCCTTGCCGCTCCGAGCCTTGATCCCGGCATTGAGATGAACCTGCCCTTCAGGAGACCGCGGAGTGGACCAGCCTGGCGACGGCGCCTCCTTCAATCCAGCCTCAAAGCTCGACGGCGTCTCGCGGCGCCAGACGAAACAGATCGAATCCCAGAGCCGGCCTAGCGCAGCGCTGATCCATGAGACAATCCGCGCCGAGGGTGAGCAGGAACTGGAACGGCGATGGTGGGCCATCGTGCTGTCCGGCCTCGCCGCCGGCCTTTCGATGGGATTGTCCCTGATTGTCCAGGGCGAGTTTCACGCGCTGATTTCCGATGAGGCCACCCGACGGCTGGTGGCTCCGCTCGGCTACACGGTCGGTTTCCTGGTCGTGGTGCTGGGACGGCAGCAGCTCTTCACCGAGAACACCCTGACGCCGATGCTGCCGCTGTTGCACAACAGGGATCTCGGCACGCTTGGGAGCGTGATCAAGCTTTGGGGCCTGGTCCTCGCCTCCAACATCGCAGGAACCTGGGCCGTTGGATCCGTGCTCGCGCACACCAGCATCTTCGAACCCCGCATCGTGGGCGCCTTCGTCGATCTCAGCCGCCACACCATCGAGGGTACGTTCGCGACGACCCTTGTCCGGGCGATCTTTGCCGGCTGGCTGATCGCCTTGATGGCGTGGCTACTGCCTGCCGTGAAGGGATCGCGCCCGCACCTCGTCGTCGTGATGACCTATGTGGTCGCGCTCGGCCAGTTCGCGCACATCATCGCGGGCTCGGTCGAGTGCGCCTTCCTGGTGCAGAGCGGCCTGGCGTCGCTCTCGCAATATGCCTCGGACTTCTTCGTACCGACACTCCTCGGCAATATTCTGGGCGGAACGACCCTCGTGGCCCTGCTGAACTACGGACAGGTCGCCCCCGAAATCGACGACCACAGGGAGTAAAGAGCCTGCACAAAAGCTGCCGCCTCGACAGGAACGATGGGCCCGAGCCGAGCTTGCCTCGGCAAATCAACGCGCGCCGACGAGCAGGATCAATCATGAGCACCGATACCAAGAGCCCATTCGACAAGGACCCGGCCGAAGGATCACGCGACATCATCGATCGTGAATTGCAGCGTGCCGAAGATACCGCCAACAACAAGGTCGATCATCTCCCCGGCGTGAAGGTCAGCGGGCAGCCCCAGGGCGGCGCAGTCGATCGTGCCCGGAAGCAGCGGGAGGAGAAGGACAGCAAACAGGAATAGAGCCGCTCTGCCGACCCGAAACGCACCCGGTTATCGCAAGGCCGCCCGCTCCAAGCTCCAGCCGTCACCGGGACCGACTTGACGGTCAAAGTCGGTCAATCAAGATGCATCAATTGTTGGGATGGAGCGGGTGAAGGGAATCGAACCCTCGTATTCAGCTTGGAAGTCTCGAAATACTGTAGTGTCTTCAAAGGCTATTCTGACATTTTCGGCGTTTTTTGACCCATTGAGATCACTACGGCGGGTCAACCCGGAGCTCCCCTCGCCGACGCCGGCTAAAGGTTATGATGAGCCGATTCACTCAAGGCCCGCCAAACGGCTTCGGTCGCTCTAGCGGGACGAAAGCGCTCAAATGGGCTGGGTAGGTCGACGCGCCGCCGCCGATGGTCGTGCCCGTGCTGATGCTCAAGTAGACGTCCTTCACTCCTCTGGGCGTTTCGAGCAAGATCCAGTTCTTGCTTAAGTCCCCTATCCCGATAGTCGTAAAGCGCATTGACTTGCCGAACTGCGAACAGGAGATGGGCTTTTCGGTCGTAAACGAATTCCAGGGGCCATGCAGAGTACCCGATCTGCCGCCGGTCTTCGGAAGGGTCAAGCCGAAGCCTAGGCCGACCGCCGCATAGACGTAGGTGCACTTCAAATTGTTTTCCGTGTCCCATATGGAGAACAACGCGCTGGCAAACGCAATCCCGGCTCCGGCCCTGCCCTTGACGATGCGCTTGATGGCCGCTCTCGCTGCAAACGAGATCGAACCGTCGACCTCAAGCAGCATGGCTATCTTGAAATTTCGACTGACCTTTGGCTTCGGCGGAACGGGTCGCGGCAAGTCTGGCTTTATGATCGGTTCGAAATAGACCTTAGGCAGAACCCAAAGGACCACTGATCTATCGTTGTCTTCGTCCAGCCTGTGATTTGCCGTCTGCGTATTGCCGATGGCGTGCGTCTGCATTTGCTCCGGGCGGATGCCCATCTCTGACAGAGACCGCGCGACCGTAATGACGCGGTTGGCTGATGTCGTCATATTCCAATCAGCCGTACCGATCCGGCTCGCGGATCCCGTCATCCAGATCTGACCAGCGTCGTGCTCCACCAGGGGAACCACCTTGTTCTTCAGAAATTCGAAGTGCTCTGTCTTCAAGCCCCGAAACTGGTAGCCGGCAAAGTCATCGAAATCGAAATTCCAAAGCCGCGCGTGCAAAACCCCCACTCCCGAAAAATCCAGATCGACGTCAACCTTGCCCGGACCGGTTTTGTGGAACATTCTCTTCGACCTGCAATCGACAAATAGGAACTCGTCGGTGATCGTCCGGACGGCCGCAGGACCACCTTGTTTTAGTGCAGGCAGGAAAAGAGAAGTTCAAATCGACAGCTGCAACGAAGGTTGTGACCTTGCTCCCATTTCGATCTGGCACCGAAGGAGTATGCGCTTGTGCAATACGCGACATCACTGTCGCGATCGGAGCAGCTACGATATAAGAGAGTCGCGATAGGACGGGCCCTGGAATTCGTACAGCACGACGACTTTGCGCGATCGCCCTAGACTTGGAGGGCCGCTACCCAACCACGTTAAATCGGCAGTGCATCTGGATAGTACGTTTGCCGGCTTGTTCTGCGTCTGCCTGATCGCCCATCAAAAATAGAGCGAAACGGTAAGCGTCGTCTAGCGCAGCTGCAATATCCCGGAAGCACTTGACATGGTCGTTGGTGATCTCATCGTTGGGGTCATTTGCATATTAATTGCGGATGGCTTTTCCCAAAGCGGGAGAAGTGGTTACCAGCGTGATCGCAATCATGGACTCTTGCGCCGAACGCCTGGATTGGAGCGACGAGGATCTCGCGAATAGGAACGAAGGCGCGCAACGTGCAGAACGACGGAGCTGACAAATTCTGCGGCCGGCCACGGACTTATCCACCAAATCGCTTGACCAGCTTTGAACCCTTGGCTGCATCAATCTGCTGGCCCGTCAGGTCAGAACCGACGCTCAATCCTATCGTCATGAGGTTCTTGACACGCCGCGCCGCCTGCTTCTCATTGGAATAGTCGATCTCGACGTGATCGAGGCTCATTAGATGGCCGAGCTCGTGAGCCCAGGCGCGTCCATTGGCGTGGTCATTGCCATACCATTGGACGAAGCTTGCCGGCTCCGGTTGGCTATTGGGGTATGAGCTTCCACCGGCGGCTAGATTTTCAATCGAATTGACGAGGTAGATGTGGACGGCATTGTCCGGATCGTGCCGAGAGGCAAGAACACCCAGCAATCGCTGGTCATTGCTGCGCGCGCTCTTTGCCATGTCGAGCGGCTTCTCCATCAAGCAATCGCTGATCACGAACGCGATCTTGGCCTTTGACCAGATCGTATTGACCACGTCGAGCGCCTTCTTGGCTGTCTCGCTGCTCCATTGCCCGGGCTCAACGCTCCCCCTATCGGCAAATGGCGTGATGTAAATCCTCAACGGAATGGGCATCAACTTCTCCAAAGTTCGGAATTGCGATTGTATCTCCGTACGCTATCGTTCGAAATAGAGCGGCTTATATTCAGGGCTTTCTGATTACGTCGGCTGGCGACTTGCGCACTGACGACTTCCGGCAGCGGCCACCGACGCGACCGACTGGTAGACCAAGGCCCGCCTTCGCGACTCGGAGACTGGTTCCCTCATTGCGAAGGAGCAGTTTCCGGGGCGAGCGTCCGGCAGGAACCTGAAGATCGAGCACCGGGGAACATGGAAAGCCGAACTGACGGGCTCCTGACCTCCGCGCAAGCTGTAATCGAGAGATTGACCCGCAAGCCGGCGTCCTGGACTTCACGTCCCCTCGATCTGCCGACCGCGGAATCTTCGTTTGAACTAAGCCAGAGGCTCTGCTGCACTGCCGCGAACACGCCTTAAGTGCAATAATCCTATAATTTCAAAAGCTTAATTCGCCAGCGCGAGACATCGATACTGGCGGGTGCCCATCATCCACATGAAACGGCACACAGCGCCGGCCCGCGATTTCTTCCGTGCCGTTTGAACGCGAGCGCAGTGCCAGACAACACATAGGAATGGATCGGGCTCGAAACTGGTACTGTACGGAGATAGGCCAGCGGCCAGTGGCGTGTGAATTCAGTAATCATGCCTTACGCGGCCATCTTCGCGACGTTATCATTCGATGAGCATAGGTTGGGTGTTCGCCATGAGGTTATACAGGCACCTTCGAGTTTTGCTTCTACTTGCCGCTTCGCTGTTACTGGCAGCCCAGCCAGCCTGGGCGACAAAGCGCGTGGCTTTGGTGGTTGGCAATGCCAACTATCAGAATGCCCCTCTGCTCCCAAACCCGGCCAACGACGCTGCCGCCATCACTGAAACCTTGAAGGGCGCAGGTTTCGATGTGGTTGACTCAAGGCTCAACCTCGCCGCGACCGATATGCGGCGGGCCCTGAGAGAATTCGCCGATCAGGCGCGCAATGCGGACATAGCCCTGGTGTACTATGCTGGCCACGGCATCGAGATCGACGGGACAAACTATCTGATCCCGACCGACGCCAGACTCGAACGTGACACTGATATTTATGACGAAGCATTCTCACTCGACCGCGTCCTGCTGGCAATCGAGCCTGCGAGACAGTTGCGCGTGGTGATCGTCGACGCGTGCCGCAACAATCCGTTTGCCGATTCGATGAAGCGTACAGTTGCCTCTCGATCAATCAGCCGCGGGCTGGCCAGGGTCGAACCCGCCGTCTCCAACACGCTGATCGCGTTTGCCGCGAAAGCCGGACTAACCGCCCTCGATGGCAACAGCAAGAATAGTCCGTATGCGACGGCTCTCGTAAAGTACATCGCAAAGCCGGGGCTCGACTTGCGTAGGGCCTTCGGCTTCGTCCGCGATGATGTCTTGCAAGCCACCGGCAACCGACAGGAGCCCTATGTCTACGGCTCGCTGGGCGGCGAAGACGTTGCACTTGTTCCCGCTGCCAAGGCTGATGAGCCGGTGCAAGCAGCCAACCCTCAGGCAGAAATTCGTCGTGATTACGAATTGGCCTTGCAACTACGCAACAAGCCCGCTCTGGACGCGTTCCTGAACCAGCATCCGGACGGATACTACGCGAATCTTGCCAAGCTGCAGCTTAATCAGCTCGATGCTGAGGACGCACGCGTCGCGGCAACAGCGAAGGCGCAGCAGGCGGAACAGCAGAAAACTCGGCTGATGTCGCAGGGCGCCCAGCGTGCCGACCAAGAGAAGGCGGCCGCGGATCTGAAGGCTGCGGAAGACGCCCGAATTGCCGCCGAGAAGGCGAAGCAGGCCGCGCAGGAGCAGGCCACCGAGGCAGAACGGAAACGAATTGCGTCCGAATCTACAATCGTTGCGGCTCTCTCCGGGAATAAGCCGGCTGTTGGGAGTGCCTTCGCGGACAATCCTACAGTCGCTGCGCTGGCTGACGACAATACGCCGCCAAAGCTTGCCGCACTCAGCGCCGAGCCGCGCCAGACCGATATCGCAAAAGCCGATATCACCAAATCCGTACAAAGCGAATTGAACCGCGTCGGCTGCTTCACCGGTAGCGTAGATGGCCGATGGAATGCGGCCTCCCAGCGCTCCTTGGCTCTCTTCAACCAGCACGCCGGAACCAAATTTGACGCCAAGCTCGCAAGTCTCGACGCACTTGACGCAATCAAGCTCAAGCCGTCCCGGGTCTGTCCCCTGATCTGTGATCATGGCTACAAGGCTGACGGCGACCACTGCAGCAGAATCTCCTGTGCAAGGGGCTCGTTCCTCAACGACGACAATGAATGCGAGAAACAGCGCGCCAGGCCCGTCAATGCCGCCAAGAGCAATGACAGTCAGCGGCAGGATCGGCCATTGCGTCAGCGGGCGCAGGCGAGCGCAGGCGGCTATGGCGCTGCGGTGGGCCATGCGACGGCCAGTCCTCAGATCATATGCAACGCCAGCAGCTGCCGTCCGGTCCAGCGCGGCTGCCATCTCGAATATCGCGGCGGTGGCGGGCCAGGCAACGAGGCCAATGTCGAGGTATGCCATTAGCCTCACCGCTCCTACACAACTGCGCGCTGGCACGGCGCCGAGTTGTCACGGCGCGTCGGAGCCATCAGGCCCGGTGGATTTAGGATCGCAAGCATGGCAAGTGGCCGAGCTAACGTCAGAGTCCCAAGCCTGATGTGGCCGAATCGGAGCGACCTGCGTGGTTGCGTGTGAGCTTGAGCAAAAGGACGCCAACGCCTTTCCTGGGGTGACGCTCTTCACGAAGCGGCAGGCGCCCGGCATGAAACCAACGGCGGTTTATCTTCCGCCAAAGCACCCAACAGCCGCCACCAAGTTCGATGTCGTGATCTGGCTTCACGGCTTCTACGTCAAAAACCATGAATTCCTTTTCCACAACGATCCAGCGCGGCTGCGCGAACAGGTCCGGGATTCCGGCAAGGACGTGGTGCTCATCGCGCCCTTCCTGGGCTACGAATATGCTGTGGGCAACACCTTTGCCGGAAACTACAGCGTGTCCGACCTGGCCACCGCGAACTGGGGTGAACGCTATCTCGAGGAGATCCTTGGAGCTCTGGCCAGGTTCCTGGGTATCTCCTCGACGTCCATTCCTCAGCTCCAGATCGGCAAGCTCATCATCGCATGCCACTCCGGCGGTGGTAACGGCATGCGCAATCTCGTCGGGAGCCTCGGAAAGTATCAGGGGAAGCTGACGGCTTGTTGGGGATTTGATTGCCTTTACGGTGCCAATGCGCGGCCCGACGATGCGACCTTTTGGTACCAGTGGCTATCTGGGCAGAGCGGCCACGCCCTCGAGATCGTGTATGGTCCGTCAACTCTCCCGCAATCGGTGAAGCTGGACCTGATCGGGCGCGGGCTGGCGACGGCCGATGGCAATCAAACCCAGCCTCAGCGCCCTGCCCTCAAGAATCTCAACGTAAGCTTGGGTCATTACGACCTGTTCCCGGCATTTGGACAGATGGTCAGGGTCAACGATCTTGACGCGGCTTTCGTGGATCGCTTCATGATACCGCAGGTCGCGGACCAACCGCGGCATAAGCCTGCGCCGCTGGACGGGGAATTCCTCCAGCACGCGATTTCCAACATTCGCAGTGCTTTTCCCTTTCCAAAGGACATTCATTACATGATCGCCCGCGGTGGCTTCTTCAGCCGACTGAGCAAGCTATAGCCCCAAGCCTCACAGGACTCACTTGATGGAATAGGATTTGACGTCGAACGACCAATTGTTCGTCACAAGCTTTCCGCTGCTGTTGTCCGGCACGCGCAGCTCACTGGTCCAGGCCGATAGATAGCTCAACGCGTCCGCCTGACCTTCCAGCTTGCGAGGCATGTCCGGCAAATCGAGCAATTGCACGCGCAGCTCGCTCAGGATGGCGATCATCACTGCGGACCCCGTCGGCGGTGCGACGACATATTCAAAACCACGCTGCCGCGCCGCCGGAGCAGGGACGACAAATTCGACACCCGGCTTGACGAGATTAATGTCGCGTTCGTTCGACTGCGCCAATAGCTCGGGGGTCGGAAAGATCTGGGACATCCGCCCTTCCGAGTCGACGTCAACCAGAATGAGATATCCAGGCCTCCTGGCGGTGACGCCGAACGAGACCTTGGCGCCGACGTTGACGGTCTGACTCGGCAGGATCTGAAGGGACACACTCGCGGTATTGGTCTGCCTGCGCACCGCTTGTGCGGGCCAAAGCCAAGGTACGTACGTCGTGCCGATATGCAACGCCCCCGTCGGCAACGGTGCTGCGGACGCAGGTCCGCTGCCCGCCTGTAGCAGCAGGAATGCGAACCATGCTCGCTTGCGGCGGATCGACTGCGATGACGGCATGGCGTGCTCCCCTAAGAGTCAGGGAGCACTGAAGAAGCCGATCGAGGCGATTCGCGCGTCCGCGGGCAAGTAACGCTCGAGACTCTTGATCACCTGCCCCGAGGCGCGACGCCGGTTGAACTGTACTAGGGCTGTCTCAAGCTCGACCATGCGTTGCTGCGAAGTCACCGCAACGATCTGTTCCGCACCGAACGGCTCGCCGACCCTGAGCGGTAGGCGCAAACTCGCCGATCTGGCCAACGCCGCATCAGCACCCACCGGATACAACAATTGGATGGTGCCGTCGCCGGACACATTGAACAGCAGCACCGCCCTTGATGCCACATCAGATAGGTCAACTTCGATGGTCTGGCCAGCACGTTGTTGGCGATCGTCTGGCCAAATACGCATCACCTGCGGCGACCGTGTCGCAATGCGCTTGAGTTCACGAATTGCCGCAGTCCTATCAATCACCGTCGGCAGGCTGGCAACGTCCATCCCGTAGGCGACCACATCACCCCAAGCGATCACGTCGTGCGACACAGGATCCCATATCAGGTCGGGATTGTCCGTCGGTTGAACAGCCTGCACGGAAACATCTTTTGGCTTCACGCTTACAAAATAGCTAGTCTTGCCGTCCAGCGCCGCCAGCCGGATTGGTGCAACGAGGCGTAGAGGCCCCGGCGCGCCGGCGATCGGAAGTTCCTTGGCCGCCCCCGCAAGGGTCGGAATGGTTGGAGCCTTGGCCGTGACAGCCGACGGTGCGGGCGCCTGTCCATCGACGGGCACCCCGGCTCCGGCCTGACCCGAGGCCGCTCTCGCGGCCGGCCCCTGAATCAGCACGACACCGCGCGTCAATCCGAAGGCGACGTCGGTATCCGGCGTCTGAGCTGGCGATGATACAGTCACGATATTCTGGCGCTGGTCCGAGAGCTGATAGACCACCTGCCGAACGTTGCTGAAAAGCTCCTTAAGCGTCACCTTCCCATCGTGATTGATGTCCGCGCTACCTTCCACCGCACGCGCGACCGCATAGCTGAGAGCCCCGCGTAGGCCATCGATGCCAGGGATGCGGACTTCCGGCGCTTTGGTGTAGCGGTCCACCGCGGCCAGAAACGCCGTGTGGTCAAGGTCAAGTTCAGACTTCGGATCGTTGCTGTCCGAGACCGGCTTCAGTTCGTCGACCAGCAACGTGTAGCGCGGGACCTGCCGGAAGCTCATCTCAGCGGCACGCGGATCGATGTCGCGCACCATACCGCCACCGTGGCAGGTGTCAGCCACGAAGATCACCCTCGCTCCGCGCAGCTCGAACTGCCGTATGAAATGGTTGAACTCGCTGCCCAGAACCCGCTCAACGGACCCGGTTGGCGTGGTTTCAAAGCCTGGCAGCAGGAACACGTTCTCCATCCCGTCCGGCTCCGCGCCCTTGACGCGCTCCGGCTCCTGGGTGCCATGGCCGGCGATCGACAGAAAGATGAGGTCGTTGTTCTTGGTCCGCTCCACCAGTGCACTGATCTCGCGCAGGACGCCTGCCCTGTCGGCCTGCGCGTTAGTCAGTTCGACGACGTCGCCAACCCCCATGGATTTAAGGCTGGTCACGATGTCCGTAGCGTCAGCGACCGCACCCTTCAATTTGCGCACGTGCTGGTAGTCGTCGATCCCGATCACGAGCGCACGCACCGCCGCCCCATCTGGATTGCTGAGCGACAAATCTCCTGCCGCATGCGCCCGCGGGATTGTCAGTCCGATCAACGCGGCGAGCCCGATGGTGGCGCACAGCCGCCCGATCCCGCAGTCAAGTCCTCTGGGCATCCGCATCGTGATCCACCTCGACATCATGCCTACCCATTTTGTAGCTCTGGCGACACACTGGGTTCAGCGCCTTTTGCCTGCCGTTTTGCGGCCCGCCGGCGGTTGTTCAGTCTGCTCCTGATAGGCGCCCGCTGAAACCGTCGTCTGATCATCCGCGAACGCTCGAAAGCGGACCGGAACATAGCCGCGCGCGAGCAAGCTCGCCAATGGATAGACGTTGCGACAGACGCGGCCGTTGCAGCCACCGGTCGAGGATTCCATCACCTCGGCCTTGCGATCAGGCGTGAACCGCAGGAACAGCATCACATGCGAGCCTGGCTTGTTCAGCGCATCGCCGGGCCTCAGGTCCCAAGGATTTGCCACGGGCGCAGCGATCGCGGGGATAGCTGCAGTCGTATAGTGGACGGAGAGCCCCCACGCGGCGCTGACGAATGCCGAACAGTCGACGCCCGCCACATCGGGCCGTGGCGCATTGCGGGTGCACACATTGCCAGCCAGCGTTCCGCTCTCGATCCGCTGCCGGAAGTTCGCGAGCGAACCGTGGCAGCCCCAGCAATACGGTACGCCGCGCACCTCCTGGTTCACTTTTCCCTGCAGATACCACGGCCGACGAACACGGCTGAAGCCGCTGCATTGGCTGTCGGGATCGTTGCCGTAGTTCGCCTGCGTCAGCTTCCACTGGATACCCTCGAACGCAAACGCGGTCTCGATCGCCTGCTGGCGATTGGACGGCCTCACGGCGGCCGAAGCGTCAAATTTGACGCCGGATTGTGGTGCCGGCGCCGTCGTCGTTCGCGACGGCCGCACGTCGATAATCGAGGCATTGGTCAGAGGTCGGAACCCGACGCCAATCACTTCGATACCGTCCGGCTTGGTTCGCAGGAAATAGACATCGCCACTGCCCGACACCGTGACGAACCGTCTGGTCAGCGGCGTATTTTCCAGAGGAAGCTCATAGATTCCCTCGAGACGCCCGTTCGCGGCATAGCGTGCGACGAACGTGGAGGCGTTCTTTCCTGATGGCGGAACGTCCTCGGCCAGCACGTAGAAGCGGTCGCTGTTGTCGATCTCGAGAAACTCCACCGTGCCGAGCTGGTTGCGCACGCGCAGGCCGAGTTGGCCGATGGTTTCGTTGGTGACCATGGTCTGGATCTCGACCCGGACGCTGGCATTGCCCTTGTCCGGAATGATGTCGGCGATCACCGAGCCCTTGCTTCGAGAAGCCACGTATTGCCGGTCAGGCTGCCGGGTCGTCCTGATGATGGCCGCGCGGGTGTTCTGATCGAGCAGGTCCGCCGCGCTGCCGGGTGCCTGCGATCCCATCTGGGCGAAAGCGGAGACGGCAACCTGGTCGTCTGCTCCACGGCTCGAGACCTCCTCAAGCTGGATCACGTCACCGCCGAGTCCGCGCGTGGATTGCCCCGGCGCCGCCTTCAGCGTCCGTACGCCACCGTCCCAAACCATTATGTCGTCGTCATGGACGACGAGATCGGTCGGCTGGACGTCTTTCGGCATCTTGAGGACGTCGGGATCGGAGTTTGGCTGTTTCGGGTCAAACTGGATGATGCGACCGTTGATCTGATCGAGCAAAAACAGGTTGCCCTGCCCGTCGGCGCTGAGTGCTTGCGGTCCCGCGAGTTCCACGTCCTCGCTGGCCGGGACTATGCCGACCATGGAAGCAGCCGAACCGCCGGTAAAGCTGCGTACGACAGTATCGTCGGCGTGCGCCTTGGTTCCGAAAATGCCCGCGCTAACGATGAAGACCCAGATCCAATGTTTTGGACGAAGCATATTCGCCTCAATGTACCCCGAACCGATCGCCGCGTCGGACCGACTAATCCGAGATGCCGTTGATGCCGCGCGTCAATTAGTGGTGAGCAATCTCAATCGCGTTCAATTCTATCACTGGACGGTGATAGTCCGAAATTTCTTCAGCTTGCCGAGGAAAACCATGGCCCGGAATAGATTTGAGCAAGTGAACGAAGTCCAGCCCGACGCGGTCACGCTGCTCCTGAAACGCGACAGTGACGGTGCCTCCGGAGCGATCGTGCTGCCTGCCGCCGCGAGCCAAGGGCGGCTGACCACCGACCAGGTCAGCGCGCAATTGCCGGCTCAGGATGCTTTTCGCGGCGCGATCCGGCTGGCTAACGACGTCAAGCTCGCGCTCGTGGTGTGCGATCCAGACGGGGTCTGGAAGCCCGAATGGGGCGATCTTTATCAACCGATCGATTGACCCGCATCGGATGGAGCCGGCAAATGCTGCGACGCCGCATACAGACTAGCTTGCCGAACGGACCCTCCGCCCGACTGTCGTTCCTTATACCGGCCCTGATGGTCGCGCTGCTCGTTGCGACAGGCTGGCCGGCACGCGCCAACGACTCGGCTGCGGAATTGTCGATCGGTGGGCTCCAGTTCGTACGCACCAATGACGTGGCCATGGAGAGCGAGAACCTTCGTATCACGCTCGACAGAATCAGCGTTCGCTACCAATTCGCGAACCTCACCGCCAAGCCGGTCACGCTTAATGTTGCCTTTCCGCTGCCCGACATCGACCTGTCGGAGGCTGAGAATGTTGCATTGCCGTCAAGTGATCCGATCAACTTCGTCGAATTCGAGACCAAGGTCGATGGCAACCCGGCGCCGCTGACCGTCGATCAGCGCGCCATGGTTGGCAACAGGGATGTCAGTGCCCTGCTCCGCGAACTCAAGTTGCCGCTGCTGCCGATTGGTGGCCGCGAGATCCGGGTGACCGACCTGCCCGCGGCGACCCGGACCCGGCTTGTGGACGACGGACTTCTGATGCCTGCCGGAATGAGCGACAACGGTCGCCAGCAATATGCGCCGGGGTGGACCGTCAAGACCTCGGCTGTGCGCCAGCAGTTGTTTCCGCCCGTGCGCAGCGTCACGGTCGAACACCAGTACCGGCCGAGCGTCGGCTCCAGTCCTGACACCATTCTGCGCTCGAGCCTGCGCCGCAGCAGCGCACTCGGTCAGGAAGTTGCGCGTTACCGGAAAGAATACTGCATCCAGGATACGTTCCTTGCCGAGCTCGACAAGCGCACGGGCAATAACCAGACCAACGGCGCAAATCTCCAGGAGCGGCGCATATCGTACGTGCTCAAGACCGGCGCGAATTGGGCTGGGCCGATCCGGTCATTCAAGCTGACTATCGACCCAGGCGGCAGCGACCGCTTGGTGAGCTTCTGTCCTGGGCGGCTAAAGGCATCGTCCGCTACTGGAAACACGCTTGAATATACGGCAAGCGACTTCAAGCCGGATGCCGACCTGAAAATCCTGGTGATCGGAACATTCTGAGCGTGCCGGTCAATTGGTGAGCAGCACGTAGCGCACGGCCGCGATGACAGTCATCTTATTGCGCTGAGCCTCGCTTAGCGCCTGCAGGAAGAACGTGTCGGCGGCGATCGGTCGCGGCTGGCGCAACGAGTCGAGAACCTGCGGGACCGCCACGACCAATAGCAGTTGCGGACCGCTCGCGCGCGCTGTCGGGAGCGTAAACGAAAGTGAGTCGATGCCCGGCTTCAGAAGATAAGACAGGCTCTGAACATCGCCGCGATCAGATACCATCAGGAGCTCCACCACGCGGTTGGCAAAGTTCTCGATGGTCCCATTGAGGGTTTCACCGCCCTTCAGCTCTGTCGCTGACAAGGTGATGCGTGGCATTCGCGCCTGATCGCTCCCGACCTGACTCAAGAACTTGACGGCTGGGCATTGCGCCTGGGTCACTTGCCTGACGCCGATCGAAGCCTCGAAACCCTGCTCACGCCGAAACGCTTTGTCGAACGTGTCGAATGGGACGGTCGAGGCACCGAACCCTTCGATGACAGCGGCATTTGGGCTCACGGCAATCGGCAACACGAAGAAGCAGTCACCGCCGGAATATTGGGCCACGTATTTGCGGATGCGCTCGGCGCGCCCTGGCCCATCGAGTGCCGGAGACTGCGTCGCCGTCGGCTGCGCGGGCAACTTCTCCGGCTCTTGGCGTCCGGGCTGTGGTCCAGCGGGCTCGACCTTCGGCGGCGCCATTGCTCCGGCGAGTTTCGGGGGTGGCGACAAGACCGCGGTGCCTGGCGCTGACCAAACCAGCTTGTAGAAGGCATATCCACCACCGCCGACCAGCAGCAACAATGCCGCGGCGCCCGCCCCCAGCCAGAGGCGGCGCGGACTCCGCGCGATCTCCGGCATCCTGTCCTGCGGCGCCGGCGACGCGCTTTCCGGCCGCCGCAGCGGATCGAAGCCATATAACGGCGCGGCCGGCGTCTGGGCGGAACCGGTTGGCGTCCAGCTGGCGACCTCCCCCATAGTGGGGCGCAATGCCGGATCAGGCTGCAGCATCCGCTCCAGCAAAGGTCGGATGCGCATATCCACACCACCGAGATCGGGCACACGCCGGCGCTTCTCCACCAGTTGAAATTGGCTGCCGCCCATGTCGAGTTTCTGTCCGGTCAGCGCATGGAACAGCACAAGACCGAGGCTGTAGACATCGGATTTCGCAGTCACGTCATTGCCGTACAACCCTACTTGCTCCGGCGATGCGTAGTTGTCCTTGCCGGCGAAGCCCGAGCCGATGATGGTTTTGTCGCCCATTTGGGTCGACCGAGCGATGCCGAAGTCGATGATCTTGGCCCGACTGACGTCGTCGAGCGGAATGATGATGTTGTCCGGAGACACGTCGCGATGGATGATGCCGTGCTCATGTGCGGCCTCCAGTCCCAATGCGACACGCTGCCTCAGCCTGATCAGCGCCTCGAAGGTCAACGGCCCATCATCGAGCATGTTCGAGAGCGAGCGGCCATTCACGAACTCCATCGCGAGATAAGGTCGCTGCAGCACCGGCTCGACGGTAAACAGGAAGTAGCGAACGATCGCGTCGTGCGGAAGATTGTGGAGTGCCGCCGCCTCTCGACGGAACAGCGCGAGCGCGGCCTCGTTATCAACCACGTCGGGCAGTAGCATTTTCACCGCAATAGGCGATCCAGTCTGGATCTCACGGCATTTGTAGACCTCACCCATGCCGCCCGCGCCGATCACCGCTTCGACCTCGTAAATGCCATTGAGACGGGTGCCGGGCGGCACGCCGTGATAGGACGATCGGAACGGATCGCTCGGACTCATGGTTGCGGCTCCCGATTGAGCGGAGATCTTGTCGTCCCCTGAGATCGTGCCGTCAGTAGTCGCACGATCACAATCGTCAAATTGTCAAGCCCGCCACGATCAAGAGCCAGCGCGAGCATGTCATCGCAAGCCGCCTGGGCGCGTCGCGTAGCCGCGTGCTGCAGGATCTCGTCGTCCTGCACGTGCCTGGTCAGGCCATCGCTGCAGATCACGAAGATATCTTCTGGCTCGGCCGGGCCTGTCACCACCTCGAATTCCGGATCATCGGCGACACCGACGGCACGCGTAATGGCATTGCTCGGCCAATCATTCACGTCTTCGCGCGACAGCGCACCTTTTGCGATCAGCTCCTCCAGTTCGCTGTGATCATGCGAGACCTGGCGAATTGCGCCGCGACTAATAAGGTAGACCCGGCTGTCACCCGCCCATATGCAGGCATAGTAGTTATCGCGAACGAGCAGAACCGCCGCTGTGGTCCCGACGGTGGCACCCTGTCGTTCATGACTAAGCGCCAGTATCTGCTGGTTTGCGCTGAAAAGCCGCTCCTCGCATTCCGCCAGCAGGTCTGCGGCTGATTCTGGTGTGGCGATAGCGTCGAGCGACTGCACTACGATGCGACTGGCGAGATCACCGGCCTCGTGCCCCCCCATGCCGTCGGCGACCGCCCACAGACCAACGTCGGTTCGTACCAAACATGAATCCTCGTTCCGCTCCCGCACGCGTCCGGCATGGGTGACGCTGCCAACATCGAACAAGGACGGAATATGCACCATCGCGCGTCATCCATTCCCGGATGCCGCGGGTCCGAGATCACCGGTCAGCAGCGTGACGTAGTGAAACGGATCTGGCAATCCGCGACAACTCAGCGCCATTGGCGGGAAGCCTTCTCCTCCGGCGGTCCACCAGAAGCTAGCCGCGGCGTAGACCTGTGGGTTGGCAGCGCAAAGTGCTGCAAACGACGCCGCGAAGGCTTCGACCGCCGAAGCCCTCCCCATTGCCGCAGTACCAAGCGACGTGACCGGCGGATCGCCGGTGATGGTCTCCTGCAGTCGTGGCACCGAAAGCCGATCCAATGCATCGGAGATCTGCTCGAAGGTTGCGGCCCGATCCAGGGTCGAAAGCAGGAACGCCTCCACTTGCCCGAACCATTCGTCCTGCGGATCAATGCTCGGCGGCGGCAGCGAGACGGCCTCGCCGGTCACCGCATGCAGGGTCAAGGGATAGTATCGCCCCACCCCATCGAGCGAGGGCATGATCGCACCCGCCACTGTCGTGCCGCAGATCGCGGCGCCGAGCCAAAACCGCCAGACCGGCGCGGTCAGAAAGGCCTGTTGCCATCCTGGGCCAAGCTGGTGGCGACTTGCTGACAGCGCAGCCTGTACCCACGGCTCCCAGGCTTCCAGGAAGCTGCGCGGGGTCGCGATCGCGATGAAATCGCGCTTCGCACCGATTTTGCCGAATATCCCGCAACGCATGGTCATATCCCGGTCGGGCAACGAAACTCGCGCAGCACTGACAGGTTCAGCGGGTTGCGCAACGATCCGGTCGAAATTTGATAGTTGAGCTCGCGCCCGGCGACGATGAAACTCGCGCTGGCGGTTTCCGCTTTCACCACTAACGAGCCCGCCTCCAACATCCGAAACAACGACCAGGGACCAATGCGCTCAAGCACGGATGGCGGGCCGGTATCGTTACTGACTGAAATTGCCGTTCGCGGCGCTGGGCCCGGCCATAGGATAGTAGTCGGCGAGTTGGTCTGCGGCGGTGGCGGTGGCGTAGGTTGCGGCCCGCCGAACAAGGACGGAGGGGCCGATCCGGGAATGGTTGGGCTCGCAATTGTGGTGCCACCGATCTCGGTCTTAACTGTCACGCCTGGTCCCGGTGCCCCAGGGGGTCGGATCGCGAATGAAACGGCGGGCACACCGCCGCCCGTCTGGAAGAACGCATCCCGGATATAAGCCGCGTTCTGGAATTGTTTGAGCGTCTCGGGCGAGAACGACCGACCAACGGGGCTCTCCTTTCGCCAAGCCCAGTCCGACCGCGACGTGTCGGCATAAGGTGCCAGGTACTGGGTGAAGAACCTGTCCATAACGCCATTCGGACTGAACAATTTGGCAAAATCCGCGAGCGGAACTTCCTGGCCGCTGCCGCGGATAAACGGGTAGCGGTTAGTCACGGTCTGTTGGCAGACCGGCGTGACCTGATCGCGCAACGTTTGCAGGATTTGTCCGGCGGTTGAAGCCGCGATGCTACCTTCGAACTCCGCGGCTGCTGCTCGCAACATATCGGAGAATGGCGGCGGCATGCGCGAGGCGTTGTTGCGGAGCGCTGCGACCTGGTTCTGGAGCGCAGCTGTGGCCTGTGCGGTCAGTTGGGGATTCTCGATGATCAGTGTCAGGTTCTGCGCGATGTCGTTCAGGTTCGCGACGGTCGAGTCGATTGGCCGGCGGGTGCTCTCGCCTTCGAGCGCTGCGTGGTAAGGCTTGAACTGTGCTTCGATCATCGTGCCAGGCGGTCCATCCTGAGCATTCGTGAAGAGTGCTGGCGCCGATGCGGCAGCTGGCGCCGAAGCGCTCTTCGCCCGTTCCTTGGTCAGCACCGTCTCGTCGCGCACCGACTCCAGAATTTGCCGCATCGGCGAGGTCGGCGCCGAAAGCGCCCGAAGCACCTCATATTTCGGTTTGTCGGCGAGCAGCTTCTTCAGGCGCAGGCTCCCGAGCGCCGTTCGCCAGGTCGTCACGAAATCGTTTGAATAGATGCTGAGCAGATCGCCGGCCAGATTGTCGTACTGCTGGTTGATGGCCGACTGCTGGCCGGCATCCCCCAAAACCCATCGCTCCCGCTTCATCCGCTCAGACAATCCGGACAGCCGGGCGACGAACTTCTGATGGAAGCCGTTATACGTGAAGAACTCAGGTACCCGCACGGCGTCCAAAGGCTGCCCGGTCGTGGTTTCGAACACGACACCCATGTCGGGTCCGCCATGGCGGCTGGCGATCCAGTCGCCGGCGATCGACGCGCGAGCCTCCGATTTCAGAAACTCGTACGCTCGTTGCGACACGCTCAGGCGCGCCAAGGAGTTCTGGGCCTGCTTGATCAACCGGCCGTCGAGTTCGACCAAGGGCGGCTGTTCGGTCTCGAGGTCGAACATTGCCACGAGGTTCTCGTCGAGCAGACGCCGCCCTTCTGCGTTGGTGGCGCCAGGATAGAGATTATCCGCCCAGTCACGTTGCATCCAGGAGCGGATCAACTCGCGATCCGGCGACTGCAGGCCACCGATCATCAGATAGACCTTGAGCGCCTCATAGACGAAGGCAGGCTCGTTTATGCGCGCATTGAGCTGCTCTTCCAGGCGATACAGCAGGCGCGGTCGGAACATGCGTTCAAGCGCGGTGTGATAGGCCGCTTTCGAGGGCGACAGCAGCCGGGCGCGCTGACTGAGCCCGTAGCGAGCCGACAGAGGCACCGGTTCGCCGCGCGATCCGTAGCCCGCCGGGGCGTTGCGAAGCCGGTAGAGTAGCGGCAGCACCTTGTCGAGATCATGATCGGCAATCAATGCCTGCTTGATAAGTGCCGCGCCGGCGGTTGCATACTCGCTATCCGCCTGCAGGCTTTGCTCGATCAAATCGGCGTTCCGCTTGTAGCTCACCAGCCAAGCTGCGATCAGCCCGATCGAGACCAGACCGATCAATGACAGGGCTGCGGTCTTCAGGACCAGCGCGCGGCGCACCGCGGCACGGTCAGTCGAGACCCAGTCGGCCTCGCCGATGATGACCTTGGAAATCAGATCGGCAAGGAAGAAGCTCTTGCCCGTGCCCGAATAGGATCCGGAACCGACTTCCTCAGCGCCGAACGTGCGCGCCAGCGACCCGATCAATTGATCGATCGGCGTGCCCTGCTGCGTACCCGAAGTAAAGTAGAATCCGCGCAGGTTCGCGTTCACGTGATAGCGCGTCGGCTCGAAGATCAGGTTGAGGAAATCGTGGATCTGAGGCTTGAGCCGCGCCATCTGTGCCGGAAAACCGAACAATTGCACGCGGTGCTGGGGCGTCGGCTCGTCCTGCAGACGGTCGAGCGTCTCTTCGCTCAGGCGCTCCAGCAGACGGTCGAACTCGAACGGGATCTGCCCAACCAGATTCTGGGTCTTGTCGGCGGTCTGGAACGTGGCACCCCAGACTTGACGGCGGCCGGCCTCCCCGAGATAGGCGAAATACTCGGTGAAGCCGGCAACGAGATCCGCTTTGGTAAATAGCGCGTAGACTGGGAAGCTGACCTTGAGTCTCTGATGCAGCTCGAGCAGGCGCATCCTGATGGCATCGGCATGAAGTGCGAGCTCCTGCTTCGGCAGCGTCAGGATGTCTTCGATACTGATGGCGACAATAACGCCGTTGATCGGTTGGCGCGACCGGCTTTTCTTCAGGATGTCCAGGAACGCCAGCCAGCTGTCCTTGTCGGCCTTGCTGTTGGAGTCCTGGGTGGTGTAGCGGCCGGCGGTATCGATCAGCACCGCCTCCTCTGTAAACCACCAATCGCAGTAGCGGGTACCGCCGACCCCTGCGATCGCCGCGGGCGTTGCCCCGCGCGCGAGCGGAAATTTGAGCCCGGAATTGACAAGCGCCGTCGTCTTGCCGGCGCCGGGCGGACCGATGATGACGTACCAGGGGAGATCGTAGAGATAGCCCGACTTGTTGCCGCTGGCGGTCTTCAGCGTCGCGAGCGCATCCTTCATGCGCTCCTTGAGCACTGGTTCATCGCTGACGGGCTGGTCTGCACCAGCGATACCATCGGCAATCTCCTTGGCACCCTTGCGCCGCTTGAACAGATTGAGGCCAACGATGCCTGCCACGGCCGTGGTGAGCAGCAGAATAGCGATCTGCCGGACGATATGGTTCTCCAGCGGCCGCCAATCGCCGAATGCGATGAAGGGACCGGCGAAATAGATCACCGCTCCCAGCGAGCTGAGCCCGACCCCGTAGAGAACGATGCGAAGAATGTCCTTGGCAAGCATCTAACCGTACCCGTCGCAAAACCACCTGATCCGGCGGTGTGTGCCTATTCGCTGCGTTCGATAAAGATCTCGACGCGCCGGTTCTTGGCACGTCCCTCGGGCGTTGTGTTGCTGGCAATCGGCGCATCTGCTCCTTTGCCCTCGACGTCGACGCGCGAACCATCGTTCAAGCCAGGTTTCAGTGCCGCGGCAACCGCCTTGGCGCGCTCGACCGACAACTCGAAATTGGTCGGGAAGCGGACTGTGCGGATCGGCGAACTGTCAGTATGGCCGACGACCCGGATCCGTCCCGGCTCCTTGTCGAGGGTTGCTGCGACGCGGAGAGCGATCGGCTTAAAGCCGTCGAGGATGGTCGCTTGGCCCGACGCAAACAAGGCCAGGTCGCAGACCCTGATCACGATGAAGCTGGGGGTCTGGTCCGCCGTCATGGCGCAGGCGGTGTTCTCCTTCGCGAGCGCATTGCGGATGCGTTGCAACTGGGTAATGCGATCCGGCGGCGGCGGAGGCGGCGGCGGTGGGGGTGGTGCAACGACCTGACGCTTGAGTTCGATCGGACCGGCCGGATGGAGCGCGAGCGCCACCTCAGCAGCATTCTCTGCCCGTCCAGCGAGGAGCGTCCGCAGAACGAAATAGGACCCGGTCAGCAGCGCGGCGACCACGGCTGCCACGAGCCAGACCGGAACACGCAGACGCTGCCGGCGCCCCGCCAGCGCCTGCCCGCGCCAGTTGGGCGACAGGTCGCTCATCGTTTTCGGTCTGACCCGGCGCAGCAATTCATAGAGGTTGCGCTGGATCAGTTGCAGGTTCGCAAGTCCGCCCCCTGACGTCCGGTGGATGCCCTGAAAACCAAGCGCAAGGCAGGCGTGCTGAAGTTCGAGGACCGGATAGTTGACCAGTGGATCAACCTTCAAATGGTCGAGGATCTCAAAGAATCGGACGCCGCCGACACGCTCGCCGAAGAACCGGCTCAGCATCGAATATTGCGTCCAGACGTGACGCTCTTCGGTTGGGATGTGCTGCACGATATCGTCAGCAGTGGCACACAGGATGTATTTTGCTGTGTTGGCCTGGTGCTCGGAAATGCCCGCTGAACGGATGTCCTTCTCAAAGAATTTGATCGCGTCTGCGACCTGCTCCATCAGGCTGGCGAATGACGCTCGCATGAGCGCCACACGCAACCGACCGAGCAGTTGCAGCAACGGGCCCGCAGCGCGCATCACCGGATTGGCATTTGGCGCGACCAGATCGTCAACGCGCAACGGCGGCCCTGGCGGCATCAAGGGTTGCGGCACCTGGCCTTGCGCGGGTGTCGAGATCCATTCCTCGGCTGGATGGCTGGCCGGCGCGGAGGCGTAGTTCGAGCCCTGTGGAACGGGCGAAAAGGATGGTGGTGGGGCCGGCGTGCCGGGAGAGGGTACGGGTGATGGCGAATAGGCTGGGCGTGCTGCGGGCCCGCCGCCCGGCGGAGGTTGAGAGATCGGCGCCGGCGGCAACTTTCCGCCGGGGTTGGGACGGATGATCGTCCGTTCGCCCCGCCCGAAAGGATTGACCGGCTTGTCCTTGTCGCTCATGGCCTGTCTTCCAGGATAGCCCAAAGATACAGCTCAAGCTCGGGCCAGTCGCCGGAAAAATGCATTCCGATCGACGCAGCCGTACTGAACTCGGGCCACAGCGGTGACTTGCGGTCGAGATAGAAATAGACGTGATCCGTGATGGCCCGGATATGCGGCGGCGGCGTCGGCAAATGCGCCAACGTGAGGCCCGGCAGGTTTGCGTGCACGATCTCGTTCATCTTTGTGTTCGGCCCGACCTTGAACAGGTGCGGGAAATCGTTCTGGATCTCCACAAGCGGCCGCCGTGCGGCAACTTCCAGCACCAGGGTCGCATTTCGGAATAGCGCTCGATCGCGGATCGGCGATACGAACGCATTCTGTGCGCGCTCGATGATCTCCAGGCGGATCGCCCGCCGACCCAGCCGCGCGCTCAAGAAGTCCTGGATGTCGCTCACCAAGGGTGTGAAGACGTTCTCGAGATCGTCGTGATTGTACGCCGGATAGTTGCGCGCCCGCCGTTCCGCCGTGGAAAACGTCGCAAGTTCACCCGCGAACCTCAGCAATTCCTCGTACAGGCGCTCCGGGTGAACGCTGCCGGAGCGCTGGAAATGAGTCAGCACGGGAATGGTACGGTTCAGCACTTGCAGGACCAGATAGTCGACGCTCTGCAACCCACCACCGGATGATGGATCGACGGCGTAACGCGCCAACTCGTCGAGTTTAGTCTCAACCCAGCCGATGATGCGGTTGAGCCAGCCATCGATGATCGGATGCGCGGCGCAGACCAGCATCGGCGGCACGAACTTGTCGTCGAACAGGATGTTCTTGTCGCGCACCTCCAGAATGCGCGCGATGCCCAGGCCCATGTATCCGGGCTTGCTCGTCTTGCGCAGTTCGAAAGACAGGCGCGGATAAGCGATGTCGATCTCTTCCTCGATGCGGAGCGCCGAGGTCGAGTCGATGAAGGTTTCCGAAGTGCGAACATAACGACTGGCGCTGTCAGTGCGGTCCTCGTCGACCTCGCGGGTGTTTGGCGCCGCGACCGGCATCATCAGCCAGACGATCTGGCCTGCAGCCGTCTCCGGCACTTCGATCGATTCGGGTATTGGGCTGTCCGCAGGGATATCGAACGGCGTACCGTCCGGCATGAGGCCGGACGCACTGCGCACCGCGAATTTGCTCTGTTCGGTAAGATCCCTATCGATCTCTAGCTCGGCAAAGCCCCAAGGGTATGGTGTCGTGTAGCGAACGCGCTTTTCCAGCAAGTGTTCGATGTAGCGGTCGTTCTGCTGCAGATGATGCGGCCGCAGAAACAAACCTTCCGACCAGAAGACCTTGCTGTACCAAGACATTCCTATATCCACTTAGAAATTGTAGGCAACCTCGTGGTCGCCGAGAGTTTACTTTGAGCCGGGCTTATCACCGCGGTCGTAATAGTTCGAGAAAAGCAACATAAAGGTTTCGATCGGGGCGTTGTTGTCGCGGCCAAGATGCGCTTTCCAGCGCGTCAAGAACTCGTCCCAGAGTTTGCCCTTGTTCGTGCCGAGCCAGGAGCTTGCGCCACGCTGAAGCTCGAGCTCGCGCGCCATCAGCGTCGGATCTATGCCCGCAATCAGCTCATGGACAGCGTGCTGCATCGCCATATAGGTTCTCAACTGATGTGACTTGAGATCACTGAAGCCCTGTGCAAAGGCGCGCTGTGCATCGAGATAGCTGCGTGTCGGCGGCCCAAAGAGAATGCGCATCGCTTCCTCCGAGGTCGGCGAGAATTTCAGCGGATTATTTTCGAGGGCTTGGACGGTGGTCTGGCTGGTGCTACGGGTCAGCTGCTTGGCTTGGGTTCGCGCTTGCAGCAGCGCCATCAGATTGTCCACGGTCATACGCAAGATGATGCCAAGCTGTTCGGCGAGTTCGGCATCGGACTTGCTGGCGAAGAAATTCTCCGGCAATCCCGCAGCGCGCGCCACCAGTCGCGCGAACTCGGTACCACCGACTGGCTTGGCCGCGACAGGTCGCTCGTCTGCTGCTTGCGCCGTCTCGACCTGCGGGTGCGATGGCGATGTTGGCGGCTGGGCAGCGACTGGTTCATCATCGATCCAAACCGACGGCCGGCGTGGAGTCGGGATGGCTTGCGGGCGCTCGACTTGCGGTTTCGGCGCGGTGACCGGACCGGCTGCCCAGTTCATGTCATCGTCCTGCACGGACGGTTGGGACGTAGACGTCGGCGATGACCATCGAAATGGGTCTACACCCGGCGCCGGCACGCTCGCTGCCCAATCAAGGAACCCCGGATTGACGGGCCGCGCCGCCTCGCGTGGCTTCTTCAACAGTTGCGGATCGATCGGCGGCGGAACGTCACGATCGGCCGTCCAAAGCTCTCCGTAATCCGCATGCTGCTGGACCGAGGGTTCGTGCAGTTGCGCCGCTTGATTTGGGATACGCCCGCCAGCCTCATCCTCCAGCGAAACTCCGATGATGTAGTGGCCGATCGTGAGCCGATCGCCGTCGCGCAAGCGGTGCGGCCCCCGCATGCGCTGGTCGGCACCATTGAGAAAGGTGCCGTTGGTCGAGACGTCGTGCAGCCAATAGCCACCGTCGCGAAAGTGCACCTCGCAATGCTTTCCGGAAATAGTCCGCGCCGGATCCGGCAGCGTCCAGTCGAGGTGTCGGTCCCGGCCAATATCGACCGAACGCCTGCCGGTGACCGTAAACGTCACAGGTCCGCCGTCCGGAAGATTCGGTTCGTTCTCGATATTAAAGCGAAGCACCATCACATCGTCTCGTTAGCGCGGAGGGCGCGGTTCGCCGCGTGCCAATTGAATACCATCCTCCAGGCACGACGTCATTATCTGGTCCCGGAAGTCACGGGGGAGCCGGCAGAGGCCAATCAGCAGTGCTGTACGCACCGCCCGTGCGGCCTGATCTGGCTTGGCTTCCACGGGCGCAAATTCCGGGGGAACCACGCTTCCGCCGGACCAGCCGGCCGCCAGCGCCAGCCACGTTGCCGGCTGCTCAGGATCGTTGGCATTGCCGACAGCCAGCGCCTTGTTCCGGGACTGCTCGTCCGGTTGCCGGACCCAGGTCTCCACAATATTGAGCGACCTGCTATCGCTGGCATCGAAATGATCGAACATCCGCCGCAGAGAGCGACATCCCCAGCCAATTGCCACACGCCTTGGAAGTAGGTATGCACAATAAGACACGGCCGGGTGCCAATTGCACGCGTCGGCGGCCTCCTGAAGGAAATCCAGCGAAGGCTTGTCAGCGTCGGCTCTGCCGACATCATAGCGCGCCAACGGATAGGCCTGAAACAGATCCTGTACCGTTCCGAATCGAACCTGCCCCATGATCGTCAGCCGACAAGAGTTGGAGTGCCGTGAGCGACCAGCGGACCGCCGGCAGCAAGCGCCATGCCGGCCTGCGCTGTCATGGCGATCGTCGGCGCGTTGATGACGATGCCCGCCGGGGTCAGGATAATCTGGCTGGGACCAACCTGCAGGGTGATATTGGCGCTGGCCGTGAGCGTGATGCTGATGCCCGCATTGACAGACTGGTCCATGGCCAGCGTGATGTGTTGACCGCCCAATTCGATATCGAGTTTGTCATTGCCTTTCTTGAGCGTGGTCTTGCGGGTATCGCCGCCGAATGCAGCTTCGCCGATGGTCCGTGTCTCGGTGTCCCGGACCGTCACGTCATGGTCCTTCTCGGCATGCACCGTGATCTTCTCGGACCCCTTCTTGTCCTCGAAGCTCCACTCGTTGAAGCCGCCGCCACCTTTGGTGGAGTCCGACTTCAAGCCGCCAATCGTCTTTTTCGACGGCAGATCGTAAGGCAGCTTGTATTCGTCGTTGTACACGGTGCCAATCACCAGGGGCCGGTCCGGATCCCCTTCCAGGAACTCGACAACGACTTCCTGTCCGACACGCGGAATGATCTGACCGCCCCAGCGCTTGCCGGACCAAACCTGGGCGACGCGCAGCCGGCACGACCGCTTCTTCTTGCGATCCCAGAAAAAGCGGACATAGATTTCGCCGAGCGACTCGACGTCGATTTCCTCGCTCGAATTGTCGTCTTTGGTCACTACCTTGGCAGTCTGGATGCCATTGATCCTTGGCTTCGGCGTCGTCATTGGCGCTCGAAACGGCCGATCGCTCGGCAGAAACTCGTAGCTGCCGAAATAGACGTGTTGCCCGGCGTCGCTCGGACCTCCGGTGCGATAAGATTCGATCGAGAACGAGTGCGTGGCTCGCACCACGAGATATTCCACGTTCTGCGAATCCTTGGAGTGCTTTTCAAGCTTCGTTAACCCACCGGGAAACAGGTTGACGGCGTCGCCGTTGCCGCGGCGCCTTCGGTCCATTGCCTGCTCGGCCTGGAGCTGGATCTTCGCGTAGCGCTCGCCGTCGGATTTTTCCTTGAACTTCCCTGGATAGTCGTAAAACTCCATCTCCGACCGGGTGTAGTGCTCGGAGCCCTTGGCGTCGCTGATCATCTGCGCGTTGGGCTTTTGATAGTTGTAGTCGTTAAGCTCGATCTTGCCGGTTCGAAACCGGCGCTCCGAGACCCATTCGTAGATATGCTGCTCGCCTCGACGATCGGCCCCCGTTAACGGGATATAGGGAATCGTAGCAAGACCGTTGATCGGGCTATGCGACGATTTGGAATCCGCCAACACCAGCGTATGTTTGCCGCCCTCGTGTTTGAAGAAGTAGTAGATGCCGTGCTGTTCCATCAGCCGGCACACGAAATTCATGTCAGTCTCGCGGTACTGAACGCAATATTCGAGCTTCGGACAGGACCCCTCTTCGGTCAGTTTGGATTCATAATCGGTGAAGCCGCGTTCGTTGAACACCTCCTTGATGATGTCGGGCGCTTTCTTGTCCTGAAAGATCCGGCAATCGGTGGTCCGCGACAACAGCCAAAACCAGGGCCTCAGCACGATCCGGTAGCTGAAATAGTCGTTCCTTACCCCGAGCCACTGGGCCTCCGTCAGAATGCCACTGAACTCGCGCTCCTTTTCATGCAGCTTTATGGTCAGCGTGCATTGCTGACCGATGGCTCGGTCGAAGTCGAGGTCGGCATCCTCACTGAGACACTCTATGCGATACTCGAACAGTTCGCTGAGACCTTCCGAGCCCTCGAATCCGGCAAAAACCAGAACGTCCTTGCCAAGAGGCGTCTTGAGTTCGCAGAGGCGGGTATCCTGAGTAAGCTGGCCCATGTGGGCTTAAACTCCCTCCTTCGATCGAATGACCCGCTGCAAAGAGCTGATCAGACGTATGCAAGATCCGCGGAAATCCTGCCCCGCCAATTGGCAGTGCCGGCAAGTCCGCCCCGGGGCTGGCCTCCTGACGTTTCACGACAGCCGTCCAAAGAACCACCCCGGCCATCAAGTAGTCGGCTCCAAGAGCTTGCCGGTTCACGGGAAAATGGCATGATCTTCGGGAATGAACCAAGATCAGCAGGCATCTGACCCATAGGTATAGAATCGGATCATGCGCCCCGCGCGATCCCTTAGTCGTCACGGCTCGGCAGCGGGGCCGTGACCGAGCAGATGGACGATCCTCGCATGCTTGATGTCGCCTCCCTGACGCTGCCCATTACCGCTGACGATCCCTGCGGACCGGATCTCGACGCCATCGGAGACGTCCAATATCTGAACTTCTTCGCAGGTGCGGAATCCCTGCTGCCAATGTCGTTCTTCGAGGTCGTCAATGCCAATGGGGAGCGTGGACGCTTCGATCCAAAGGCAGTCGATTTTGCCGGCCAATTTGCCGCTGCACAGCCCCTCCTGGCGCGTACCCGCGATCTGCGCCTAAACCTGCTGCTCGCGAAGTTTTCAATCCTCAACCGCGATCTCGACGGCTTTCTTAACTGCCTGAGGGCGACCAACTTGCTGCTGCGCGAGCAGTGGGAAGCAGTACATCCGAGGGGCGAGAACGGCGACTACGCGCTTCGGGCCGTCACGGTCGAAGCAATCGACGTGTTTCCGACCGTGATCAACCCGCTCCAGTTCCTCCCCCTGATCGAGAACCGCAGACACGGCAACCTCAACTACCGTGCCTATCAAATCGCGCAAGGCGAAATTCCCGCCGGCGATGCCGACGCCGACGGGCTCGATCTCGCGACCATCGAGCGCATCGTCAGCGAGACGGATCTCGATACTCTCAAGGCAATCAGCGCGCGGTGCTCCGCGGTCGCTGCTGAAATCGCAGGTATCAAGGCGACCTGGCGTGAGAAGATGAATTCGGGGCAACCTATCAGCCTCGACAGGCTCTCCGGCTTGGTTGACGGCATGGCTGCCTGGCTTGCGGGTCTTGTCGCGTTGCGTGATCCGGTGGCGATTGCCGCAACTGCGGAAGATGCCGGTCCCGTCGATACGCAGGTGCAGTTGGACGCAACCACGATGTTTGCTTCATCTGCACAGGCGTCCGCAGCGCTCGGCGCAGCGGCCGCCTATTTTGCCCGAATGGAACCATCCAACCCGGCGCTGTTGCTGGTACGTCAAGCGCAGGAGATGGTCGGCAAATCATTTATTGAAGTGATGCGGATGCTGGTGCCGTCCCACGTGGAGAGCGCTGCCATCAACATCGGACGGGACAAAGTCTTCGACCTGCCGATCGAACGGATGGCGGAGCTCGCGACCCCGCTCTCATCAACGACGGATGAGAGCGCCCAAGATATTGTTATTTCGGTGGAAAATAGAGCGCAGGCCTTGGGTCTGCTGACGAAGGTGGCGTCGTTTTTCCGAACCGCGGAGCCGTCCAGCCCGATCCCCTTTTTGGTCGATCGCGCGCGCGACCTCGCACAGCGGGATTTCCTCAGCCTTCTGAATGATGTCCTTCCTGAGGGCGCTCTCAAGACAATCGACAAATCGTATTGAACCACCTTTCTCTCGAAGGCACTAACTGGACATAAGAATGTTTTGCCGACCGCAAGTTGAGACGCCTTAGTCAATCTGCGTCGTGCAATTTGGCTTCTGATGCGATTTCGCAGGGAGGGGAACCATGGCTACTGACAGCGGTCAAAAATTCATTCGACGAAACCGCGCACCACGCGTGCACATAACATACGAGGATCCTTACGACGCCGAGCGGCTGATCGAGCTGCCGTTCGTCATGGGCGTCCTCTCCGACCTCTCCGGCAATAACCCCGGCATCGAGAAGTCGAAGGTCGAGGAGCGTAAGTTCCTCGAGTTCGATATGGACAATTTCGACAACCGCATGGCCGCAATCCAGCCCGGCGTGACGGCGCGCGTCGCCAATCGCCTCAGCGATGGTTCCGACGAAAAGATCTCGGTCAACTTGCGCTTCAACAAGATGGCAGACTTCACTCCGGTGGCAGTCGCCCGCCAGGTGCCGGCCACCGCCAAGCTGCTCGAGGCACGCGAACAACTCGCCAACCTGCTGCGCTACATGGACGGCAAGGTGGCCGCCGAGGACCAGCTGAAAAAACTTCTCGCCGATCCTCAACTGATGGCAGCGCTGCGGGAACGCGCGACAAGCCAGTCGAGCGAACCTGGCACCGAGAGCTAAGGAAGGAATGGGGACCATGGCAAAAGAAGCTGTTCACACAGAGAGCCCTACCCAAGTCAAAACCGTCGAAGCTGATGAGTTTGCCAGCCTGCTAAAGCAAAGCTTCAAACCGCGCACTGAACGTGCAGCGACCGAAGTCGAAAACGCCGTATCCACGCTCGTTCAAGAGGCGTTGAAGGACACAAGCGTCATAAAGTCGGACGTCCTCGACACCATCGAGGAGATGATCGCGCGGATCGACCAGAAGCTGACCGCGCAAATGAACGAGATTCTTCATACACCTGAGTTCCAGGCAATCGAAAGTGCGTGGCGCGGTCTCCACTACCTCGTCTTCAATTCCGAGACCGACGCCAACCTGAAAATCCGGGTGATGAACGTCTCAAAGAACGAGCTGTATCGAAATCTGCGGCTTTATCCCGATGCACGCTGGGACCAGAGCCCCCTTTTCAAGCAGATCTATGAGTATGAATTCGGCCAGCTGGGTGGCGAGCCTTTCGGCTGCCTGATCGGCGACTATTATTTCAGTCACCTCCCCACCGATGTGCAACTGCTCCGCGATCTCAGCAAGATCGCAGGCGCCGCACACGCCCCCTTCTTCAGCGGCGCCGAGCCGACGCTGATGGGAATGGACTCTTGGACCGAGCTGTCCAACCCTCGGGACATCGGCAAGGTGTTCGACACGCCGGAATATGCCGCATGGAAGGGACTGCGCGATCAGGACGACTCGCGCTATCTCGGCCTGTGCATGCCGCGCGCGCTCGGCCGCCTCCCCTACGGCGCGAAATCGGAGCCCGTGGAAGAGTTCGCCTTCGAAGAGGAGACGGACGGACACACCGGCGACAAATACGGCTGGATCAACGCCGCCTACGCAATGGCCGTCAACATCAACCGCGCCTTCAAGGAGTTTGGCTGGTGCACGCGCATCCGCGGTGTGCAGTCCGGCGGTGAAGTTATCAACCTGCCGACGCACACGTTCCCGACCGATGACGGCGGCGTCGACCTGAAATGCCCGACCGAGATCGCCATCAGCGATCGCCGTGAGCACGAACTTGCGAAGGCGGGCCTCATCCCGCTGATCCATCGCAAGAACACCGACAAGGCGGCGTTCATCGGCGCTCAGTCGCTCTACAAGCCGAAGAAGTATTTCGGCGAGAAAGGCGTGGATGCCACCGCCTCTGATAACCTGTCGTCACGACTGCCCTACATGTTCGCTGTGTCTCGCTTTGCGCACTATCTGAAGTGCATGGTTCGCGACAAGATCGGATCCATGAAGGAGAAGGATGAGCTGACGGTCTGGCTGCAGACCTGGATCAACGAGTACGTTGATGCCAATCCAGCCCTGTCGTCAGAAGCTCAGAAGGCGCGCAAGCCGCTGGCCGCTGCGAAGGTAGAGGTCATAGCAAACGAGGAGAACCCGGGATATTACAACGCGCGCTTCTTTCTTCGTCCACACTTTCAGTTGGAGGCGATGGACGTCGGCCTCAGTCTGGTTTCGCGCCTTCCCGGCCCCGGCTCCTGACGCCGCAGCATCGCAACCGTAACATGCAGAAATTTGAAAGGACTATGCTATGGCTGTCGACATTTTCCTGAAACTCGATCCGATTAAGGGCGAGTCGCTGGACGACAAGCACAAGGACGAAATCGATATTTTGAGCTGGTCTTTCGGCGAGAGCCAGTCAGGCACTTTCCACAGCGGTTCGGGCGGCGGTGCCGGTAAGGTCAGCATCCAGGACCTGCACTTCACGCACTTCGTCGACAAGGCCACGCCGGAGCTTTTCAAAGTCTGTGCGAACGGCAAGCACATCGATACGGCGATCCTCACGGTGCGCAAGGCGGGTGAAAATCCGCTGGAGTATCTCAAGATCGAGATGAAGCACATTCTGGTCACGAGTGTATCGACGGGCGGATCGCACGGCGAAGATCGCCTCACTGAAAACGTGAGTCTGAATTTCGCCAAGGTCAAGATGACGTACAAGACCCAGACGGAAAAAGGCGGCGCTGGAGCGGCGCCGGTGTTTGGCTGGGACGTTCCCGCCAACAAGGAATGGGCCTGATCGTCGGCTTCTGCTTGGCGTTGGTTGCGATTAGCTGAGCCGGCGCCGCACGGTGCGATTGCGTTGACGTCTCGGCGGGAGCGGTTACGAGCACGACCGCCTGCCGAGGCGACAACCATCCTGGAGACCAGCTGATGCTCCGCGAAAGGGCATAGCGGGCCCGGCATCTTGGGGAAGGTAAATGACCATTACTCCAAAGAGGGATCGTCTCTCTCCCCCGCTAATGCTGGCCTTTCGCTTGGCTCATGAAGCTCGCGATGCGCGCAAGAAGCTCAATTTGCGCGATGAATTCGGTGAACGGGTCATTGCCGGACGGCGTAGCGCCGGCCGCTTTCCCATCTCGGAAACGCTGTTGCGGCGGGAAATCTCTCATGACCTTGAAGCCCTTCTCAATACCATTGCTCTGGAATCGACTTTGGATCTGAGCGACCGGGATTGCGTCCGGAGATCGATCTTGAACTACGGCTTCCCCGATATCGCCCACCGCTCGATCGACGAGGTTACGGACGACGAACTCACCGACGCGTTGCGCGAGACGCTAGCGACCTACGAACCCAGACTCGACCGCAAGACGATTCGGGTTCGTCGCGACGGCTCGGTCGGCCCTGAGCAGCTGAAGCTGCGCTTCATCGTTCACGCCGACCTCAAAGCTGAGCCGCTCAACGTCCCCGTGGAATTTGTCGCCGACGTCGATCTCGACAGCGGCGACATCCAGATCAATCGACTTTAGCATGAATCGCGAATTCCTCGATTTCTACAATCGTGAACTGTCATTGCTGTACGAGCAGGCGGGAGATTTCGCCGAAGAATATCCAGGTATCGCAGAGCGCCTCGGCGGCCTGATCCGAGACCGCTCGGACCCGATGATCACGGGACTGCTGGAAGGCGCTGCCTTTCTTGCCGCCCGCGTTCAACTCAAGCTCAAGCACGAGTTCCCGGAATTCACTGCAAACCTGCTCGAGCAACTGGTACCGAACTATCTTGCGCCGACACCTTCGGCCATGCTGGTGACCGCACGGCCACCCTATGCCGACCCGGCGCTGCGTGACGGCAGGAAGATCGCGCGCGGCGCCTATTTCGACGCGACCTATCGTGAGAGAGAGCGAAGTCTTTCCTGCCGGTTTCGACTTTGCCGCGACATCGTGCTCTGGCCATTTGACGTCACAAGCGCCGAGTATTTCTCGACGGCGGGCGCTCTGCAGGCGCTTGGTATCCCGATCGACAGTGACGTCATCGCGGGGCTGAGGCTATCGTTGACCCATCGTAGTGCGGCCCGGCTCGAGGACGAGCCGCCGGACGCGGAGGCTCGGACCAAGCCGGAAACGTGGTTCGCAGGCTGCCGCGTGAGCGAGCTTCCGATCTACCTGTCCGGTGCGGAATCCGACGCCATCGCGCTTTACGAGCAGTTGATCTCGAATTGCAGGGGGGTCTACTTCCGGCATCTCGACGACTTTGGCGATCCGGTGGTGACTCGTGCCCCCCATGACAGCGTGCAGCAAATTGGTTTCGACGAGAATGAGTCTCTATTTCCTAACGATAACCGGATCTTTCGTGGCTCGGAATTGCTGCGTGAATATTTCATGTTTCCACGCAAGTTCCTCGGCATTACCCTCACCGGACTTCGCGGCGTGATGTCACGGCTGCGCAGCAAATCGATCGATATTGTCTTCGCATTCGATGAACACAGTTCACGATTGGCCGCCTCGGTGCGCCCCGAGACGTTCAGGCTCTATACCGCGCCGGCGATCAATCTGTTCGAGAAGACGAGTGATCGTATTCCGGTCAAGTCGAATACGCACGAGTACCATGTGGTGCCAGATCGCAGCCGCTATCTGGAATACGAACCGCACCAGGTGCTCGAAGTCTACGCACACCTGCCGGCAGAGAAGGATAAGCGCCCCGTGCGCCCGCTATATTCGGCCGCCGTCGACCGGAGCGGCGGGTCGGCCGACAGGCTTTATTTCACTGTGCGCCGCTTGCCGCGGCGCCGCACAGTGGAAGAAAAGACATACGGCGCCTCCTCAGACTACACCGGGACGGACATGTTCCTGTCACTGCTCGAGCCCGGTGAATTGAGCGGCAAAGGCTCTGTCGCCGAACTGAGCGTTCGGGCTCTCTGCTCCAATCGCCATCTCACGGAGCACTTGCCGGTCGGCCAGGGCGGCGCCGATTTTCGTTTGCTGGACGACACATCTCTTGATCTGATGTGCGTCGCTGGTCCGACGCCGCCGCGCGAGCCGGTGGTGGCCCAATTGCGCAGCCGCAGCGAAATCGTCAACAGCGGCGTTGTCAGCTGGCGGCTCATCAACATGCTCAGCCTCAACTATCTTGGGCTCGTCGAGCGCGGTGGCGGCAAGAACGCCGGAGCGCTGCGCGAGATGCTGTCCTTGTTCGCCGACCAATTCGACGACGCCACGGAACGCAAGATCCGCGGCGTGCGCAGCATAGAAAGCCGCCCCATCGTGCGACGCGTGCGTGAGCGCACCGGCAGCGGCGCAGCACGTGGCTTGGAGATTATCGTCACACTCGACGAGAAGGCATTTGAGGGCAGCGGCGTGTTCTTGCTCGGGGCGATCCTGGAACGCTTCTTTGCCGACTATTCCGGCTTCAACACCTTCACCCAGACGGTCATCTCGACGCCGGAGCGCGGCGAGATCATGCGATGGCCGCCGCGCATGGGCACGCGGAGACCGCTATGACCCTGATCGACCAGATGAAGGCCGAGCCCTGGCGTTTCGATTTCTTCCATACGTTACGCCAGTTCGAGCGCGCCAACCCGGATCGACCGCGGATCGGTGACAGTGCCGCGCGCCGCGACGAATATGTCGACCTCGGCCAAGTGCCTTATCTGGAGTTTCCCGCCTCGAATCTCGCGGCCGTGGACGACCAGAGTGGCCGGCTCAGGATACTCGTCAAATTTCTCGGCCTCCTGGGCCCGCAGGGCGCCCTGCCCATTGCCACCACCGACGAAAGCCTCAGCTGGTGGCTGATGCGGGATGACGCTTTCCCGCGCTTTCTCGATCTGTTTAACGGGCGCTTCCTGCAACTCTTCTTTCGTGCCTGGGCCGACGCGCGCCCGATCGCGCAGCACGACCGCCCGGCAGACGATCGCTTCATTGCCTATGTCGGCTCCTTCGCCGGCTTGGGCACCGATGTTTTCGCCGATCGCGATACCGTTCCGGACATGGCGAAGCTCAGCTTCGCTGGACTGGTCGCGCCAAGGGCGAAGTGTGCATCACGGTTGACGCGATTCCTGCAAGGACTGTTCGAGGTCAAAGTCGAGATCGACGAATTCGTCGGCACTTGGCTCTCGTTCGACCCAAGTCACTGCAGCCGGCTCGGCGGAACGCATGCGAGGCTCGGTCAGGACGCCCTTCTGGGCTCGCGCGTGTTCAGCGTCGAGGACAAGATCAGAGTTCGGGTCTTTGTCAGAACATTTGCTCAGTACGAACAATTCCTGCCGACCGAAACACCCAACCTGTCGGAGCCACTGGCCGACGCCGTTTTCTTCTATGTCGGCGACGAATTGGAATGGGAGGTAGAGCTCGCCATTCCTGCCGGAGAGGTTGTACCGGTCAGGCTCGGACAAAGTGGTCGACTTGGATGGACTTCTTGGGTCTCGCCGAACTGGGCCTCCACAGAAGAATATCGCCGCGATGCACGCTTTCAGCTCGGGGAGCGATTGAGATCCCGCCGGAGCGCCGCAGCCAATGCCACGGCGATTTGAACCTATCCATAGTGCTGATCGCCTAATGCTATGGAATTTGAAGCCAATTCCGCATGATGACAAGCATCCGCGGAGGAGTTGAGCAGGAGGAGCCGCCGTGACCGACATCAGCATTGAAGCTGTAACGGGCAAGCTGAACCGGGCCGGCTATGATGCCTTCATACAGGCCCTCCGCCACGCAAAGAGCGCCGGCAATCGCAACGTCGAGCTTGCGCACTGGCTGTTTCATATTCTGCAGCAGGAGGGCAACGATCTCAGCCTCTCGGTCGATCACTACAAGCTCGACCGCGCGCGCTTATTGTCGGACCTGGCCGGCGTGATCAGCGGCTTTGCTAAGAACGAGACCGACATGCCGGGCGTCGCGAATTCGGTCATCGATCTGCTCGATCGCGGCTGGCACTATGCCACGCTTTTCTTTGGCGAGACCCAGATCCGCACCGGTCATCTGCTCGTTGCCGGCCTGAAATCGAACGATATTCGTCGCGCGCTGAACAACCTCTCGCGGGAATTTGCCAAGGTCAACGTCGACGCACTGGCGGCGGAACGCCGCGCTGTCTGGACCGGCTCCGACGAGGAGGACATGCGGCCGATGGACGGATCGGGCCTGGTTGGCGCCGGCACGGAAGGCGCGGCCCAAGCTGGTCCGAAGGGCACGACGCCGCTCGACCGGTTCTCCCAGGACCTCACTGCCAAGGCTAAATCGGGCGAAATGGATCCGATCCTTGGCCGGGACGAAGAAATCCGCCAACTGATCGACGTGTTGATGCGTCGGCGGCAGAACAATCCAATTCTCACCGGCGAGGCTGGCGTCGGCAAGACCGCAGTTGTCGAAGGCTTTGCGCAGCGCATTGCCGCCGGCGACGTGCCGCCACCGCTGCGCAATGTAAGGCTCTGCGCACTCGACATCGGCCTGATGCAAGCCGGCGCCTCCATGAAGGGCGAGTTCGAGCAGCGCTTGCGGTCGGTGATCGACGAGGTCCAGAGCTCACCTACTCCCATCATCTTGTTCATCGATGAGGCCCACACACTCATCGGCGCCGGCGGCGCC
Organism: Bradyrhizobium sp. 87; assembly: GCF_023073015.1. Taxonomy (NCBI): domain Bacteria; kingdom Pseudomonadati; phylum Pseudomonadota; class Alphaproteobacteria; order Hyphomicrobiales; family Nitrobacteraceae; genus Bradyrhizobium; species Bradyrhizobium sp. 87. The sequence continues at coordinate 44,882 of NZ_JADPIQ010000121.1, forward strand.
GCCGGTACCGGCGATGCGGCCAATCTCCTGAAACCTCCCCTCGCCCGTGGCACGCTTCGTACGATCGCCGCCACCACATGGGCGGAATATCGCCAGTACATCGAGAAGGATCCCGCACTCACCCGGCGCTTCCAGCCAATCCAGATCGATGAACCTGATGTGGAGACCTGCTGCATCATGCTTCGCGGACTTCTCGGTCCGATGGAAAAGCACCATGGCGTTCGCATTTCGGATGCTGCGATCGTCGCAGCAGTCAACCTGTCCCACCGATACATTCCTTCACGGCAGTTGCCGGACAAGGCGGTCAGCCTGCTTGATACAGCCTCGGCACGCGTAGCCATCAGCCAGAGCGCGACGCCGGCCTTGATCGAGGATGCACGCGTGGCGATTGCCGCTCGTGAAGCTGAGAGATCTGCGCTCGTCAGCGACGGCGACCTTGGGATAGAGGACAACGAGCGCATTGTCGCGATCGACAACGACATCGCCGCACTGAAAGACAAGCTGACGAACCTCGATGGCGATTGGGCGGTCGAGCAGGAGCTCATCAAGGACATCCGCAGCATTCGTGAAATCCTGTCCAGGCCCAAGGAAGGCGAAGATCCGGCTGCCAAGCGCGCGGAGCTGCGCGGCAAGTTCGACACACTTGAGACCATCAATCCGGAAAAGCGAATGGTCTATGCCCATGTAGACCAGCAGTCGGTGGCGTCCGTTGTCTCTGATTGGACCGGCATCCCGGTCGGCCGGATGATGCGCGACGAGATCGAAACCGTGCTGAAGCTACCGGAGATCCTCAACCGCCGCGTCGTCGGCCAGTCCCATGGGCTGACAATGATCGCCAAGCGAATTGAGACCAGCCGCGCTAAGCTGGACAACCCGTCGAAACCGATCGGCGTATTCATGCTGGCTGGCCCGTCCGGTGTGGGCAAGACCGAAACTGCCCTGGCGCTTGCTGAGACTCTTTATGGCGGCGAGCAAAACATGATTACGATCAACATGTCAGAGTTCCAGGAAGCGCACACCGTCTCGACCTTGAAAGGCGCACCTCCCGGGTATGTCGGCTATGGCGAAGGTGGGCGCCTCACCGAGGCCGTCCGGCGCAAGCCCTATAGCGTCATTCTGCTCGACGAGGTGGAGAAAGCTCATCCCGACGTCCATGAGATTTTCTTTCAGGTATTCGACAAAGGAACCATGGAGGACGGCAACGGGCGACGGATCGACTTCAAGAACACTTTGATCATCCTTACCACCAACGTCGGCACCGATATGATCATGGGCCTATCACGCGATCCAAAGTATCGCGACGAGCCGGAAGAGCTCGCCAGGATGCTAAGGCCGGAGTTGCTCAAGGTGTTCCCAGCGGCGCTGCTCGGACGCATCGTCTCGATACCGTACTTCCCGCTATCGGACGAGATGCTGTCCGGGATCGTGCGTTTGCAACTCGACCGCATCGGAAGGCGCCTTCGCGACAATCATAACGCGACCTTCGGTTATGACGACGCGGTCGTCGAGCACATTGTGTCGCGCTGCAACGACCCCGACTCCGGTGGGCGAATGATTGACAACATCATCACCAACACCCTGCTCCCCGAGCTGTCGCGCGAATTCCTCAGCAAGTCGCTCGCCAAGGAAGAGGTGAAGGAAGCACGTGTCTCGATCGACAACAACAAGTTCGCATATTCGTGGAATTGAGCACGATGAACATTCAAACCGAGCATCGTCACCCAAACATCGGTCCAACGCCATACGACGAGGTCTACTACCCGGGCCATGTTTATGGGCTTACTCATCCCAACCATCTTGCTACCATGGCCGCCGTTTACGGCATGCAGCCGGCGCCGGTCGAGCGTTGCCGGGTGCTGGAGCTTGGCTGCGGCGTCGGCGGCAACCTGTTGCCGATGGCCTTTCAATACCCGAACAGCGAATTCGTCGGTGTCGACCTGAGCGGCGTGACGATCGAGCGCGGTCAGAACAATGTCGCCACATTGGGCCTGGAGAACATCAAGCTTCTCCACTGCGACATCATGAATGTCGATGCAAGCTTCGGACGGTTCGACTACATCATCGCGCACGGCGTGTATTCCTGGGTGCCACCGGCGGTGCGCGAGAAGATGATGATGATCTTCAAACAGAACCTCGCGCCGCAGGGGGTCTGCTACGTCAGTTACAATGCGCACCCGTTCTCACATATGCGCGACATGGTCCGCGACATGATGCGGTATCACACCCGCCGCCTCACCGGCATGAAAGAAAAAGTAGGACAGGCCCGCGCAATCTTGAAGTTCTTGAGCGAGGGATCGAAAGCCAACTCGGTTCACGGCGCGACCATGCGCGATCAGTACAACCGCGTCCTCAAGGCGCCCGACGAGCTGTTGTTTCATGACGATCTCGACGAAGGCGCCGAGGCCTTCCTGCTGCACGAGGTTGTCGAGCTTGCAGGCTCTCATGGCTTGCAATATCTAAGCGACGCCGATTTCTCGCGACGCAATCTGGCGGGCTATTCCGAGGAGGTACGCGCGACGTTGCAACGCTTCCCGGAAACCGAGTTCATGGCACGCGATCAGTATCAGGACTTCATCGACGGTAACGGCTTTCGCCGTACCTTGCTCTGCCACGACAACGTCTCGCTCTCCCGCCAGACCGGCCTCGATTTCGTCACCCGGTTCTATTTGCTGAGCACGACGAGCCCGGTTGATCCGGACGCCTGCGTAACGGACGATTCAGCGATGGAATTCGAAAATGAGGACGGTAGCAGGATCACGGTGACCAATTCGCTCTTGAAGGCGGCGCACCTATGCCTCGGCCGCGCTTGGCCTCGCGCGCTGTCATTTGACGAATTGCTCGATGGGGCGCGAGTGCTGCTTGGCGGCGGGCAGGCAGATGATGACCAAAAGGCGTTGACCGAGGCGATGTTTATCCTAGCTTGCAGCGGCGAGGTCTCGTTCCTGCTGTCGCGTCCCTTCTTATTGACGGAAGCGACCGAGCATCCGCAGGCGAGCCTGCTCGCGCGAAAACAAGCGCAAACAGGTCCGCTCGTCACCAATCTCCTCCACCAAACCGTGCAGTTGGAGGACGACCGAACCAGGGATTTCCTGCAATTGCTCGATGGTACGCGGACTATCGACCAGATCACGGCCGAAATGACCGAGAAATTCGGCCCGACCATCCAGGTAGGTCAGAAGGATCGTGCCAGGAAGCCCGCCGAGCCGCTGCTGCTATCAACGCGAGAAAGCGTTCAACGCTCGCTTGCGATGGTCGGCAAGCTGGGCTTGCTAATCGCCTGACGCGCTCATGTGCGCCGGGCACCGTGGAAGGAGTGGCGGAAGGAACCAGAAGATCTGCTACCTCCCGAAACAGGCGAGGTGCCCATCACTCAGCCATCGTGGGTGTACTGCTGGCCGAGCAGCCATCCGGTGAGAATACCACCGGGTCCGCTGGTATAGACCGGATGAAGGCCCACGCCGGCGCGCAGCATCCGCCATTCACTCTCGCCGACCCAGGGAATGCCAGGATCGCCCTTTTGGTATTGCGACAGTAACGTTTTGGCGACCTCAGCGGCATTGGCGTAAATCGGGCCGTTGGCCCAGCGCGGCCGCGGGAGGCCGGTCATGCGGCAATAGAGCGCCGTGCAGACGTACGCGGACGCCTCTTCGGCATTGGCGTCGAGGCCGGTACGCAACAGATCGTAGGCTGCATGCAGGCTCTCATGGACGATATAGGCTCCGTCCATCCGCCCCGCCGCCGACACGACCTCCAGCGTGTTCGCAGCGACCGCTGTGCCGTCCGCCCTGGTTCTCGCCACATCGTTATATTGTGCGGCAACGCCTGCCGCGAGATCCGTCGGAGCCCTGACGGTGACCCGCCCCAACCGGATCGCGCGGGCGACGTGATGGAACGTTTGCGGCGCAATCGTCACGTGGCTGCCGCGGATCGGAAATCGGAAACGAATGCGTGCTACCGCCGGCCCATTGAGTATATCCAATACCCTGCCTCGCAGTGACATCTGATCGTCCTCGCCGCTTAAAGTACCCCCTGCATAGTGGTCGCCGATTCCAGTTGGCGGGTTCAAACTGCATCGGTGCTGGGGCAATAGGGGTTTGACTCTTGCCGTAATTGGCATGGGGCGTTCGGTAACTTCATAGAACGAGCAGACATTGAACCCGAACCCGTTCGGGCGAGACCAATCTGAGGTGAGGATTGCCACGGAGGGCGCGCCATGACGACGACCGATCCGACGACGACCGACACTTACCGGAAGATCGCGGCGCGATTGACCATGCTGCGACCGCAGATCGATTTGAAGAATTACTTTGCCGGCGCCAACCCGAATGTGCGCCTTTATGACGAGAAGCCCTACATCCGACACCAACTCGAGAAGTATGGTGTCGCTGCCGCGACGACCACGCTCGACGGCGTCACCTTCCTGCCCAAGGACTGGGAAGAGCTGATCAAGAAGCTGCGCATTGCCAAGACGACGGACGGATTCGACGCATTCGCCGAAGGGCAAAGCCCGGAAAAGGCGTCGCATTGGGCTCTCGATCTGTCGATGGCGGCAACGATCGGCAAGGGGTTTCGGGAGATCTGGCGCCCAAAGCTGTCCGACAAGCCACTCTCAACGCGGGATCTCCCGGGCCGGCACGGCTTCGGGCTCGGACGCGACCGCGGACAATGGAGTGATGCCTACAGCTCGCAATTCGGCAAAGACCCGCAGCCCCAGGACATCACCTCGCTGCATTTCGCAGTAGCACCCGACCGGGTGAACGTGCACATCGACGAAACAGGCTTCGTGTTCGAGGGCGTGGACGGTGCCCTTACGGTCGGGCCGAACTTCATGCACCACGCCGGCAATGAGCTGTTCTGGAAGAGCAACTCACATGTGCCGCGTTGGGCGGCCGAACACATCGACTTGATATTGCCGAACAGCGCGAACGACTTTTCGCGCGTGGGCGTTTCGGTCGACATGTACCAGCGCAAAGATCTGCGCGTCACGGTCACCGGCTCCTGCGGAATTTTCGGCGGTTTCGAGTGCTCCGGAACCGTGAGCGTCAGCGGCACGCATGACCTGCTAGGCTCGACGTCAAAAGGCCGACGCTAAAGCGGGGATTGCTGGTTCGATTGTCCACGCCTCCAAGCTACGAATGAGGCTCCTCCCTAGCCTACCTGTTCGCGGTCCGAATGAATGGAACCATCGAACCGCCTCAAGGTAACGGCGACCAATGAATATTGGTGGCAAGAGTAGTTCTGCAGGACTCAGCAAGGGAGGTCCTTACATTGCCGAACCAGGAAAGACCCTTGAAGCCTGTCGTCGCAAGCTACGTACCGCCAGCGGGAACGCGACATGCGGTGGCGGCAGGCGAGACCTGGATATCCCTCGCCAAGCGGATCGGCATCGATCCATGGGACCTCATCGAGTTCAATTTTCCGGGCATCAAGCTCGTCAAACAGCGCGATTTCCAACAAGCCACAAGGCAGGTGAACTGGTACCTAGCCGAGTATGTAGGCTGCCGCGCGATATCGCCCGACCGCCAGAATTTTGCGTTTTCTTCCGGTACGACCGGCGGGAAAGGTGGATGGAAAGGCGGCTTCATCTATCTACCGCCAGGTACGCCGCCTCCCCCGCCGATTGCGCCCATTCCACCGGTTGCGCCCACACCAGTGGCCCCGATCCCACCGGCATGTGAAGGAAGCCGACCCGACTTCGCCCGCGTGCTGGACGTCAGCGAACGGGATTTCGCGCGCAACGTCTTTGGCCCGACCCTGCCGCCGTGGGAGACGATCGCGATTACCAACGGCCTGGGAGCAGGCGGAAGACCGTGGACGAACGACGGACCGTTCTTTAGAGGAAGCAATCCCATGGTGCCGAGCATGCGGTATGCCATCAATCTTGGCAATGTCGCGTTCAGTAACCTGGCATCTCCTAGCCCCACCTTCGGCCTCCTGTGCGACAACTTCGGTCGAATTTGCGACCTCTTCGTGCACGAAATGACCCATGTGTGGCAGGCGTTCAACGATTCGAACTGGACGATGGCGCGCTCCTTCTGGGCGCAGACAATCGGTGCCGGCTACGAGTACACGCCCGGCGACTCCTGGGACTCATACAACGTCGAGCAACAGGCACACATCGTTGAAGATTGGCACAAATACAAAATCAGTTTGCCGATGCTTGCCGAGGAACGCTATCCGTACGTCCGGCTCGTGATCCGATCTGGACGCCTCACTTTTCCTCGCGGGCTGGATCTGGCGGCATTGAAAAAGGACCTTCAAGATCTGCGCGCAAGGCACCTGGAGTAGGTCCGCCGCAAGGGAGTGGTCGGGAGCTTACTCAAGTGATGCACCAACACGCCGATAATTCGACGCGGTGCGGTAGCGCATTCTTCCTCTCTCCGAGAGTAGTTTTACGACTTGTCCAGCGTGCTGGTCAGCTTCATAGCGCAAGCACACGGAGAAGAATTGCGCGGCCGCCATGCGACAGGCAATCGACGTCTTGGCAGACTGTTTTCTGCGTCGCTAGCGCGCGGCGCATAGCTCGCGACAACCGCGGTCAGAATAGCCTGGGCTCGACGTACAATTTGCTCGCCCTCGCAGCCGCCGACGAAATCCAGACCGCAAAATCATCGATCGAGGTTCAAATCTACACTAAGCAAACTCGACACCAGCACATTGCCCCGCATGGCGAATTTCCGGTGTGTTGCCGGGCTCAACCGGCGAGCAACGATCCGGATGATTATCCCGGCGCGGTGAACCGGCGCGACACTATTGTGGATTAAGGTTGGGGAAAGCTTTAGCAAGCTTCGCACAGTCCTTGCAGGATTTCCGGTGTATACGCGGCGCAAAGCTTCATGATCGTTCCTCGGAGGGGCTTCAACCTGGTCTGCCCTTACGGGCTTTCAACGGGCGTGGGGACGAGTAAGATGCTGTCTCGTGGCCCGGAGGCGGCATGAGCCAGCGCAAGTTCATGGGACTTGTCGGCGGTGCGACAGCATCAGGGCCGGGCATTGCGCTAGCGAGCCAGCGATCAGCCAACGCAGCCGCCGAGCCCGGTTACGATGATGAGCAAGAATTCCCACTGATCATCGCGAACATCCCCGCAACCCCTCGTCAAAAGGCCTGGGCGGTGGGTGTCGCCGTCTTGCTCATCGTCCTTGCAGCGGTCATCGCGCCGTTCGCCCGGATCCAATTGGGCCAGATTAATGGTTTCGTTCCAGTGTTGCAGACCGCGTTGGCCTTGGCCGAGTTCATCACGGCAGCCCTGCTATTTGCTCAATTTTCGATCCAGCCTCAACGGGCACTTCTCGCACTGGCAAGCGGATACGTTTTCAGCGGATCATTCGCATTCTTGCAAACGCTCGCCTTTCCGAACGGATACGCTTCCGCGGGTGTCATTGGGGATGGACTGAACAGCCCAGCTTGGCTTTACGTGCTATGGCACGCAACGTTCCCCGCGGCGATTTTCGGCTACGGGTTCACGAAGGATCATTCCGCCGGCGGCAGACCAGGCAAACCTGCAACAGCCGCGATCATAATAGTTGTCGGGTGCATCGGCGCCGCCGTGGCAGGACTGACGTGGATCGTGAACGCGAAAGCCGAATGGCTTCCTAATTTCTACGTGAACGACGTCAGGCACCAGACCCCTCTCGGCAATCAGGTCAACCTGATGCTTTTGCTATGGAATCTGACTGCTCTCACCGTTTTGTTTGCACGCATGCGCACCATTCTGACCTCTGGCTGATGGTGACTTTGCTCGCCTACTTGCCGAACTTTCTGGTAGCAATCATCGGCAGCTCGGTTCGGTTCACCATCGGTTGGTACGCAGCACGCGGTTTCGTTCTCGTCGGCAGTTGCATGTTGCTGACCGTATTGCTCATCGAAACGATGTTTATCTATTCGCGCCTTGCCAGCGTCATTGCCCTGCAACGACGCGAACGAGCGAACCGGCTTCTCAGCATCGACGCGGTCACTGGCGCGATCGCCCACGAGCTAAGATCGCCATTGGGGGCCATCTCGCTCAATGCTGCGACAGGCCTAAGTCACCTGCGAGCTGCCCCCCTTGAACTGGAGGACCTCGAGAACATCCTGTCTGACATCGAAGCGGACAGCAGCCGCGCCGCTGACATCATATCGAACAGAGCTATCGCCCAAAGTTGGTGACGGCGGGAATCGGAAAGGCGGCATATCGTGGGGGTGCTTGACGCCTCCACTTCTCCACCGAAGGAGCGATATGCCGTGTCCAACGATAACGTCATCCATCTGATTCAGCCAGGAATCTTCGACGATCAACTCACAGAAGTCTTGCGCAACGGAGCGCGTGCCCTGCTGGCCCAGGCGGTCGAGGCCGAGGTTGCAGACTTTCTAGGCCAGCATGCCGATTTGAAGACCCGGGACGGCCACCAGCGCGTCGTCCGCCACGGTCACCTGCCGGAGCGCGAGGTGATGACCGGCATCGGTCCGGTCGCCGTCCGCCAGCCGCGTGTACGCGATCGCGAAGCGGACGCCGCCGATCCTGGCCGCATCCGGTTCTCGCCGTCGATCCTGCCGCCCTACATGCGCCGGTCGAAGTCGATCGAGACGCTGCTGCCGATCCTTTACCTGAAGGGTATCTCGACCGGCGACTTCTCTGAGGCGCTGGCTGCGCTGCTCGGCAAGGATGCTGCCGGGTTGTCGGCATCCGCCATCGGTCGCCTGAAGGATGGCTGGCTCGACGAGCACGCCGCGTGGCAGAGGCGCGATCTGTCGGCGAAGCGCTACGTCTACATCTGGGCCGATGGCATCCATCTTCAAGCGCGCCTCGAAGACGAAAAGCAGTGCATCCTGGTGCTGATCGGCGCGACCCCGGAAGGCCGCAAGGAACTGGTCGGCTTCACCGATGGCGCCCGCGAGAGCGCGCAGGACTGGCGCGATCTGCTGCTCGATCTGAAGCGGCGCGGGCTCGACGTGGCGCCGCAGCTTACCATCGCCGATGGCGCACTCGGGTTCTGGAAGGCGGCCGGCGAGGTCTGGCCGAAAACGCGCGAGCAGCGCTGCTGGGTGCACAAGACCGCCAACGTGCTCGCCAAGTTGCCGAAGAGCCAGCAGCCGAAGGCCAAACGCGCGTTGCAGGAGATCTGGATGGCTGAAACGAAGCTCGCCGCCGAGCTGGCGTTCGACACCTTCATCGAGAGCTACGCGCTGAAGTACGAGAAGGCCGCCGATTGCCTGAGCAAGGATCGAGACACGCTACTGGCGTTCTACGACTTCCCGGCCGAGCACTGGAAACACTTGCGGACGACCAACCCCATCGAAAGCACCTTCGCCACCGTTCGCCACCGCACCATCCGATCGAAGGGCTGCCTGTCCAACAAGACGGCACTCGCGATGGTCTTCAAACTGCTCGAGGCCGCGCAGAGAAGCTGGCGTCGTCTCGATGGCCACAACCAGTTGCCAAAACTCGTTGTCGGTGTGACATTCAATGATGGGATCGAGGTCATCGCCAAGCCGACCGACCGCCAGCCCATAACCGCCGCCGCCTGACCGGCTCCGGCCGTCACCAAAATTTGGCGATAGCTCTATCGAACATTCGCGAGATGACAATCAAAACGGCGCAGGGCGGCGCTTCAGCAAACGTCGAGGATGTCGCCGAGCTTGCGCTGAGACTGTTGAGGCACGATCTTGTTGCCAATGGCGTATCAGTAATTACGGAGTTTCAGGGCAACATTCCCTCAGTCGCTCTGGGCGGCACTGAGCTTCAGCAGATTGTCCTGAACCTCTGCAAAAACGCGCTTGACGCAATGAGTTCTGTCCCCGCCGATCAACGACAGCTCCGTATGAAAACCAGCCTTGATGGTGGCGCAACGGTCCATTTGTCCGTAGAAGACTCCGGCACCGGCATCACACCCCGTCACCAAGAGCGCATCTTCGATCCGTTCTTCACGACGAAACAAGGCGGTATGGGATTGGGGCTGGCCATCTCCTCCAACCTGGTCGGAAGGTGCGGTGGAAAGCTGAGGCTGGTCAAATCGGACGTCAGGGGCTCCGTTTTCGAGCTGGAAATGCCCGTCTCCGCCCCCGCTTCGGTGCAATGACGGTACGGGACCGTCACGACCATTCCGCCTTTCGCGCGCGCTCACTTCAGAGAGATCATGATTGTGCTGAGACTAGCGGCGAATTCCACCCCGGCTTTTGGTCCCTGCAGCACCATCGTGACCCCTTTGTCGTTGCGCAGCTGAGCGCCATTGATGCCGCCGATCAGGGCGGCCCCGCCACCGACCGAGCTGTATGCGCCGGCAAAATCGCTGACCTCTCGAATGCCTGAAGCCCAGCCCTCGAGCCACCCAACGGTAGCGCCGACGGTAAAACCCAAGCTTACCCCGCTGATGCGGAACGGATGATGGCAGCCGCGATAGGTCAGCACGCCGCTCCCAGCGCCACCGCCCACGAGCAGTCCCGCCTTTACGATCTTGATCCGGACCTGCGCGGATGCCTGTGCAAACGACGGGGTCGTCGGGATAAGGAGTGCGAGCAGCACGAGGCGTGCCAAACGCCAAAGAAGCCCACGCAAGATCTGCGTGCGTCGCTCAGGGTTTTGCACCATCCAGCTTCTTCCAGGTCTGGTCCGGATCGAACGCGCTGATGCGGGAAACGAGGACCTTGGTCCGAGGCCCGAGATCCTTCTGGTAGACAGCGCCCGCATGGTTGACCAGGAAGGTCATGACGCCGGAATTGCCGTACTCGGCCGGCCAGGCGACCAGTGCGAAACCTCCGATCATCTTGCCGTTGACGACATAGTTCAGCGCGCCGCCTGGCGTGTTCGATCCCTGCCCCTTCAGGATGCGGAAATAGTAGCCATGATAGGGCGCCGGCCCCTCCTCGGCCTTGTAGCCTTCGGCGGAAGCCTGCGCCGCCAATGCACCGAGCGGGCTCGGGTCGCTGTCGTCGCGCCAGAACAACCCGTCCTTCTTGCCGGCACTGCTGACGATGCGCTGCGCGTACACGCCAGTACCCTCACCGCGATCCTTGTCGGCGTATTCGTTCTCGGCATCGACAAAGGCGAGACTGGTCTGGATCGCGTCGAGTTCATTGCGGCCGATGCGGCGATACAGCACCTCAATGCGGCCTTCGGCGGTATCGAATTCCCAGCCGGTCCTGGTGTTGACGAGCGGAATCGGGAACGGAAAGTCGTCCGGACCCAACATCAGCACTGCCTTCCTGTTACCTTCCGCCTTGATCGCATGCTTCGCATCATACATCGAGGTGAAGCGTTTCCGGATGTCGACGTCGGCGACCTCGTCGCCGGAGGAAACGATGTCCTCGGCAGCGCTGCCGAGGACTTTCAGGATGGCCCGGTCCGGCCCGCTTTTCACGGCGGCAGCGAGCGCCGTTGCCGCATCCTCCGGTGTCGGATAGGACTGCTGCGCAAGGGATGGCGAGCTCAGGAGCCCCACCGCAATGATGGCCGGCAAGATGGCGAGACGAAGCGACTTCAAACCCATCATGGCGTCACCTCGCCAGGAATCCGCGCGCCGCTCTCGAGCCAGTCGCGATAGGTACGGAATTTCAGACCGAGCTTTTCGTAATAGACCCGGAGATAGCCGTCGGCTCCGCGGGTGACGGCTACCGGCTTCACGTCCTCGACTTCTTGCGCAATGACGCCGACATAGGCCTTGTCGCTGCCGATATAGCTGAAGCGGTAATAACCAAGACCGCTTGCGAGATGGCCGAGCAGAACGACGTCATGCTTCAGCGCGATATCGGAACGCCGTCCGCCGCCACCACCACCACGGCCTCCGCCACCCTGGAAGCCTCCGCCTCCGCCGCCGCCGCGGCCGGCGAAGCTCGCACCTCCGCCACCGCCACCGCGCGGTCCCATGCTCGCCATGCTCGCATGACCACGCGCCGATGCTGCGGCCGCCGAGCGGCCCGACGACACGTTCAGCACGCTTCCGCTACCACCGCGGTTCACGGCTTTGGCGCCCCCACCCTTGGCGCCGCCCGCTTTAGGGCCAGCACTCTTTGCGCCGGCATTCTTGGCACCACCGCCCTTGGCCGCGCGATCGCCACCGCCTTTGGCGCGATCGCCTCCCGCCTTGGCGCGATCCCCGGCGCCTTGACGGTCGCCACCTCGCTCGCCAGCGCGATCTGCCGCACGATCCCCAGCGCGATCTGCGCCACCAGGCCGATCCTGTCCCGGCTTCAAGACTTGCTGTCCGTCGCGGCCGCGGAAATCCATGCGGTCGGCGGCGCCGGCCTTCAGATTGCTATTGCCGAAGCGCTGCTGAACGTTGGCGTTGTTGTAGCGTACCCCTTGGCGATGCGACGGATTGTGCTGCCAGCCAGTTCCGATGTTGGTGGTGCGGTGATTGATATAGACGTTGCGGTTACCCCAGTTGCAGCCGCCGCCCCAATAATTGCCCCAGCGACCGATGGCCCAGGCTGTGCCGAACGCGAGACCCGCCGCGACGACGCCTGCGCCGATGTAGGACGGGTAGCCGAAGTAATATGGTGGATACTCGGTGTAGGGCCACGCGCCGTAGACCGTCGCAGGCTCGTAGTACGGCACGTACATCGTATCGGGAACCGCCGGCTCGATCACGACCACCTGCCTGCTTTCCTCGGTCTTCACGGTCACCTTCTGCTGCGTGGTGGTCACCAGCTTCTTGTTGTCATAAGCCTTGGTCCGCAGCCGCTGGACCGCATCCATCACATCCGATTGCTGCGCGAGCACGGCGTCGCCCAGCGCCTTGGTCCAGTCGAGCTTGTCGCTCATCATGGCCAACGCTTCGGCGGTTGAGGCCAGCGCCTTGACGCTGTCATCCCAAGGCTGCTTCTCGACTTCAGTCTTCAGGGCATCACCCTTCAGAGTCTTGCGCTCTTTCAGCCAGCGATCGGCCTGAACGACTTCCAAGGGATAGGTGGACGCGGCCAGCACGTTTGCAAGCAGTTCGTCCGGATAGAGCGCAATCGGTGCGACCAGAGCTTCGAGCTGCTCGGGCTTGAGCAACTCAGCAGCCGATAGAGGCTTGCCGGCGGTTTGGACTCCGCTACTTGGGGCCGCCGGAGCGTCTGCGGTTTGGGCTACTGCGGCGACAGGCATCGCCAAGAGCAACGCCATCGCGATCAGAGTGTTCCCGCAACGAAGCATCACGTCCTCCCTTGAGCTCCCGTTGGACCAAGCATCTTGGACGATCAGTGTCTTCTATTGATCAAGATCAAAGAAGATGGAGCTCTCCCGGAGGTCGGAGCTATTCACTCACGGCCGGACGTTCGATCCGATCGATGTCCGGCCGCACCGCTTGGCCGCTGCTGCCCAGCCGCGCAGAAAGTAAGATCCGGCGATCGTGGATCAGGCTTTGAAGGCGGTGCGCGGCTACATTCAGGGTGGAGACATCGAGCGCATTCTCGTCTCCTGCAGCGGCCTTGGCGCGCTGGCCCTGGAGCACCCGGTCGATCTCGACCTCGATATCGGACAGTTCGGCCTCCGCCTCCGTCCTGCGTATCCGCGCGCCCAGTGCATACAGTAAGTCCAGGCCCCGTTCGTCCTTAGAAGGATCACGCACCTGAAGGAATTTCCAAGCCGCCGCCAATATAGAGATGAGGCCGCCGAAAATCATGGGCGCGAGGAAGATCGCGTTTCCCCATTCGTCCAGAAAGCTCTGCTGCGTTCCGTTGTAGAATGCCGCGGCGCCAGGATGAACCGGGAGGAAGGCGTCCGAATCCGTGCTCGGTGCGGTCATTTGCGAGAGGATCGGCAATTCGCCGAGCAGGTCCCTGCGCGCCTTCATCAGCGCGTCGGCCAGGCTGCCCGCCACCTCTGCGCTGAGCTGCTTTTGCGCGACCACATAGAACGAAACCCGCAGCGTGGTAAGATCCTCGCTCGGGACAGGCGGCGAACCGCGCAGCGTGCCCTTCGGGACATCGAAGCTTTCATAGGCGCGCTGCTTTTCAGCGATGGCACCAGCCGCCTCGACGGGAAGGAGGACCGGCGCGGTCTTCGGCGTCTGCAGAAAGAGGCCGCGCAAGAGGGCGAGATACTTTTCCGCAAGGGGAACGACGATCAGAATCGCCCGTACCTCCTTGGCATCGAGTGCCCGCCGCGCGTCTGCCGGTTGGAGATTGCGGAATGTCACGTTGGCGCGTCCAAGGCCGTATTCGTCGCTGAGGACGTCGACGACCTTGCGATTCATCTCGCCGCCGATCACGCCGACGCTGGTGCGCTTCAGACCAGCGATTTCGGTAATGGAGGAGCCCGGCGGCGCAACCAGCAGGGCAACGGCATGGGCGAGAACCACGATGGCCTGCGCCTGCGATAGGTCGCCCACGTCGCCGCGGACGACAGCAAGCTCGACCTTTTCCGCCGCAAACTGCTCGGCAGCATCAAGCGCGTTGGTGGTTTCCACAAGCTTGAGCCGGACCGGGGCGTTCACCACGGCAAGCCGGCTTGCCAACGCCGATACCAGACGCGTGGCTTCGCCATCCAGCGATCCGACCGCGATGGTCAGCGTCGTCGGGTGAGAGTACCAGCGGTAGCCGAACAGGCCCGCTCCAAGCACGAGCACAACAGCGCTGGCGATAATGAAGGAACGAAGCCAGATCGGCATTTTTGCGGGGACCATGTGGCGCTCATAGTGAATATGCGCTGGGTGGTCGGACTGGCTCATGATGCCAGACCGGCTCAACTGAGGCGCATCGCTGAACCGACGTGCGATTCAAACCAAAGCGAAGCCGGTCAGTGCCCGCTCAGCACCAGCGTCTTGATCGGCAGCAGCAGCGCCTGAATTCGCAAGAGCATGGCGTGCACGAGGCCGACACCGTCGACAACATGCAGAGCGACGGCCCGACCCGTGCCCGTCTCCTTCGCGGATATCTCCTCGTGATTGCTGGTATAGGCATTGACGATGCAGCTGCTGCCCGGCGTCACGCCTTCAAGTCCGCCCTTATAGAGCGGCTCAAGGAAGGCCAGGATCGTGCCGGGCCGGCCGACGTTCTGCGCTTCTATCAGTTGCTCGCCACTTCGGAACTGCCCGGCTGCGATGTAGTCCTGGACACTGGTGACGACCATGGGAATGATCACCCACGGCTTCGAGATGCAGGTTGCTTCCGCCACCATGCCGACCTTCATCACCTGCGCCTCGATCTGACCAAAGCCGGCCTGCAAGGCGCGCCTGCCGGCGCCGTCCGGAACCAGCACGCCGGCCGGGCGCATCAGCTGATTGACGACATCGCCGGTGCGGACCAGGAATTGCTCCACGCGGCCGTCGACACCGGCGCGAACGAAGGTCTTGTCCAGATCGACCTGCGCTTCCGCCAACGCCGCCTGGCCGCTCGCTTTTTCAGCCGGCAACAGCGTTGAAAGCCGCAATGTCGCTGACGTCTTGGACGCGGTGGCCGAGTCCACACCAGCCTGCCGCTGGTTGACCACCACCTGTAGTTTCTCGATATCGCGCTGCGGGACGATACCGGGGTTGCGGCGCTGCAACTCCGTCTTGACGTCCAGCTCGTCCTTGGCCTGCTGAAGGCTGGCCTTGGCTTCCTGGATCTGCGCTTCGGCTTTGACAACGTCGTTTTCGGCGCTTGTCATCGCAGCGTCGACCTCGGCGATCTTGCGGGTGGCTGTTTCCAAAGCCGCCTTCTGCTTCGAACCGTCCAGCCTGAACAGCACGTCTCCCTTCTTCACGGCCTCGCTGTAGCCGACATTGACTTCCGCGACGCGGCCCGAGCCCTCGGGCAGGATCGGCACCGTGCGGAAATAGAGCGTGGCCGAGGTCGTCGACGGATGAAAGTAGAAGATCATCGTGATCAGAGAAATCGTGAGCATCAGGCAGCCGGTGATGCCCCATCGCAATTCGTACCAAATGGAAAAGAACGTGATCTCCTTGCCGAAACGTTTGCCTTGGGCATAGCGGCGGTAGAGGTAGTCCGGCAGGATGGTCAGAAGAGAGCAGAACATGAGCTCAAACATGGCTGTGTTCCTTCCCCTTGACGATCGGCTTCTCGACCGGCGGCAGGATTGGCAGTTCAGGCTCGCGGCCCTCACCGGGCGCCGCGTCAGCGATTCTCTCGACCGAGCCTGCGATGCTCCGCAGCGGCGTGCCGAAATCCGGCAGGTCGATCATCGCGAGCAGAAGGCCGGCCACCCAGAAAATGTGCATGTGCGTAAAGAGCGAGATGATGCCCAGCACGGCCACGATCTCGAACTGCAGCTTCTGCGACTTGTGCGCCATTCGTTCGGGGAGGCTGTGCAGCTTCCAATAGAGCGTACCGACCCAGAGCACGCTGCCGATCAGGAAGATCCCCATCACCACCATCAGCACGTCCGTGCCGCTTCCCGGCGCGAGATAGAACGGCAGATGATGCGGGGCCAACGGATGAATTTGCTCGGTCAATGGTCGCCTCCACAGAAGGGATCAGGGCGTTCTGCGCGCCGGCTCGTTACCGTGGCCGCGCAGGTGAGAAAATTGCTTGATATGAATCAAAGGTCCGGACGGCGCGAAACATACCTTAGCCCTGACTCCGATCCCACAGCAAGCCAGGAACGCACCAATCATGCCCGGCATCGATGAGCTCATTCCCAACGCACTGCAAATTCGCAAGGAAGCTGCGCTCGAGGAAGCCAGAAAGGCCGAGGAATATGTTCGCCTCGCCGCCGCGGCCGAAGCCGAGAAACGCGACTTGATCGAACGGCTAAGCAAACCGTCCGGAAAATCCGAGGAGGAGAAAATCAAGCTCGCCTCGACCATCATCCAGCGCGCGGTTCGCAACGGCCTGACCGAAGTGCAGGTCTATCGCTTCCCGAATACCCTGTGCACCGACAAGGGCCGCGCGATCAACCAAATGGAGGCGGGCTGGGAGAAAACGCTGACGGGAATTCCAAAAGAGATCTTCGAGCGCTGGTCCGAATACCTCAAGCCGCGCGGCTATCGCATCGGCTATCAGGTCATCGATTTTCCCGGCGGCGTGCCCGGCGACATCGGCGTCATCATTTCCTGGGGCGACTGATCACGTTTCGGCCGAGTTAAGAGAAGGCGGAGCGGCATGGCAAAGGACGAAGCCTCAGAGCGGATGAAGCGCAAGGACTACGAGAAGGAGCTCGAAAAGCTCCAGATCGAGCTTTGCCATCTCCAGGATTATGTAAAGGAAAACAAGCTTCGAGTCATCGTCCTGTTCGAAGGCCGCGACGCGGCCGGCAAGGGCGGCACGATCAAGGCGATCACTGAAAAGGTTAGCCCGCGCGTGTTCCGGGTGGTGGCGCTGCCGGCGCCATCGGATCGCGAAAAGACGCAGCTCTTCTTCCAGCGCTACATGAAGCAGTTTCCGGCGGGCGGCGAGATCGTGATCTTCGACCGGAGCTGGTACAATCGCGCTGGCGTCGAATATGTCATGGGATTCTGCTCGCCCGCCGAGCACGATCGTTTCCTCTCGCTCTGTCCGCAGATGGAAAAGTACGTCATCGACGGCGGCATCATCCTGATCAAGATCTGGCTCGAGGTCGGGATGGACGAGCAGGAGCGCCGCTTCCACGCCCGCATCGACGATCCGGTGCGGCAATGGAAGCTGAGCCCGATGGACCTCGAATCCTTCAAGCGCTGGTATGATTATTCGCGCGCGCGCGACCTGATGCTCAAGAAGACGAGCACGAAGGACGCCCCATGGTACATCATTCGGTCCGACGACAAGCGGCGGGCGCGGCTGAACTGTATCGCGCACATCCTGGAGGCTATCCCGCACAAGCGGATCAAGAAGGACGAGGTGAAGCTGCCGAAGCGCTCCGACAAGGGACGTTACAATGACCAGGCCCCCTTGCGCGGGATGAACTTCGTCGCCGAACGCTATTGACGAAGTGATCGGGCCGCACGGCGGGCGCGGTCCGATCGTTGACGGTCAGATCGATGCTGCCGACGGACTTCGCTGGGTCCGTCAGCAGCGCATTCCCTCCTCAATACGGATACTGGTTGGGGCAGACCCAATTGCCGTACGTGTCCTGATAGCAACCGTTGTTGTAGTTGTTGTTGTAGTATCCGTAGGCGCCCGCGGCGGCCGCACCGACGGCAGCAGCACCGTAAGCCGCGCCTCGATAGCCATATCGCGGATAGCCTCCAGGATAACCGGCGACGGGACGGCCCGGACGGCCCGCAACGGGGTAACCGGGGCGACCCGGACGACCGGCGATCGGATGGCTTGGCCGCGGACCTCCTACGTAATGGCGTCCGCCTCCGCCATGGATCCGCCCGGCGTGAACGGCGCCGCCATGGAAACCTCCGGCGCGCATGCCCCCTCCACCTCCGCGATAGCCACCACCACCGCCACCTCCGCGGCGGGCATAGGCATCATCGGGAATGAGCGTGGCCGTGAGAAGAACGACGGCCGCAACAAGAGCCAGAAGATAACGAAGCATGGCATGTCGTCCCTCGATATGGGTGCCGTGATCCGCTTTCGACAATGCCTCGCGGAACGCGGTTGGCACCCGAACATGGCACTGAGTTGCGGCCGCTTCCCTGACTTACGTGCATGAGAGAAGCAGCCGCCATTCAAGAGCGCCGCGACCGCCGAAGCGGCGCGACTGCCGCTCTACCGCTTCAAAGCTATCGTCACGCCCCCCACAGCGGCTGACAGCTCCGCACCGACCTTCGGCCCGCTAAGCTGCAGAATCACGCCGTTGCCGTTTTGCAGCTGAACGGCACCTGCGCCGGCGGCGACGGCACCGCCCGCACCGCCCACAGCATAAGAGCCTTCGATCGACTCCGGCCCCCTCAGGTTAAGAGCGCGGCCGACCAGCTTGGTGGTCGAGGCGCCGATCGTGAAGCCGACGCTCATGCCCGAGACGGTGAAGGGATATTTGTGGCCCCGCAGCAGCAGAACGCCCTCGCCGCCACCGACGCCGACGATGAATCCGCCTTTGGTGAAGACCACGGCGACCTGGCCGGTCTCTGCCTGCGACGGCGTGCCGAAGCCGGCGACGCCTGCCAGCGAGGCGACCAGGGCGGCATAGATAGCAACTTTTCTCATGAGTTTTATTTCCTCTGGTTGTGACGCCGAGCTATTGAGCCAGGATCATTGCGAAGTAGCCGAACACGGTGAGCAGGATGCCCGATACGGCGTAGCCGACTGGGAACCCGATCCAGGGCACGGAGCTCTGGATTTCCACCGCGGCTTCGCGGCACGGACCGGAGTGCGACCGCGCACCGGCAACGCCGCCCATCAACACGGCCGGATTGATCTTGAAGACGTGATACCCGATCGCCCAGACGACGAACGGCGGGATCGTGCAGGCGATGAAGCCGGCGACGAAGATCTTCAACGCGACCGCACCCGTGAGCTGCGCCAACAACCCGGCGCCGGCATTGATGCCGACGATGGCGACGAAGACCACGAGACCGAGATCCTCCAGCACATTGCGCGCCGCGTTCGGTGTGTTGCCGAAGAAGCGCAGCCGGGAGACCAGCGAGGAGACGATCACGCCGGACAGCAACAATCCGCCAGCATTGCCGAGGCCGATCTTGGCACCGAAGGCCGGGAATTCGATCATCCCGATCAGGAAGCCGATGATCATGCCGGCGGCGAGCGTCAGCAGATCGGTCGAAGTGTTGGTCCGCGCAATGCGTCCCCACATCTCGCCGAGCTCGTTGACGGCCGACTTGATACCGACCACCGAGACGATGTCCATCCGCTGCAACTCCGTCTTGAGACCGGCCGGAATCTGCACGCCGCCACGTTCGACCTTGGTGACCTGCAACTGACCGGCAATGGCCGTCTCGCGGAAGGATTCAAAGGTCCGTCCGGCCATCTCCTTGTTGGTGACGAGGATGTCCGCCTGATCCATGGGAATGCCGAGCGCCTTGGCGTCGGCAACCTCGGGACCGATCAGGCCCATCTTGTCGGTGAGATGCTCGGTCGAGCCGCCGAGCGCGACGACGTCGCCCTTTTGCAGGACGAATTCGGGATCGGCGCCCTGCGGTTCTCCTCGGCGCGCCACATTGACGATGCGATATTCGGGATTCATCGTGCGGAATTTGGCAATGCTCATGCCGACCTGGGCCGATTGTCTAGCCGGTAGGCACGGAGGCCGAACTGCCGGTAACCGGTCAGGCCACCACCCTCGAGGTCCTTGACGCCAAATTCCTGCTCGTATTGCTGGCAGCCGCCTTGGCATCGACGCCCCACCAGCGCGGCAGGTATTTGCAGATCAGGATGATGCCGACGGTGCCCCAGATATAAGTAATGCCGTAAGACAGCGCGATCATGCCCGACGCATCTTCGGGCTTCATGCCTTCAGGCAGCTTGACAACGCCGGAGGTGATGGCCTGCTCGGCCGAACCGATCGCGGCCGACATGGTCTGCGACCCCGCCAGCATGCCACCGGCAGCTCCGATCGGCAGTGCGAAAAGCTTTGCGCAGATGACGACGAGCGCCAGACCGAGCACGCTCGACACGAGGGCCAGGATGCAGAATTTGAGCCCATCCCCCTTCAGGCTGTTGATAAAGGACGGGCCGACACGCAGGCCGACGCCATACATAAACAGGTAGTAGAACAGGCTCTTGGCAAAGTTGTTCAATTCGAGCTTCACGCCATAGATCGACGCCCACACGGATAGGCCAGCGCCCACCACGATGGCGCCGGCGACCATGCCGAGGCCGTAACCCTTGATGCTGGCCCGGCCGATCCAGACGGCGAGCCCGACGACGAAGAACAGCAACAGAAACGGGTTCTGCTGCAAGAACGTGAAAAACCCTTGCATGTCCGTCCCCTTTATTACGATGCCGCCTTCAGCTTCGGCGCGGCGCCGGGCTTGGGCCGGCCGATCTTCGCCAGGGCTTCGGCACGTACGAGCTTCAGCCCCTCCTTGGCGTCGTAGCCGTGGATTTCCTTCACATCGAGCTTGCGCATGAAGTCGATGGTTTCCTGGGTGATGACCTGCCCCGGCACCATGATCGGGAAGCCCGGCGGATACGGGATCACGAAACTGGCAGAGACGAGGTCGGGACCGGCCTTGAGGCGACGGTCGATCTCGGAATCGCCGAGCCGGATATATTCGCATCCCGCTGCGTCATAGGCCGAGTAGAAGCCGCTGCGGATGTCGCCCTCATTGGTCTTGGTACCGGCATCGCCACGGAAACTGTCGTGGAACTGCGAGAAGTTCGGCAGGTCGGGCACATCGGTCATCAGGCTCTTGACCCGCGCCTCGAAGGTCTTCTTCGCATTGGCGCCACCCTGAACCAGTCCACGATCGACCTCGCCCGCAATCTCGGCCAGCACCCTCACCAGATGCGCAACATCGCTGCGGGTGTTGTTGATGTTGGACTGGAACAGCACCGAATTGCGCGAGGTCTTGTTGATCTGGATGTTGTACTCGTTTGCCAGGATTCCCTTGAACTGCGTACCGTCGTATCCGGCGGTGCCGCACACCAACGTCATGCGGGTCGGATCGAGGCAGAACTCGTCGTCGTCGAGGCTCTTCAGGACACTCGCCCAGTTTGTGCCGGTGGCCAGATAGTCGGTAAACCCGCTCTGGCGGTATTGCGCCGGCACCATCGCGTCCGCACCGAGAATCCGGAAGTATTTGGAGATCAGCGGATTGTTGTTGACCGCCCGACGGATCGCGAACGCGATTTCGATCGCGTTCGCCACCAGACCGTAGCCCTCGAGCTCCATCTGACGCCGCGAGACATCGAGGCTCGCGATGAGTTGCTGGTTCGGGCTGGTCGACGCGTGCGTGAATACCGCCTCCTTGAACTGCTGCTCGACGGTGTGGAATTCGACGTCCTTGACCGACAGCATCGAACCCTGCCGGATCGCCGACATCGACTTGTGGGTCGAGTTGGTCTGGTAGACGCGCAAGCGGATCTGGCGCGGGTCCGGGATCAGGCGAGTCTTCAGAAGCACCTCATCCGAGGGGGTCTTGCCGAGGTCGGCCTGCTGCTTCTCGTAAGCCGCGACCGATTTCGGGTCGTGCATCCAGGCCTCGATCTCGTTGGCGGCGCCCATCGCGGTCCGCCGCCGCAGGAACGGGGAGAAACGTGCAAAGCCGAACCAGGCTTCGTCCCACAGGAAGATCAGATCGGGCTTGATCGCGAGGCATTCCTCCATCACCCGCCGGGTGTTGTAGATGTGGCCGTCGAAGGTGCAGTTGGTCAGGTCGAGCATCTTGACGCGGTCCAGGCGGCCGTCGGCCCTCGCATTCAGTAGCGCCTGCTTGATGGTCTTCAGCGGCACCGCGCCGTACATCGAATACTCGGTCATCGGGAACGCTTCGACATAGATCGGCTGGGCGCCGGCCAGAACCATGCCGTAGTGATGCGACTTGTGGCAGTTGCGATCCACGATCGCGATGTCGCCTGGCCCGAGCAGCGCCTGCACCGCCATCTTGTTGGAGGCCGAGGTGCCGTTGGTCACGAAGAACACGCGATCCGCGCCGAGCGCGCGTGCCGCCTTGTCCTGCGCTTTCTTGATGGTGCCGGTCGGCTCCAGCAGGCTGTCGAGACCGCCGGTGGTCGCGCTGCTCTCCGCCAGGAACAGATTCAAGCCATAGAACTCGCCCATATCGCGGATCCAGTCCGACCTGAAGACAGATTTGCCGCGAGCGATCGGCAGCGCATGGAACGTTCCGATCGGGCGTTGTGCGTATTTCTTCAGGTTGTCGAAGAATGGCGTATCGAATCGATCCTGGATCCCTTCGAGGATGGAGAGATGGAGCTCGAGGAGCTCCTCGATGGAGTAGAATATCCGCCGAACCACATTGGCCTCGGGGTTCCCCGCCATTTCCTCGACGTCGCGATTCGACATCAGATAGATGTCGAGCTCGGGACGTAACCGCTTGATGACGTGGGCTAGCCGGAGCGCGGACGCGTCCGACTCGTGATTGATCCCCGCGGCGGCGGTCATGGTGCGCAATACCGGCGCGTCGTGACGCGAGCGCAGACCGAACCCCTCGTTGATGACGACGGCGGCGATATTGGGGTTGAGCATCGTCGCGCAGAAGGCGTCTTCCAGACTTCCGACGATCACCGGCTCATAGACGAACGAATCGACCGGACGGCGCAACTTGCGCCATTCGGCAGCGAGAGCTGGCCACTTCTCGGAGGAGACCCCGGTGACGACCAGCGTTTCGAAATAGGGTC
Source organism: Bradyrhizobium sp. 87 (assembly GCF_023073015.1). Lineage (NCBI taxonomy): Bacteria > Pseudomonadati > Pseudomonadota > Alphaproteobacteria > Hyphomicrobiales > Nitrobacteraceae > Bradyrhizobium > Bradyrhizobium sp. 87. The sequence continues at coordinate 67,964 of NZ_JADPIQ010000121.1, forward strand.
GCCGAGCTGCATGCGATCCGAAAGTTGACGGCACAAGCTCGGGCGCATCACCGTCGCCGTCGTCCTTGGCATCCCAGTCGCCGGCAAGCTGGCGGAAGGATCTCGTCATCAATGCCTGCGTGATGCGCGTCGCGAGAGCAAGTGAACCCGCCGCATCCCCGGCCGAGGCGGCTTCCCGCAAAGCCGCCATCAACTGCAGCCCCGGATAGCCGTGAAACTCCTCTATCACGGAGAGATCGGCCAGGGCCGCGTCAAACATCGCACGGTCGCCGCCGCGCGCCCACCTTGGCTGCTTCGACCAGATCGCGCCAGTCGTCTGCCCGTCCGCCGGGCCCGGAAATGAACTGATCGATGCGCTTCTCTGCAGGCTTGGCGTCCTTGGACATGTCTCTCTCCGGATCTTTGCGAGGTCGCAGCCGGATCGTGATGCCCGCTCACCTCAGTTTATTGATCCAAGTCAACGGACGCGCATCTTGAAGAGACGCGAAGCACCTCGCGATGCAATATCGTCCGAGGTGGTTGCCCGATTCCGATTGCAGGCGAGAGAGATCGGATCAGAGCCGGGTGGCCAACACGCCGGCCGGATCCTCCGATCTGGGATCAGACGATTGCTTGCTTTCACCGAGCACGCTGTCGACCGAGCGAAGCCAGGTCGCACTGTCGGTCTTTTCCGCCAATCCCTCGGCCCGCAGCAGATCGCGCAATTGTGCATGTGCACCGACGATGCAGAAGGCGATATGGACCGAGGCGAGCTTGTCGTGAAGGTCGCGCAACATGCGCGCCCCAGCCAAATCAATGTAGGGCGAAGCGGAGAGATCGCAGACAACCAGCCTGATATCGGACGACTTCAGCAAGGCATCCGACACTGTCTCCAGGATTGTTTCGGCATTGATGTAAAGCAGCGAGGCTTCCGGTCGAAAGGCGATGATACCGACCAATGGCTCGACGCCTTCGTGCCTCGCACCATCGGAGTAGCGGCCGGTGCCCGGGAGCCGGCCGAGGAAGGCGACATTCGGACGTGAGGCTCGCGCCAGGAGCAGGACAATCGAGGCAATCGCCGCCAGCAGAACGCCTTGCAATATCCCCAGGAGCAGCACGGATACCAGCGCAATTGCCGCAGCGTAAAAGTCTATGCGGCTGACCTGCCACATCCGCAACAGCGCGCGGATGTCCACCAGCCTGTACACGGCAGCAAAGACAATCGCCGCCAGCACCGTCTTGGGTAGATTCGTCAGGGCTCCCGTGAAGAACAGCAGGCACAGCGCCAGTGTCGTCGAACAGATGACCAGCGCCAGCGGCGTGCGCGCTCCGGCATTATCGTTGACCGCAGATTGCGACAGCCCGCCGGCCACGGGATAGCCGTGGCCGAAGGCGGTGATGAGGTTGGCCGCGCCCAGCCCCAAAAACTCCTGGCGGACATCGAGGGCATAGCCATGCTTGGCAGCAAAGCTGCGCGCGGCGGAGACGCCTTCTATGTAGGCCAGCAGCACGCATCCCGCAGCCAGCGGGAAGAGCTCGTCGGGCTCCAACAATCCAAAACTCGGCAACCCGATAGCTGGCAATCCCTCTGGAATTTTCCCGGTGACTGGTACGCCAAGCGACGGAAGCCCAAGCAACGTCGCTACGACAATCGACAGCGCCACGATCGTGAGTCCGACCGGCCTTCCCGGCAGCCGCCGTTCTCCCACCAGCAGCAACAAGAGCGCAATGGATCCAATCGCCAGAACCAGCCAATTGGTGCCGCCGAGCTGACCCGCGAGCTTGATGGCGCGATCGAAAAAATTGTGACCGCCTCCGGCAACGCCGAACAGGCTCGGCAACTGGCTCATCATGATGGTAAGTCCCGCGCCGGCCTTGAAGCCGACCAGGATACTGTCGCTCACCAGGCGGACGAGAACGCTGAGCTTGAACAACCATGCGATCAGGCACAGCAACGCCACCGCGCAGGCGGCCAGGCTCGCGATCTGGGCGTATTTCGCCGCGTCTCCGCCGGCCAGCGCCCCGACGGTGGCCGCAATCATCAGAGAGATCGCAGAGGTCGGACCCACCGCAAGCTGGCGCGACGACCCGAGCAGCGCATAGCCGATGCCACCAAGCATGTAGCCGTAGATGCCGATCTGAGGCGGCAGGCCCGCCAGCGTCGCATAGGCAAGTGACACAGGGAGGGCGTACGCCGCGAGGGTGATTCCGGCGATCACGTCCGAACGGAGCCAAGCGCGGTGATAGTGCGCCAACCAGGTTGCAGGCGGAAACAAGAAGATCCAGCGCCATTTCCGCCCGGAAGACATCAGAGCCTGCCCTCGTCGCTAGAGACTTCGCAGAGCAAAAGCACGACCAGAAGCGCGATCACGGGGAGACCGAGCGCGAGATTCGGGATTTGCTTTGTCGCGAAGGCGCCCACAGCCGCTCCGAGACCGAAGGTTACACATAAGGTGGCGAAAATGCCGGGGGGACGGAGCGTCCCATCCCCGGAGGCCGCAGCGAACAGGCCTTCAATCGCCTGCCGCATGTTGCCCGTGATCATGACGGAGCTGTAGAGCACGCCCTCGACCTTCGTGAAGACGGCGCTCTGCACGGCGGCGACGAAGGAAATGCCAAGCGTTCCCGCAAGATCCGGCAGGCGATTGTGCAGGATGGCGATAGTAACCAGCAGCAAGATTTCGATCAGCGTACCGATCGCGCTGGCGCGCGCTCCGGTTGCCCGTCGCAGCCATGCAGCGACCAGGATACCGGCGGCGAATGCAAGGATCGGCGGAACAAAATGCAGCGCCTTCGTCCAATTTCCGATCGAGCCATAAACCCACAACAGCACAAGGTTTGCGGTCTGGGCATTGGCCATCACGCCGTGGATGATCCACGTATAGGCGTCGATATAGCCTCCGGCGAAGGCAAGCAGCAGCGCAATCGGCACCGTTTCGTCGCGGCGTATCGACGAAGCAGCGGCAGTATCCATCGTGCTCATGTCCGAAGATCGGCTTTGACTCTTGAGGCTCCACAAGGAGCAAGCTTGCCGCCGACCAGGATTGATCTGGATCAACTGTCGCCAGCTTTCGGCAACGAGATTGGCCCGTAACTACTGGAGGCAATGCGCCATGATTACCGTCAGGTGGATCATCTCTGCCGCGCCGGAAATCTTCCTGCTGCTGTCGGTCGCGCTCGGCACCATCCTTGGCGGCGTCCGTATTTTTGGATTTTCGATCGGCACCACCGCATGCACGCTCATCGTGGCGGTCCTGATCGGGCAGCTCGGCACCTTCACATTTCCAGCGCTACTGAGAGTCATCCTCTTCAGCCTGCTCGTATTCACGATCGGGTACCGGACGGGGCCAGAGTTCTTTGCTTCTCTGAGCATCCGGACCTTGGCGCAGGTCGCCCTCGCGCTCGTGCTTGGCGGCACCGGGCTCGTCATCGTTCTCATATTTGCCAAGGCATTCGCACTCGGTCCCGGCACCGCTTCGGGGCTCGCTGCGGGAGCCCTGACGCAATCTTCGGTGATCGGCACCGCATCCGGCGCGCTGGCCCAACTCGGGCTCGCCAAGGACGTGCTGGAGCAGCAGGAGGCGAATATCGCCGCCGGATACGCGGTGACGTACGTCCTTGGTTACATCCTCACGCTTCTGTTCGTACCCTTCGTCGCGCCGAAATTGATGCGGATCGATTTGAAGGCGGAGGCTGCGAAGCTGGAAGCGGAGCTGTCGGGAGGAAACCCGCCGCAGACCGAAAATCTGCATTATCGGAAATTCCAAGCGCGCGCGTACCGGGTGTCGGCAGCGGCGGGACGCACGGTCGGCGCGCTCGAAGACGAGATCGGCAGCCGCAGCGTAATCGAGCGGATCGTGCGCGGGGGAGCTGACGTCGAGCCGCATCGCGACACGGTTCTTGAAGCGGCCGACGACATCGTCATCGCGGGTCGCACGGCGGCCATTGTCGCCGCAAAGCCGATTGTTGGCACCGAAATCGACGCCGACGAGATCCTGAAGGCTCTTCCAGGCAATGTGGTCGACGTCCTCGTCGACAATCGCAAGCTCCACGGCCGCTCCGTCAAGGACGTGGCCGACCGCGTCGGCGACGCCGCGCGCGGCGTGTTCCTGCGCACCTTGACGCGGATGGGACGCGAAGTCCCCTTGAGCGCGGACACCCGCGTCTATGTCGGTGACGTCATGACGCTTGTCGGCAGCACCCGCAACATCGAGCGCGCCGCCTGGCAGGTTGGACAGATCCTGAGCTCCGAAGATCGTACCGACATCGCATTCCTTGCCGCAGGCATTGCCATAGGTCTGCTTGCCGGTCTCGTGAGCGTCAAGATCGGGTCTGTGCCCCTGACGTTGGGAGGTGGCGGCGGCGCCCTGATTGCAGGGCTTTTCTGCGGCTGGCTGCGCTCTCGGCGGCCGACGATGGGTGCAATGCCCCCCGCAGCGCAGCAGACGCTGAGCGATCTCGGCCTTGGTGGCTTCATCGCTGCGATCGGGCTCGGGAACGGCCACGCGGCCTGGGTCGCAATCCAGTCGCATGGCATGTTGCTGGTCGGCATGGGCCTGGTCGTCACGCTGGTGCCGCTGATCGTGACGACCCTGTTTGCCCATCGCGTACTCCGCATGAACCCGGTCATCATTTGCGGAGCGCTGGCCGGCGCCATGACGGTCGACGCCGCCGTGACCGGCGCCTGCGAAGTAGCAGAAAGCCAAACCCCCGTGCTCGGGGTCGCCGTACCTTACGCTGTCGGCAATGTCGTCCTAACCGTGCTTGGACCGATCATCGTGGCCAGCACTTTCGCCGGTTGAAGGAGGCGCGCGTGAACCTGCGGCATGCTTCGACAGTGACCTACTTCGCCGCGGCATTGAGCATCCTGGCCTGCTTTCTAGCCCCGGGACGCGCCGACCACAATGTTCGTATCCAGGAAGAGGTCTGGGCCTTGCCACTGCCGCTACCTATGTTCGCCTATGTGGTTCGGCCCGTCAGCGAAGGACATTTCCTCATCGGCTCGCCCGACACGATTCCGATGTGGGCACCGCTCGTCGAACGATTCCTTGACGCGCAGAAATAGCCGCAGAGCTGCCGCCTGGAGGCAGAACATGATCGACGCAACTTCAGTGCTTTTGTCCGGGCGTGCGCTCGTCTGCGTGTCGATATTGTTCGCGGCGGCTGTTGCCCGACCAGCTTCAGCGCAGAATATAGCCGCGCCAAAGCCGACCCCAGAGGTAAAGTCCGCCGAAATCGCACCTCGCGGGCAGCGCGAAGCCGAGGAGATCACCTATGGCGGCTGGACGAAGCTTTGCGTACGGCCTGCAGGAACGCCGATGCTGTGCCGAACCTCGATCACGGGGCGGTTTGCTACGGGTCAGATGGCAATCCGCGTGGACCTCATCGAGCGTGACGGCGACCCCATTGCGCGCCTACAAGTGTTCGTTCCCGTCGGCATGTATCTGCAGAAGCCGGTCAAGCTGACGATCGACGGGGCCAACGTCCAGTCATTGCCTTACACCTGGTGCCTGAGCAATACCTGCATTGCCGCCGACGCAGCCGATCCCAAGTTCATCAACGACATGGATGCCGGCACGGCTCTCGTCCTTGAGGTCACCGACTCCAACCTTCTGTCTCTGACGACGTCATTGCCGCTGGCACAGTTCGGCCCGGCTCACAAAGGCGCGCCTGCACAGATCCTGGAGCAGGACATCGAGGAGTGAGCAGGTGAGAACAACTCAAGCGCTCTTGGCGCAGGCGCGTTCAACCGTTGCGATCAGCTCGCTGGCCGCGAAGGGCTTGCTCAAATAGGCCGCACAGCCGGAATCGATCGCGGCCGCCTGATTTGCCTGGCTGTCGTTGCCCGTGATGTAGACGACAGGCACCTTAGCGCCGTCACTTGCCAGCTTGCGCCGCAGGGCGATACCCGACTCGCCGTTCAGATTGACGTCCAGCACGAGGCAGCACGCGTCTTCGAGGTGGCCATGACTAAGCAATGCACCGGCGGACTCGAAAACAACCGCGGTAAAGCCGTGGTTCCGCAGCAACCGCTCCATGCTTCGCCGCATCGATGAATCGTCATCCACAACGTATATTGACCTGCGTGCAAACAATGGGTGAGCTTTCTCATCGAACACTCTGCACCCGCCTCACAACGACGAGGCGCCGCAAATGTTCCTGCGCAAATCCAATGGCCAACTAGGCAGTCGTTGCCAGAATCTGTCAACAATATTTCGTATTGTCCTATCGTACAGGTCTGATCGCGAGATTGACGTCACCTACCGCAAACAGTCCGACGGTTCACGCCGGCTGCGAGCTCAGAAGTCCGAGCCGCTCGGCGACGGAGACCAGCTCGGCCAAAGACGGCACCTGCATCTTTCCCATCACCTGGTGCCGATGGGCCTTTACGGTGCGCTCGGTGTTCCAAGCTCGTAAGCGATTTGCTTATTGATCTTCCCGCGCACGATGAGGTCGAAGACCTGTCGCTCGCGTCGCGTCAGAGACGTCAAACGAGCACGAAACGAATCCAGCTTGCCCTGTTGGCCGCGCACCACCTCTTGTCGAACCAGTGCGCGCTCGATCGCGCCGATCAACTGTTCCGAAGATACTGGTTTGGTCAGAAAGTCTTCCGCGCCGGCCTTGATCGCGCGAACAGTCGTTGCGGTATCAGCATGCCCTGTCAGGAATACGATCGGCAACGGCGAAGGTCGTTGGGCGAGGCACGCTTGCAACTCAGGGCCGCTCAGGCCCGGAATCTGCACGTCGAGCAGGATGCAGCCCGGATGTTCGGAGCCCGGGGGATCCTCGAGCAATTGTTGCGCCGACGCGTAGGTCACAACCTCATAGCCGGCAAGCTTGAGCCGACGCTGGATGGCGGTGCGAAACGATGGGTCGTCATCGACCACATAGACGAAGCCAGGCAATGTTTTCCTCCCGACCTGTTCTTGCAAGCAGAACACCCACCGCTCGCGCAAGCCTTAGAAGCAATTCAAGACACCTCGCACCCCGAGGTCAACATCAATGAAAGCAGCCCGCCCGCAGTGGCACGACTTCAGGCGGAATGCGCGACGTAAGCCTAGGCCGGGCAATCCGACAGATGTTCTGACAGGTTTCTCATCCAGCGCACCATCGCCGTCCCTGTACTTTGGTACAATGCACCTACAGACAATGGTTGCAAAGCCGGCTTTTGGCTTAAACAACCTTTGCGGGAAGGGTGATTTATCGGCGGCTCCGTATTCCCGGTGATGGAAATAAGCTGCTCGCGGCTATCGCGTCAGCACCAGTTCGGGAGTTGGCCATGCTGGTTCGCAACGCTGCCGACGCTTCCTCGCGGCACCATTCACTCCGCGAGCTTGGCCTGAATACCAGTTCAAATCCGATCATCAGTTTAAACGAATTTACCTATAAAAAAGGCATCGAAATCTACGGCGAGAAAGAGCCGGCCGAATACGTCTATCAGGTCAAATGAGGCGCCGTGCGAAGCTACAAGCTCCTGTCAGACGGGCGCCGCCAGATCGGCGCCTTCCACCTGGTTGGCGACATCTTCGGGCTCGAAAACGGCAGCGAGCATAGATTCACAACGGAAGCGATCGTCGACACGACCGTACGCCTGGTTAAACGGCAGAGCCTCGAACTCGTCGCAGAAGGCGATGCCATGGTTGCCCGGAACCTGCTCAGCATGACTGCCAACAACCTTCAGCATGCGGAAGATCACATGCTGCTGCTCGGCCGCAAGACCTCGCTGGAGCGGGTGGCGGCCTTCCTGCTCGAGATGGATACGCGGCTAACGGCCGCAGGAATTCTGGCCCTGCCAATGTCCCGGCGCGACATCGCGGACTACCTCGGATTGACCCTGGAGACCGTGTCCCGCGCCCTGTCCCGCCTTCACGACCTCGGCATCCTCGGCTTCATCGGCAGCACCCAGCGGCAGATCATGCTCCTGGACCGGCATCAGCTCGCAGCTCTTGATGATCTCCAGAATTGAAGCCGGGCGCCGCGATTGCCGAGAGATGTTCAAGGGTCTTGCGTAACACCTCGAACAGGACTGCGGTCGACCAGCCGAACATCAGAATGCCGTTCATGGCAGTCATCGGCCCCGTCAGCCGCCATCCCTGCACTGGCGTGACATCGCCGTAGCCCAGCGTGGTGTAGTTCACGAAGGTGAAATACAGCAACTCGCTCCCCTCGGGCGCGGCACCAACCAGAGCGTAAGCCAGCGCCCAGACAAGAACCTCGACCGTGTGTGCAACCATCAAAATGACAGCTATCGTGACCATCACCGCCATCATGTGAGATCGGGGCCGCATTGTATGCTTCAATCCCGCGCTGCGGGCGATGTCGATCGCTGCGACGGTCACCAGCGCATGAATCATGATGTTGATCACGCTGATGAAAGTGCCGAGCAGAAATTGGACGACCATCGCGAGCTCCCCGACTGGTGCGGTTTGATTGGTCAGCACTGCCATCCGGCCCGCGGTACGATGCGGGCGTTGATGCAGATCAACGTGCCGCGGGCGTGCACGCGCATTGCGCACACCCCGGCCACCAGGGAGCCCGATCATGACGCTCAGCTTGGCGCTCCCGGGCTACGGTTCATCAGCAGTGCCAGCGTGTGCCTGGCGATCATGATATCCTCGTCGGAGGGCACGACGTAGACCGGGATGCGGCTCGCTGGAGACGATATCAGCCGCGATTGCAGTGCGTTCTCTTTTGCATCGAGCTTGACACCGAGCCATGCGAGCTGCTCCGCCACGCGCGAACGGAGCAATGCGGAGTTGTCGCCGACCTCTGCCGTGAAGACGAACGCGTCAAGGCCCTGCAACGCAGCTGCGAGCATGCCCGCGTTGAGACCGATTCGATAAACGAAATGATCGATGGCGAACTTCGCGCTCGCGTCCTTACTTGCTTTGAGCTGACGCATATCACCGCGGACCGCGACTTTCGGATCGATTTGCCCCGCTCGCACCCCCATCGGCAATCCGTCGAGCGCGGTGAAGGCCATTGTGCTCTCTACGCTTAGTCCACCGCTGAGCGCGCACATCGATGCCTCGCTCCCGAGACGCGCGACTATCACCCGTCTCATCGCGATTTCCGGCGCAATCCTGGGCAAGGCCTTCGCAATATATTCGTAAGTGAGACCATGAGAGCCGTAGCGTCGTACGCCCTCGGCATAGAGCTGACGGGGAATGGCACAATCGTCGGCGACCGCGGCACGCGTTCGGTGAAATGCGGTGTCGAAGCAGGCGACCTGCGGGAGCGCCAGGAAATTTGCCAGGATCGAACGGATTGGCGCCAGATTATGCGGGAGGTCAAACGGCGCCAACGCGGTCAACCGCTCCAGGCACGCCAGGACTTCGTGATCGATGAGGACCGGCCGGTCATGCTCTGTACAACCGTGAATGACGCGGTGCCCGACTGCAATCGGATTTATATGAAGCTCGTCCCGCAACCAGGTGCTGGTGATGTCCATCGCAGCCGCAACATCCGGCACTGTTTCGACTGGATAAGCGCGATTGGCGAGCGGACCACCGCCAGCCTTGCTCGCCCGCAAGCGCGGACAGCGCCCGATGCCGTCCATTTGCCCCTTGAGCCGTTGCCGTAGCCTGCCGTCTCCTTCGACAGAGTAGATCTGGAATCGGAGATCAGAGGAGCCGGCATTGATGACAAGAATGGTGTCCATGGCACTCACACCGCAAATGTTGCAGCATGTCGACGCCCGGCATCGACGGTCAGAGCAACGTCAGCGGGTGAGCCAGGCATTTCCACCACCATCTCCGACCGGTCGTCGTATCTTCAGCCGAGAGCTTCCATCGAGCTCATGGAGGTCAACGCTCGATTGCCAGCTGTGCGGGCGCAGCCCGTTCGGCGCGGATCCAGGCGACTGTCAACTCCCAGACGACAGACAGAATGATCGGTCCGATGAAGAGGCCGATGATTCCATGGAAGAGAGTTCCGCCGATCACTCCGATCAGGATGACCAGCGCCGGCGTGGTCAGGCCGCGCCCCATGACGAGCGGTTTCAGGATATTGTCGAGCACCGACACGATCACGAGAAACACCGTCAGCAGGAGCGCGATCGGGAATTCCTTGTCGGTCCATATCCAGATGATGACCGGCAGGATGACGATGGTCCCGCCGATCTGCACGATCGACAGCAACAGCACCACGAAAGCAAGAAGGCCCGCGCTGGCGATGCCGGCGAGCTTGAAACCTATTCCCGCCAGCAAGGCTTGGATGATGGCAACGCCGATCACGCCTTGAGCCACCGCACGGATCGTGGCTCCTGCCAGGTCCAGAAAATGCTCGCTTTGGTCCGGCACGATGCGGGACAGAAAGCTGCGCCCTGCGGCCACGAGCTGAGGTCCATACGGAAACAGCACGCCGGCCACCGCCACCGACAGCAGAAACTTGACCGTTCCCACACCGGCATTGCCGGCAAACCCAAGCAAGGTGGTCGCGAATGGCTTCAAATAGGGCACGACCGCGCGCAAGAGCGACCGGAGGTTGGTCGTCGCCTGATCCCAGAGATCGAAGAGCTGAGGCCCGATGAGTGGCCACTCCTTGAGCGACTGCGGCGGCGAAGGCACATGCAATTCACCGGCCGTCACCTGGGCGGCAAGATCGGTGATCCCGTCGACCGCGCCCATGCCCAGCCAGGTCGCCGGTCCGATCACCACAGCCAGGTTGACGAGCGTGAGGATCGTCGCCGCAAGCTTCGGCCGTCCGCCGAGAATGTCGCTGAGGCGCCGAAAAGCCGGGTTCAGCGCAGCAGCAAGCACGACACTCCAGGCCAAAATGGGGATGAATGGACGGACCAGCAGGAGCGCCCAGACGAGCAGCAGCCCCAGCAATCCGAGTCGGATCAGAAGCTGGATGATCTCGTCTCCGGAGAATATCTGACGGAGTGTTTTCACGGACGCGCCTTCAGCCATGCCGCGCATGCTGAGGCGAACTAGCCCCTGCTCTCACGCCGCACGCTTGATCCAGATCAAGCGTCGAGCCTCTTCTAGGGCTGTGGTCCGGTCTAGCATTACAGTTGCTTTTTTGATTTGAAGTGGGCGCGTTGAGCGGCAGCCTGGTGAGCTCTGCGCCAGAAGGACCATGCGATGATGTGTGCGGGTTGAATC
>NZ_JADPIQ010000025.1:0-976 GCF_023073015.1 Bradyrhizobium sp. 87
TAGGGCTTCTCGGAATTCCGGCGACTCCAGCATAAGTAAAGAGCACATGTACTAACCAGTGAAATGAAGGCAGCCGACCAGCGCGGTCTTTCGAGACCGCGCGGGGCAGAAGGTCGACTGTCGGACCGCCTCATCCGGCTCATCGCAAAACCTACATTATATCCGGACTTGGCGGGCGTCGCTGCCGCCCTCCAAAATCCGCAGCAACCAACGGCTCTGCCCCGCGTCCCTAGCAATCAGTGTGCCGCAAAAGGGGTGGTGCGAGTGTTGCTTAAAGAATGGCAAAAACCTCGTGCTTCGCACTGAGGCGGCGGGCTACGCGCCAGCCTTACTGTCGGACGTCCTACATGCACGTCTTCAACCGGACACGGCTCATCACAACGACACGGACCGTCAGTGAAGAGATCACCTCTGGTGCCGTTGGAACGTGTTCCCGCAACCATGATTGAAATGGACCCCGATTTTAGGACCAGAGGCTTAGTTGGAAAAGGGCCGCTCCGTTTGATAGACGGAGGGCATGATGACGAAAAGACACGACGGAAGATCGACGCGGCGTTGAAGGCAAAGATCGCGCTGGAAGCCGTGCGGGAGCAGGCGACGGTGGCCGATCTGGCCAGCGCCATGAGGTTCACGCGAACCAGATCTATGCCTGGAAGAAGCAACTGCTGGACCAGGCGGCCCGAGCTTTTGACGCGGGTGTCCGGCGGGAGAGCGAGGACGTGCGCGAACGCGAGGCCACAAGATCTATCCCTATCTGCTGCGCAACATGACGATGGTGTTGAAAATCTCCGGCGTGCCGTACGTCGCCAGCGCCTCTTCCAGAGCCGCCACGCAGAACGAGACGTCCATCGTGTTCGACAACCGCCACGCCAGAACCGCACGGCTCGCCCAGTCGATGACGGCGACGAGATAGAGAAAGCCACGGCCGATGGGCAAATACGTGATGTCGGCCGCCCACACCTGGTTTGGCCGGTCC
>NZ_JADPIQ010000126.1:0-66870 GCF_023073015.1 Bradyrhizobium sp. 87
CGTCCCCCCAGCGCGGTTTCCTCCTTTGGAGGCTTTCGGACGCCGGCCCCCGTGTGCGCGGCAACACCGTCATGGGGCCGGCATCCGAAACCCTTCACATTAGCGGACCCTCGCGAACCCGTACCTACGGGGGGAACCAAGGGGCCCGTGATGCGTTAAGAGCAGTTCGGCGGGCCGGAGGGGCGTCCGCCCATTGCACGAACGACGCTCGTATCGGGTCGTCGTTCCTCTCGCCCCCGAGAGCCGGGCACCCGCATGTCGAACGTAGAAGAATTCCCACTCTCCGCCCGGCACCGCCCCACGGAGTTCGAGGCCCTGGTTGCGGCCGGCGCTGCCGCGCTCGATGCCATTCCGGGCGCAGTCTATCTCTGTGACGCGGAGGGGCTGCTGGTCGCCTATAACGCGGAGGCTGTGGTGCTGTGGGGGCGCACACCTGATGTTGGGAGGGAGCGCTTCTGCGGTTCACACCAGCTCTACCTGCTGGATGGAACTCCCCTCGCGCATGCCGACTGCCCCATGGCCACCGCCGTTCGCGCGGGAACGCCGACGCGCAATGCCGAAGTGATAATGGCGCGGCCGGATGGCTCTCGCTTCACGGCCATGGTCAACATCCGGGCGTTGCGCGACTTTTCTGGTCGCATCCAGGGCGCCATCAATTGCTTCCAGGACATCACCGGACGCAAGCAGGTCGAGGAGGAAGTCCGCCGCACGACGCAGGATCTGCAGGACTTTTTCGACAACGGCGCGGTGGGCCTTCACATCGTCAGTGGCGAGGGAATTATCATTCGCGCCAATAAGGCCGAATTGGATCTGCTTGGGTACCGGCCCGAGGAGTATATCGGGCGTCATGTCGCCGAGTTCCACGCCGACGCTCCCGTGATTGGCGATATTCTCCAGCGTCTTTCATGCGGTGAGCCGCTGCAGCGCTACCCTGCCCGGCTGCGCGCCCGCGACGGCACGATCAAGCATGTCCTGATTACCTCGAACAGCCGCATTGTGGACGGCAAGTTTGTCAACACGCGCTGCTTCACGACCGACGTCACCGAACTGCATGCTGCCGAAGAGGCACGGCAAGCAAGTGAGGCGCGGCTTGCGGCGACTTATGAGGCCGCCAGCGTCGGCATTTCGGAGACCGACGAGAACGGTCGCTTCTTGCGGGTGAATGATTCCCTCTGCCGCATCACCGCGCGCAAACGCGACGAACTGTTGGGGATGACCTTCCTCGACTACACCGATTCCAACGATCAGACCGAAGATGCCGAATTGTACGCGCGGCAAGTCCGCGGCGACATCGAGAACTACACGGTTCGCAAGCGTGTACTACGGCCTGACGGGTCCGTTCGCCATCTGGATATCTTCAGTTCGTCGGTGCGGGATTCGGAAGGCTGCTTCCTTTATGGCGTGCGGGTCGCTCAGGATGTCACCACCACCAAGCAACTGGAGGATCGCTTGCGTGAAGGCGAGCAGCGCATGCGCGATCTCCTCGAGGCGTTGCCAGCAGCCATCTACACGACGGACGCCAAGGGGCGCATTAATTTCTTCAATCGGGCTGCCGTCGAGATGGCGGGCAGAACGCCGCAGCCAGGCGACGAATGGTGTGTGACCTGGAAGCTCTATTGGCCCGACGGCTCGCCGCTGCCGCACAATGAATGCCCGATGGCTGTTGCGCTGCGCGAAAACCGGCCGGTTCGCGGTGCCGAAGCGGTGGCCGAACGTCCAGACGGCAGACGCGTGCCGTTTATTCCTTTTCCAACGCCGCTGCGCGACGCGGACGGCAATCTTGTCGGCGCCATCAACATGCTCGTCGACATTAGCGAGCGGAAGAACGCCGAGAACGCTCAAAAGGCTCTCATCGACGAACTAAACCACCGTGTGAAAAACACCCTGGCCACGGTGCAATCTCTGGCGAACCAGACCGCCCGTCACGCCGCCGATCTGCAGGAATTTCTGCCGACCTTCACGGGACGGCTGCTTGCGCTCGCCCGCGGACATGACCTGCTGACGAAGCGAAACTGGCAGGATACGCCTTTCGAAAAGCTCGTCCACGATATCGTCGCTCCGATGTCGGGCGGACGGGTGCTGACTAGCGGGCCGCACGTTGAACTAGACGCCCGCATGGCACTTAGCATCACCATGGTGCTCAACGAGCTTCTGACCAATGCGGCGAAGTACGGCGCACTCTCAGTGCCGAATGGATCAGTTTCGCTCACTTGGCGGATCAGCGCCGGCGAGCGCTCGCAAGCCGTGCTGGATTGCGAATGGCACGAACGTGGCGGACCACCTGTTACGCCTCCAAAGCGGCGCGGCTTCGGCACGCGGTTGATGGAACGTTGCGTCGAGCATGATCTCGCAGGTGAGTTCGATCTGGTATTCGAGCCGGAGGGCACTCGCTGCCGCATGGTGTTTCCCATTATGCCTGCAGCGTCCAATGGTTGAGCTGTCCGGCGCCAAGGTTCTCCTGGTCGAAGATGAGGGCCTTGTGGCCCTCATGCTCGAAGATATGCTTGAGGAACTGGGCTTGAAGGTCGTTGCCTCAGCAGCCCACGTACAAAAGGCGTGCGAACTCGCGACGACGGCATCGTTCGATTTGGCGCTCCTTGATGTGAACCTGGCTGGCGAACTTGTTTTTCCGGTAGCTCGCATCTTGCGGGAGCGAAGGATTCCCTTCCTGTTCAGCACGGGTTACGGCGGACCTCCGCTCGAGGAGGAGTTCAACAGTTCGCCCGCGATAGGCAAGCCGTTTTCTATCGATCAGTTGAACGAGAAATTGCGGGCGATTCTGGCGCTCCCATAGCAGGACGGCTTCGCGCGTTTCCTTGCGTCGGATGCCGATCCGGGCGCCGTGTGCAGGTGCCGAAAGCGAGTACGATTCTCCGGGGTCCGAGGCATCAAGGGGCCAACGCTGCTTTACTGGTACAAAGCTCGTAGGATGGGTTGAGCCCTTGCGAAACCCATCGCTTCTCTATCCCCGTTCTCCGAAATCGCGGCCGTCATCCGACTGATCGCCGGCCCAATCGGCCGGGTAATTGCCGAACTTTATGTGGCGATGAAACGAGGAGGGCGCCCAGTCACGGACTCTGTCGACGAGCCCGTGCTTGACCGGATTGATATGAACATAGTCTACATGCCGCGCGAAATCAGCTTCGTCGCGAATGGTATGCTCCCAATATCTGCTTGCCAGATGCCCCGTTCACCTTTGGCCGCGCGGCTTGGGGATATCCTCTCGTTGCGCGCCAAGCCGCGCGAAAAGGTGGATTTGATCAACTGCCAGCGCATTGCAAAATCGGCACCACCTTCTGGCAACGTCCACACCGTGTGAAGGTGATCAGGCAGCACCACGATGGCATCGATCGTGAATGGATGGCGTCGGTGCGTTTCACGAAACGCCGTGCGCAACAACCCGATATGATCCGTCAGCAACGCTAGCTTCCGCTCCGCCAGGTTGACCGTGAAGAAGAAGCACCCACCCGGAAGAAAGTTGCGGCGGTACGCGGTCATGACGGGACGTTACCACGAAACAAGTGCGATGGGTTTCGCAAGGGCTCAACCCATCCTACGGGCTGCTTACGGTACAAGGTGAGCGTAAAATGGGTCCGTTAGAGCGACTGCGTGGATGGTTTTCAACTGGGTTACTGCCACCGGCGCAATGCCCGCGTTCCGAAGGAGCGAGAGGAGCATCAAAAACTTTGCGTGCGAAATGCGATTTGGAAGTGAAGTGTTGTGAGCAACGATGAACTTTCTGATGGCTGTGAAGCCAGCAACGGTATTAGCAAGCTCGCGGTGAAACTGCGTTACACTTGAGGTAGCAAAGCCCCCTGCCTTGCGAAGTATTGCCTCAAACTTTGATTGAAGCGGAGAGCCAACAAATCTGGAAAACATTCCTGCGACTAATCGAGTGAGATGCTCGTTGCTTCCCCACATGGAGGCCTTCGTGTCAATTATTGCCATGAGTTCATCGTTCGATGAGTACTTCGAAGCAAGCCAGATTTGGGCATACAAGCTCCATATAGACGAAGAACCGAGACCACTTAGCGTTTGTTTGATGTGTCCACGTACCCAACTATTGTCCGGCAAACGTGCCGCCACAATGGCACTGGCGATTTCGACAAGGGACGCGTCATCTACGAGATGGCCATCTTGAAGGATTTGGGTAAGCAAGTTGAGCTTGAGAGCAGGAGAGCCGGTCAATCCCATCGCTGGTCGTCTGCGTATGGTCCCGATGAATTCGGGCTCGCGCCTCAGCGGCGAGCGCTGGAATGACGGGGAGTTCGGGCGCCGCCCCCTTGAGCCCGGCCCCGATTCGTGCGACCTCCGCCCCCAGCAAATCCCTCATTTCTGAGCCCTCGATGCACATTCTCCTGCTTGGTTCCGGCGGTCGCGAACATGCCCTGGCGTGGAAGATCGCGGCCTCTCCCCTGGTGACCAAATTCTGGTGCGCGCCGGGCAATGCCGGGATCGCGCGCGAGGCGGAATGCGTGGCGCTCGATGTCGCCGACCATGCCGCCGTGATCGACTTCTGCAAGACGAATGCGGTCGAGCTCGTGGTGGTCGGCCCGGAGACGCCGCTGGCGGCCGGTATCGTCGATGACCTCACCGCCGCCGGCATCAAGGCGTTCGGGCCGGACAGGATCCCCGCCCAGCTCGAAAGCTCGAAGGGCTTCACCAAGGCGCTGTGCACCGAGTTCGGCATTCCGACCGGCGCCTACAAGCGATTCACCAACGCCGCCGATGCGCGTGCCTACGTCCAGAGCCAGGGCGCGCCGATCGTGGTCAAGGCCGACGGTCTTGCCGCCGGCAAGGGCGTCGTCGTCGCCAAGTCGGTGCGCGAGGCGGAGGACGCCATCGCCATGATGTTCGACGGCACCTTTGGCGAGGCCGGCGCCGAGGTCGTGATCGAGGAGTTCTTGCCGGGCCGCGAGATCAGCTTCTTCGCGCTGTGCGACGGCGAGACCGCCATTCCGCTGGCCTCCGCGCAGGACCACAAGCGCGTGTTCGACCATGACGTCGGCCCGAACACCGGCGGCATGGGCGCCTATTCGCCGACGCCGCTGGTCACGCCGGCGATCCATGACGCGATCATGGCCAAGATCATTCTGCCGACGGTATCAGGCATGAAGCAGCGCGGCACGCCGTTTCGCGGCATTCTCTACGCCGGGATCATGCTGACGACGCAAGGGCCAAAACTGTTCGAGTTCAACGTCCGCTTCGGCGATCCCGAGTGCCAGGTGCTGATGCTCAGGATGATGTCGGACATCGTGCCGGCCTTCCTCGCCGCCTGCGACGGGCAGCTGAAGAACTTTGACCTGCGCTGGCATCCGGAGGCCGCGCTCACGGTGGTGATGGCGGCAAAGGGATATCCCGGCGATTACCAGAAAGGCACGCGGATCGAGGGGCTCGATGACGCCGCCAAGGTCGAGACCGCCGAGATCTTCCACGCCGGCACGGTCGAGAAGGACGGCGCCATCCTCGCCAATGGCGGCCGCGTCCTCAATGTCTGCGCGCTCGGCAAGACCGTGACGGAAGCGCAGGTGCGCGCCTACCAGGCCGTCGACCGCATCAATTGGCCGGAAGGCTTCTGCCGCCGCGACATCGGCTGGCAGGCCGTGGACGCCGAGAAGTCCAAGGGCTGACACGCTTTTTTCGCACGCGCGCGCAATTTCCGCCGTGCCCGTCGGCACTCCGAATTTGTGTAGGCGGCTGTTGGACTTAGCTACTGTGCATGGGGTTGTTTTTCGACTTTTTTGTTTTGGGGCATTCTCAAGACCGAGCAGATCCCACGCTGACAGATAAGGATGCAGAAGATGTCCGATCTCGCCGACCTCTATCCCGGCTTCGCCTCCGAATGGATCAACACCTCCTTCGGCCGCATCTTCGCCCGCGTCGGCGGCAAGGGACCGCCGCTGTTGCTGCTGCACGGCTTCTCCGAGACCAACGTGATGTGGCACCGCGTGGCGCCGCAGCTGGCCGACCGGTTCACGCTGATCATCGCCGATCTGCCCGGCTATGGCTGGTCCGACATGCCCGAGAGCGACGCGCTGCACATGCCCTACAGCAAGCGCGCGATGGCCAAGGCCATGGTCGAGGCGATGGAGCGCCTCGGCCACGTGCACTTCGCGCTCGCCGGCCATGATCGCGGCGGCCGCGTCTCGTATCGGCTGGCGCTCGATCATCCCGGCCGGCTGTCGAAGCTTGCGGTGCTCGATATCCTGCCGACCTACAATTACTGGGAGCGGATGAACCGCGCCTATGCGCTGAAGATCTATCACTGGACTTTTCTGGCGCAGCCCTATCCGCTGCCGGAGACGCTGGTCGCGAGCAATGGCGAGTTCTTCCTGCGCTTCAAGATGGCGAGCCAGACCAAATCGAAGACGCTCGATGCGATCGACAAGCGCG
This sequence comes from Bradyrhizobium sp. 87, assembly GCF_023073015.1. Lineage (NCBI taxonomy): Bacteria > Pseudomonadati > Pseudomonadota > Alphaproteobacteria > Hyphomicrobiales > Nitrobacteraceae > Bradyrhizobium > Bradyrhizobium sp. 87. The sequence continues at coordinate 6,394 of NZ_JADPIQ010000126.1, forward strand.
CGCTCGAACACTACATCGCCCCGTTCCGCGATCCCGCCCGCGTCCACGCGATGTGCGAGGATTATCGCGCCGGCGCCTATTTCGACTACGATCTCGACAAGGCCGATTTCGAGGCCGGCAAGAAGATCACCATTCCGATGCTGGCGCTGTGGGGCAATGCCGGCGTGGCGCAAGCCGCCGCCACCCCGCTCGACATCTGGAAGCAATGGGCGACCAACGTGGACGGCATGCCGGTGGATTCCGGCCACTTCCTCACCGAGGAAAATCCCGGCGTCACCGCGAAGGCGCTGCGCGAGTTCTTTGCCGCGCCTTAGCGCCGCTCGCGAAAGAAGTCCTTCAGCATCCGCGCCGACTCGCTTTCGCCGACCCCGGAATAGACATCCGGGACGTGATGGCAGGTCGGCGAGGTGAAGAACCGCACACCTGATTCAACCGCGCCGCCCTTGGGGTCGGCGGCGCCGTAATACAGGCGCCTCACCCTTGCAAACGAGATCGCGCCCGCACACATGGTGCACGGCTCCAGCGTCACGTAGAGGTCGCAGTCGACCAGACGCTCGCTGCCGATCTTTTTGGCCGCCTCGCGCAGCGCAACGATCTCGGCATGGGCCGTGGGGTCGTAATCGGTTAACGTCCGGTTCGCCGCGGTGGCGATGACCTCGTAATTGCGGACCACGACACATCCGATCGGAACTTCGCCCGCCTTTCCGGCGTTTTCGGCCGTTTTGAGCGCCAAATCCATGAAAGAGGGGGCTTTCAAGCCTCGTATCATCGCGAGAAACCTGCTAGTAGCTGCGCCTTCAGCAGAAGTGCTTGACCGAATTTGCCTGAGCATGCGGCTCGAGACGAGCGCGCACAATGCTTTCTGGCCATCCCCTGAGTGAGATTATTCATGCCTCGCGACAGCGACAAAGACAACGATTCCCGCGGCCGGCGTGATCGCGGCCCGGCCAAGGGAGGCCCGGCCAAGGGCCGGTCCGGCAAACCACGCGGGCCCGACAAGAAGTTCGCCAAGCGCGGCCCTCCCGGGGACAAAGGCGACGCCCGCCCGCCCCGCGGCGACCGCGACAGCCGTCCATCATTCCGCCGCCGCGAGGAGGGCGATGCCCCGCGCCGCGACTTCAGCGACCGCCCGAAGTTCAATCGCCAAGACCGGCCGCGTGAAGACCGGCCGCGCGGCGAGGATCGTGGCGAGCGCAGCTTCAAGCCGCGTGGCGATCGTCCCTTCAAGCCGCGTGAAGACCGTCCGTTTTCCGATCGTCCGTCGCGCGACGGCGAGAAGCGCCCGTTCAAGCCCCGTGGTGACCGCCCATTTTCTGATCGCCCCTCGCGCGATGGCGACAAGCGGCCGTTCAAGCCGCGCGGTGATCGCCCGTCCTATGGGCGTGATGACCGTCCGCCGCGCAGGGATCGCGACGATTCCCGTCCGGCCGGCCGAACCGGTGACGCGAAGTTTGGCGACAAGCGACCTTATGCGCCGCGTGGCGACCGTCCGGAACGCAAGTTCGACGGCGAGCGGAAGTTTTCGCGCGGCGCACCGGACCGCAATCGCAGCGAGCGCAGCGATTCAAAACCCTGGCAGAAGCGCGATGCGGCGCCTCGCGGCGACCGGCCGCCGCGCAAGGACTTCAGCAAGGGTCCGCGCAAGGATTTTGGCGGCAGCGACCGCGGTGGGGACAAGCCCTGGCAGAAGCGCGACGATCGTCCATCGGGTGATCGTCCGTTCCGCGAGCGCCCCAAATTCGATCGTCCTCGCGATGATCGTCCGAGGTTCGATCGCGGCGGCGATCGCCCGAAATTCGATCGTCCGCGCGAGCGTTCCGAGGGCCGTTCCGACTGGCACGAGCATCCCCGCAGCGAAGCGCGTTCCGGCGATCGTCCACGCCGCGAAAACGAGGACGAGAGCAGGATCTTCGAGAAGCGTCCGGCCTTCGGCGGTCGCGGCGCCTATCGCGAGCGCGATCGTGATTCCGAGCGGCGGCCGCGCCGCGAGGAAGAGACCAAGCCGAAGAAGGCCGGCGAGCGTATCGCCAAGGTGCTGTCGCGCGCGGGCCTCGCCTCGCGCCGCGATGCCGAGGAGATGGTCACGCAGGGCCGCGTCAGCGTCAACGGCCGTGTCATCAATTCGCCGGCGCTCGACATCACCTCGAACGATGTCGTCACTGTCGACGGCAAGCCGTTGCCGGAGCGCGAGCGCACGCGGCTGTTCCTCTATCACAAGCCCCGCGGCCTCATGACGACGCATGACGATCCCGAGGGCCGTCCGACCGTGTTCGACAATCTGCCCGAAGGTCTGCCGCGGCTGATCAGCGTCGGCCGGCTCGACTTCAACACCGAGGGCCTGCTGCTGCTCACCAATGATGGCGGGCTCGCGCGCACGCTCGAGCTGCCGGACACCGGCTGGCTGCGCCGCTACCGTGTCCGCGCCCATGGCGACGTCACGCAGGCGCAGCTCGACGAGCTGAAGAACGGCATCGAGATCGAGGGCATCAAATACGGTCCGATCGACGCCACGCTGGAGCGTGACCAGGGCGCGAATGTCTGGCTGGTTTTCGCGATCCGCGAGGGCAAGAACCGCGAAGTGCGCAACGTCTGCGCTCATCTCGGGCTCGAGGTGAACCGGCTGATCCGGGTCTCCTACGGCCCGTTCCAGCTCGGCGAGGTCCCCGAGGGCCAGGTCGACGAGATCAAGTCCCGCGTGCTGCGCGACCAGCTCGGCGAAAAGATCATCGAGAAATCGGGTGCGCAGTTCGACGTGCCGCAGAAATCTGCCTCGCATGAGGGCGACGACGTGCCGCGCGAGAAGAAGCCGGCGACCAAGCGCGGCGTGATCAACGACCGCAAGGGCCGCCGCGTGCTGGTGCAACGCACCGGCAGCGAGGAAGCGCGCGAGCGCAACGAGGCTGAGGCGAGCGGCTACGGCCCGCCGCGCCGTCCCAAGCGCGGCTATCACGGCAAGCGCGATCTGGCGCCGAAGGAGGACTGACGTTGCGCGTCGTCGGCGGTCGATTGAAGGGGCGCAATCTGGCCTCACCGTCCTCGCGCGACATCCGCCCCACGGCGGACCGCCTGCGTGAGTCCGTGTTCAACATCCTCGTGCACGCCTATGACGATCCGATTGCGGATGCGCGCGTGCTCGATCTCTTCGCCGGCACCGGTGCGCTGGGAATCGAAGCGTCTTCACGCGGCGCGAAGTTCACGCTGTTCGTCGACAACGGCGCGGAAGCGCGCGCCCTGCTGCGGAATAATGTCGAGACGCTGGGCCTGGGTGGCGTGACAAAAGTCTATCGCCGTGATGCCACCGATCTCGGGCCTGCGCATCCGGTCGAGCCGTTCTCGCTGGTGTTCCTCGATCCGCCCTATGGCAAAGGGTTTGCGGAGAAGGCGCTTGCGAGCTTGCGCGACGGGGGCTGGCTCACGCCGGGCGCGCTGCTCGTGGTGGAAGAGGCGAAGGCTGCGCAGTTCGTCACGCCGGAAGGCTTCGAGGAATTGGAGCGGCGCGCTTATGACGACACGGAGTTCGTGTTTTTGAAGCGGCCGTAATTTCGAACGTTACCGTCGCCCGAACAGCTTCTCGACATCCGACAGCTTCAGCTCGACATAGGTCGGCCGGCCGTGATTGCACTGGCCGGAGTTCGGGGTGTCCTCCATCTCGCGGAGCAGGGCATTCATCTCCTCCGGTCGCAGCCTGCGGCCGGCGCGCACCGAGCCGTGGCAGGCCATGGTGGCGGCGACGTGCATCAGGCGGCGCTCCAGAGGCAGCGCCTCGTCCCACTCGGCCATGTGCTCGGAAAGATCGCGCAACAGGCCGCCGGCGTTGGTCTTGCCGAGCAGCGACGGCGTCTCGCGCACCGCAACCGCGCCGGGGCCGAAGGATTCGATCGCAAGGCCGAACGACGCCAGCTCCTCGCTGCGCTCGAGCAGGCGCTCCACCGTGGCCTCGTCCATCTCGACGATCTCGGGGATCAGCAGGATCTGCCGCTGCACGCCGTTGGCCGCCAGCGAGGCCTTCAGCCGTTCATAGACGATGCGTTCATGCGCGGCGTGCTGGTCGACGATGATCAGGCCGTCGCGGGTCTGCGAGACGATATAGGTCTCGTGGATCTGGGTGCGCGCAGCGCCGAGCGGGCGGTCGACCAGGTCACTGACTGGCTGGGATTCGATCCGCACGTCCGCGCTGGGTGCGCCGACATCGAACGCGGCCTGTGCGCGCTCGGCGAAGGCCGGCACGGCGGCACCGTCGAATGACGGCATCGGCGCGACCGGGGCGGATGGCGACTGGCGCCAGTCCCAGCTTGCCGGGCGCGGCGTGAATGCGGGGCGGAACGAGGACAGCGCGCTTTCGCCGCTGTTGGCGGCGGTGCGCCGGCCCTCCCGCGCAAGCCCGTCCTTCAATCCGTGCACGATCAGCGCGCGGACCAGGCCGGCGTTGCGAAACCGCACCTCGGTCTTGGCCGGATGCACGTTGGCGTCGACCTCGCGCGGATCGAGCGTGACAAACAGCGCCAGCACCGGATGGCGGTCGCGCGGCAGATAGTCGGCATAGGCCCCGCGGACTGCCCCTAGGATCAGCTTGTCGCGCACCGGGCGGCCGTTGACGAAGAGATATTGCCCGAGCGCGTTGGCTTTGGTCAGCGCCGGCGCTGCGGCATAGCCGGCGACCACCACGCCCTCGCGCTCGGCATGGACCCCGATGGCATGGCTGCGGAACTCCGCCCCCAGGATGTCGCCGAGACGGGTCAGGCGACCGGCGACGCCGGGCAGCGCCGCAGCCCAGGTCACCGGCGCGCGCTCTTCGCCCGCGAGCGTGAAAGCGATTTCGGGTCGCGCCATCGCGAGGCGCCGCACCACCTCACGGATCGCTTCCGCCTCGGTCCGGTCGGTCTTCAAGAACTTCAGCCGCGCCGGCGTCGCGTAGAAGAGGTCGTTGACCTCGACCCGCGTGCCGTGGGCCAGCGCCGCCGGCATGATCTCGGATTTCTCGCCGCCCTCGACATTGAGCGCCCAGGCGTGCGGCTCGCTGGCATGCCGCGTGGTGATGGCAAGCCGCGCCACGGAGCCGATCGAGGGCAGCGCCTCGCCGCGGAATCCGAGCGTGCGGATCTGCAGCAAGTCCTCGTCGTCGAGCTTGGAGGTGGCGTGACGCTCGACCGCCAGCGACAGGTCCCTGGCGGTCATGCCGCCGCCGTCGTCGGTGATGCCGATCCGCCGGCGTCCGCCGCCATCGGTAAAGACATCGATCCGGCTCGCGCCGGCGTCGATGGCGTTCTCGACCAGTTCCTTGACCACGCTCGCGGGACGCTCGACCACTTCGCCGGCGGCGATGCGGTTGACGACCTGTTCGGGTAATTGGCGGACGGGCATGAAACTCGATTTTCGGCTTTGATCTTGGGCTTCGATCTGGATTCGCGGAGAACGCCATTCTAGGCCGTGTTGCGTCAAAAGCATGTGTTGGGCAACAGGAACGTGGCGGGCTGGGGAAAAGGGCTATCTATCGCATTGATGGGATTGGACGTTCGAGAAAATCGCGCAACCGGGATGGATCGATCTCCGGCTGCCGTCCCGATTGTGGGGTACCGGGCTGCGGTGTAGCATCGCGAAAAAATGGCAACAGGACGGGAGGACGCCATGTGCCATCTCTTCGCGCATCAGCCCCAAGGCGACTACGAATCCCAGACCCGCTCGTTGCGGATCGGTGGGCATTGCACCTCGATCCGGCTGGAAATGGCATTCTGGGACACGCTGGAGGAGATCGCGGCCAAGGAGAACATGAGCGTCGGCAAGTTCCTGACGACGCTCTACACCGAGGTGCTCGACCATCACGGCGAGGTCAACAATTTCGCTTCGTTGCTGCGCTGCTCCTGCCTGATCTACCGCTCCAAGACGGCAGCGCCGGTGCAGGCGTTCAAGACGACGGTTGCGCCCATCCTCGATGCAGCGGAATAGCCCTGATGTCGTCCTGGCGAAGGCCAGGACCCATACCGCGGAATCCATCAGCGATGGGCGGTATGAGTCCCGAACAACAAGCCTTCGCCGAACTCCTTCCCGGGGCAATGGGTCCTGGCTTTCGCCAGGACGACGAACGAGATTGGATCAAATTTCCTTCTTCTGCATCGCACCCGCAATGTAATCCGCCTGCCGGATCGCCAGCGAGACGATGGTCAGCGTCGGATTGCAGGCTGCGCCGCTGGTGAACTGGCTGCCGTCGGAGACGAACAGGTTCTTGACGTCGTGGCTTTGCCCGAACTTGTTGACCACACCATCCCTGGGCTTCTCGCTCATCCGGTTGGTGCCGAGATTGTGCGTGCTCGGATAGGGCGGTGTCGGATAGCTCACGGTGGCGCCGACGGCGTCGTAGACCGCAGCGCCCTGCTTGTAGGCGTGCGCGCGCATCGCGAGATCGTTGGGATGATCGTCGAAGTGCACGCTTGCGACCGGCTGGCCGAACTTGTCCTTCACGACAGGATCGAGCGTGATGCGGTTGGTTTCCTGCGCCATGTCCTCGCCGACCAGCCACATCCCGGCCATCCTGGGATAACCGTCGAGCGCGGCGGTGAACGGACGTCCCCAGGCGCCGGGGTTGAGGAACGCCGCCATGAAGGGCAGTCCGAGCGACAGCGTCTCCATCTCGTAGCCGCCGACGAAGCCGCGCTTCGGATTGTTGGCGGCCTCGTCGCGGATGATGCCGGCCATGGTGGTGCCGCGATACATGTGCACCGACTTCTCGAACACGGCATAGACGCTACCGGTCATGTGGCGCATGTAATTGCGGCCGACCTGACCGCTTGAGTTGCCGAGGCCGTCGGGGAACATCGTGGATGCGCTGTTCAACAGCAGCCGTGGGCTTTCAATCGAATTGCCGGCGACCGCAACGATGCGTGCCTTCTGGCGCTGCATTGCACCGCTCTCGTCGGCGTAAACCACGCCGGTGACTTTGCCGGCGGCATCGTGCTCGATCTTGACCGCCATGCTGGCGGGGCGAACCTCGAGATTGCCGGTCGCCTCGCCCTTGGGTATCTCGGTGTAGAGCGTCGACCATTTCGCGCCGGACTTGCAGCCCTGGAAGCAGAAGCCGATCTGCTGACAGGCGCCGCGTCCGTCGCGCGGCTGGCTGTTGATCGCCATGTTGCCGGTGTGCACCGTCTTGTAGCCGAGCTTCTTTGCGCCGGCCTCCATCACTCTGAAGTTATTGTTGCCGGGAAGTCCGGGAATGCCGTTGGTGCGGGTCACGCCCATCTTGTTCTCGGCCTTGGCGTACCACGGCTCCATCTCCGCGAGCGTGACCGGCCAGTCCAGCAGGTTGGCGCCGGGAATGTTGCCGTAGGTGCTCTTCACCTTGAACTCGTGCTCGTCGAACCGCAGCGACGCGCCAGCCCAGTGTGTGGTCGAGCCGCCGACCGCCTTGACGATCCAGGCGGGAAGACCCGAGAAGTCTTTTGCGACGCGCCATGATCCCGATGTGGTGCGCGCATCGGTCCAGGCGAGCTGCGAGAAACTCTCCCACTCGTCATTGACGAAGTCCTGATTCTCGATGCGGGGACCTGCTTCGAGAATCACGACCTTGACGCCCTTCTGTGCGAGCTCGTTACCCAGCGTGCCGCCGCCGGCACCGGAGCCGACGATCACCACAACGCTGGAGTCGTTCAGATCGAATTTTGCCATATGCGTTCTCCTGAACCGTTGGGTGAGCCTTAAGCCTTCGGCAGCCAGTCGATGTCGGCGAAGCCGCGGTTGATGTAGCCGCCGTGTTCGGCGGAGGAGCCCTCGTAGCCGAACCGCGGCCAGACCTCTTTCTGGTTGTAGAGAGAGACGACGAGGTCGCCGCGCACCTTCTGGAAGAAGTCGCTCTGCTCGATCTCCTTCAAAAGCACCACGCGGTCGGCTTCCCAGGGCACTTCGACATAGGGCGCCTTGTGGCGATCACGCGCGTTCTGATCGAGCCTGGTGATGCCGTCGCTGATTAGCGCCTTGACGGCGGGGTCCTTGGCGGCCTTTCCGTCCCACGGCTTGATCGCGGTGATGTAGTAGCTGTCGCCGAGGACGTCGTGTGGATAGATATCGCGCGCGACTTTCAGCAGCGTCTTCATCGTCGCGGGCGAAAGCGCGCTTGCCTCGTCGGCCCAGGCGCCCTCGATGCTGACGGCGACGCTGGTCGCGACTGCCGCGACCGGCACGGCGGCCGCGGCGCCCTTGAGAAAGATGCGGCGGCTGTGCCTGCTTCGACGATCGACTTCTCTCATGGCATTCCTCCTTTTATGATTTTGATTTTGTGGTTCGATCAGTTGAAACGTCCGCCGCGCTGGATCACCTCGATCTTGTAGCCGTCGGGATCGCTGACGAAGAAGAAGCGCGCCAGCGTTTTGCCGTCGTGCTTGAAGTCGCGCAGCGGACCCGGTGCGAGCTTCTCACGCTCGAAGCGGGCATGTTCGGCATCGAGATCCTCGACCACCACGGCGAGATGTCCGTAGCCGTCGCCGAGCGCATACGACTCCTTGCGATCGAAATTGACCGTCAGCTCCAACTCGAAGGGTGAGGAGGGGTGACGCAGATAGATCAGGGCAAAGTCTGCGAACTTCAGACGGTCGGTGACTTCCAGGCCAAAGGCCCGTCTGTAGAAGTCGAGCGAGCGCGCCTCGTCGAGTGCGCGGATCATGGAATGGACCGGCTTTGCCACTCAGTTCTGCTCCTTAAGAAAGGCGATGATGGCGGCGCGCGTCTCCGGCTTCGCCTGCCGGTAGACCATGACCACGCCGGGAATCACGGCTTGCGGATTGGTCAGCCATGCGTCGAGCTTCGTCTCGTCCCAGGCGAAGGCTGCTTTTGCGAGGGGCTCTGAATAGTGAAAGCCTTCGACCTTGCCGGCGGGCCGCCCGACGATCCCGACCAGCGGCGGACCCTGCCGCACCGGTTCTGACAGGTTCGTGGTGTGGCACACCGCGCATTGCTGCTTGAACAGTGTTGCGCCATCCGGCGGCTTTGCAGCCGGCAAGGGCATCTGCGCCTCGGCCACCCGCACCACCAGCACCACCGCGGTGCACAATCCCAGCACGATCGCGCGCATCGTCAAAAGTCCGCCCGTCGCGTCAATTCAGCGTGCGCAAACTCTAGGCGCGGCAAAACATGCGGTGGTAGTAGCGGGCTGTTTCGCTGCGTGCGGAGGTGCACGCGGGTGCGTTGTTCCGCGCTGCCGTATATGCGGAGGACAATTCCGCGAAACCGCCGTCAAATCCCTAAACGATCACCACACGAGACAGGTTGCATTGCGGTCGCGCCGTTCGAGCTCGTAACGCGATGGACTGGTTCGGCTCAGACGGACGGCGCATCAAGCCGCCGAACCGATCATCGCGAAAATCCAGGAGAAATGGATGAAGTTGGTGAAGACCTCCGCAATCGCATGCGCCGTCTCGGCTCTCATTGTGACACCGGTTCTCGCGCAAGGTACGTCGTCTGGCGCGAGGCCTAGCGGCGCCGTGCAAAGCAAACCCATGCAAGGCAGCACAATGGGCAGCGGCGACGAGGAGATGAGCGCCCAGCCGGGCGCGGCGGGCGAGACGACGGGCATGAAGCCGACGAAGGGCACCAGGGGCACGGTTGGCACCACGGGCAGTGCTGCACACAAAGGGACCGCCGACGATTCCGCGACGGGCGGTGCAGCCACGGGCAAGCGCTACTAGCCAATGGAGTGAGACGGCAGAACTCCGGTCGCCCTGCGGCCGGAGTTCTTTTGCAGTCTCTGCTAGTCGTCGAAACCGCGCCCGCGCTTCGACTTGATGTCGCTGCGGTGTTTCTTGCCCTCGAGCCGGCGCTGCTTGGAGCCAAAGGTCGGCTTTGTCGCGCGCCGCGGCTTCGGCCGGATCATGGCTTCGCCGAGCATCTCCGTAAGGCGGTCGATGGCGTCCTGGCGGTTGCGCTCCTGGGTGCGGAAGCGTTGGGCCTGGATCACGATGACGCCGTCCTTGGTCATGCGCTGCCCTGCGAGCCGGGCGAGGCGCAACGCGGCATCCTCCGGAAGCGTCAGCTTCCGGGTGTCGAAGCGCAATTGCGCCGAGGTCGCGACCTTGTTGACGTTCTGCCCGCCCGGGCCGGAGGCGCGGACAAAGCCGATCTCGATGTCGTCCTCGTCGATGACAAGATCGCGGGATATCCGCAGCATGGTGGCACCATTCGTGATGCCCGGACATATCCCGGACGCCCAAGTTCGGCAATGGCGCCCCCAAATGCAAATGGCCGGGCGAGCCCGGCCATTTCAGAAGGGTATGGAAGACGTCAGTTCGACTTCGTCGCCGGTGCGGCTGCCGGTTGCGCCGCGGCCTGCGGAGCGCGGCCGACGACGACGGTCAGGAGGCCCTGGCCCCAGAGGCGCTTTGCGGCCGCCTTGGCGTCGTCCATGGTGACCGCATCCACGACGGCGTTGCGCTTCTCGATATAGTCGATCGGCAGCTTGTCCTGCTGATATTGCAGCAGCGCCTGCGCGAGCTTCGAGGAGGTGTCGAGCGCCAGCATCTGCGAGCCCTTGAGGTAGGATTTGGCCTCGTCGAGCTCCTTCTGCGTCGGGCCTTCCTCGGCGATCCGGCGCACCTCCTTGTCGATGGCATCGATGGTGTCGCCGGCACGGTCGGCGCGGGTGCCGGTATTGCCGATGAAAACCGCCGAATGCTCCATCCAAAGCAGTGATTCGAACACCGAATAGGCGAGCCCGCGCTTCTCGCGCACCTCGCGATAGAGCCGCGAGGACAACCCGCCGCCGCCGAGGATGTGGTTGACGACATAGGCCGCCATGAAGTTCGGATCGCTGCGCTTCACCCCGGGACCGCCGAAGGTGATCACGGTCTGGGGCACGTCGAGCGTCACGAAGGCGCGTTGCGGCGGCTTGGCGGCCTCGACGTCGGGGACGGGCACGAGATTGGCCTTGGCCGGCAGGCTACCAAATGTGTGGTCGAGCAGCTTGCCGAGCGTATCGGGATCCACGTCGCCAACCACCGCGATCTTGAGCGTGTCCTTGGCGAGCACGCGGCCGACATAATCCTTCATGTCGGCAACCGTAATGGTCGGAACGCTGTCGAGGTTGCCGTTGGACTGCCGACTGTAGGGATGATCGCCAAAGGCAACCTCCAGGAATTTGCGGCTCGCGAGCGAGGTCGGGTTGGTTGTCTCGCGGCGCAGGCCCGAGATCACCTGCGAGCGAATGCGTTCGACGTCGGCAGTTTCGAAATGCGGCGAGGTCAGCGCGCTCCGCAGCAGGTCGAAGGCCTCGTCCTTGTTGTCGCGCAGCATGCGCAGGCTGCCGCGGAACGTGTCGCGGGTGGCGCTGAAAGAGAGCTCGATGGCACGGCGATCGAGCCGCTCATGGAAGGTCTTGGAATCGAGATCGCCGGAGCCTTCGTCGAGGAGATCGCCGACCAGATTGGCGACGCCCGATTTGTCCTTGGGATCCTGGGCCGAACCGCCGGCAAAGGAATATTCCATGGCGATCAGCGGCACGGTCGCATCCTGCACGAACCAGGCCTCGATGCCGCCCGGCGAGGTCAAATGCTGGATCTTCGCCGCCGCCTGTGACGGCGAGACGGTAGCGAGCGCGAGTGCCGCGCCGGTGGCAAAGGAGAATGCAACGCGTCGAAGGAAGGGATAGGTCACGAACGCTTCTCCTCGCGCTTGGTGGTCGCGGTGTCTTTGATCAGATAGCCCGTCACCGAGCGCTTCTTCTCGAGCCATTTCTGCGCGACGGTGCGGACCTGCTCGGCGGTGACGGCGCGGATGCGATCTGGCCAGCTCCGGATGTCCTCGATCGACAGGCCCGTGGTCAGTGCGCCGCCATACCAGCGCGCCAGCACCGCCTGGTTGTCCTGGGCGTAGATCGCCTCGGCGATGAGCTGGGTCTTGACCCGCTCGAGATCCTCGGCGCGGATCGGATTCTGCGCGATGTCGGCAATGACGCCGTCGACCACCTGCTCGACCTCGGCGAAGCTGACTCCGGATTTGGGCGAAGCCGAGATCGCGAACTGGGTCGGGTCGAGCGAGATGCTCGAATAGCTGGCGCTGGCGGAGACCGCGAGCGGCTTGTCCACCACGAGCGCGCGGTAGAGATAGGAATTGCTGCCGCTGCCCATCAGCTGCGCCAGCACGTCGAGGGCCGCGCTTTCGCCGGCCGCAGCCGTGGTCGCCGAGGGCACTAGGTAATAGCGTCGCAGGCCGGGTTGCTCGACGCGCGGATCGGCCAGGGTCACGGTGCGCGGCGCCGCGGGTTCCGGCTCCTGCGGGCGGACGCGGCGCGCCGGGATCGCGGGCTGCGCCGGGATGGCGCCGAAATTGCGCTCGACCAGCGGGCGGATGTCGGCGGGCTCGACGTCGCCGGCGATCACCAGGATCGCGTTGTTCGGCGCATAGAAGCGGCGGTAGAAGGCGAGCGCATCCTCGCGATCGAGCTTCTCGATCTCCTGGTGCCAGCCGATCACCGGCCGGCCGTAGGGATGGTTGAGATAGAGCGCGGCCATGATCTGCTCGTTCAGCCGCGCGTCCGGATTGTTGGCGACGCGCATGTTGTATTCTTCGAGCACGACGTCACGCTCGGGCAACACGTTCTCGTCCTTGAGGATCAGGCCGGTCATGCGGTCGGCCTCGAATTCCATCATGGTCGGCAACTGCTCGCGCGGCACGCGCTGGTAGTAGTTGGTGTAGTCGACCGAAGTCGAGGCGTTCTCGTTGCCGCCGACGCGGAGCACGGTCTGGGAGAATTCGCCGACCGCATGCTTCGATGTGCCCTTGAACATCAGGTGCTCGAGGAAGTGCGCGAGCCCGGACTTGCCGGGCGTCTCGTCCGCCGAGCCGACCTTGTACCAGATCATTTCCGTGACGACGGGCGTGCGGTGGTCGGGAATCACCACGACCTGCATGCCGTTTCCAAGCGTGAAGCTGGCGGGCGGAGCCGATGTCACCGTGGTCTGCGCAAGGGATGCGCCGGCCGTGAGGACACTCGTCGAAAGCAGCGCGGCAAGGAGGCGGGCAGCCGATCGGTAAGAGGACATCATGATCCTTATGAAAGGCCGAGCCCGGATGTCCGGCTCGGAGGCACGGCATGGTACACCGTGCGGCAAACGCTTCGCGTCACGAAGCAGAGAACTCAACTCGGGCGCAAGTTACTGATCAGCAATTAAAGACCGCGTCCGGCGCGCACGAGCCGCCGGCGCGGGACCGCGTCTGTCGCGATATCGCGAAGGGACAGGAGCGCTATTGTTCCTTGTCCTTGCCGGACATGATGTCGAAATAGGTCCGCCGGGTCTTGTCCTCTCCGGCGCCATAGGCATAGCTCGGTGACGGTGTCTGGTAGCCCGGCGGCGGCTCGACCAGCGACTGGCGCGGCGGCTCGGTCGTGAATTGCTTGGCCTCGCCTTTGTTGTTCGACATCATGCCCCACAGACCGCCGGAGAAACCGAGCTGGGCCGGGCTGAGCGACGGATTGCCGTTGGTGCCCGGCTGAATAGGATCATTGCTCGTGCGCTCGGGTGCGGCTGTCCTGCCGACCTCCATCTCGGCGGGCGACAACGCCCGGCCTGCCTGCCAGCTCTCCGTGGCCTTGACGGCCTTCTTCCGCTGCGCGATGGCCTCCTTGCGGCGTCTCTCGTCAGGGTCCTTCGGCCAGTTCGGCGCGTTCTTGGCTTCAACGCCGGCGGGCGGCGGCAGGTCGAGCTTGGGCGGCACCACCAGCGGCGACCGCTCGCGGTATTCGATACCCTTCTTCTCCATGCTCTTGGCGCCGATGCCCGACATCAGATTGTCGATGAGCTTCTCTTCGAAGGTCATGTCGTCGTCGTCCTCGCCGTCGTCACCGGCGCGAGCGACGCCAGCCGACATGACGAGACCGATGCCGAGCGCGACAGCGGACAATTTCAACGCCCGCCAGAACCCCTGCCGGGGGTCTTCAACCATCGAACCGCTGGTCTTCGAGCTGCGCATCACTGTACCTGTTCCAAAATGTGGCAGTTTGCCGCTCTCGCGCGGCATAATCCCTCGCAAAAGCAAGGTTCCGCCTGCCGGTCCGTATCGGCCGGGATCAGGGCGCTTTTGCGGCGGGTACCCCCAGGAAGGAATCATACAATAGCGCCGCCACGCCAGCAACGATGGCCACGTCCGCGAGGTTGAACACGTACCAATTATAGGTATTTTCGCCGATATTGATGTGAAACAGGGCGAAATCGACCACCGCGCCATAGGCGAGGCGATCGATCCCATTGCCGATGGCGCCGCCAATGATCAGGCCAAGCGCGATGGTTGCCAGCAGGGTGTGCGAGCGGGCCATCCAGATCGCCAGCGCAACCACCGCGACGACCTTCACGGCCATCAGCGCCATTTGCGCCGCCTGACCGTCGTTCTGGAGCCAGCCGAAGCTGATGCCGATGTTCCAGGCCAGCACCAGGTCGAAGAACGGGGTCACCTCGACCGCGCCGCGACGGGCGAGGTCGAACACGTTCAGCAGCCAGAGCTTTGAAGCCTGGTCGGCCACGAGCGTGAGCAGGGCCGCGAGGATGCCGGCGCGGAGCGGGGTCATGGGCAGTCGGCCACAACACGCTCCGTCGTCGTCCTGGCGAAAGCCAGGACCCATAGTCCGAGGCGGTCGTTGTTTGAAAGACTTGCGGTCATCAGCCTTCGTCGCAATTGGCGGCCGTGGAATGGGTCCTGGCTTTCGCCAGGACGACGGTGAGACCTAGATGCTGACCCCCAGCGCCTTCCATTCGCGCAGCGCCTTGGCGTCGCGCGGGGTGACGTCGGGATATTCGGGGTCTTCACCCACCGTCGGCGAAATCTTCCAGGAACGGGCGCATTTGGTGCCGACCGCCTTCTCCACCACGACAGCGACGCCTGGAACGGCATCGAGACGGAATGCGGAAGCCGGCACCTCGCCCTCGCGCACCTCGTAGTTCGAGGTGATGCAGATCTCGGCGAGATCGGTGTCGAACAGCGTCGCAAGCATGTCGCGGTCGGCGACATAGATGACCGGTGATGCCTCCAGCGACGAGCCGATGTTCTTGGCGGCGCGTTCGAGCTCCAGCGCACCGGTGACGACGCGGCGGACATTGCGGATCGCTTCCCACTTCGCGGCGAGCTTGTCGTCGCGCAGGCTTTCGAGGTCGTCGGGAAACTGCGTCAGGTGCACCGAGGGCTCGGCGTCGGGCCTGTACATCCGCCAGGCCTCCTCCGCGGTGAAGCTGAGGATAGGCGCCAGCCATTTCAGGATCGAGCTGCACAACAGGTCGATCGTGGTCAGCGCCGCCTTGCGCGTCGGCGAGGACGGCGGATCGCAATACAGCGTGTCCTTGCGGATGTCGAAATAGAACGCGGAGAGCTCACTGTTCAGGAACGCGGACAAGGTTGCGACCACGGTCTTGTAGTCGAACTCCTGATAGGCTTTGCGGACGACGGCAGCACGGACCGCGAGCTCGTGCAGCATCAGCCGTTCGAGTTCGGGCATGTCGGCGGGCGCGACTGCGTCGGCCGGCTTGTAGTGATCCAGCGTTCCCAGCATCCAGCGTACGGTGTTGCGCAGCTTGCGATAGGTCTCGATGGTGTTCTTCAGGATCTCCGGGCCGATGCGCTGGTCGTCGGCATAGTCGGTGGCGCAGACCCAGAGGCGCAGGATATCCGCGCCCGAATCCTTGATCACCTTCTGAGGCTCGACGGTGTTGCCGATCGACTTCGACATCTTGCGGCCGTTCTCGTCGAGCGTGAAGCCGTGGGTGAGCACGATGTCGTAGGGCGCGCGGCCGCGCGTGCCGGCGCTCTCCAGCAGCGACGAATGAAACCAGCCGCGATGCTGGTCGCTGCCTTCGAGATACATCACGGTGTCGTCGCCGCCGTCGACCTTGCGAACGATGTTGCCGAGCTGCGGGAAGTTCTGGCGATCCTCGAGCACGAAGGCATGTGTGGAGCCGGAATCGAACCAGACGTCGCAGATGTCGTCGATCTTCTTCCAGTCTTCCTTCGCGCGGGATCCAAGGAAGCGCTCGCGGGCGCCTTCCATGTACCAGGCGTCGGCGCCTTCCTCCATGAAGGCCTCGGTGATGCGCTGGTTGACGATCTCGTCCTGCAGGATCTCGGCCGAGCCGTCGCTGTTCTCGCGCACGAAAACGGCGATGGGAACGCCCCAGGCGCGCTGGCGCGAGATCACCCAGTCCGGACGGTTGGCGATCATGCCGTTGATGCGGTTCTCACCTGACGGCGGCACCCATTGCGTGACCGAGATAGCATGCAGCGCGCGAGCCCGCAGCGTATCGCCCTTCCTGGCGTGGCCATCTTCGCTGATGTCCTTGTCCATCGCGATGAACCATTGCGGCGTGTTGCGGAAGATCACCGGCTTCTTCGATCGCCAGGAATGCGGGTACTGGTGCTTGAGGCGGCCGCGCGC
Source organism: Bradyrhizobium sp. 87 (assembly GCF_023073015.1). Lineage (NCBI taxonomy): Bacteria > Pseudomonadati > Pseudomonadota > Alphaproteobacteria > Hyphomicrobiales > Nitrobacteraceae > Bradyrhizobium > Bradyrhizobium sp. 87. Next base: position 22,787 of record NZ_JADPIQ010000126.1, read on the forward strand.
GAGCAGCTTGCCGGCCTCGACCAACGCCTTGATCACGGCTTCATTGGCATCGCCCTTCTCGCCCTTGTCGTTGAGCACGCGCTTGCCGGTGAAGCCGGGGGCCTGCGCGGTATAGGCGCCGTTCTCGTCGACAGTGTAGGGGGTCGCGGTCGAGATGCCGCGCTCATCGAGCTCGCGGGTATTGGCCATCCAGACGTCGAAATCCTCGCGGCCGTGGCTCGGCGCGGTGTGCACGAAACCGGTGCCGGTATCGTCGGTGACATGCTCGCCGGCGAGCAGCGGCACGATAAACGCGTAACCGCCATCGAGGCCGCGCAAGGGATGGGCGCACTCCACGGCGTCCAGCGTATCGCCGGGAATGTCGCGCAGCTTCTCATAGGCCGTGACGCGCGCCTGCTTGAACACCTCTGCTGCAAGCGCATCGGCCAGGATCAGGAGATCGCCGGTCTTCGCCCAATTGTCCGCGGCCGCATCCGTCACCTTGTAGAGGCCGTAGGCGATCTTCGGTGAGAACGAGATCGCGCGATTGCCGGGCAGCGTCCAGGGCGTGGTGGTCCAGATCACGACCGATGCATTGGCGAGCGCACCATGTGCCGGGGACGTGACGGGAAACTTCACCCATACCATGTCGGATGTGTAGTCCTCGTACTCGACCTCGGCCTCGGCGAGGGCGGTCTTCTCGACCACGCTCCACATCACCGGCTTGGAGCCGCGATACAGCGTGCCGTTGGCGGCGAACTTCATCAGCTCGCGGGCGATCTGCGCTTCGGCGGGATAGCTCATCGTCTGATAGGGATGATCCCAGTCGCCGATGATGCCGAGCCGCTTGAATTCCTCGCGCTGCACGTTGATCCAGTGTGTCGCATAGGCGCGGCATTCCTTGCGGAACGCCACCATCGCAGCGGAGTCGCGGAAGTCGGGCTTCTGCTTGCCCTTGGAACGGTAGTTCTCTTCCTCGATCTTCCATTCGATCGGCAGGCCGTGGCAGTCCCAACCGGGCACGTAGTTGGAGTCGAAGCCGAGCATCTGCTGGCTCTTGGTCACGACGTCCTTGAGGATCTTGTTCAGCGCGTGCCCGATATGGATGTTGCCATTGGCGTAGGGCGGGCCGTCATGCAGCACGAATTTGGCGCGGCCCTGGGCTTCCTGGCGGAGCTTGTCGTAAAGGCCGATGTCGTTCCAGTATTTCAGCAGCTCCGGCTCGCGCTGCGGCAGGCCGGCCCGCATCGGGAATTCGGTCTGCGGCAGGAACAGGGTTTTCGAATAGTCTTTGGCTTCGGATTTTTGGGACTTTTGTGGCTTGTCGGACATGAGGCTGACTGGCTCGGAAGGGCGCGGGAACGGATGGCGATGCGGAATCGCGGGTGAAACGACGACATCCCGGTCTTGCGCCGAGCCGAAGGCTCAGGCGGAAGCCGGGCCGCTAATCCCTATGATGCGCCGCGCAAACATGGGCTCTCCATAGCAGGGGGGCGGGGGAAGCGCAAAAGGTTCGGCGGGCCGGTTTCCGGCCTCAATCGATGACGCCAAGCCGCGGAAACGCGTCCGGGGCGGCGGCGAGCATGGCGCGGGCGCGGGCGGAATCGTTGTCCATCTGGCGGATCAGGGCATCCAGGCCCTCGAATTTCAGCTCCTCGCGGATGAAGCCGATAAAGGCGCAGTCGAGCGTCTGCCCGTAGAGATCCCCCTTGAAGTCGAACAGGAAGATTTCCAGCAGCGGCGCACCATTGTCGAACGTCGGGCGGCGGCCGAAGCTTGCGACCCCATCCAGCCGCTCCGCGCCGCGGCCGACCCGCACCGCATAGATGCCGTGCTTGAGGCCGCAATTGGCATCAAGGCGGATATTGGCGGTGGGATAACCGAGGTCGCGGCCGCGCTTCTCTCCGTGGATGACCTCGCCGGTGATAAACCAGGGCGCGCCGAGCATGGCCGTGGCCTCGTCGAGTTGGCCTTCGGCGAGCGCGATTCGGATCGCGCTGGACGAGACCGGCCGCTCGTCGATATCGACATGCGGCTGCACGTCGACCTCGATGCCGAGCCGGGGCGCCTCGTTGACGAGGAGGCTCGGCGAGCCGACCCGACCCTTGCCGAAGTGGAAGTCGTAGCCGACGGCGATTCCGCCGATGCCCAGGCGCCCGATCAGGTCGTGGTGAATGAAGTCTTGCGCGCTGGTCCCGGCGCGGGACTTGTCGAAGGTCATGACCACGGCGCCGTCAAGTCCGGTGCCGGCCAGAAGCCGCAGCTTGGCACGCTCGTCCGTCAGGCGGAATTGCGGGGTGTTGGGGCTGAAAAACCGGCGCGGATGCGGCTCGAAGGTCAATGCCAGCGCAGGGCGGCCATGTAGCCGGCCCATTTCCAGCGCCGCAGCGATTACGGCGCGATGGCCGAGATGAACGCCGTCGAAATTGCCCATGGCGACCACGGCACCCCTTGCAATGGCGGAGTCCGGCGTGGTGTCGCGGATAACGGTAAAATGCGGGGCCATCAGGGGAATCTCGAACCGGCGGGACCGGCCGGGACCGTGGCGCGACGGGCCGGATGAAGTCAAGCAGGAGGGGGCGGCCGCATCGAGTGCGATTTCAGTCCACCGGGGGCGTTCCCAGTTAACGCGCTGTTTAACGCCTTGGTGCTAGTCCTTGGGCGTGGAACCGCGGGGCTCCGGCCCGGCAGGTCCGATCGTAATATTTCCTGGGTTTGCGTTGGGGGAGTCGAGATGGCGGTTGATTTGTCGATGTCGGTTCTGGTGGTTGACGACTACAGCACCATGATCCGTATCATCAGGAACCTCCTGAAGCAGCTTGGCTTCGAGAATATTGATGATGCAAGCGACGGTTCGGCAGCGCTGAACAAGATGCGTGGCAAGAAGTACGGGCTCGTGATTTCCGACTGGAACATGGAGCCGATGACGGGTTACGACCTGCTGCGCGAAGTGCGCGCGGATCCGAACCTCGCCACCACGCCCTTCATCATGATCACGGCCGAATCAAAGACCGAGAACGTGATCGCGGCCAAGAAGGCCGGCGTGAACAACTACATCGTCAAGCCGTTCAACGCGGCGACGCTGAAGACCAAGATCGAGGCGGTCTTCCCGGACATGGCGAGCGCGTAAGGCGCGATCGAAGCCATCAGTTGAATTCGGAAAGCCCGGGCGATTGTCCCGGGCTTTCTGCGTCGGGTTCGTCGTTCCGGAATCGACGCCCCACATCAACCGGGAATGACGATCAACTCGCTACCACTTCAGTTCGCGCATCAGCGCCTTCGGGGGATGGCCGAACAATTCCAGCACCGACGCCGGGTCGAGCTGGTCGAGACCCTCGAACTCCTCGGCATGGATGCCGCGGGTCACGAACAGGCAATCGATGCCGAACTCGCGCGCGCCGGTGAGGTCGGTCCGGACGGAATCGCCGATCGCGAGCACCTTTTTGCGGTCGATCTGGTGGCCTTGGCGTTCGCCGGCGAGCGCCATCGCGCGCTCGTAGATCGGCCGGTGCGGCTTGCCGTAGAAGATCACCTCGCCGCCGAGCTCGCGATAGAGCTCCGCGATCGCGCCGGCGCAATAGATCAGGCGGTCGCCGCGTTCCACCACGATGTCGGGGTTGGCACAAACCAGCGTCAGCTTGCGCTCGCGCGCCTTCAGCATCATGCCGCGATAGTCTTCCGCCGTCTCGGTCTCGTCGTCATAGAGGCCGGTGCAGACGATGTAATCCGCCTCTTCCAGCGGCGCGGTCACCGCATCGAGGCCGCGATAGATCGAGTTGTCGCGCTCGGGGCCGAGCCAGAACATCTTGCGGCCGGGATGGTCGGCGACATAGAGCCGCGTCAGGTCGCCTGAAGACACGATCGCGTCATAGGTCTCGTCGGCGACGCCGAGCTTGCGCAATTGCCGCTGCACGGAGTCGGCCGGGCGCGGCGCGTTGGTGATCAGGATGACCGTACCGCCGCGGCTGCGGTAGGTGTGCAGCGCCTCGCAGGCTTCGGGGAAGGATTCAAGACCGTTATGGACCACGCCCCAGATGTCGCTGAGCACGACGTCCACGCCCGCCACGAGTTCACGCAGGCTTTCGGCGAAATGCAGTGTGGTCATGATGCGTGCGGCCGATCAGATACGTCGCGCGAGCGCGGCGTTGCCGGTGACGCGCTGTGGCGCAGACGCAGCCGACGTCGCGCCTGAGCTGGATATGCCGGAGCCATTGGATCCCTGAATGTCCTGTGCCTGGTTCGGCGCGGCGGTAGCAGATGACCCCTCCGGCCGCAATGGCCGGGGCGGCGCGAACAGGAACCCCTGGCCGAACCGCACGTCATAATCGAGCAGGTCGATCACGGCGCGCTCGCCCTCGATTCGCTCGGCGATCAGATCGATGCCGAAGCGGCCGAGCAGGTCGGAGAGATCGGACGGGTGGATGTCCGAGGCCGAAGCCTGCCTGGGGTCGAGCAGGAGCGAGGCCGGCACCTTGATGAAGCGCACGCCGCGATCGGCGAGCTCGCGCGGTTCGATGCGCAAATCGGTGACATGGTCGATCGAGAAACGGAAGCCGCGCTGGGCGAGCGCCGCGAGATTCTCGGTTTCGGCCGGGCCGAGATTGCGGAAGGTGGATTGCTTGAATTCCAGCACCAGCGAGGGCGCCAGCGCCCGATTGGCTTCGAGGAAATCGAGGTATTGCGCGAAGGTCGTGGAATTGCCGAGCGTGGAAGCCGCGACGTTGCAGAACACGCCAACTTCCTTGTTGCGTACCATCAGGCGCCGCAGCACCTGCACGCAGCGCAGCATGACCATGTTGTCGATGCGCCCGATCAACCCGGAGGCCTCCGCGATGCTGATGAACTCCTCGGCCGCGACCAGCTGGTCACGCTCGTCGCGCAGGCGCGTCACGGCCTCGTAGAACCGGACCTTGCGCTGCGGCAGCGACACCATCGGCTGGAGGAAGATGTCGATGCGGTTCTCGTCGATCGCGTTGCGGAGCGTCGCCAGCAATTGGGTCTGGTTGCGGCCGTTGGCGGTCTGAACCGGATTGGCGGTCTGGGTCTGGATCGCCGGTGCTGCCGGCCGCATTGGCGGCGGCGCGGGCGCCGGGGCAGCCGGCCGTTCCTCCTCGAACGTGGCCATCAGGTCGAGCGGCGCGTCCGGCTCCTGCCTTGCGACCGGCGCGGGGGCCGACACTGGCGCGTTGCCGGCCATCAGATCCTCATGGGCCGACACGGTGGTGGCGAGTTGCCTGACCAGTCCGCCGAGTTCGTTGATCTCGCCGACCACCGACTGGATGCGGTCGGAGTTGGCCGAATTGGAAGAGGCGATGCGTGCTTCGATCGTGGCGAGCCGGCGGCCGAATTCGGCGACCTGACGGGCGAGGTCGGCGGTGCCGCGCGAAAGATCGGCGATCTGGCCGCCGACGTCGCTGCGGTCGCGCAGTCGCATCGACACTGCATTGTAGAGGATCAGGAAGGTCAGCGCCGTCAGCGCCACGATCGCGGATTCGGTTCCGCTGATGCCGGCGACCGCGTAGAGCAGGAGCCCGAGCGAGGCGGCGACCAGAACCATGCAGATCGCGATGAAGATCGTCGAAATACGAATCATGCCGCGCGTTACGCCTCAAGAGCTGACTGCCTGACCGGGAAAACACGGGTGGCGTTTCGAACCCGTCACGCCGCATGCTCCCCCAAGCGGCATGACCTTAACATCATTGTTGATTCGAGGGGATAGCGGCCCAATCGCAGAGTCAGGACGGCGCCGCGGCGCCGACCGTGTCGGCCGAGACGGCCTCGCGGGTGCCTAGCGGCTTGGGCGGCCCGGTGGTCGTGTCGCGCAAGGTCTGCCGTTCGATCTCCGAATTCAGCTCAGCCCCGAACATGATGACGATGGCCGACATCCACATCCACATCATCAAGCCGATCGCAGCGCCGAGCGAGCCGTAGGTCGCGTTGTAATTTGCGAATTCGGACAGATACCAGGACAGCAGCGCCGAGCCGGCGATCCAGAGGATCGCGGCCGTCACAGCGCCGGGGCTCAGCCATTGCCAGCGCGGGGCGTCGCGGCTGGGCGCGAAGCGGTAGAGGACGGCGAGCGCCGCAAGGAGAATGACGAACAGCACCGGCCATCGCGCCAGCGCCACGATCAGCTTGCTTTCGGGCGCCATGCCGAGGTGGTTGAGCGCGAGCGGGAAGGCGACGACGGCGCCCACCATCAGCAGCAGGGCAACGATGCCACCGACCGTGAAAGCCAGCGAGACCGTGTTCAGCCGGATGAAGCTGCGCTTTTCACGCTCCTCATAGGCGACGTTGAGGGCGTCGAAGATGGCTTTGACGCCGGCATTGGCGCTCCAGATCGCGAGCACGAGTCCAAACAGGAAAGTGAAACCAAGGGTCGCGCCGCCGTTCGACACGACGCGCGCCACCTGGTCCTCGACGATCTGGAACGCGCCCTCGGGCAGCATCATCGCGAGCGATTGCAGGTTGGAACTGATCGTCGAGGGATCGGCGAACAGGCCATAGAATGAAACCAGCGCCGTGATAGCGGGAAAGATCGCGAGCAGTCCGAAAAAGACGACGCCGCCGGCGGTCGCGAGCAGGCGATCCTCGTCGATGCGCTGATAGGTGCGCCAGAGGATGTCCTTCCAGCCTGCCCACGGGATCGCGAACGGGCTTTTCGCGCGGCGGCCGCGGCCGGGCTGCGAGGCTGCGCCCGTCGGGCTCGTTTCCGGCGAATTCGCCTCGCCGTTGCGGTGGTCTTGCGGAGGTCCCGGCCGGATCAGGCCAGAATCCTGGAAATACCGTTCCGCGGTGAGCACGAACACGGTCGTGGCTGCGACTAACAGCCAGCTGTCGAATTGCTCGGCGCGCCGCATACGCATTTTCAGGTATCCGCTCCGTGGCCGTGACGCCGCCTGCGCGCGGCCGTGATCCCGACCAGCCCAACGGCCGCGAGCATCAGCCCGAGTTGCACGGGCCGGTTGGACCGAGCCGGCCACGTGCTGCCGCCATGTCCTGACTCATGTCCTCGTTCGCCCGGCGCGAGCGGCGCCAGGGGAATTGTCGTCGCGACCTCTTTCACCGCCTCCTTCACCGTTCCGCGCGGGATGCGCGGGGTGGCGATAGCCACCCGTAGGCGGCTGGCGAGCGGCACGATCGGCTTGGTCTTGCGCTTCATCTGGGCCATGGCCACGCCGGCGCAGGCGGCGGCCAGGACCAGGAGCACAGCGCCGACGGCGCCGAACCCCCAGAATTGCCCGTAATGGATTGCAATCCAGCGGTACAGGGCGATCAGGCCGACGAAGAAGGCTGCGACGACGAACAAGCCCGCAACCGCGAGCAGTCCGGCCGCAGCCGCGTACGACGTCATGCGCCCTGTGGCCTGGTTGCTCCGGTCGCGGGCATAGGACTGGGCGGCGCGCTTGAGATGGTTGAGCTTGAGCGCGACGCCGGCGCGCAGCAATTCGCCCGATGGCGCAAGCATGCAGTTATCCTCCGAGTGCGAGAAAATTCGTCGGGGGATGAACGTGGCGGTATTTGACTTGTTCCGACGAGGTCTGCCCGCCGTGATGGATCAGCCGAGATCGGCTGCCGCGATCCAGAACACTTCGCCCTCGGAGTCCTCGGTGTCGAGCCAGAGCAGCGGCAATTCAGGAAAGGCCTCGTCAACCAATTCGCGGCCGCGGCCGATCTCGCAGATCAGCCCGCCATGCGGCGTCAAATGGCCGGGCGCATCGCGCAGGATCCGGCGCACCACATCGAGACCGTCGGCGCCGCCGTCGAAGGCGAGCTTCGGCTCGGCCCGGCACTCGGGCGGCAGCGCCGCCATGCCTTCGGCGTCGACATAAGGCGGGTTGGTGATGATCAGGTCGTATTTGGTGTTACCGAGTGGGGCGAACAGGTCGCCGCGATGCAGGCTGATCCGGCCATCGAGCCCGTATTCGCCGACATTTCGTCTGGCGACGTCGATCGCGCCCTTCGAGATATCGACGGCATCGATCGTGGCGTTCGGGAAATGATGCGCGGCGAGGATCGCGAGGCATCCCGATCCCGTGCAGAGATCGAGCACGCGCTCGACGGCGCTGGAATCGTCGATCAGCGAGCCGGCTTCGCCGTCGCCGCCGAAATGCGACTCCAAGAGTTCACCGATGAAGGAGCGCGGAACGATGACGCGCTCGTCGACATAAAACGGCAGGCCGCGCATGTAGATCTTGTTGACGAGATACGCGGCCGGTTTGCGCGTGGTGACGCGCTGATGAACGAGATCGATGATGGTCCTGCCCTCGGCGGTCGTGACGCGCGCGTTGGCAAAAATCTCGAACTGCTCGGGATGCAGATGCAGGGCTTCACAGACCAGGAAAGCCGCTTCCGCGACCGGATCGGGCGTGCCATGGGCAAAGGCGAGCTTGGCCTCATTGAAGCGGCTCACTGCATAGCGGACGAAATCGATCAGCGTGAGAAGCTCGCCGCGGCCCACCTTCGCGAGCTTTGGCGCGGCGTGGCCGCGCACGGCCTTTTTGGATGTTGTTGCCATCAGGATCGGGTCCAGCGTGCGGCGGCTTCGTCGTCGCGGGCCTGGGCCTCGACCCAGCCGGTGCCGGTGGCGCTCTCTTCCTTCTTCCAGAACGGCGCGTTGGTCTTGAGATAATCCATCAGGAACTCGGCTGCCTGGAACGCTGCCTGGCGGTGCTGCGAGGCGGTCAGCACCAGCACGATGTTCTGGCCGGGCATGAAACGGCCGACGCGATGGATCACCGTGACGCCGCTGAGAGGCCAGCGCGAGATGGCCTCGTCGGCATGGCGCCTGATCTCTTCCTCGGCCATGCCGGGATAATGCTCCAGCGAGAGCGCGGCGATCTTCGCGCTGTCTTCGTCGCTGCGGCAGATGCCGGAAAAACTCACGACCGCACCGATGTCGGTGCGGTTCCCGGTCAGCACCGCGATCTCGCGTGCGATGTCGAAATCGTCTTGCTGGATACGGATGGTGACGGGGCAGGTGGTGACGGGCATGGCCTAGCCGCCGGTCATCGGCGGGAAGAACGCGATCTCGCGAGCGCCCGCGATCGCGGCGTCCGACTTGACGTGGGCATGGTCGATCGCGGTGCGGATCACCTTCGGCTTCTCGAACGCATAGGCGTAGGCTTCGCCTTGGCCGGACAGCCAGGCGATCAGCTCTTCCACGGTGCGCACGGTCGCAGGCGGCTCGATCGTCTCCTCGGCCTTGCCGATGCGCTCGCGCACCCAGGCGAAGTACTTCACCTTCATCCCTCATCCTCCTTGATGAGGTGATGGATGCCGGCGCCGAAATAGTCGTAGCCGGTGTACATGGTGAGGATCGCCGAGGCCCAGAGCAGCGCCAGCCCGATCATCGAGACCATGGGCACGACCTCATCGCCGGCCGGACCAGCCAGCAGGAAGCCGATGGCGATGAGCTGAACCGTCGTCTTCCATTTCGCAAGCTTGGTCACGGGCACGCTGACACGCAGCGCGGCAAGATATTCGCGCAGGCCCGAGACCAGGATCTCGCGGCACAGGATCACGATGGCGGCCCACAGCGACCAGCCGTGAATGATGCCGTCGGCGGCCAGCATCAGCAGGCACGAGGCGACCAGAAGCTTATCGGCGATCGGATCGAGCATGCGGCCGAACGCCGATTGCTGATTCCAGATCCGTGCGTAATAGCCGTCGAGGTAATCGGTGACCGCAGCCGCGATAAAAATGGCGACGGCGACCCAGCGCAGCCACAGCGGGCCGTCCATGATCGACTGTGCGTAGATGCACCCGACCACGACCGGGATCGCGGCGATCCGGCCGTAGGTCAGGATGTTCGGGAGGGACATCGCGCGGCTGGTCGTCCCTCGTGTCGTGGCGATGTTCATCCGTCCTACCAATACCGCTGCAGCCTGAAGGTCAACCGTTCCGCTCCCCAAATGGGGTGCGGGATGCGACGACCATATGACCGCGGCCCCCCTTTTATTTCACCCCGGCTGGGGATGGAAATACTCGAAAATCCTGCGGGCGCTCTCGGCGCTCACCCCCGGAACCTTACCGAGATCGGTGATCGAGGCCCGTTCGATCTCCTTCAGGGTTCCGAAATGATGCAGCAAGGCACGTTTGCGTGACGGACCGATGCCAGGAATCTCCTGCAAGCCGGCCTCGCGGATGTCCTTCTTGCGCAGCTTGCGGTGCGAGCCGATGACGAAACGGTGCGCCTCGTCCCGCAGCCGCTGGATGAAATAGAGCACGGGGTCGCGCGGCTCCAGCTTGATCGCCTCGCGCTCCGGCATGAACAGGGTCTCGCGGCCGGCATCCCGGTCCGGCCCCTTGGCCACCGACATCAGCGCCACCTGGGTCAGGCCGAGATTTGCAAAGATGTCCCGGACCGCGTTGAGCTGGCCGCGGCCGCCATCGATGATCACGAGATCGGGCCATTGCGGGAAGTCGTCGTCCTTGGCTTTGGCCGCATTGTCCTCGGGTGGATTGATCAAGCGCTTGAAACGGCGTTCGAGCACCTCGCGCATCATCCCGTAATCGTCGCCGGGCGTCAGGCCCTCCGACTTGATGTTGAACTTGCGGTACTGGTTTTTCACAAAACCGTCCGGGCCGGCGACGATCATGGCGCCGACTGCGTTGGTGCCCTGGATGTGGCTGTTGTCGTAGACCTCGATCCGCTTCGGCGCATGCGTCAGGCTCAGGGTCGTGGCCATGGCGTCCAACAGGCGGCTCTGCGTCGCGGTGTCCGCGAGCTTGCGGCCCAGGGCCTCGCGCGCGTTGGTGAGCGCGTGGGTGACGAGCTCCTTCTTCTCGCCGCGCTTCGGCATGGACACTTCGACCTTGCGGCCGGCCTTGATCGACAGCGCGTTGGCGAGCAGCTCGCTCTCCTCGATCTCGTGCGAGAGCAGGATATTCCTCGGCGGCGGCTTGTCGTCATAGAACTGGGCGAGGAAGGAGCCGAGCACCTCTTCCGGCGTATAGGTCTTCTCCGCGCGCGGGAAATAGGCGCGGTTGCCCCAGTTCTGCCCGGTGCGGAAGAAGAACACCTCGACGCAGGAGAAGCCGCCCTCCTGGTGGATGGCGAACACGTCGGCTTCTTCCACCGTGCGCGGATTGATGCCCTGCTGCGACTGGATCGCGGACAGCGCAGCGAGGCGGTCGCGGTAGAGCGCGGCGCTCTCGAATTCGAGCTCGCCGGAGGCCTTCTCCATCTCCGCGGCAAGCTCCTGCTTCACCGCATGGCTCCTGCCGGACAGGAAGTCGCTCGCCTCGCGCACCAGGGTCGTGTAGCCGGGGAAGTCGATCTCGCGGGTGCAGGGGCCGGCGCAACGGCGGATCTGGTAGAGCAGGCAGGGCCGCGAGCGACTCTCGAAGAAGGAATCCGTGCAGGAGCGGATCAGGAACGCGCGCTGAAGTGCGGTGATGGTGCGGTTGACGGCGCCGGCGGAGGCGAACGGGCCGAAATAGCGACCCGGCCGCGTCTGCGCGCCGCGATGCTTCAGGATCTGCGGCGCCCAATGGTCGCCCGTGATCAGGATATAGGGAAACGACTTGTCGTCGCGCAGCTGCACGTTGAAGCGCGGCCGAAGCTGCTTGATGAGGTTGGCCTCCAGCAGCAGGGCTTCGGTCTCGGTGTGGGTCGAGATGATTTCCACGGTCACCGTGGCGGCGATCATGCGCAGGATGCGCGCCGGCTGCGGCGCACTCTGGCGCGCATAGTTCGACAGGCGCTTTTTGACGTTCTTGGCCTTGCCGACATAGAGCACGTCGGCATTCGCATTGAGCATGCGGTAGACGCCGGGCGAGGTGGGGGCGAGGCGCACCGCGCGTTCGATCGCCTCGTGGCCGGTCGCCAGCGGCTCTTCGCCGACGGTGCCGCTCTCTTCCAGGATGTCCGGCAGCCGCGCATCGTCCTCGTCGTCGCCATTCGCAGTGGCGGGATCGAGGTCCGGCGGCGCGGCTTCCGTTTCCTGGGGAGGGACGTCGGGTGCGTTGCCGCGCACGGGTTTGCGTACGCGTGCGTCGTCCGGATTGTCGGGGGAATCGTGAACCATGGTGCGAATTTAAGCGCTGCGGGTGTCGATTTGAAGTTCCGGCCGAGCGGCACGCACAGGATGGCGGCGCAGTTCCCGGTAACGCTTGCTTAAGCCTGTTAACAGCGCAGTAACCCGGCTTAACAGGCCTTTAACTTAAAACTCTCGATAAATCTTACGCGAAAAATGGTGGTTCCGTAACCATGCGGTTTTGCCTCGCGCGGCGACGCGGGCATCGCAGCGGTGACGGGAGTTGCGTTGGAGTGTGTGATGAAGAGGCTCGTTGTGGGCGCAGCCGCATTGGCTGCAGTCGGCTGGACGGCTTCGGCAGAGGCCGCCGATCTCAATTACGGGCAGCGAGCGCCCTACACGGTCAATCAGCCGCTCAACGCCTATAGCTGGGCCGGTCCGTATCTCGGTGGCAATCTTGGCTATGAATGGGGTTCGGTGAACAACAATCCCGCAAAACCGTCGGGCTTCGTCGGCGGCGTTCAGGCCGGCTACAATTTCCAGAACGGCCCATGGGTGTTCGGCGTCGAGGGCGACATCCAGGCCGCCGGTGCCGACGACACCTTCGCGCCGTGGAAGTTCTCCAATCCGTGGTTCGGAACCCTGCGCGGCCGCGCCGGCTACGCCTTCAGCAACGTGCTGTTCTACGGCACGGCGGGCCTCGCCTTCGGCGAGCTGCGCGCGCAGACGTTCGGCTGGACCGAGTCGCACACCAGCGCCGGCTGGACCATCGGTGCCGGCGCGGAAGTTATGTTCGCGCCGAACTGGAGCGCCAAGCTCGAATATCTCTATATCGATCTCTCGACGAGTCAGTTCGCGATTACGGGCGTGTCAAACGGCTATAGCGCCAGCGTTGTGCGCGCAGGCGTGAACTATCACTTCTGATAGCTAAAGAAGAAAATACCGGACCAACCTCCCGGCCGCTTGCGGCCGGGATTTTTTTGACGCTTGGCTCGCTAGGGAAGGATGACCAAATCGACCGCCTTCGGCCCCTTGCCCTTCTTGTCCGGTTCGACTTCGAAAGTAATACGCTGTCCTTCGGCAAGGTCCTTCAGTCCGGCCCGCTCCACAGCAGTAATATGTACGAAGACGTCGCGGCCCCCGTCGTCCGGTTTGATGAATCCGTAGCCGCGCTCACCGTTGAAAAACTTGACCGTTCCCGTCATGGCCATCGGGAAACTCCCCCTCATTGCTCCTCCGTCGTGACGCAGACGCGCGTCACGACATGACCGGGCCTTACGAAGCCCGGGAGCTGGCCATCCTTCGGCAGACCATTCGGTCCGACTGGATCTTTCTTAGGCCTTCACTCCGCCGCAACCATTCGCGGAAGCGGAACGTAAAGCCAGTCACTGCAACAGCATAATACGGTTCTCTGCAGATTGACTACCGCTCCTGCATATTTTTCCCAAGAATGCCGGAGTGTTACGGTCTCGGCACCTCTAACCGGAATCTGGCAGCGCCACCCTGGCCGAGCGGCATTTCCAGCTCCGGCAGGATCGTCTTGAGTTCGCCGTGCAGCGTGTAAGGGGGATTGACGATCAAGAGCCCGCTGGAGGTGAGGGCTGCGCCGTCGGCTTGCGGCGCCACGCTGAATTCGAGGCGCAGGCATTTTCCCGGCGGTTTTGCTGCGGCTGCGAGCCGCGCCACTGATTGCACCAGCGTGTCGGTGGCGCGTCGGCTCTTGGCGGGATACCAGATTACATAGATACCGGTCGGCCATTTCGCGAAAGCCGCCGAGAAGGCCTCTGCGAGCTTTTCGAACTCGTCCTTTGCCTCGAAGGGCGGGTCGATCAGAACGAGCCCACGCCGTTCCTTCGGCGGCACGAAAGCCGGCAGCGCCATCCAGCCGTCGAGGTCGACCACGCGGGCCTGTTCGTCGCGGCGCAGTACGCCGATCAGCGCCTTGCGCGCCTTCGGCTCGAGCTCGCAGAGCAAGAGGCGGTCCTGCGGCCTCAGCAGGCCGCGTGCGATCAGCGGCGAGCCCGGATAGGCCTTGAGCTCGCCCTTCGGATTGAAGGCGCGGACGATGTCGAGATAGGGCTTGGTCAGCGCCATGGCGTCGTTCGACAACCGCGCCTGCATCAGCCGCGCAATGCCCGTCAGCCACTCGCCGCCCCGGCGCGCTTCGTCGCTTTCGAGATCGTAGAGGCCAGCGCCGGCATGGGTGTCGATGACGCGGAACGCACCCGGCTTGTCCTGGAGATAGGTGATGATGCGCGTCAGCACGATGTGCTTGATGACATCGGCGAAGTTGCCGGCATGGAAGGCGTGGCGGTAATTCATGCAAGAGCACTACGCCACGTGACGGCCCGAGCAAAGAGGCACGACGCCTGGGCTAGCCACCCCGGATCGGCGGCATCGTCACCTGGTCGCGGCGGCAGGCGCGGCGGTCGATCTCCTCGCAGGCGCGGAATTGCAGGTCCTTGCTGAGGCAGATGCGGACTTCCGATAGCCGCGTCCGGTTGCAGGTGATCGAGACGGCGGCATTGCTGAGGCCCGGATTGGCCTTGATGAAGGCTTCCTCCACCTCCGCCGGCGCCACGGTCTTGGCCTGCGATAGATCGAGATATTCGGCTGGAATCTTGATCGCGGCGCGCGCCTTGCGGATCGTCTCGAAATAGCTGCGGTCAGCGAGCCCCGAGCAGGTGCCGTGCTTGTCCCACTCATTGAAGATCAGCCCCGGCGCCGGCATCAGATCGAGCATGGAGGAGACGATGCTGCGGTTCAGCCGCGGCGAGGGCCGCTGGCAATATTCCGGAAATCCGCTCTCATATTGCGGCCACAAACCATGCACCACGAAAGCGTAGGGCCGTCCGCTGCACTGGGTCTGCGAGCGGCCGCCGCGCTCCGCCGCCTCCTCGCAGAAAGAGGGCGACCAAGACAGTGACAGCACATAAAAATCGAATTCGCCGGGCGTGTTCTGCCGCTTGTCCTGGGCCTTTGCGCCATCGGCCAGCGCAGCCAGCCCGGCCGCAAGCGTCAGCGAGATCATCAGGCGGGAGAACGAATGCAATCTGGAATGAAACATGGCGACGCCCCTCAACTAGACTGTGCAGACAAGCCTAGCAGGCGATAAGAACATTTCAAGAACAAAATGCGGGTGACCGTCGTTCGGCCGCCTGATCGGTCCGGATCAGAACGTTTCAATTACTGTTTGGCGGCGCGGCAGGCCGGGTTGTAGGCCCAGTTGCGGTCGAGCCCGACCACGCACCATTCGACGCCTTGGCCGTAGCCGGCGAAGCCGCCATCCTCCACGATCGAGAAATGCACCTTGCGCATCTTGCCGTCCGTGAGCATGGCCTCGCCGGTGCAATAGCGGCGCGGGATGTTGTCGGATGCCCAAGGCCGGAACGCGGTCTCGTGAACTGCGGCGAAGCCGGTGATCTTCAACGAAGAATTCCAGAACGCGCTTTCTTTCTCCCAGAACTGGGTCGCGATCGTCGGCAGCGCCCTGTCGCACTCGGAGACGTTGCCGTCATAGCGCGGCCCGCTCAGCCAGAAATTCAGCTCCAGCGGATTGGCGGCCCTGGCCTCGCCGAGCGACAGCGCCCCGAACAGGAGGCCGAGCACGGCGGCAAAGCGGAGCGATTTCAGGAAGGTCGAGGCGCGCATGGATGATCCAGACAGCATGATCTGCAAGGGTCGGACGGTGCCGTGAAGGCCGGGGGAGGTCAAGTGCAGCGCGGCAACACTTGCCGACGAGTTGACCGCAATGCTGCGTTGGACCGGCCATCCGTTCTTTCCACCGCCGCGCCGACACCGTAAACTGCCGCCAACCAATCGGAGTGACGGGAATGCGAATCATTGCGGCCGCGGGCCTACTTGCCTTGGGTATGATGGCGAGCCAGTCGGCGCATGCCGATCTGCTTCCGGTGCCTCCGTTCAAGGGCAACGACACCGGCGGCATCATCGCCTATTCGATGGCAACCCAGGTCGATGCGCGGCAGGTCGCGGTCGATCACTGCGCGCGCTATGGCAAAGTCGCCAAATTCCTGGCGGTGCAGGCCTATGAGGGCGGCTACATCTCGTTCTCCTGCCGCTGGGTGCCCTATGGCGCCGCCGACCAGCCGATCCGCACGCTCTACTGAGGCGCTTTCGCACGCCGCTACCTCTCAGCCGGGAACTTCCCACATGACGCGCAAACTCGCTTTGCTCGGCTCCGCCCTTTGCCTCGTGTTGTCGGCAGGCAGCGCTCGCGCTGACGACCTGCCGGTGCGTAAGGCAGGGCTGTGGGAATTGAAGATGGTCCGGACCGGCACGCCGGTGCCCGAGATGACCATGCAGCACTGCACCGACGAGACCGTCGACAAGGAAATGAACAACAACGTCTCGCCGATGGCCAAGCAGATCTGCGCCAAGCAGGACATCAAGAAGACCGCGACCGGCTATGTCAGCGATTCCGAGTGCAATGTCGCCGGCATCAGCACGACTTCGCATGCTGAGATCACCGGCGATTTCAATTCGGCCTATACGGTGAAGACGTCGTCGCACGCGCAAGGCGGCGCCGCCGGCGCGGCAGGCCGCGACACGACCGTGCAGCTCGAAGCGAAATGGCTGGGAGCCTGCAAGCCGGACCAGAAGCCCGGCGACATCGTGATGCCCGGCGGCTTCAAGATGAACGTGCGTGACATGGACAAGCTGAAGGCGCTGCTGCCGAAGTAAGGCTCTTCCCCTCTCCCCTTGTGGGAGAGGGTGGCTCGCCGCGCAGCGGCGAGACGGGTGAGGGGTTTGTCTCCGCGTGTGACTCTTTTCGCTTTGAATTCGCGGAGAGAGACCCCTCATCCGGCGCTTCGCGCCACCTTCTCCCACAGGGGGAGAAGGGAAGAGGCAGCTACACCGGTATCCGCACGCTCGCCCTTAATCCGCCCATCGGACTGTCGCCAAGCGTGATGTCGCCGCCGTGCGAGCGGGCGATGTCGCGGGCGATCGCGAGGCCAAGACCTGTGCCGCCTTCGTCCTGGTTGCGGGCGTTGTCGAGCCGCAGGAACGGCTTGAACACCTCTTCGCGCAGATGGGCGGGAATGCCCGGCCCGTCATCGTCCACCGTCACGGTCAAATAACGGTGATCGCGCTGGCCGGTGATGGCGATGCTCTTGCCGTAGCGGGCGGCGTTGGTGACGAGGTTGGCGAGGCAGCGCTTGAATGAGGCCGGCTTCACCGTGACCACGGGCAGCCCGTTGAACGCAACGGTCGCCGTGTGGCCGTGGCGCTCGGCGTCGCTGCGCAGCTCCTCGAGCGCCTGGGCCATGTCGGTCGGCTGCGACTGCTCGCCGGAATCGCCGCGGGCAAACGCGAGGTAGTCCTCGAGCATCATCGACATCTCGTCGACGTCCTTGCGCATGCCCTCCATTTCGGGGCTGTCGCCGATCAACGCCAGCTCGAGCTTGAACCGCGTCAGGATCGTGCGCAGATCATGGCTGACGCCGGCTAGCATCGCGGTGCGTTGCTCCATCGTTCGCTCGATGCGCGACTTCATTTCGAGGAAGGCGACCGACGCGCGCCGCACCTCGCGCGCGCCACGCGGGCGGAAATTCGGCGCCTCGCGGCCCTTGCCAAAACTTTCGGCGGCGTCGGCAAGTCGCAGGATCGGCTTGATCTGGTTGCGCAGGAATAGCACCGCGACGATCAGCAGGATCGAGGACGTGCCGACCATCCAGAACAGGAAGATCTCCGAGTTCGAGGCATAGGCGGCGCTGCGCTGCGCGAACACGCGCATCACGGCGTCGTCGAGCTGGATCCGGATCTCGACGAGGTTGGAGCGGCCGACCGTGTCGATCCAGAAGGAGCGCCCGATCTGGCGGCCGAGCTGCACCGACAGCGTCTGGTCGAGCAGCGAGAAGAACGGCTTTGGTCCCGGCGGCGGCATGTCGCCGGCCGGGAGGAAATCGACGACGAGGCCCAGGCGCTGCTGCGCGATGCGGCGGATCTGGTCGCGATCCTTGTCTTGCGGGTAGCCCTTGTAGACGTCGATCAGCGCGGCGATGTCCTGCACCACCGCGGCCGACAGGCGGCGTGTCACCGTGTTCCAGTGCCGCTCCATGAACACGAAGGCGACCACCGATTGCAGGATCACCATCGGCACGATCATGATCAGCAGCGCACGCGCATAAAGGCCGGTCGGCATCCAGCCCTTGAACGCATTGCCCATCCAGCCATTGGCGGCGGAGACGCGGCCGGCGGCGCTCTTCAAAAGCGTCAGGCCGGTATCGATCGTGCTCATCGGTGGCGGTTCACTCTTTATGGCGAGGCTACCAGCCGGTAGCCGATGCCGCGCACGGCCTGGAGGAACAGCGGATTGGCGGGATCGGTCTCGATCTTGCGCCGCAGGCGGTTGATCTGCACGTCGACGGCGCGCTCGTTGACGCTGCCATTGCCGGTCAGCGCGCTGCGCGGCACGGTCTCGCCCGGTGTCTCCGACAAAATCCGCAGCATCTCGCGCTCGCGGTCGGTGAGGTGAATGACGTCTTCGCCCTGGCGCAATTCGCCGCGGTCGAGGTGATAGATGTACGGGCCAAACGCGATCTTCTCGACCGCAGCGGCCTGTGGCGGCGGCGCGGCGCGCTTGAGGATGTTGTTGATGCGCAGCGCAAGCTCGCGCGGCTCGAACGGCTTTGCGACGTAATCGTCGGCACCGATCTGCAGGCCCTCGATGCGCGCTTCGGCTTCATGCCGCGCCGTCAGCATCACGATCGGCACCGAGGACGAGGTCCGGATGAAACGGGCGAGATCGAAGCCGGTCTCGCCGGGCATCATGACATCCAGGATCAAGAGGTCGAAGTGCAGGCCCAAAAGCTTGGAACGGGCATCGCTAGCGCTCGCGGCGGTCGAGACGCGATAACCTTCGCCGGCAAGGAAGCGCGAGAGCAGATCGCGGATGCGGCGGTCGTCATCGACCAGCAGGAGATGCGGGGCATCGTCTGCGGGACGTGCCGGCGGGCGTGCGAGCGTGGCAGCGAGCGGCACGGTCACTCCTTGTCCTGATTGACGGTGGCAAAGATCGTCTCGAGCACCTTGTCCGGATCGTCGCGGTCGATCATCGCGCGCAGGAAGCGCTTGACGGTCTCGGCATCCTGCGGCGCCATCTCGGCAAGCGCCTTGGTGATGCGCGTGGTCTGGAGGCCGGCGAGCTTCTGCACCAGCGCCTCGCCCTTCGGTGTCGCAAACAGCAGGCGTTGGCGGCGATCATTGTCGCCGGTCTTCTGCACGATATAGCCCTCGTCCAGGAGCTGCTTGAGCACCCGGCCGAGCGATTGCTTGGTGATGCGCAGGACGTCGAGGAGGTCGGCGACCTTGAGGCCGGGATAACGATAGACAAAGTGCATGACGCGGTGATGGGCCCGGCCGAAGCCGAACGCCTCCAGCTCCTGGTCGGGATCGCCGACAAAATCGCGATAGGCGAAGAACAGCAGTTCGATGATATCCCAGCGCAAATTGCCTCCGTCGTCTGCGGCCGGCCGCGGCCCGGCTGCGTCTTGAGAAGGAGTCGCGAAATTTATGTCAGGCATATTGACGTATCTTGGTCTCAATGTTACAAAACGATCAGCCCGCACGAAATTTTAGATCGTTTCGCGTCGGGTGGGCGTCGAAGCAAGGCGGCCGCAGTGGGCCGGACAGGCGGCAACGGCCGGAGCAGATCTACCGTGCGATGTCGAACGGCATTTCGGCAAAACATACTGGACTTCCGTCTTCCGCAAAAGCATGTCCTCCGTGACATGCTGGCCACGGAAACCGGCCGTAACAAGGCTGGCGGCGGTCCGGCCAGAAACCAATCGAGCCAGCCGGGCCCAAATCGGGGCAGGCGGGTGCCACAACGGCGCCGCTACCGGCAGCGGGAGGCAAGGACATGAGCATGAAATTCGACATCCAGCCCGCATCCAATCCGACCTCCGAGAAGGATCGGGTCGCCAAGCTGGTCGACCCCGGTTTCGGGCGGGTCTTCACCGACCACATGGCAGTGGTCCGCTACAACCAGCCCAAGGGTGGCTGGTACGAGGCGCGTGTCGAGGCCCGCGCCAATTTCCAGCTCGATCCGGCCGGCGCCGTCCTGCACTACGCCCAGGAAATTTTTGAAGGCCTCAAGGCCTACAAGCGCGACGACGGCGGCGTGAACCTGTTTCGCCCCGATGCCAATGCCCGGCGCTTCAAGGACTCGGCGGACCGCATGGCGATGGCGCAGCTCCCTGAAGACGTCTTCATCGAGGCGGTCGAGCAAATCGTGCGCATCGATCGCGCCTGGATGCCGGGCGGCGAGGGCAGCCTTTACCTGCGCCCCTTCATGATCGCGAGCGAGACCTTCCTCGGCGTCAAGCCGTCGTCCGAATACATTTTCGCGGTGATCGCCTCGCCGGTCGGCTCCTACTTCAAGGGCGGCCCCGCGCCGGTCTCGATCTGGGTGTCGGAGAATTACACGCGCGCTGCCGTCGGCGGCACCGGCGCCGTCAAATGCGGCGGCAACTATGCCGCAAGCCTGCGTGCGCAGGCCGAGGCGATCCAGCACGGCTGCGACCAGGTCGTCTTTCTCGATGCAATCGAGCGCCGCTACATCGAAGAGCTCGGCGGCATGAATGTGTTCTTCGTGTTCGACGACGGGTCGCTCTCGACGCCGCCGCTGGGCACCATCCTGCCCGGCATCACCCGCGACTCCATCATTGCGCTGGCCAAAGACGCCGGCAAGACCGTGCGTGAGGAGCCGTACTCGCTCGACCAGTGGCGCAAGGATGCGGCCAGCGGCAAGCTGAAGGAAGCGTTTGCCTGCGGCACCGCCGCCGTGATCTCGCCGATCGGCACGGTGCGCTCGGTGAGCGGCGATTTCGAGATCAGCGGCGGTGCCGCGGGCCCCGTCGCCATGGGCCTGCGCAAGCAGCTCGTCGACATCCAGTACGGCCGCACCAACGATCCGCACAACTGGATCCGGAAGGTGGATTGAGGCCCTTCTTCCTTCTCCCCTTGTGGGAGAAGGTGGCGCGAAGCGCCGGATGAGGGGTTCTATCCGCGAGTTCAAGGGTCAGTTGGACTCGCGGATAGAACCCCTCACCCGTCTCGCCGCTACGCGGCGAGCCACCCTCTCCCACAAGGGGAGAGGGGAAAAGGGCATCGCTGGTTGGCTTTTCTCGCCATGAACGCGACACCATGATCGTGCGACAAAGTCCAAGACCTCGCATACCCAGACATCGAGTCATCCGGACATCGCGATCATGACATCCACTCTTCCCCAGTCCCTGAAATGGGTCGTTCTTGCCGCGGTCACCGGCATCACCGTATTCGGCATTCTGACCATCGGCCCCAAGCCGGACGTCTCCGCTGAGGGCCGTTCGCCCGTCGTCGACGTGCGCACCACCGATCCGGAGATGAACACCGCGATCGCGCGCGCCCGCGGCACGCTGCCGACCTTTTGGGCCTCCTACGAGGCGCCGAAGCCGTCGGAGACAGGGCATGCCCTGAAGGTGCACTTTTCGACCCGCAAAGGCGGTGAGCACATCTGGATGGCCGAGGTGAAGAAGCTACCCAATGGGGCCTATTCCGGCCTCTTCGCCAACGAGCCACGCGATCTGGCCGGCAAGCGGGCAGGCGATAAGGTCGAATTCACTGAAGCCGACATCTCGGACTGGATGTTCATGCGCAACGGCAAGATCGTCGGCGGCGAAACCATCAAGCCAACGCTGAAGTCGCTGCCGAAAGCGGATGCCGACGCGCTCCGGGCGCGGATGGAGCAGCCGTAAGCGATTACCCGGCAGTTGCCGCATCACGCGTCGGCTGGTAAATGCCGCGCATGGCCGAAAAACCCAAAAAATCCCAGAAACTGAAGGCGCGCCTGCCGCGCGGGCTCGAGGATCGCGATCCCGCCGCGATCCGGGCGACGCGCGAGATGGTGGAAAAGATCCGGACCGTGTACGAACTCTACGGGTTCGAGCCGGTGGAAACGCCGGCGATGGAATACACCGACGCGCTCGGCAAGTTCCTGCCCGACCAGGATCGTCCGAACGAGGGCGTGTTCTCGTTCCAGGACGACGACGAGCAGTGGATCAGCCTCCGCTATGATTTGACCGCGCCGCTCGCCCGCTATGTCGGCGAGCGATACGGGACCGACGGTCTTGTGTTGCCCTACCGCAGCTACCGCGTCGGCTACGTCTTCCGCAACGAGAAGCCCGGCCCCGGCCGCTTCCGCCAGTTCATGCAGTTCGATGCGGATACGGTGGGATCGGCCACGCCGGCGGCGGACGCGGAGATCTGCATGATGGCCGCGGACACGATGGAAGCGCTAGGCATTGCGCGCGGCTCGTATGTCGTCAAGGTGAACAATCGCAAGGTGCTCGACGGCGTTCTGGAAGCCATCGGGCTCGGCGGCGAAGAGAACGCAGCACGCAGACTGACGGTGCTGCGCGCGATCGACAAGCTCGACAAATTTCCCGCCGAGGAAGTTCGCAAACTGCTCGGTCCCGGTAGATGGGATGGCGGCGAAGAAGGCAAGGGCGACTTCACGAAGGGCGCCAATTTGAGCGCGTCGGAGGCTGACGTCGTTCTCGCCATCACCAAACCGCGCGACGATTGGAAAGAGGCGATCGCCGCGGCGGAGGTCTATCTCGCCAAGAGCGAAGTCGGTCAGGCCGGCGTGAGCGAGCTGGAAGAGATCGCGAAACTGGTGACGGCGTCGGGGTACGGCGCGGACCGCATCAAGATCGATCCCTCCGTGGTGCGCGGTCTCGAATATTACACGGGCCCCGTCTACGAGGTCGAATTGCTGCTCGAGACCAAGGATGACAAGGGCCGCCCGGTCCGCTTCGGCTCGGTCGGCGGTGGTGGCCGCTATGATGGTCTCGTCTCGCGCTTTCGCGGCGAGCCGGTGCCGGCGACCGGATTCTCGATCGGCGTGTCGCGGCTTCAGGCCGCGCTGACTCTGCTTGGCAAGCTCGACACGCGGCCCGAGTTCGGCCCCGTCGTCGTCACCGTGTTCGACCGCGACCGCGTCGCCGACTATCAGAAGATGGTCGCATCGTTGCGAACCGCCGGCATTCGCGCCGAACTCTATCTCGGCAATCCCAAGAACATGGGCAACCAGCTCAAATATGCCGATCGCCGCAATGCGCCCTGCGTCATCATCCAGGGCTCGGATGAAAAAGCGCGTGGCGAGGTGCAGATCAAGGATCTGATCGAGGGCGCGAAGGCGGCGGCCGCGATCGCTTCCAACCAGGAATGGCGCGAGAGCCGCCCGGCGCAGTTCTCGTGCAGCGAGGCCGACCTCGTCGCCAAAGTGCGCGAGGTGTTGGCGCGGCATGACGTGAGCTGGGGCTAGCCATTCGCTGACGTCGCCATGCCCGGGCTTGTCCCGGACATCTACCTCCTGTTTGATGGCGCCCGTCAATGGCCGGTGTCCGGCCCCAAGGGAGAGAAAAATGCCTGAGATCACTGTCAGCATGGCCGAAGGCCGCACCGACGAACAAAAGGCCGGCATGATGCGCGACATCACCCAGGCACTGGTGAAGAATCTCGGCGTCGATGCCGACGCCGTCGTCATCCAGATCAATGAAGCCCCGCTCCGCCACAAGATGAAGGGCGGCAAGACGTTCGTGGAGCGCGCGGCGGCTGCGAAGAAGTAGCCGGCGCTGGTTCGGCAACCACAAAGGTCGTCCTGGCGAAAGCCAAGGACCCATTACCCCAAGCGGCAGTTGTCGCAGCAGGTCGTGGTTTAGACCGCGCATGACAATGTTGGGTCGGGGTAATGGGTCCTGGATCGGCGCTCCGCTTCGCTGCGCTTGTCCAGGACGACGGGGGGAGGCCCCATGGACGCACGCGACTTCATCAAGGTCGGCATGAGCGCCGAGCGCACGCTGGTGGTGCCGGTGGAGCGCACGGTCGGGCATTTCGTGCCCGGCATGCCGATGGTCTATGCGACGCCGATGATGATCCTGGAAATGGAGATGACGTCGGGCGATGCGATTCGTGCGGCGCTTCAGCCGGGCTGGGTCACCGTCGGCACCGAGGTCGATATCCGCCATCTTGCAGCAGCCCTCGTCGGTGCGACGGTGCGGACCACTGCGAAGGTTTTCGCGGTCGAGCGCCGCGTCATCCGCTTCGAGGTCGAGGCCTTCGAAGGCCCGCGAAAACTCGGCGAAGGGCGCCACGCGCGCGGGCTCGTCAATGTCGAGATGTTCAACAAGCGGCTAGCCGCAGGCTCGAAATCGTAGGGTGGGCAAAGGCGCGCAGCGCCGTGCCCACCATCTTTCCGCGATTGCATTCGAATGGGTGGGGCACGCTTCGCTTTGCCCACCCTACGGCACACTTTCTTACTTCGCCAATTCCTTCGACCGCTTCGTCGCCGCCGCGATGGCGCGGATCATCAGATCGCGCAGGCCGGGCTCGCCCATCAGCACGCCGAGTGCCGCGGCCGTGGTACCGCCGGGCGAGGTGACGTTCTGGCGCAGCGTGCCGGAGGCAAGCTCCGACTGGTGGAGAAGTTCACCCGAGCCGGCGACGGTTTCGCGCGCGAGTTTTGTCGCGAGCGCCTCGGGCAATCCCGCCTCGACACCGGCGCGCGCGAGTTCCTCGGCCAGCAAAAACACATAGGCCGGACCCGAGCCGGACACCGCAGTGACCGCGTCCATCAGGCTCTCATCGTTGACCCATTCGACCGAGCCGGTGGCGCGTAGCAGCGCATCGGCCACCGCGCGTTGCTGTGCGCTGACATTGTTCGCGGCGACAGCCACCGTGATGCCGCGACCGATCGCGGCCGGCGTGTTCGGCATCGCGCGCACCACCGCGCCGCCGCAGACCTCCTCGAGCGAGGCGATCGTGGTTCCCGCCATGATCGACACCACCGCGGTCTTGTCGGAGACGAATGGCTTCAGCTTGGCGCCGGCCTCGCGGAACATTTGCGGCTTCACCGCGACGACGAGCGTCTCGACCTGGCCTGCCGTCGTCACATCAGGATTGAGCGCAATCCCCTTGGCGGCAAGTGCGGTGATCTCGGCCGAGATGTGCGGATCGATCACCGCGACGCGGCGCGGATCGAGCCCGCCCGAAAGCCATCCGGTCAGCATCGCGCCGCCCATCTTGCCGGCACCGGCGAGCAGGATGGTGCCGGTGATGTTCTCGAGAGTGTTGTTGCTCGTCATAGCCGTTGCCACAAACTCAGTGTCGTCCCGGCGAAGGCCGGGACCCATAACCACAACTGGTTTTAATGGATGGAGGTGTTGGCAACAAGCAGCGTGCCACAAGCGAAATCACGCGGTATGGGTCCCGGCCTTCGCCGGGACGACGGCGAGCAGGGAGCGACGCCTTCCTCACGCGCTGGAGAGCTGAGTGCGCTTACGCCTCGCCCACCGTGTCGAACATGGCCGCGTCCATGGCTTCCGTCGTGGACTTGCCTGCCCACACCACGAACTGGAACGCCGGGAAATAGCGTTCGCAGGCGTGGATGGCGCCTGCGAGCATGGCTTCGCACTGGCCGGTGGAGGCGATGAGCCCGCCCGGCAGCACCAGGGCCTGCCGGTGCATGATCATGCCGGTGGTGGTCCACAGGTCGAAGTGCCCGACCCACAATTGCTCGTTGACCGCGGCCACGAGCCGCTGGACCTCCGGTCGCCGCGCAACCGGGATCTTCATGTCAAACGCGCAGGCCAGATGCAGCGCCTCGATCTCGCCCATCCAGGTGAAGGAGATCTGGTAGTCGGTCCATTGTCCCTTGGAGACAATCGTGAGTTCGTCTTCGCCGGAGCGTTCGAACGGCCAGTTGTTGCTGGCAGCGATATCCTCGACCACCGCGAGCGGATGGTTTTTGGAATCGATGGTGCCTTCGAGCAGGGACATGCCGTCTCGACCTCTTGCCTTTTTGTTGTCTTTGATACGCACGCGGTTGGTCCGGCGCGCGCTCCCTTAAATCTTGCTAAGGCGATCCATTCGGATCAGCGCGGGCTTGTCGCGGATCAACTGATGTGATTTGCGGAATCTGCGCAACTGGCTGCCGAGTCCGTCCACAAGTCAGGACTCGTTCGTCCACAGCTCATCTCCGCCACAATTATTAACGCCGGTGAGGCCGAACCGGATGGAGAAGAACAAACCGGAATCGGATTCGCCAAAGGCCTGCCAATCGCTAATTCCGTCGCGTGCCCCCTGGACCGCCATGGCGGCATGGGACCATGCGGTTTTCCCATGCGGAACCCGCTTGCCGCGGCCCCGAACCGGCGTCATATTCCGGTCAGGCCGTTCATCCCGGGCGGCCGATGTTCTCAGGGCGGGGTGAAAGTCCCCACCGGCGGTAAGGGCCGTAAGGCCTAAGCCCGCGAGCGCCTTCCTCAAAGCCTTGCTGAGGGGAAGGGTCAGCAGATTCGGTGCAACTCCGAAGCCGACGGTTAAAGTCCGGATGAAAGAGAACGGTCGGTGGCAGACGCATCGCAGGATGCGGCTGTTTGTCGTTCCGTGTGCCCTGATTCTGGTCCTTAACTGAGGAAAGCCATGAATCAGATGTTGCAAGATCCCCAAGCCGAAACGTCCCAACCAACTCAAACGCCACCGCCGGTTCCGCAAGATCCGGTGCCCGACCATCCGCGCTTCGCGAAACCGCAGCGGGTGGCCTTCGTGCAGGCCTGCTGGCACCGCGACGTGGTCGAGGAGGCCCGCATCGCCTTCGCGAAGGAGGCAGAAGCGCGCCACCTCAATCATGTCGACGTGTTCGAGGTGCCGGGCTCGTTCGAGATCCCGCTGCATGCGCAGATCCTGGCCAAGACACGACGCTACACCGCGATCGTCGCGGCCGGCCTCGTCGTCGACGGCGGCATCTACCGCCATGAGTTCGTCGCCGATACCGTGATCAAGGCGTTGATGGACGTGCAGCTGCGCACCGAGGTGCCCGTGTTCTCCGCGGTGCTGACGCCGCAGCAATTCCACGAGACCGAGGTGCACTACGATTTCTTCCGCAAGCATTTTGCCATCAAGGGCGTCGAAGTGGCAGCCGCCTGCGCGGAGACACTGCTCGGGCTCGAACGCCTGCGCGGCCAGGTCGCCGCGGGAATCGTGTAACGCAGCGCAACGACCATCCCTCATCCCGAGGGGCGCGAAACGCGTCTCGAAGGATGAGGGCGATCGCCGCCGTCATCACCCCAGTGACACCCCCGCTTTGGCGCGGCTGATCCCAAGCGTCAGGATGCGCTGCAGGAGAGCCGGATATTTCAGTCCGTCATGTAGAGCGGCCGTGGCGAACTCCTGGCTCTTGGCGATCTCGGGATTGGGATTGGCTTCGATGAAATATGGCGTGCCGTCGGCAGTGAGACGAAAATCGATGCGCGCATAGCCGTCGAGGCCGAGCACCCGGTAGATGCGTTTCGCGGCCCGCTGGATCCTGGCGGTCACTTCCGGCGCCAGATCCTTCGCAGGCCCGTCGACGATGCCGACCTTCTCCTGATAGTCGGTGTCGTGCTTGGCCTTCTCCGTGGCGATATGCCGTGACGAGCGGCCACCCATGCTGCCGAATTTCAGCTCCCAGACCGGCAGAACGCGCAAGCGATTGTTGCCGAGCACGCCGACGTAAAGCTCTCGCCCCTCGATGAACTGCTCGGCGATGGCGGCGGATTCGACCCGCTCGTGGATGAAGGCAACCCGCTCGGCCAGCTTCTCGTCGGTGTCGACGATGGAGGCTTGCGAGATGCCGAACGAGCCATCCATGTTCAGGCTCTTGACGATCAGCGGCAGCGCAAGGCGTGTCGGGCGTTTCACCTTGCGGCGCATCGGGAAGACCGCAAAGGCCGGCGCAGCGATCCGGCGGTGATGCACCAGCGTCTTGGACAAATCCTTGCCGCGGGCCAGGGTCAGGCCGCGCGGATTGCACCCGGTATAAGGGACCTTCATCAGCTCGAGATAGCTCGCGATGTGCTGGTCGAAGGCGACGTTGTTGTGGAATTCCTCCAGCAGCGTGAACACCACGTGCGGCTTGAACTCCTCGATCGCCTCGCGCACCGGCTTGATTTCCTCCTGCGCGCCGAGTGGTCGAACCTCGTGGCCGGCTGCGCGCAAGGTACTCACGACGTCGTATTCGGTTTTCCACGCGTTGATCTCCTGCACGGTGTGTCCGTCGCTGGAGTCCGGCGGCACGAAGTCCGGATGCATGAGCACCAGAATGCGCAGACGTCTCATAGCGCGATCCATTTTCGTTGAGACGGGCCAAACATCGTGTGCATCGTCTTGGCGGTCACGAGGACGATGAAGTCGAGAACGAGCTTCTGTTCGGGGCCGACGGCACGCAGATCGAGCTCGCGGCAGCGAGAGATCATCTCGTCGAGCACGGCATCGAGTGTAAGCTGATTCTCGCCCGTCCATCGCGCCACCAGCTGCCTGATATGGGCGCGGTGCCGCCGGATCAGGGCCGAAGCCGGCTTCGAGCGGTGATGCCGTGGATCGGCTGAAAACAGCCGGGACAGATCGCGGTCGTAGGTCTTGGGGGGCGTGAAGGCGTAGAACGCCTGCTTCTTCTTGTAGTGCTCTTCGAGCGTCTGGCTCAGCCGACCCAGCGTATCGACACGCTCCCGCGTCGTGATCAGCGGTCGCTTGCCCGCGATCTCGCCCATCAGTTCGTCGACATATTCGAGCTTCTTCAGCGCCGGCCAGCCGGCGTATCGTGTCCGCCAGTTCGAACGGGGCCGCAGCCACACCGCAAAGGTCTCGGCGAAATCCTCGTCCGGATGGCTCTGCGCGTACCAGAGCCGCAGATGCTGGACATAGCGCCGGCTGGCCGGATTGGGCCGGTAATAGCGCGGATAATGTTTCGACGACGGGCCGAACAGTTGCTGCCAGCGCCGGCGGCGCTGCAACTGGTAGCCGTGCTGTATGGCGTGGCCCGCTTCGTGACGGAGGATGGCCATGCATTCACGCCAGGTTCCGCCCTCGACGTCGAACATCATCTTCTTCTCGAGCTTCATCAGGCGGGGATGAGCGAGATAGAACGGAATGGCGATGCCGGGAACGCCGCCCGGACTGAACCATTCGCTCGACATCCAGGTGTGCGGCCGCAGCCGGATGCCGCGCTCCTGGAGCTCCTCGTACAGCGCGCTGACGCAATCCTCGAGCCAGGTGCCTTCGACCGTAACCCTCAGGCTGGAGAGGCGTTGCTTGAGCAACTCATCATCCGACAGCTTCTCCCAGGCAAATTTCCGGCGTGGCATCGGGCATCCAGAGGGCAGAGATGACTCGGGATTCGGATGATGTCATGGGCGCTCGTTGGCAACAACCCGGGGGGCGGCGGCGCGTGAGGCCGTAGGGGGCAAAGCGACTTGTCCGCCGGAACTCGACGAGCGAAGGCGGAAGCGTGCTCACCGTCTTCATGGCCACAAAAAAGGTGGGCACGGCGCTTTGCGCCTTTGCCCACCCTACGATTTTCCGCAAGCGGCCAGAGGCGAAAACCTCAGTCAAACAGGCTCGACACCGACTCTTCCGCCGCGGTGCGCGCGATCGCGTCGGAGATCAGGCTGGCGATCGGCAGCGTGCGGATGTTCGGGGCCTTGCTCACCGCATCCGTCGGCAGGATCGAGTCGGTGATCACCAGCTCCTTCAGCCTGGAGTTCGTGATCCGGGCCGCCGCGCCGCCGGAGAGCACGCCGTGGGTGATGTAGGCGTAGACGTCCTTGGCGCCCTTGGCGATCAGCGCGTCAGCGGCGTTCACCAGCGTGCCGCCGGAATCCACGATGTCGTCGATCAGGATGCAGGTGTAGCCGGCGACGTCGCCGATGACGTTCATGACCTCGGATTCACCCGCCCTCTCGCGGCGCTTGTCGACGATCGCGAGCGGGGTGTTGATGCGCTTGGCGAGGCCGCGTGCGCGCGCCACGCCGCCGACGTCGGGCGAGATCACCATTGTCCTGGAGAGGTCGAACTTGTCCTTGATGTCGCGCACCATCAGCGGCGCTGCGTAGAGATTGTCGGTCGGGATGTCGAAGAAGCCCTGGATCTGGCCGGCATGCAGGTCGAGCGTCATGACGCGGTCGACGCCAGCCTGGGTGATCAAATTGGCGACGAGTTTTGCCGAGATCGGCGTGCGCGAACCCGACTTGCGGTCCTGCCGGGCGTAGCCGAAATAGGGCAACACCGCGGTGATGCGGCGCGCCGAGGAGCGGCGCAGTGCGTCGGTGATGATCAGCAATTCCATCAGATGGTCGTTCGCCGGAAACGAGGTCGACTGGATGACGAAGGCATCCGAGCCCCGCACGTTCTCCTGGATCTCGACGAAGATCTCCATGTCGGCGAAGCGCCGTACCACCGCCTTGGTCAGCGGCAGGTCGAGACCTTGCGCGATGGCCTGAGCGAGAGCTGGATTGGAGTTGCCGGCGACGAGCTTGATGGAGCCGTTCTTGGCCGACATGGACGCTTCCTCCCGCGCTTTGCTGGACACGATGTTCAACATCAAACAATACCCACTGGAAGCACGGTTACGACGGGCGAGGAAATATCAGGCCGGGGGCTGCAATGGCAACCCGGGGCACTACGTTTTCCCTGCGAAATCCCGAGTCCGGCCAACGGTTTGGCCGGAAAACGGGGCCGTGGTTTCGCGGGGGTTAGCGCTCGGCATAGCCCAGCGCCGAGGCCGGCATGTCGGCCAATGGAGCCTCCGGGATCACGCTCGCCACGGCCGGCCCGCGCAAGCCGGGCGCCGAGTTCGGCGCATCCGGTGTACCGTTGATCATGTTGGAAAGTCCGCTGAATCCGGCCTGGGCGATCTTCCGCAGCACGAGGTCGTCGGCAGCGCCCCAAGGATCCCGGCCGCCCTTGGCCGCGGTCGGTTCCTCGCCGGAAAGGCGCAGCGCCCGCTGCTGGTTGGCGTCGTAGACGTCCCAGACCCAGGCGATCACGGTCTTGCCACGAACGATCTGGGCGGAGAGGTAGCTGCGCACGCGGTAGGCAGCCGTCCCCTCGCGGGAGACCACGGACAGGCTGCGCAGCTTGGATTCGCTGTCGAGCACGCCGACCATGCGGTCGAACACTTGCGGCGGCGGCCCGTCGATCGATTCGAACGCGACTGTCGCCCCCGAGCCGGCGCTCGGCGCCATCGCATAGGAGTTCGCGGCGCCACCGCCACCGGCACAGCCGCCAAGCGCGGCCGTCAGCAGCATGACCGCGAGCACGCGCGAACCCGCGCGGCGCAAGATGAATGACGCGTCCCTCATTATGGAGGGCAGCGATATCGTTAAAACGCATTAACGTCTAGGGCGGGGGCGCCACAGGCCACTATCATCGCGCGCAGGCATCGCCCCGGAATGACACGGGGTTGCCTTTGTGTTCACGCTTCGAGCGCGATCGCGTGAACGTGGCGGCCGTAATCCGGCTCCTTGCGATGTACCGAGCGGCGGTAGCTGAAGAAGCGTTCGTCGGCGTAGGTGTCCAGACCGAGATCGTCGATCATCAGGATGCCCGCGGCTTCCAGACGCTTGCGGATGAAGCCGGCGAGGTCGAACATCGCGTGTCCCTCGCGCACCGACGGGATGAAGAACATGGCGTTGTCTCCATCCGCCTCGATGAAGCGCGCCACGAACTCGTTGCCGACTTCATAACTGTCCTGGCGGATCAGCGGGCCGATCGCGGCGATGATGCGGCTCCGCGAGGCGCCGAGTTTTTCCATCGCCGAAATGGTCTGCTCCAGCACGCCGGTGAGCGCACCCTTCCAGCCGGCATGCGCGCCGCCGATCACGCCCGCATTGGGATCGACGAACAGCACCGGTCCGCAATCGGCGGTGGAGACGCCGAGCGCGATGCCGGGCACCTTCGTCACCAGCGCATCGCCCTTCGGCCGCGGCCCGCTCGGCCACCGAGCTTCGGCCACGAGCACGTCGGGCGAATGGATCTGGTGCAGGCTGAGAAAGCGTTCGGGTGCGACGCCGACATGCTCGGCCATGCGGCGGCGGTTCTCCGCAACAAGGGCCTGGTCGTCATTGGAGCCGAGCCCGCCGTTCAGCGCGGAATAGATGCCGCCCGAGACGCCGCCCTCGCGGGTGAAGAAGGCGTGGCGCAGGCCGGGCACCGCGGACAGCAGCGAGGAGGCAAGCGTCATGAATCGTCTCCGGCGCGTTCGAGATCGCTGAGTCCCGCAAGGCCCGTCAGCCGCGGCTCGGAGATGCCGAGCACCTTGAACATCGAACCCATGCCGCTGCGCCCGGTTTCGGTCAGGCGCTTGAGCGCGATCGAAATGTCGGTGGCGACGTCAGGCGCCGCCTTCTGCATCAAGGCGGCTGCACGGGTCTCGATGCCGACGCGTTTGAGGAAATCGCCCTGCGTCACCGGCCCGTGCACGCGGGCGCCGACGTCCTCCGCCCCGCGCGCGAGCGCCTGGAAGTCGACATGGGCTGTGACGTCGGCCTGGCCCGGCGCCTTCAGGGGATCGGTGAAGGTGTGGCGCGCGATCGCCTGGAAGGTGTCGCCGGCATCGCTGCGCAGATGACCGTAATCGATGATCAGCGCCGCGCCGTCCTGGTCGCGCACGCGGCTGGCGAGCTTCATGATCTCGGCATCGGGCCGCCATTCGAACACGGCCCCGACGGGCGCGGCGCGCACCAGAGGCGGCAGCAACACCTCGAAGCGCGGCGTCGGCTCGGCCGCCGCGCCGAATTGAAGTTTTCCGTTGGCGTCGACCTCGATCACGCGCTCGTGCCAGCCGTTCTCGTGTCGGACCATCTGGTGGATCGGCAGCACGTCGAAATATTCGTTGGCGAGGATGATGCTCGGTCCCTCGGGCACGTCGTCGATGCTGTCGTGCCAGGCGATGTTGCGCACGCCCGACAGCGTCGCACTCTGCCGCTCGCGGAGGACGGGATTGACCTCGACCATGTGGATGTGGAGCGCCTGGTAGAGCGGCGGCAGCACGCGGAGCGCGCGCAGGGCGTCGGCCATCATGGTGCCGCGGCCGGGGCCGAGCTCGATCAGCCGCAGGAATTGCGGCGAGCCCATCTGCTTCCACACCGAGGCGGTCCACAGGCCCAAGAGCTCGCCGAACATCTGGCTGACCTCCGGCGCAGTGGTGAAGTCGCCTTCTCGTCCCAACGGATCGCGCGAGACGTAGTAGCCATAGCGCGGATGCATCAGGCACAGTTCCATGTACCGCCAGACCGGCATGGGGCCCGAGGATTTGATCAGCGCCTTGATCTCGTCGAGTAACGGCTGGTCGGTCACGGCCTATCTTCTCAAAAGGAATTAACGAATAGCCCCTACGGGCTCGGGCGC
Organism: Bradyrhizobium sp. 87; assembly: GCF_023073015.1. Taxonomy (NCBI): domain Bacteria; kingdom Pseudomonadati; phylum Pseudomonadota; class Alphaproteobacteria; order Hyphomicrobiales; family Nitrobacteraceae; genus Bradyrhizobium; species Bradyrhizobium sp. 87. The sequence goes on from NZ_JADPIQ010000126.1 coordinate 55,975, forward strand.
ACCGCGCCTCACTGCCAATACAATAAGTATGAGGCCTACAATAAGCATCGGGATCGACAACAGCATGCCCATGGTTAATCCGCCCCAGAGGAAGCCGAGCTGGACGTCCGGTTCGCGGAAATGCTCGCCGGCGATCCGGCTCAAACCATAGATCAGGATGAAGGCGCCGAGGATCATGCCCGGCCGTTTCAGGGCGCCGAAGCGGATCATGATCGCGAGGGCGGCAAACAGCAAAATGCCCTCCATGCCGGCCTCGTAGAGCTGGCTCGGATGGCGTGGCAGCTGGGTGGGATCATTGGGGAAGATCATCGCCCAGGGCAGCTCCGGGTCGGCGGCGCGGCCCCACAATTCGCCGTTGATGAAATTGGCGATGCGGCCGAGCAGCAGCCCGACCGGAGCGACGGCGGTGGTGATGTCGCCGAGCGACAGGATCGAGATGCGGTTGCGATAGGCGAACCACATCACCGCGACGACGCAGCCGAGGAAGCCGCCGTGGAAGGACATGCCGCCTTCCCACAGCCTGAAAATCGCGGCGGGATGGTCGATGAAGAAGGGCAGGTTGTAGAACAGCACATAACCGGTGCGGCCGCCGAGGATGATGCCGAGCGTGACCCACAGAATGAAGTCGTCGATCTGCACCAGCGACATCGGCGCCGGGCCGCCCCACAGCCGCTCCCTTTTCAGGAGCGAGCGCGCATAGAGCCAGCCGAACACGATGCCGCAGATATAGGCCAGGGCATACCAGCGGATCGCGAACGGGCCGATCTCGATCGCGATCGGCTTGAAGGCGGGAAAGTCGATGAGCAGAAGTTGCATCGCGCCTTCTATGTCTGGACGAGATTGCGGCGATAGAGCGCCAGCAGACGCTCCCAATGCCGCTCGGCGGCGTCGCGGTGATAGGCCGGACGCTTGGGGAAGGCGAAGCCGTGATGGGTGCCGGGATAGATCTCGACTTCGGCTTTGGCGCCGCTCATGCCCTGCTTCACCTTCTCGATGATCTCGGCGGGCGCGTAGATGTCGGTCTCGGCGCAGGCGAAGTAGAGTTCGGCCTTGGTCTTGGCTGCCGCCAGATGCGGGCTGTCGTCCTGGTCGGTTGCGAGCTGGGTGCCGTAGACCGAAGCGGCGGCCTTGACGCGATCGGGAAAATGCGTGGCGGCGTTGACGCCGTAGCGGCCGCTCATGCAGTAGCCGACTGTACCGATCAGTTTGGTGTTCGCGGCCGCCTGGCCCTCGGCATAGGTGAGCAACGCCCGCGTGTCGTCCATGATCATGGGGATCGTGAGCGATCCCATCAGCGCGAACATGCGCTTGCGTTCCGGGGCGTTCGGATCGGCCGGCAGCGCGCCGAGCTCCATCACGCCGGAGCGGTAATAGAGGTTCGGCAGCATCACGTAATAGCCCGATGTTGCGAGCCGGCGCGCCATGTCGCGCAGCTCTTCGCGGATCGCCGGCGCGTCCATGTAGAACAGGATGACCGGAAACGGCCCGCCGCGTTCGGGATGGCTGATGAAGGTTGCGGTGTGACCGTCCTTGGTGGGGATCGCGATCTGCTGATCGATCATCTCGAGCGCCTTTTGTGATTCTTCTTATGCAGGGACGTTGAATACGATTGCAAGGAAACCGGGGCATGACAAGGATACCGCCGATCGGCCCTTGAACCCGCCCAATCGGATTGCCATTGTCTCCCCGCGCGTTCGCGCAGAGTTCATCGAAAGCCGCCAGGAGACCGACATGACCCAGACCAACAACCGGTTTTTCGACGAGATCGGCCGCCTGATGAACGATGCCGCCGGCGCCGCGCAGGGCGTCAAGCGCGAGTTCGACACGGTGATGCGCACCCAAGCCGAAAAATTCCTGCGCGACATGGACCTGGTCAAGCGCGAGGAGTTTGAGGCGGTCAAGGATATGGCGCGCCTGGCGCGCGAGGAGAACGAGGCCCTGAAGGCGCGCATCGCGGCGCTGGAGGCCAAGCTCGGCGGGTAACTCCGCCGGCTCCTTCCGGGCGATCCGGTTCCTTCCGGCCGCCCATTCTCCTTGTTATTTCCGCGTCTTCCGGGTAAAAGCCCGCCACGTCCGCAGCCCCCGCACCCCTGGAGGCTTGCTGCGGCGTATGCCATGGGCCGCGTTGCGGCCCATTAACTTTTGCAAAAACAAGGACTTAACGTTATGGCGACCGTCAAGGAATTGAAGGCGACCGCACGTCCGAAGAGCGGCAAGGGGGCCGCCCGGGCTGAGCGTCGCGCCGGGAGAGTGCCCGGAGTGATCTACGGCAACAACCAGCCCCCGCTGACCATCTCGGTGGACGATCGCGAACTGCGCTCGCGCATCCTCGCCGGCCGGTTCCTGACCACGCTGGTCGACATCGACCTCGAAGGCAACAAGCACCGCGTGATTCCGCGCGACTACCACCTCGATCCGGTCAAGGACTTCCCGATCCACGTCGACTTCATGCGGCTCGGCGAAGGCGCCACCATCCGCATCAGCGTTCCCTTGCACGTGGTGAAGGCCGAAGGTTCGCCCGGCGTGAAGCGCGGCGGCGCCGTGAACATCGTTGCGCATGCGATCGAGCTCGAGTGCGGCGTGGAGAACATCCCGCAGTTCATCGAGGCCGACGTGGGTTCGCTCGAAATCGGCCACTCGCTGCATCTCTCCGACATCAAGCTGCCGGCCGGCGTGAAGGCGCTGACCTCCGAGGACGCGACCCTCGTCACCATCGTGCCGCCGTCCGGCTACGCCGAAGAGCTGAAGGCTGCTGCTGCTGCTCCTGCCGCGGGTGCTGCTGCTCCGGCGGCTGGTGCTGCTCCGGCTGCGGGTGCTGCTGCTCCGGCAGCGGCTGCCAAGGCCCCGGCTGCCAAGGCTCCCGCCGGCGGCGACAAGAAGAAGTAATCTCTCAAAGCTGGCGCGCGGTCCCTGATCGCGCGCCGAGCGAGGGGCGCGCCGCGTCATGCGACTGTTTGTTGGGCTCGGCAATCCCGGCCCGAAATTCGCACGTAACCGGCACAATGTCGGCTTCATGGCCGTCGACGAGATCGCGCGGCGTCATGGTTTCGCACCCTGGCGCCGCAGGTTTCAGGGCGAGACCTCGGAAGGCACGCTCGGCACCGAGCGCGTGATCCTGCTCAAGCCGATGACCTACATGAATGATTCCGGCCGCAGCGTTCAGGAAGCGGCAAGCTTCTTCAAGATCGCGCCGGGCGACGTCACCGTATTCCATGACGAACTCGAACTGCCGCCGGGCAAGGTGCGGGTGAAGATCGGCGGCGGCATCGCCGGCCACAACGGCCTGCGCTCGATCTCCGCCCATATCGGCAACGAGTACCGCCGGGTGCGGCTCGGCATCGGTCATCCCGGCGTCAAGGAATTGGTGCACGGCCATGTGCTGTCGGACTTCGCCAAAGCGGACAACGACTGGGTGGCGACGCTCTGCGACGCGGTGGCCGAGCACGCGGCATTGGTTGCCAAAGGCACGGACGCGACCTTCGCCAACAGGGTGCACCTCGCCATGCAGGCGAAGGGATTTTTGACCAAGGACGACAACGGCAAGGAATAACGCTCGTGGGATTTAAATGCGGGATCGTCGGGTTGCCCAATGTCGGCAAGTCGACCTTGTTCAACGCGCTGACCGAGACGGCCGCGGCGCAGGCGGCGAACTATCCGTTCTGCACGATCGAGCCGAATGTCGGCGAGGTCGCGGTGCCGGATCCGCGGCTCGATAAGCTCGCAGCGATCGCCAAGTCGGGCCAGATCATCCCGACCCGGCTGACCTTCGTTGACATCGCCGGCCTCGTGCGCGGCGCGTCCAAGGGTGAAGGCCTCGGCAACCAGTTCCTCGCCAACATCCGTGAGGTCGACGCCATCGCGCATGTCGTGCGCTGCTTCGAGGACTCCGACATTACCCATGTCGAAGGCAAGATCGCCCCGCTCGCCGATATCGAGACCATCGAGACCGAGCTGATGCTCGCCGATCTCGACAGCCTCGAGAAGCGCGTCGACAATTTGTCCAAGAAGGCCAAGGGCAACGACAAGGACGCCAAGGAGCAGCTCGACCTCGTCAATCGCACGCTGGTGCTGCTGCGCGAAGGCAAGCCCGCGCGCCTCGTCGAGCGCAAGGCGGAGGAGGAGCGCGCCTTCGGGATGCTCGGCCTGCTGTCGTCCAAGCCCGTGCTCTACGTCTGCAACGTCGAGGAAGGCTCGGCCGCATCAGGCAATTCGTTCTCGAAGGCGGTGCAGGACCAGGCTGCCAAGGAAGGCGCCATTGCGGTCGTCATCTCGGCAAAAATCGAATCCGAGATCGCCACCATTTCGCGCGACGAACGCGCCGACTTCCTGGAGACGCTGGGTCTCGAAGAGGCCGGCCTCGATCGCCTGATCCGCGCCGGCTACACGCTGCTCGACCTCATCACCTATTTCACGGTGGGCCCGAAGGAAGCGCGCGCCTGGACCATCTATCGCGGCACCAAGGCGCCGGGCGCGGCCGGCGTGATCCACACCGACTTCGAGAAGGGTTTTATCCGCGCCGAGACCATCGCGTATGAGGACTACGTCGCGCTGAACGGCGAAGCCGGCGCCCGCGATGCCGGCAAGCTCCGCCTCGAAGGCAAGGAATACGTCGTCGCCGACGGCGACGTGATGCATTTCAGGTTCAACACGTAAGACGCTGGAGTTCGTGCCCCGGAAGCGCCCTACCGCACCCCGCCGCCTTGATCCCTGATCGCGCCAAGATGCTCGTTGATGCGGAAGATGATCAGGATCAGCTCGGCGAGAATGCGCGAGAACACGATTCCGACGACGACGCTCGCGATCGACGACAGCAGCATCAGGAAGCCGCCGAACGGGCTGATCGCCATCATTGCGAGGCCGGAGAAGATGCCGGAGAGGCCGAACAGGCAGATCAGCGCGATCACCAGCCAGTAGAAGGTCTTGATGATCGTCGGCGTGATAAAGCGGTCCCATTGAAACAGGTCGCTGAATGAAAACATTGCTCTCCCCAGGGCAATTCAGGTGTTGTCGGGCCTTGCAAATGGATCGTGGCCCCTGCTCGATCCGACTCAAGACCGACGCCGGCGCGCCGAATGTAGCACGAGCCATGCGGGCCGGCGGGTTGAGATTGCCGCAAAGTGCGGCCACAATCTGTCGTTCCCTCAAACCTTTCCCAAGATGACCCTGACCTTCGAAGATTTCCCGCCCGGCCGGTTCGGAACATTCGGCCCGCGCCATGTCACGCGCGACGAGATCGTGGCCTTTGCCGCCGAGTTCGATCCGCAGCCGATGCACCTCGACGAGGACGCCGCCAGCAAAAGCATGCTGCGCGGCCTGTCCGGCTCGGGCTGGCATCTCTGTTCGCTGATGATGCGGATGATGGCCGACGGTTTCATCACCCGCGCCGCTTCGCTGGGATCTCCCGGCGTCGACGAAGTGCGGTGGCTGTCGCCGCTCAGACCCGGCGACGATCTCATGCTCGAAGTCGACGTCGTGGAGGCCCGCACCTCGAAGAGCCGCCCGGAGCTCGGCATCGTCAAATTCAAATGCACCGTGCGCAACGCCGGGGGTGATGCGCTGTGCGAGATGACGTCGCCGATCCTGATCAAGCGGCGCGAAGGGGCGGTCTGATGCCGTTTTTCGAGGAGATCGAGATTGGGCATCGCCGTGAGATCGGCGCCTATACGTTCACGGCCGAGTCGATCAAGACATTCGCCGCAAAGTTCGATCCGCAGCGTTTTCACCTCGACGAGGAGGAGGGCAAGAACTCCTTGTTTGGCGGGCTCGCGGCCTCGGGCTGGCACGTCGGGTCGGCCTGCATGAGCCTGCTTGTCGCCGACGGCCAGCGCCTGGCGCGGGAAGCCGCTTCGCGCGGCGAGGAGGTCGCGGTGTGGGGCCCGTCGCCGGGCTTTCGCGACCTGCGCTGGATCAGGCCGGTGCTCGCCGGCGACATCGTCACCTACGTCAACGTCGTCATCGACAAGCGCAGCTCCGCCTCGCGACCCGGTTGGGGCATCCTGACCGCGCGCACCACCGGCACCAACCAGCGCGGCGAGGACGTCTACGCCATCACCGCAACCGCCTTCGTGCCGATGCGTGTGAACGGCGGTTAGATTCGTTCCAGGATGAACGGCGAAAACAGCGCGCGAGTGTTGCCCCCGCGCTATGGACGCGATTCCGGGTGGCTGCCATAAGCCTGCGCAACATGGTTTTCCCGCGAAGCAATGCGCGGAACCATCGAGTTGCTAACCAATTATGAACCTGTCGCTGTCTATTTGAACGAACTGGGCAGAGTACAGGGGACGAGGACCATGGCAGACCGCGGCGCACTCAAGCTGGTCGGATTCATCTTTGCTACCGCGACGCTGGCCGTGATGCTGGTGGCCGGCATGGTGGTGAAGGGCTATGCCGACGGCGCCTACACCCTGGAAGCTTCGACCGTGGAAGCCGCCCGGTAAGATTTCGTTAACTCCGCGGCCTCCGCCCTCAGCGGCTATAGACGAACGCCAATGTCGCGATCGCAACCGCCAGCAAACCGACAAAACGCAGCATGATCGTGCCGAACTGGTTCGGCGCGGGCCGCAGCGGTATCGGGTCGGTGGTGTCGGGCCGAATGCTTTCCATGAAAAGTCCCCAGGCCCGGCCGCGATGGCAAGAGCGCTTGGCGTTAGTCGCCGGATGGATGCGGGAAGTTCAAACCCCTCCGCTGTTATGCCCCGCCAAAGCGGGGCATCCGGTACGCCGCGCGTCACAGTTCTAGCCTCGCTGCCTCTGGAATACTGGATCACCCGCTTTCGCGTGATGACACTTTTCGTGGGGCGCGTGCGCACCGTCACACACCCCACGAATCAAAACCGCCGCGCCCCTTTCGGAACGCGGCGGCTGGTGATGCGGGATGCAGCGATCAACTGTTGCGCAGGCCGTCGGCGGCGCGCTTCCACTGCGAGACGTTGTCGGCGATCATGCGGGTCGACTTCATCGCGGCCTGGCTGAGCTGGGCGTAGCCGGAGATCTCGCGCTGGACGCGCTGGCCTTCGGCGTGGAGCAGGTCGCGCAGGCTCTCGAGCTCGGAGATCAAATTCTCGATCTCGGCGAGGGAGGTGCCGGCGACGCGCTGGATCAGCGAGTTGACGTTGGTGACGGTGGCCTCCGCGCTCGGATCGAGCGGCGGCGCGTCCGCGGCGGTCGCTGCCGGACGGCGCAGATAGGCGATGTCGTTGCGGACGAAGTCACGGATGCCGGCTTCGACTTCCGTCACTGCGGCAAGGTTGGTGTCGATGGTCTCGGTCTCGGTGGCTTCGGTCTTTTCCGGACGCATGGCGTTCATCGTTATTCCCCTGTTCGCGTTGAGCGCAGCGCGAGTGTCCCCCGCACGACGACGTCGGTCTGGGACTAGGGCGCCGGATTTTGGCCGCAACTTGGCCGAGGTGCGGCAAGGGCGGTCCATTCGGGGGCTTTGCCGTGGCGTATGGTTACCGGAGTCTGAACGCGGCCGCCGCGCCGAAGTGAATGCGCGGCCGGTCGGTGCTCGACTCCCTCGCCCCGCAGGGGGGAGAGGCGAAAACAGCTACCAGCTCTTCTTGAAACCCGCCGTCAGGCTCTTGTTGATCGCCCCTTGCGAGGTTTCGCCGACGGAACCGGAGACGGTGACGTTGTCGAACAGCTTCTGTTCCGCGCCGACCTTGCGCAGCCATTTGTCGTCCGTGGTCGACAGCGACTGGCCCGCGGTGATGCTGGTGCCGGTATCGGTGAGAGTGACCTTGGCCGACTGCTCGGTCTCGTAATTGCGCGTGACGTGACCGCCGACGCCGGGGAGCGCCGTGGTGCCCTGCTGGTTGACGCTGTAGCCGTTCTGCAGCGTCAGCGACGTGTCGCCCGACAGCGGCACCGACTTGATCAGCGAGGCCCCGAGCTTGCTCTGCTCCGCGCCGGGATCGACGCGAGCCTCCACCGCGGTCTTGTCCCAGATCGCGCCGGCGCCCGGCGCGGTCGCGGCCGCCCAGGCGCTGCCGGACGATTGAGGCACGCTGCCGCCATTGCTGGCCTTCTGTGCCAGCAGCTCGGACATCGTCCGCGGCTCGCTCGTCACCGTCATGTCGGCGCCGATGCGGGCGTCCCAGAATGAGGATACCGACTGCTTCACCGTCACCGCCGAGGAGCCGTTGGCGTTGGCGTTCGTCGCCCAGTTCAGCCCGTCCTTGGCGGCGGCCTGCGCGCGCTTCTTGGCGGCGATGATGTCGTTGAGCGTGCCGGCGTCGATCGCGAGCTGGCCCCAGTCGAGCTTGTCAACGTCGATGCCGCTCAGCACGTCGGGGTCGTTGACGTCGGGGGCCTCCGCCGCTTCGGCGTCGTCGTCGGGCGCTGCGGCCGGGCCGGGGGAGAAGGGCGGAATGATCTGCGCCGAAACCGTCAGCACCGATCCCAAGATCAAAGCGGCCGCCAGCATCGGCAGCCTGGTCCAGCCAAACCCTGTCGCGAATTCCATCGTCCTGCCCGTCAGCCCAGTTCCCGCCGAGGATGCGGAACCATCATTGCGAAATTGTGGCGGTTCCATCAGACGCGAACCAACGGGCCGCGCGAAAGGCGCGCGCCCGATGACGAGCTTCTCCACGATTGCATCGGCGGGGCTGGAGGCCAGGACGCGTCGTGGGGTGCTCAGCCATCGGTCCCGAAGTGCGGGGCCCGTTGGTGTTCCGTTCAGCCGACGCTGGTCATCTTCGGCAGATGAATGGCGCGGCCAAGTGCCTGCTCGACCAGATCAAACGTGTCGATCAGCACGCGCATGCTGGTGAGCTTGCCCGCCCTGAACTGGGCAAACTGCGCCACCCGCAAGCTGATCGGCTTGCTGGAATCCAGTGCGGTCAGCGAATAGCGCAGCATCGAGGCGGCGGAATCGACACCGAGCATGATGCTCTCGCGGTCGAAGCGGCGGACCTGGAAATTGTCGGCGAATTGGCGGATGACGTCGAGCACGGCGTCCTTGCCCTGGCGCGCGCCGAGGAACGGAAACATGTCGATCGGCCCATAGAGCGCCCACTCGACGTCCTCGTCGATCAGGGCCTCGATGTCCTCGAAATGCCGGTCGTTGATCGCGCGGTGCAACGCACGCGAGAAACGCCAGAGGCTGTGCTCTGTCATCTTGGGCAGTCCTGAAGCTGGCTTGCGAAAAAGCAAAAAACAACCCCAAGCGCACAGGAAAGATGCCGCGGGGTCGCTCAACTCATTTGTATACGAACAAAATACGTCAATTCGGCCAAAACGCAATTCACGTTTTCGCAATGCACAATTGATTCCGGCGTGTGAGATTTACAATAGAACCCCGTATTTTCCCGGTCCGGGCCGGTTTGGGAGAGAGCTAGCCCCCGTCCACCCGCTCGCCCACGATCAGGGGGCCGATCTCACGTTCCAGCACCTGCTGCACCAGGTCGTAGGAATCGATGATCTCGCGGATCTGCGCCACCTTGCCGCGGCGAAAAGTGTAGAAGACGGCCATGTCGACCTGAATGATGCGGTCGTTGCTGCGCTTCCTGAAGAACACGCGCAGATAGGCCGCGACCGTGTCCCCCTCGGCGACGATCTGCGGCACCTCGTAGCGGATCTCGGCGTATCGCTCCTGCACGGTGCGCCAGAATTCGCCGAGCTCCTGCTTGCCGTGGCAGGGGCCCATGTGCGGCAGCACATCGATCGGCGCGTGGGTGAGGAAGTCGACGTCGTCGGTGCAGCACGACAGCGCGGCAGCGAGATCGCTGCGCGAGATGGCGTCGAGCAGATGCAGCACGCGCTGGCGATTGAGCTTCTCGACCGTCATTCCGCCCGCCCTCATCGGCCGTGTGGAGTTCGCGCAAGGCTAACGCGCTGCCTCGGACACCGGCAATCCGCAAACCACAGGGGATATTGCTGACGTATGACGCGCCAGCGTAATGCCAGGTTCATGACTGCAATTTATGGTTGAGCAAGCGCGAGCCTTCACGAATTCGTGCAGGCGTTCGGCTGCATGGTCTAGCGAAGCATCGCGTGCGCGCGCGGGAACCGGGACGGGCCCGTGCCTGTTGAGAGTGCGACACCGCATCCGGAGACATTGATCCATGAAATCCCTCGCCGCCATCGCCGTACTTCTCATCTGTGGCGCGACGTCCGCCGCCAACGCCAAGGGCTGCATCAAGGGCGCCGTCGTCGGCGGCGTCGCCGGCCACTATGCTGGCCATCACGGCGTCCTCGGCGCCGCCGCCGGCTGCCTCTACGGCCGCCACCATGCCAAGGAACAGCAAGAGCAGGAGAGACAGCGGCAACAGCAGAGCCAGGTGAACGGGCAGGGCAAGCTGTAACCCCTGGTCATTCGGGGGGCGCGCGCCTTGTTCCCGCAGAGGAAATGGGCGTGACGCATCTCACATCAGGTCCCCCTGATGGCGGCTGGATTCATCCGCATGTCCTCAGGGAGACGTGCCATGGCCGCCATCGCCAGAGTCAGAAAGTCCAGCCTGCATAACGCGCTCGAAGGCCTCGCGCTGACCGCGACGCTGCAGAGCTTCCCGACCTTCGCCGCCGCCGCATTCCTGCTCAAGCTGGTCGGCAATCACGACCTGGTCGGCGATCCCGGCGTCGCCATCTTCGTCGCCATCGCCTCGCTCGCCCATGCGCTGCTTGCGGTGAGCTTCCCGCATTTGTTCAAGACCGTCTACGAACCGAAGTTCTTCGAGGCCCATCTGTCGCTCGCCGACAAGATCACGGCATGGCGCACCCAGCGGTCGCCTCGCTGCAACTGATGACCACCGTGCTGCTGCTGTCGGTGATGGCGGTGGTGACGGCGAGCCTGGGGTGAGTTCGCGTTCTCATGATTCTCCGACGCTGCCATGAACAACCATGGGCGGCGCCGGCGCTCCGCGCCCCCTTACCTCTTCTTCCACCCACCCCTATGCC
>NZ_JADPIQ010000002.1:0-64458 GCF_023073015.1 Bradyrhizobium sp. 87
CGTCAACGCATTGTCGGAAATATGGAAGCCGCGCCGGCGCACCACGCGTTCAAAATAGACGTCAAGCACCAATCAAATGGGCCTCAGAGCGACGCTTACCGCCGATTCAAAGCGCTGCTGCCCTCCGGAGAAATCAAGCCCTGCAGCTGCGGGAATCCCATTTGCCCAACCTTCATGCTTACCGAGGCAGCAACTCGCGAATGGACCAGGCACGCGATAGAGTGCTTGCAGCTTTCCGACGACCGTATCCCGCCTTCAAGGTCGTCCTAGAATGACGCCGCTCAGCGCAAAGATAGCCCGTCGCGACCAGATACCAACCTCGCGGAAGCGACCGCGGAACGGATTGCTGAGCAGCGCCAGGCCATCAGAAACAGGGCATACCGATAATCGGCCGCGTCGTGACTCACCGTGAGGCCCTCACTGTACGGAAGGCCGAACCCCATCGGTTGAAAGGTCGGTAGTTGAAGCCTTGGCGGTATTGCGCGCTCACCGCCACGAATGATTCCGGTGAGCGCACTCAGGAATTCGGTGCTGGCCCCATCGCTACTATCCCGGCAAGCAGCGTTGAGGAAGAATTGTCCGTCCCCGCGATATCGCCGTGGAAGGACTGTATCAACTGGCCGGCGGTTTAGAAATCAGAGCAAGGGCTCTCTGGAGATCATCAGCAACGAGCCGCGAAATTTCCTCCAGTCGCGCAAGGCCCGGCGTACGCTGCTGTATGGAAGGATCGTCCCATGCTAAGTCCAAACGGCAGTCCGGGGTCGATAGGATTTGGTCCATGCCGAAGCTTCGGAGGCGCGCCGCAGCCTGTGCGTCAGCTACTTGAGTGTCGGATTGGAATCCTGCCCTGAACAGTGTTACGAATTCTCGTAAATCGTCTCGTTGTAGGGGCTTCGTCTTTAAGGAGAAGCGCTTATCCGAGCGAAGGTTGTAAACCCAGATCCGTTCGACAGGACGATCCGATTTCAAGTTGCGCGGCTTGTCAAAGAATATGACGTTTGACTTGACGCCCTGAGCATAAAACAGCCCCGACGGGAGGCGAAGCAAGGCGTGAACTCGGCAGGATTCTAGAAGACGTCGCCGAACTGCAGATGCGGCTCCGGTTTCAAAGAGGACATTGTCAGGAACAACAACAGCCGCTCGACCACCCGGCTTCAGTAGTGCGAAGATGTGCTGCAAGAAATTCAGTTGCTTGTTGGCCGTCTGCACCCAAAAATCGGGACGGACAATCGTCAGTGTATCGTCATTCCGCGGTCCGCGGTGCTCTTGGGCGTAGGTTACACTCCCCTTGGTACCGAAGGGCGGATTGGTTAGGACGACATTGGCCTGGACTTTCGGCGGTTCTTTTAAACTGTCCTCGCACGCGATCGGCAGTTCGTCGTCGTCGTTGCCACCTACACCGTGAAGCAGAAGGTTCATCGTCGCGAGCCGCGCAACCTCCTCGACGAGTTCGACACCACGAATGGATTTGGTAGCTAGTTTGGTTCGCTGGTTGCGCGTCATTCGTGGATTTGTGCGATGCAGATAATCGTGCGCAGCTAGGAGGAAACCCGCGGTTCCACATGCTGGGTCGCAGACAATTTCACCGAGTTGTGGGTTGACGCATTCCACAATCGCTTCGATCAGCGGGCGTGGCGTGAAATATTGGCCCGCACCGCTTTTGGTGTCACGCGCGTTCTTCTCGAGAAGTCCCTCATAAGCATCGCCCTTCACATCGGTTGATAAGCCGGTCCACTCCGTCTGCCCGATGAGGTCCACGATTAGAAGGCGAAGCTTTGCTGGATCGCGAATTTTGTTTTTCGCGTTTCCAAAGATGAGGCCGAGCATGCCGCCATGCTTGCCTAGAGCGGCCAAAATGCGGGCGTATTGGTGATGCATCGCCTCCGCGTCGAGGCCGTCCAACGAGCGCCACCCATATTTCTTCGGAACAAGGCCACCTTCTTGCTCGTCTGCCATTTTCAGAAACAGCAGATACGTCAGTTGCTCAACGTAATCAGGGTACGAGAGGCCATCGTCTCGCAGAACGTTGCAGTACTGCCAGAGTTTTCGGATGAGAGCAGTTGCTCCCTCAGAACTTGCGCGGCTGTCTGTCATTGGGGCAATCTCAGTACAACGTCACGTACCCACCAGACATGTCTGAAGGATTCGACGTATACCCGCGCAGCAGACGAGTATTCTTCACGCTGATCCATGAAACTATGCAGGTCCCGAATGGAATCCTTAAAAGCCTCACTGGCCACAGGCATACCGTTGAAATCGGGTGGAGCCTCACGCTGGCCCCTTTCAACAGTGCGCTCGACGAGGTTGTACAGCGTCACGCGGGCATCTACGAACTTCGGCCAATTTAGATGCAGACCTAAACGGCTCGCGTCGATCTTGGCTTCGGCGATTGGATTGTTTCGATATTCTGGAGAAAGATCGATTTCACCATTCGGTTTGAACGATAGCAAGATCGGATCACCGGGATGGGTAGGATCGAGCAGCGCTGGGCATTCTAGGTTGATATTGTCTGTAGGGGCAGACGCTCGAACTCCCGCCGGAAGAAGTGGAAAGTGATCAGCTTTGCCGCCAACTATCCTCGTGCCTGGCGTACGCCGAGGTCGGTTCGCACGTTGGCAGCTGAGGCGCATGTTTCGCCAGTCGAAAGCAAGCCAATAGTAGCCGGGATGACCCCGATCCTCCTTCACCGCGAGTTTCGGCCGAAAGTGATCGATATCGTTGTCCGCACCCGGGGTCTTGCATTCGGTGTACCAACATTTGCCGAACGAGACCGTTTCGAATGCCTCCCGGAGCGCTGTCCAGCGCGCCTGATGGTTGTTGATTAGCGCGGCTCGGCGCTTCGGATCGGCCTCAGCCACGACTGCCTGCTGCGCGGCATTTAAGTCCGCCAACAGGTCACGGATATGGGGAACAATCGCCTCGAGGTTGATGAAACGCATCTCGCTCAATGCGCCCCACTCTCACGTCGAAGTTCGGCGACGATCCGCGCTGCGAGCTGCGCGCGTTGCTCACGTTGCTCCGGAGTTAATTCTACGGCTTGTCGCCACGCTGGATCTTCGTGTTCAGTCCATGCTTTCAGGAATTGGTGGTAGAGAGGATCTCTGATCGTTTGGTCAAAGCCGCGTCCCCGCAAGTCCTCCTTTAGGAGCCGCATTTCCTCCTCTTCCGCAGGCGTGAGTGCGGACTTCATCGCAAGGATACGTTGACGGTCGAGGTCTGCCTGTGTCTTTGGATCAAGCGTCGATCGCAGACGAAAGAGGTCGCTGGTCAGAATGGCCGCGACTCCCATTCCGCGCGGATCCTGATCGGGAAGCTCGGCAATGGCACGCCCGTGATCGTCTCGCCGAAATATTTGCACCTGTGCCCTCTCCAGGCCGGCGAAGACTAGCGGGTCATGTGTCGACATGACGATATGGCAGCTGTCCCGGCCGCGAATGAAGCGGTCCAAGAAAGTTAGATACTGGGTGCTCCAAGCCGGGTTGAGGTGGGTGTCGGGCTCGTCGAGTAGAAAGAGAGCTTCGTCGCGCGCGGTGAATTTCAGTAGACCGAGGACAAGGAGAAGTTGCTGCTCACCTTCGCTAAGATCGCGATAAGTAACCTCGCCACCGCCGGCGGCGGGCGTCATGCGAACGCGCGTTCGCACCTCACCTAATACCTTAGAGAGGTGTGTACTTTCAAGCGCGGTAAAAAATGCATACTGATTGCCGTAGGATTTATAGACCTCGGTCAGTGCTTCGGGTTGGGCTAGGAATAGGTACAGGTTCTCGACAGTGGGGTTTTTGGTGAGGTCAACGGCGATGCGCCGACCCATCCGGATCGGCAACATAGCCCTTTCGTAAAGACGGCTAAGAAATTCCTGAACCTCGCCGACGGCGTTCCAGAAACGTGGATCGCCGCCCTTGCGGTTCCATGGGGGGCGCTTGAGGGCGAACAGAACGCTATCGAGACCGTCAATCTGAAGCTGGTCGCGCAAAAAAGAACGGTCGTCATCCGATGCGATCGTCATTTCCATGAAGAACGCGATGAGTGCGAACTGACCGTGAAGAGTTTGCGCGTAAAATAGGCGTCGTAGACTGTTTGGATCAGCTAATTTCCTGCCTCGTTGAGCCGGGGCTTTGATAATCCAGCTATAATACCGCTCCCGGTGCTTCTCGAATATCGAGGCAAGCCTGTCACTCGGTCCGGAATAGTAGCCGAACACGAAAGCCGGCCGATAGATAGGGCGACCATCGGCATCTTCCGCCATGAAACGCTTGCGCGGTAGCTCGCTGTATTCTTGTTCTGAATGGTCCTTAGACCAGAACAGCGGATGTTGATCTGCCTGAGCGCGCACTTCGACGTCGTGATCGCGGCATCGGTATTTGATATGGTATGTGAACGGGGCTTCCTGATCCAGATCGAGATTGCGGAAGATCAGCGACAAGGCCTCGATCAAATTCGATTTACCCGCGCCGTTCTCGCCAACCAGCACGGTGTAAGAAGAGCTCTCGTCAAAATCAACCCGCAAGTCTCGGAGATTCTTGAATTCTCCGATGGTGACCTCGTCAAGGCGCATTAATCGCCTCCAACTCGGCATTTTCTATATCATGACCTATCTTGCGAATGGTCTGGCCAAGCTGCGTCCTCAGTGCGAGATAGAAGACTTCAACGTGCTCAGGCTGATCCCTATCGAAGCCTGCTTGGCTAAAAAGCTCAGGCAACGATAGAGGCCGACCGGCTTCGCGTAAGACCGCAGCCAGGTCCGAAGTTAAGGGAAGTTTCTGGCTCGGCGATGCTCGTTTGGTGGACATGGGAGTCTCTCCGCTTTCAACATCGGCTGGTCGGTATGTGGCCATGTCTCGCTGCGGTGGCCCAAGCCGCTCCAAGAGAGCTGTCGCTGGCTCGTCGGTGGGATCTTGGGGTGTAAGTTCTCCACCCACTGCTGCGGCGAGCAGCTCCTTCTCCATCTCGGGTAAGCGACTGAGCGATGTGTTGACCGCTTCAATCTGAAGCGCTGCACCGTCCAATCGGCTTCGGGCTTCATCTACAATACGCGCTTGCTCTTCGAGGGGCGGTAACGGGAACGGAAGAGCTGCGAAGCGCGAGGCTCCGAGGTGTTGAATACCGACTCCGCGAGCCGCCTGAGCGAAAATGCCAGATGCGCCGTAGTGCTGAAACACCAATAAAGCATACTCCGGCGTCACCGAGTGCGGCCTGAAGCGGATGACCGTATTTTGGAAGCAGCAGTTGTCAACTTCTCCCTTCCATAGTGCTGCCCGGCCAACCTGCGCTCCGCTTCCTGAGGCTTCGGTCAGGAGCACATCGTTGACCTGCAGCGCAAAAATTTCACGTTCCGCTGGGGTGAAATCCATTTCGAGCAGGTCGGTGAGATCTAGGCCGTGAGGCGTGATATTCGCGGCACGTACGTATTTTGTCGCGTGCCGGCCGGTGTGCTTGCCAGGCGAGCGTTGACGGCCGACCGTGACGTTGCCCACGTCGCCAACGTTCGCCCACCTCCAGTTGGACGGCAGCGGTCCCGCGGCCACTTCAATATCGTTCCCATCGCGTTCGGCATAGTTGAACAGGCTGGGTGGCTCTGCCTTCCGTCGGGGCTGCCGAGATGAAGTGCGCGATCGCTCCGGGCTCGCTTGCTCGTGGCTGCCAACCACCGATCTCTGCGGTGCGAGTTCGCCGGCAATAGCTGCCGCCATAGTCTCACGAACCTGCTCGTTGAGGTGGGCAAGAGCAGATTGCAGTCGATTTCTAGCCTCGCGGATCTCCGCGCGCCGCCGTTTAGTCACCTCTGCAATTCGGCGCTGCTCATTGAGAGGAGGCAGTGGGAACGCAAGCTCGGCGAAGCGAGAGGCACCCAAATGTTGTATTCCCACGCCACGTGCGACGCGTGCGAATACGCCTGACACACTAAAATGCTGGAATGCCACCATTGCATATTCGGGCAGAGCAAGGTGTGGTCTGAACCTAATGACCGTGTTTTGATAACAACAGTTTTCGATTTCGCCCCGCCAGAGGCCGGCTCGTCCGACCTGTGCAGCGCTTCCCGACGCCTCAGTCAGAAGAACGTCGCCGACGCGCAGCGCAAAGGTCGCACGTTCCGCAGCGGTGAAATCCATCTCTAGCAGATCTTTGAGATCGATGCCTTCGGGCGTGATGTTCGCGGCGCGCAAATATTTGGTTGCGTTCCGACCAGTGTGCTTGTCGGGTGAGCGCTGACGGCCAAGACGGACGGACCCCGCTTGATCGACGCGGACCATCAGCCATCCATTTGGCACTTCGCTGGCTTTCGGCACTAATCCTCGTCCACTCTTCCCAACGGGGTTCTATTCCGGCCTCGCTGGTGACCTCGCCGCGGGTTATAGCCAGACCCACAGGTGTCACCGGGGGAGCCTCCTTGCTACGTCCGGCTCCTAGCCGTACATTAATCGCTCTACAAGGATGAAGGCAATGGCTCGCCGGACTGCAGGAGTGAAAAGGCTGTCCCCCACACGAAGTGAGCGGCTGGAGGCCCGGATTTCTGCCGAGCAGAAGGACCTGTTCCTACGTGCGGCCGAGTTGCAAGGTCGCACGCTGACGGACTTTGTGATCGGCAGCGTCCACGATGCCGCTGTCCGTACTATTGAAGACATGCGGATGATTCGACTTACGGCGGAGGAAAGCCGCGCATTTGCCGAGGCTATCCTGCGGCCGCGAGAGCCATCGGCGCGTTTCAAAGCGGCTGCGCAACGCCACATTCGAAATCTGGATCACTAAGCTGTCCGACCGCAACCTCCGTGTCGATCCACTCAGCACCATCCATGATCGCTCGCGGTTTGATAGTCGCGTTGAATCGCTTGATCGATATCTTAAGGCTCACTCTGGTCACGGTGATCGGACACACTTAGCTTCCTGCTTCGTGCTATCCCGAGAGAGGCAGAAAGTTATTGGGTTTTATACCCTCGAGGCGACCTCTGTTTCTCTGGTGGATCTGCCCTTACCGATGGCCAAAAAGATTCCGGGCCATCCCTTGGTGCCTGCAATCTTGATGGCGCGTCTTGCCGTAGACTACAGCGTGCGTGGATGCGGCTTGGGAAGATTCATGTTGATAGATGCGCTCAGCCGAGCGCTGCTCAGCCAAAAATGCACTTATGCTTTGATAGTTGAGGCCAACAAAGATGCCTCAAGGAACTTTTACGAGGTGCATAATTTTCGGCGACTAGTGTCGTCTGGACGACAGCTTTTCCTGCCCCTGGCGGAGATCGCTAAACTGTTCACTTAGGCTGTGCAGCAGCGCCATCGTACGTGGGGGGCGGGAACGGTACGCAAACAGTCGCGTTGCTCGGCGTCATTCTCACCTACGCCGTCGAAGCCGGGATCATCGTGTCAAATCCAGCGCACTAGATTAGCAAACCGCAACCGCCGTTTGACCGAAGTCGAGTATCGCATTCTGGGTAGAATCTTACGTAAGGCCGCCTGGATGAGAGATACGGCGCCATGGCCGACGACGATTGCGATACTTGTCCACAGCACTCGGCAACGGGCCAGCTCGATTTCGCTGCGTGAGAGTGGCCATTCTCTAACCCTCTCCACCAGCTTCTGTCGGAACAGGCCCGATGGCCGGATCAACAAGAGCAGCAGCGCCACGACGTAGGCCGCCAGATCCTCAATAATCTCTTCGAACGTTCTCTCCTGAGTGGCCCAGTACGCTTTCCTCTTCCAGCGAAGCAAGATAGGCCTGCCCCTCTTCCGTTATGATCCACTCGCCGGACTCACGCGCGACCAGCTTCTGTCCGGAAATATCGAGATCTCGCGCCCCGCTTTGCCAATCGCCTCATACGAGCCGTCCACTCCGGACCGCTGGTGTAGAGCACCGCTAGTGGTCTGATTCATTCGGACGATTCCCAAATCGACCGAAGCAGTTCAAGCTCTGGGCATGAGAGCAGGAACTGTCGTAAAGGTCACCCGGGCGGACCGCCATCGGCTTGAGGCGATCGTCTCGGATCGCAGCGCACCTCAGAAGCATGTGTGGCGGGCCAACATCATTCTTGCCACTGCCGACGGCTGTGGCACCGCCGAGATCATGCGCCGCTCGGGCAAATCCAAGCCCGTGGTGTGGAGATGGCAGGCCCGGTTCATGGCGGAGGGTGTCGAAGGGCTAACGCGCGACAAGACGCGAAAGCCCGTCAAACCACCGCTGCCGACGGGCACCGTGCAGAGAGTGGTCGACCTGGCGCTCGGGCCGCCGCCGGGAGAAACAACCCACTGGACCGGCCGGATGCTGGCGAAAGCCGCAGGGGTGAGCCTGCGTTCGGTGCAGCGTATCCTCGAAGCCCACCAACTCGCGCCGCATCGCATCCGTACGTTCAAGCTGTCGAACGACCCGAAGTTCGCCGAGAAACTCAAGGACGTCGTCGGCCTCTATGTCGATCCTCCCGCCCATGCGGTCGTCCTCTCAGTCGACGAAAAGAGCCAGATTCAGACGCTCGACCGCACCCAGCCAGGGTTGCCGATGAAGCCGGGCCGTGCCGGCACGATGACCCACGACTACAAACGTCACGGCACCACCACGCTGTTCGCTGCCCTCAACATCCTCGACGGCACCGTCATCGGCCGCAAATGCAGCGTCATCGCCACCAGGAGTTCATTCGCTTCCTCAACACGATCGAGGAGCAGGTCCCGGCAGGGAAAGTAATCCACGCCATCGTCGACAACTATGCGACCCACAAGCATCCGAGGGTACGCCAATGGCTGGCTCGGCATCCCCGCTGGACGTTCCACTTCACCCCGACCTCTGCATCCTGGCTCAATGCGGTCGAAGGCTTCTTCGCCAAGCTCACGCGCCGTCGCCTCAAGCGAGGCGTGTTCCGATCCGTCGTTGACCTGCAAGTCGCCATCAACCGCTTCGTCGCCGAGACAAACGCCGATCCCAAACCCTTCGTATGGACCGCCGATCCAAAGCGCGTCCTCGCCGCTGTCAAACGCGGGAAACAAGCGTTAGAGTCGCTCCACTAGGTAATCCTTCAGGACACCGAGAGTGGCTCGACCATCCGGTTGGCCGGCGAGAATTTTAAGTATTGAGAGCTGAAAACGAAATAACATGAACGTCGCACATCGGCACAAGCCGGACCCCGCGCTCGGCTTTCAAAACAAAAAACCCGATTAATGCTATTGTGCGGATCGTCCCGCAATTCGGCGCAAGCTTATCCCGAATCGCATGCTGGGGAAGTGCCCCAAACGCTAGCTCACGTCCAGTCCTTTCGACGCACTACAAACTACAAATTTTGTTCTATCCCACGCGTCTAGTTCACCCACTGGGTATAAGACGGCTTTGCCGATCTTGACGCATGCGGTCCGATTCGCATTGCGCGTCAATTCCGCAGCGTGCCCACTGTGACCTCGCCACGGTACCGTGCAAACACTTCCTCGGGGGTAAGGGATTTGGCGTCCGACATTTGCATTCTCCATCACTCCGGCGCCGGAGACGTCACGGTCGAGATGGCTGAGATGTTGACAGCCAGAATGACGGAAGAGAACGGGATCCTCGATGGCCCCGCGTAGCTCGCGTCAAACGCGGACGAGTTAGCGCGCCGACTTTCGTTGATAGTCGCAGGATGGCGTGACGGATCGTAGTAAAAATACTTGCGCCTCTAGGCCGCAGGTACACGAGGTATCGATGGCTGCGGGCAGCCTCCATGCCGGACCTGAAAACAAAAAGAAATCCGAATGCTATCGAGCCAGCCGCTCCAAATCTGGTCGGCGTTCACGATTTTGCCCGGAGAAAAACACTCCTACTACCTACCTTAACTTCGGGTCCGTCTCATCTAGATTCAGCTTGAGCTTGTCTTGGTATGCGCCAATCCGCTTTTTTGCTCGCTTAATGACATCGCCGAAGTGAAGCAGCTCAAAATAGGTCTCGCCCAATGGCTGCCGAGTACGAGGGTCCAAAAGGGGGCTCGATTGAAACCATCCCAGGCCGACTGAAAACGGAGTCCGAGTTCCGCTCAATCGCAACGAATTGACAGTGTCGCCGATGAGATATCCGTAAAATTTCCTTAGCCGCCCCTGACTTGGCCGCAAGTAAATGCGCGTACTCTGAAAGGTCGCCGACATGTTCGTCCATCGATACTCCCGGCGCCTTGAACTCGACGATAATGGCGGAGCCCTCTTTACTGAATAGAGCAATGTCTGGCCGCTTGCCGCCATTGTCGTCTGCGCGCTTGGCAAGCAGCTTTTGAAATTCCTGATCGATGTCATTTTCGAAAACACTTTCGCTGTCATTCCAACGGATGCTCGCTAACGGAACGTCTGACGCGATGTAATCGTAGTAATGGTATTCCTCACTCAGAAGCCAAATGTCGTGATCAGCGACCTCATCCTCGTGCTTGCGGATCAGGAACGAGTCGATCGCGTTTGAGATCAGTTCCTCGAAAACAACATACGGGTTCGAGCTAATCTTCGTATTCTTGATGCTGCCCCTGATATCGAGCGTCATTCTCGTTTCAATCGCTGACGTGGTGATTTCTGAAGGATCGTTCTGACGGTGTGCGGGACATCAAGTCAAGCTGCCGTATGGAAATGGTGGTAGTACCCGCAAGCTGAGACCCAATTTTCCGTTCGCCTCGTTTGCGGTGCACTAAACTTTCCGAGCAGATCCATCGGGTTACGCGACCTGGTGCTCCGAAGACATTCTGGATGCCGGGGGGGGGAAGACCCTTGAGGGGAAAGCCTTCCCCTGCGCCCGAGCCTTTGGTCTCGGCCGACCCCTTCTGCGGGGAGACCCCGCAATGCCCCCATTAGAGTGAGAGGGCGGCCGGGCTTCGCTGTGACGGGTTGAAGAACGGAGGAGAGGCCTCCGGCGCCTGTCATGGAGATGACCCATGACCCAAGTCGAAGTTCTGAGCGCTGGCCGCGACCGCATCGGCGGCTATAAGGTGGACGTGACCCGCGGCGAGCGCGTCGGCCGAGTATCGTCGGAATGGTTCTCGCGGCCAGCGGACGAGCGCTATCTCTCCCTGTCGGACCTTTATGCCGCGGTGCGTAGACGGACCGAGCGTAGCCGGACCCGAACGGTCGAGAGCGCTGCGATACGGGTTGAGGCCGGCCGCGACGATGCCGAGCGCCTGGCTCTGCTGCTGCCCGGCTCCGTTGGATCGGCGAGCACGCTCCAGCTCGCTTGCCAGTCGCATCAACCAGCGCGCTTCCCGTTTCAGCCTCGCCGGCGCCTCGCACCGTGCGCGGCTATCTCGCCCGGCCGGCCGCCCAGCCGGCCAAGGCGTCGGTTGCCGACCCCGAAGCGGTTGATCTTGTCTACGAGACGATCGATTGGACGCCGCCCGAGGGCGCGCGCCTCAGCGATGCCATCTACGAAGAATACCGGCTCCAATCGATCTGGATCCCCGGCGCGCAGGCGCACCCGACCAAGCTGGTGCAGTCGGCCGCGATGGCCTCGGTCGCGCCGCCGAAGCCGAGCTACAGGCCCCGGCTGCCGGCCAACCTCGTCAGCGGCGGCGTCCTCTCAGATGCCCAGCTTGAGACGGTCATCTATGCCGGCGAGGCGCATGGTAACTATCTCGCCGGCGCCTGGACGGTTGACGAGACCTTCGATCTCGTCACGGCCGCCCGCGACGACGCACCGAACGCCGTCCATTTCCGTCGAGGCTTCATGCTCGGCGATGGGACCGGCGCCGGCAAGGGGCGTCAGTCCGCCGGCATCATTCTCGACAACTGGCTGCAGGGCCGGCGCAAGGCGGTCTGGATATCGAAGTCCGACAAGCTGCTCGAGGACGCGCAGCGCGACTGGTCGGCGCTCGGCATGGAGCGCCTGCTCGTCACGCCGCTCTCGCGCTTCCCTCAAGGGCGCGAGATCCGGTTGGCCGAAGGCGTCCTATTTTTAACCTACGCTACGCTGCGGTCCGACGACCGCGGCGAGAAGCTTTCGCGCGTCCGGCAGATTGTTCAATGGTTGGGCTCCGACTTCAACGGCGTCATCATTTTCGACGAGAGCCATGCCATGCAGAATGCCGGTGGCGGCAAGGGCGAGCGGGGCGATGCCGCGCCCTCGCAGCAGGGGCGTGCGGGCTTGCGCCTTCAGCATGCGTTGCCCAATGCCCGCGTCGTTTATGTCTCGGCGACCGGCGCCACCACGGTCCATAATCTCGCCTACGCCCAGCGCCTTGGGCTCTGGGGCGGCGAGGATTTTCCGTTCGCCACGCGCGCCGAGTTCGTCGAGGCGATCGAGGAGGGCGGCGTCGCGGCGATGGAGGTGCTCTCCCGCGACCTTCGCTCACTCGGCCTCTACACCGCCCGCTCGCTTTCCTACGACGGCGTCGAATACGAGCTCGTCGAGCACCAGCTCACCGACGAGCAGCGGCGCATCTACGACGCCTACGCCGGTGCCTTCAGCGTCATCCACAATCACCTCGACGCGGCGATGCAGGCCACCAACATCACCGGCGAGACTGGCACGCTCAATCGTCAGGCGAAGTCGGCCGCGCGCTCAGCCTTCGAGTCCGCCAAGCAGCGCTTCTTCGGCCATCTGCTCACCAGCATGAAGACGCCGACCCTGGTCCGCTCGATCGAGCGGGATCTGGCCGAGGGCCATGCCGCCGTCATCCAGATCGTGTCGACTGGCGAGGCGCTGATGGAGCGGCGGCTCGCCGAAATCCCGACCGAGGAATGGAACGACGTGCGCGTGGACATCACGCCGCGCGAGTACGTGCTGGACTACCTCGCCCATTCCTTCCCGGTGCAGCTCTATGAGCCCTTTACCGACGCCGACGGCAATCTCTCGTCCCGGCCCGTCTTCCGCGACGGCCAGCCGGTCGAGAGCCGCGATGCCGTCGCCCGCCGCAATGAGCTGATCGAGCGGCTCGCTTCGCTTCCGCCTGTTCCCGGCGCGCTCGACCAGATCGTGCAGCGTTTCGGCACGGACCTCGTGGCGGAAGTGACCGGCCGATCGCGGCGCGTGGTGCGCAAGGGTGGCCGCCTTGCCGTCGAGAACCGTGCCGCCTCCGCCAATCTCGCAGAGACCGCCGCCTTTATGGATGACAAAAAGCGCGTGCTTGTCTTCTCGGACGCCGGCGGCACCGGGCGCAGCTATCACGCCGAGTTGTCGGCGCGGAATCGGCGGCTGCGCGTACACTATCTGCTCGAACCCGGCTGGAAGGCCGACGCCGCCATCCAGGGTCTCGGTCGAACGAACCGCACCAACCAGGCGCAGCCACCGCTCTTCCGCCCGATCGCGACCGACGTGAAGGCCGAAAAGCGCTTCCTCTCGACCATCGCTCGCCGCCTCGACACGCTGGGGGCGATCACGCGCGGCCAGCGCCAGACCGGCGGCCAGGGTCTGTTCCGACCTGAGGACAATCTGGAAAGCCACTATGCCCGAGACGCGCTGCGCCAGCTCTATCTGCTGCTCGTGCGCGGCAAGGTCGATGGCTGCTCGCTCCAGATGTTCGAGGACGCCACGGGCTTGAAGCTCATGGACGCGAACGGCATCAGGGACGACCTGCCGCCAATCACGACGTTCCTGAACCGCCTGCTCGCGCTCACCATCGACCTGCAAGGTGTGCTGTTCACGACCTTCGAGCAGTTGCTCAACGCCAGGGTCGAGGGCGCCATCGCCAGTGGCGTCTACGATGTTGGCCTCGAGACACTGCAGGCCGAGAGCTTCGTCGTCACCGACCGCCGTTCGATCTACACGCATCCTGCGACCGGCGCGGAAACCCGGCTGCTCACGATCACCGAACGCCGGCACAATCGCCCCGTGACGCTGGATCAAGCGCTCGATTATCTCGCCGACCCGCGCGCGGTGCTGCTGGTCAACGAGCGCTCGGGCCGCGCCGCGGTGCAAATTCCGGCGCCGAGCCTTATGCTCGATCACGGCGAGATCGAACGCCGCGTGCGGCTGGTCCGGCCCATGGAACACCATCATGCTTCGCTGAAGATGATGGACGAGAGCCACTGGCAGCCGGTGGAGCGCGAGGTTTTCGCCGCAGCATGGAACGGCGAAGTCGCCGACGTGCCAGAGTTCGCCGAGAGCACCCTCAACATCGTCGCCGGCCTGCTGTTGCCGATCTGGAAGCGGCTTCCAAACGAGTCGACCCGGGTTTATCGGCTTCAGACCGACGATGGCGAACGGATCATCGGCCGCAGGGTCTCGCCGGCGTGGGCGGCGAATGCGTCGGTGACCGGGGCCACCAACTTGACTCCGGACGCGGCCTTTGCGGCGCTGATGGAGCGGCGGACCGTCCTCGATTTGGCCGAGAGCCTGCAGCTCCGTCGCGTCCGCGTGATGGGCGCCCACCGCATCGAGCTATCCGGTTTCACGGACACGATGCGTGACCGGCTGCGCGCCTACGGCTTCTTCAGCGAGATCATCTCGTGGAAGCTGCGCATGTTCGTGCCATCAGATGCGACCGGCGCCGCCGTGTTGGCGAAGGTGCTCGACCGCTATCCGATCGCGCACATCGGCGAGCGGGAGGCCGCCTGATGGGCCGTTACGACGCTGCCGAGCTGGCCCGCCGTCTCGCGCGTGACGCCGAGGCGGTGTGCCGCCACTATCTCTCCGCAGGACGACGACAAGGCGGCTACTGGCTTGTCGGCGATGTGCGCAACAGCCCCGGCCGCTCGATGTTCGTGCGGCTCAAGGAGTCTGCAAAGGGACGAGCTGGCAAGTTTACTGACGCCGCGACCGGCGAGCATGGTGATCTGCTCGACGTGATCCGAGAAAGCTGCGGCCTGGTCGACTTCAAGGACGTCGCCGACGAAGCCCGCTCCTTCCTCAGCATGCCGCGTCCCGAACCGGAGCCCGAGGTGAACCGCGCCCGGTCCCCGAAATCGACCGTACCAACGGGATCGCCCGAGGCCGCACGACGACTCGTCGCCATGTCGAATCCGATCGGGCGCACACTCGTGGAAACGTACCTCCGCAATCGCGGCATTACGGCTTTGCACGACACGGCAAGCCTGCGCTTTCACCCGCGCTGCTACTATCGACCCGACGACCATAGCCTGACCGAGACCTGGCCGGCGATGATCGCCGCCGTCACCGATCTCTCCGGCCATCTGACCGGCGCGCATCGCACCTGGCTCGACCCGGACGGCTTCAGCGAGACAACGCTTGGCAAGGCGCCGATCGACACGCCGAGACGGGCGATGGGCAATCTCCTCGGTCACGCTGTTCGATTTGGCGTAGCAGGCGAGGTTATGGCGGCCGGCGAGGGCATCGAGACGATGCTCTCGCTCAGGTGCGTCTTGCCGACCATGCCAATGCTCGCGGCGCTCTCGGCCGCGCATCTTGCCGCCATGCTCTTCCCGAACACGCTCCGCCGGCTCTACATCGCCCGCGACGACGATCCTGCCGGTGACGGCGCCATGGCGACCTTGATCGACCGTACGCAGGAGGCCGGGATCGAGGCGATCGTGATCTCGCCACGGCTTGGCGATTTCAATGAGGATCTACGACTGCTCGGGATCGATGCGCTTCGGGCTGCAAGCCGCGTGCAGATCGCGGCCCAGGATGTCGCCCGCTTCATGAAGCTGGCGGCATAGCCGGAAACGGGATGAGAGCGCGGTGCAGCCCGTCCTCACCGCGAGTCCGGTTGTTCTGGTCCCCTCAGCATCGGAGAGGGCCACACCCACGGCCCTTCAAGAGGGCGATCGGGCGGCAAACGGCCCGGACCGGCAACCTCGGGATCCGACTATTTTCCGTCGGCGGCGGAGCCGCCTTTACATCGCGAGGCAAAATAGTCGGCCTCCTTCGGTCCTCCGCTCCGCTTCGGCCCTTCGCTTCGCTGCGGGTGCAAGTCCGTTCCGCCCGCCGCCTTCGTCGCCATGAAGGCCGCGATGGGCGCGGCCAATCCGACGAAGGAAAGCCGCAATGACCACCGACCACGACGACGATTTCGAGCCGCAGCAAAACTCATCCCCAACCGACCAGGTTCTCCAGGAACTCCAACTCCATGGCTACCGGCCTTTCCAGGACGAGCCCGATCCCCGGCCGCTTCCCGAAGCACAAATCCTCGTCGGCAGCATCTCCGATATCTTCGACGCCCTCTTGCTGGCGTTGTCCGACACCCGCCTTGAACCCGACCTCGAGGACCTGCTCTGGTCGACGGTGAACGTCTTCCACCGTGCCATCGACCGGATCGAGCGCGAACTCGACGACAACGAGCTGGCGCAGCAGCGGTCGCAGCGCGAGCAGGACGGCAGCGAGATCAAATCCGTCGAGCTGGAGCGACTGACGGCAGAAGGGCAGACGCTGATCGAGCGACGAGGCGCCTTCGAGCTGATGCGCGACCAGGCCGCCGACGAGTTCGAATGCCACACCCACTCGAGCTGGCGGCCGCGCAACGGGTCGAAGGTCAACCACCGTAATCTGACATCCGCAATGATTGACAGCCGCGATTTCCTGGCTGCAAAGAAGCGCGCCGACAGCCAGGTGCTTATGCCCGCAGGGCCAAAGGTGGCACTCACCGGTGGACTGGACTTCAACGACCACCGGCTGATCTGGGCCAAGCTCGACCAAGCGCACGCCAAACATCCGGATATGGCCCTGCTGCACGGCGGATCGCCCAAGGGCGCCGAACTGATCGCCGCCAAGTGGGCCGACAACCGCAAGGTCCCGCAGATCGCCTTCAAGCCCGACTGGACGAAGCACGCCAAGGCCGCGCCGTTCAAGCGCAACGATGCAATGCTGCTTGAACTGCCGATCGGGGTCATGCACTTCCCGGGCACGGGCATTCAGGACAATCTTGCCGACAAAGCGAAGACACTTGGAATCCCGGTTTGGAAGTTCGGGCGAAGCGGGCAGGGCTCAAGTTGAGCGCCACAGGGCATTGCGCCGTTCAAACCTGCTCCTGCGACCAGAGTTCCGTGCCGTCGCATATCTGCTCTGCTCGTCACACGCCGGACGTCGCAGGACGAGGCGTTGTGTTCGTGATATCCGAGCGGCGCCTCGGCGATGGGACAGGTGGACATGGAACGGGAACTACGAGCGGCTGTCGAGCGAGCTATTTCCGCCTACGTTGCCGCCCGCGCTCGACGTCTCTCGGCCTCGTAGTGACCGTGAGGGGCTGAATTGCCTGACGGCACCAAGCGCCTTCTTGGCGCCTTCGCCCCTGCCGTCGGGCGTGAGCTGGCTACAACACCGGCCGATTGTACCGCGCCGGTGTTGCCCTGTCCCATTTGCACCGACAGACCGGGCTTACGAATCTTGCGCCGAACAGGGAGTTTCTGAGCGAGGCAAGAGACAAGGAAACACTCGCGATGATCGCCGAGAGATGCCCACGTGTTGCAGACGAAATCAGCAAATCACTGGATGCTTGGGTGCAAACGAGTCGATTGGCCCAACGGGCTTGTCATGGCGATGTCAGGCCGATGTACATGCGGATCGAGGACGAGCGTGTCACATTTTTCGATTTCGATGATTGTGGCCGCGGCCCTCAATGGCTCGACGTGGCGGCCAGCTGGTCAGGAAGACGGGAAGGACCTTGGCCTTAACCTTTTTCGAAGCTCTGATCGCGGCCGTGCCCTGCAAGATCCACACACGGTGCTCACCGACAATGGGATCCAGGTTCGCCTTCCCGCCACGCTGTGCGGACGGCCAGACGGCAAGCTATGTGACGCATAAGTTCGATATGCGATTCCAGGAAAACGCGATCGAAGATCGCCTGACCAAGGTTAAGCATCCCTGGACCAATGCCCAGGTCGAGCGCATGAACCGCACGATCAAGGGACGCGGCCGTCCAACGCTACCATTACGATGACACGTTCAGCTCGAAACTCATCTTGCCGACTTCATCACCGCCGACAACCACGATCGACGGCTGAAGACCCTGAAGGGCCTCACACCCTACGAATACATCTGCAAATGGACTTCCCAGCCACAACGATTCAAGCTCGACCCGCTCCAGCAAATGCCGGGACTAAACACCTCGGTCCAACCAAAATGGCGCAATCGTAAATTGCGCGCGCAGATTCCATGCTGAACGGGATGATCCAGGATGCCGTTGTAGGCAGCCATAGCAATTATCGGATCTTCGCACGCTCGACGTTTGATTCTAGATCAACGTCGAGCGGACGGAGCTGGAGCGAACAGTTCAGTCAAATTTGTAGGAGGCCTGGAAGAACGTGCCCCACCGCTCCATGCGATAGTCCCCGGGAAAGGAGCCGTGAGTAACAGGATAGCGGCCGGCTTCCTCGGCTATGGTTATGAGTTGCTTTCGCTGGTTAGGAGTCCACATGGCCCAATAACGACCACCGACGCCGACGCTGAAGTTCTTGGTGATGAAGTAGGATAAAACTGCCTCGACCTGCACGCCACCGCCACCACTCCCGCGTTGATCGAAGAAGGTCGTGAACGGGCGCAGCAGATGGTTGTCGCGCCCCTGGAAATCCGTCCACGGCAGGTAAGCAACATCGGCACTCATGCGCCAACGATCAAGCAACATGGTCTCAGCACTAAGGCCGATGCGCAGCGCATTCCAATCAGTGTCTTGGCTGCCCACAATCCTTTTATCGCCTCGCGCCAGACATGGAACGTAGGGCGAGGCGATCTGAACGCAGCCTATCGTGTCAGACTTCTGGCCGTAGTAGCTCCAGCCCATAAACCCACCAACCTTGTAGGTGCTGCCGCGCAGAAAATCGTAGCCGGCATCGGCGGTGTAGTACGTGAACCTTCCGTTGGCCTGACCCGATATTGTGTTTTGATAAGCGACGTCCACGCCCCAATCTTCATCGTTCACTTTTCCGTTGTTGAAGCGCCCAACTCCGATATTGCCCTTCAGAAAGATTCCCCAAGGGCTGTCCAGCCGCTCGAACAACTCACCGGAAATCCCGTCCAGCCCATGATAGGTGAGCCTTGATATAAGATCAGTACTCCCGACATCCCATTGAAACCTCCCCCGGCTCAACCACAGCCGTGTGCCGCCTTCCAGCGACCACCCGTCAGCAAGGCCACTGGGCGAGGCGCTGACGGTCGGCTTCGTTGCGTATGGCGGCGTATCTCGCCATCCTGGCGTCTGTGCGAGTGCGTCAAAATGGTAGTTCAGTCCAAGTTTTCCGATGTGATAGCTGCTGGACAGGCCGGTGGTGTTGGCGGGGACGGTTGCCGGCGGCGGATATTGCAGGGTCGGAGGAGTCGCAACACTTGATCCGTTGAACTTCAGATATTCGTACTCAAGGCTCAAGGACCATGCATTCGTGAGTGCTTGCTCGACGCCTACGCCGATGGTGCCACCGACACGACCATCGTCGAAACGGGTGGAGGTCTGTGGCGCCAGGCCAGATGGGTTAGTGCGGCTAGCGAATTCGTTGTTGTTGGCGACAACGCCGATATTGCGCTGCCAGGCCAAGCCCCCCTTGAGATAAACAAGTGTTTGGCCATGCGGGCCGAACGCATACCCAAGGCGACCCGTTCCGGTAGCAAACACACTTGGACCGGCGCTGCAGTTTGCGCTGATGATAGAGCTGGAGGCTGCAAGACAGGTGTTTGTACCGTCTGAGGCAGCGCGACTAGCATCCAGTTCAACGCCGAAAACCCAGCGTTCGCTCTGCCAGTTGTAGCCGATCTGACCTCCCGCCAGGAACACAGGGGTTTGGACAACGTCCCCATAGAGCGACTTGCCATAGGAATCGCTGAATGATGTTTGCCCGTAGCCCCCGCCGACGTGCCCACCGATATATCCTCCGGTCCACCTCCAGACGGCGGGTGGGGCCTTTACTGCCGGCTTAAGATCGGCCGAATTGACGGCACCGCCTGCAACGAGCGCAGCTGTTGTGACGCAGCAAAAAAGAAGTTGGGGTCGCATTTCACCTCACATACACAAAACGCGCGCCAAAACTTGCAACGGCAACTCAATGGCTGGCGTTGGTGGCTCGCTTCCGCGGCGATTGTGGTTTGCAGGATCTAAGCCAACTGATGCAATGCGCATTCGCTGCGGCTTTCGATCGCCATGTTGTCTCAGCAACAAGATCGGTTAGTTTTGTAACAGGCGGCGTGTCCAGGACCGGACACGAAACGCATGCTGCACGGCTTCGACCGATTGAATAGATGGATGCTCTCGAAGAGCCTTTCTCCTGCTCCACGCCCCCTGGGCTGTCGTACTTCTCAGTCGTTTCGGAGGACGCCCGCGAAGCCGATGAGGACACACGCAGGCGACGAGTTCGTAGACGGCGTCGCTCCGTCAACGAACGCAGCAGTGTTCGCAAAGCAGCTCGGCAATGAAGTGCATCTTGGGGAGCAGGGCGTCCTCCATCGGCTCATGCGCAAGCCATACAAAAAGCGGATGAGAATGCCATCGATGCTCGATCGCACCTCGCCGACATCGAGCGCCGGCTCACGGGCGAACCTCGCCTGACCGCGCGGGCGCTTCTCGGTCGCCTCCCTGAACAACGTCCTGATCAGTTCCATCCGCCGCAGCACACCATCGTGCAGCGTTTGTTGCGATCGCTCAGACGCAAAGCAGCCGAGACGATCATCCAGCGCACGGCTGGTGCGCCACTGGCCGGTGATCCCGGGACTGAAGCCGCCGCTGCGTGTGACGGGCACTTCGCGAGGGTCCCAGTCCCTTCGATCCTGCCAGTCCGAGCTACGTCTGCCAAGCGAAAGTAGGATCCTCAGGTGAGGCACTACAGGGTCAAATTTGCAAACGATGACGTTATTGCGTCAGCACTCGCGGCCACGAAAGCTCCGTTCTTGTCGAGCTCTCGTAACCAAGATTCGGAGGAGCTGTCATGAGGCAATACGGCCTGGATGTCTCGCAAAGAGAGACTTCTGTTTGCGTGTCAACGAGACTGGTCGAGTGATCTTTGAAGGAAAGGCCAAGTCTGATCCCGGCGATCTGTCCAAGCTGCTTCCCAACCTGCGCCATTGGCGGATGGTACTGGCTTCGAGACGGGCGCGATGGCAAGCTGGCTTTCTCACGAGCTTCGTAGGGTTGAAGTCCCCATCGTTTGCATCGAGCAAGGCATGCACACGCAGCACTGTCGGTCGCATGAACAAGAGCGATCGGAATGATGCTCGGGGCCTTGCCGAACTGGGGGCGGGTTGGGTGGTATCGAGAATTCAAAATCCAGAGCGAGGAGAGCCACAATGTTCGAGCGATACTTGTCGCGCAATTCGCCTTGTGTCCATGCGCCGGATATCGAGAACCAGGACCCCAGTCTGATGAAGAAATGTGGGTTGCTATTCCCTTGCGCGATTGGCCAACAGTTCTTAACCAGCTCGGGGAGTTATCGGGCGAAGATCATCGACTCCTCAACATGATCGAGCCACTCCTGTCAATTCATGAGCATATCTGCCAGCAGCAGATCAAATTCGACGAGGAGGTCCGCCGATCTGGGAAGTCTGACGAGACGACGCCTCGCCTAATGACGGTTCCTGGTGTTGGCCTGGTGACTGCCGTGACCTTCCGCCATACGATCGATGACCCGCCCCTGCGATCGGCCTCGACAGTCAGTGCCTATCTCGGCCTCACACCTCTGCGCAACCAATCTGGTGAAACTGACACTAGTGGCAAGATATCTCGATGGGGCGATTGAGTTCTCCAAATCTACCCTGTTTAAGGCAGCGACCGTCCTTCTCTATCGGACCAAGCAATGGTGTTCCCTCAAGGCCTGGGGAATCGCGAAGCGGGTCGGTATGAAAAAAGCAAAGGTCGCCATTGCGCGCAAGATCGCTGTGATCCTCCACGGCATTTGGGTCTATGGCACGCCGTTCCACTGAGGCCACGCGCCGGCCTGACATTATTTTGCAAGTTCCTGACCCGGTTCGCCGGGCCCGGCGATGTCCCGCTGGGCGGTGGTCGTGGTGACCTCGGTCAATCGGCTGTGGGGGCTCGCCCGCACGCCATTGCAAACGATGAGGCACCCGATCCGGACATCATCATGAGGCGCTTGCGACCTTCGGAAAGGACCATGACCCCAGCGGCGCGCAGCTGAGGCGAGTAGGTAATGGCTAATCGGTCCAGGACTACGAGCTGGCTATCGATCTACCAGTCGCGCTCGCCCCGTCTCCGCAACCTCAACCCGCTCCAAGGGGTCGAGCGCTATCGTCTTGCCGAATGGCTTCAAAAAGAGAATTGGCATCAATCCGCAATTAAAAGGCCGATTGACACAACCATCGCCGACATGGACGCGACTCGCGTTGCTGCTGCGCAGGGGAGCACTTGGCGGTACTGGAGGGGAGCCTGGACGGCCTGACCACGCGCCAGATTGCGGCGGCGAACGGGTGGACGACGGCAAGTCCAGCGAGCGCAAGGCCTTGGTAGCGCAGGATTTTCACTTTGAGGCGTTGGTTGGCGATGGAGCAAAAGCTCGCGGCCTGACAATGAAATCATGATCCAGCCAAATTGAGACCGAAATCGCCAATCACATCTCCCGCGCCCTCGAGCGGGAGAGATGAGAGACGTGACGAAAGAGCGCCGAAACAGGGGTATTCGCATAGCCGAGATCGTTATTGATGGTTCTCCGATGCGCTGTAAGGTGCGCCATCTCACGGCTTCCTCCGCAATCGTTCAGACCTTGGATGCGCCTTTTATGCCAGCCGCTTTCGGTCTGCGCATTCCGAGCGTTGGACGTAATTTTTATTGTTCCGTCATCTGGCGTGACGGGCGACGGTTGGGCGTGACATTTCTCAACTAACCGCCAATTTCTTTTGTAGAAAGACGTTCCTACGCTGAACTCGGACGGTATTCAATTGTAGGCAGATTTCTTTCTCGACGCGACGATGCATCACTCGCGCGGGTTCGATCCCCGCGTAATTGGCCGGACTGAGGGCCTTGCGGACCTCTGTGCGGCTCTCATTTTTACCACACCCATCGACATTGTTGATTGAGGAGAAGGATACATGACGAGGCTCGCCGACGTGCTCGAGCTATCGAGTCACTGGGCTTCGATCCTGCTAGAGCCAAACATGAGCAGATCGTCCTTCCATGTCCCATCCGAAGGCATTGATCGTCAGAACGGCAACAAGAAATGGACCTCGCTGATGAGAATGCCAAGAACGAGCGTGGGCCAGCGTCATCTTACCCAACTCCTCATCGGCGAAGCCGACCAAGTTTCCTTTAACAACGCTGCGACTGGCGCCGATCAACAAGGTCTCCGGCGGCCGAATGCTCTCGTCCCGAACGCGCCGATCAGGCGGCCGGGGGGCGGCGCTTCTCCACGCGTGCCGCCGTGACCGTCGGTCGTACAGACACCGCTCGGCGGGTTTTATGGACGGCTCTCTGGGCGCATCGGCAAGGAGAAGGCCGTGACCGCCACGGCCCGCAAAGGCAAGTGGCCATGGATCGCATCCTGCGCTGTTTCGACGAAGGTGTCGAGGAATGATCACCCGCAAATTCCGTGGACGCCATTGCCAATGATAAGGTCGGAACTCGTTGAGCGTATCGCCGGTCGAAATCCGCGCCTTTATCAGCGTGACGTCGAGAACATTGTAAATGCAATCCTGGGCGAGATCGTCGCTGCGCTCGCGCCGTGATCGGGTTGAGCTTCGAGGATTCGGAGTGTTTTCTGCCAAGCAACGGCCGGCGCGCATCAGCAGAAATCCGCGAACGGACGCGCTCGTGCAAGTCGACAAGAAGCGCTTCCGCTCTTCAAGGCCAGCAAGGAAATGCACGACCGACTAAACAGTGAAGCCAGACCGAAAGACAGCAACTTTGCCGTCCAAGGCGGTCTGAGGGCGTCCGGTAGTCTAAGTGGCCGGGCTGAGCTGGTGTGGTGAATAAGCAACGTTAATATTGCTTTCGCAACCGCAAGCGTCGTTGATGCTCCACAAATCTCAATAGAGGAGGCAATCTGGCGTCGGTACCGGGGCTGGACTACATTGGGTCTTATTAAGTTATTTCCCGGGGGAGCCGCGGATCAGATCTGCGACTCCATTTTACTCCATGAATGTCTTTGAGAAGATATCGATGGCCATCCAGGATTTAAGTGACGCAAGCGTCCATAAACTCTACGAAAATATTCGGCAGCAAGTTGCGGCCGATCTGCGCCTAGGCAGCAAACATCGTCTGTTGGGCGAGACTGCGAAACGAGAAGCGCTGCGCCTTGAGGAAGAACTGAAGCGCCGTCGAATTCCGTATACCCCCATCAGTTGGGGCTGACGCTCGATCCAAATGAAGCCGGCGCGAGCCGCCGCGACACGTGATCAATCTGATGAGGATTGAAGCCGTCCTGCCCGGTCCTCGATGGTGGGAATACCTTGGCGCTGCTAGGTATCAAACGCAGCCCAGATTCTCCGCCCATTCAGCGCTCCCGCGCCTCCGTTTCATCGCCTGCGCCGCGCAATCTCGTCAGCGACTGCGCTCGTGGCGCGCACCAGCCGCTCATGCAGAGTCTCGAACATGTCGAGAATCTCATCATTGGATTCATTCCTGCCTTCTTCGATAGCCTCGGCAACCAGTTCGTCGAGAGGCGTCTCCTTCAATTGACCTTTCTCGAGCAGGTGTTCAAATAGTCCGTCGCTGTCGGGCTGCGGCTGGATGCGGCCGTCGGAGTTGCACCAAACCCCGATTGTCTGATGCCTCATAACGGCTTGCTCAACCATCTCCGCCTCCAGTGGGATCAACGTACCCCACGCCTCATCCTCCTCATCGACGAATCCCGCCACGTACATCTGTTGCTCCTCAGCGTCCTCATCGCGAGGGCGGAAGAACGGCGTAAGGACGATTTGAGGGGATTCTGCCATAACAATCTCTCCAAGAGGTTCAAGCACTAGTTGCATTGGTACATGGCAGTATCAGGGCCTGCGCCGACACGCCAGCTCATCCAAAAACTGCAAACTGTGGGAGCGGCGGTCGGCGACCCACAAACAATTCGTTCTCTCATTCATCGCTCTGGCGGATAAACTATTCTGGCGTGCAACGTGATCGAAGTGGACGACTTCTGTCATCTCCTGTGGTCATGGTTGTGCCCACCTGCGCATAGGTAAGAATTCGACCCGTTCCAATGATGAAGGACCCGAGCATCGTGGAGGTCGGGCGGCGGAAATCCCACAGGATTTCCGCTCGCGATCACAGTCGTCTCCGCTATACTCGGGCATGCGCCGTGGTGGTGGTGGAAGGCGCGACCGTCAGACCTCTATCTCACGGAGCCCACCGCTATGATCATCTTCGGACCGCTGCTCGTCATCACCGGCATTGGCTTCTTTTGCTGGCTGCTGTTCACCCTTGCTGTCTTTGCGCTCCCGTTTTTCGTCGGCCTCACGACCGTCGTCTGGGCCTTTCATACCGGCGCCGGGGTGGTCGGCTGCATTGTCTTAGGCCTCGTCGCAGGCGGCGCGACTTTCGGCATCGGCCAGCTTGCGCTCGCCTATGTGCCGTGGACCTGGCTCCGGCTGCTGATCGTCGTCCTCTACGTCGCGCCCGCCACTGTCGCCGGTTACAGCGCCACCCACGGAATTGCGCTGATGGCGGTGCCTGCACCGATCTGGCAGGCGATCTTTCCAGTCGTGGGCGCCATTGCCGTCAGCATCACGGCGTTCATCCGGATCACTGGAATGACCGCCGGACCTGCCGGGTAATGGCAGGGGGCATTGTAGCTTCACGTCGGCGGACGGGATTGGATCAGATGTACGGAACGCTCTCGGTTTTCATCGCCGAGTCAAATGCGCGCGTCGAAGCTCGAGCAATCTCCACAAGGCCAGCTTCGTCACGCCCTCATGGCGGTATGGACCAAGCCGTCACCTCTCAAATATCGGCCGACAACGGATGTGAACGGGCCGTCCCCGCCGAGGCGCGATCTCGAACGCCAAATCCGTCCATTGCTGACAGGAGAGGGCGCCTGTCACCATCGAACTCATTCGCCGGGCTCTCGGTGCGACCGAAATCGCCACGTTCTCCTCGATATCAGCTCTGTCCGGCCGAGCGCACCGAACGGCCTCTTTGATGGATTGATCTGGCCGAAGGCCGGCTGAAGCCTCGATCGCCTAAGGCGCAACAGCGGCGTCACAACTTTCTTCCCCTGCCGGCTGCGCCGTCATTCCTCGCGCGAGACAAGAAAGGTCCTCCTTTGCTGTCGAGCCCCTTCGGGGTGCGCCGTCGATCGCCTCCGGCCCTTCGATCACCATCGAGGCCGCAAGGTGCGGGCTCGGAAAACAGAGATCAAGGAGAACTTCCATGGCGACCATCGGCACCTTCAAGAAGACCGGCAACAACGAGTTCACCGGTGAAATCGTGACCCTCTCGCTCCAGACCAAAAACGTCCGGATTGTCCCCGAGACCAATCGGTCTGGCGAGAACAGCCCCAGCCAGCGCGTCTATGCAGGCCGGGTTGAGATCGGCGCCGCCTGGGCCAAGCGCTCCAACGAGGGCCGCGATTATCTCGGCCTCAAGCTCGACGATCCGAGCTTCACCGCTCCGATCTTCGCCAACCTCTTTGACGACGAGGAGGGCGAGGGCTTCAGTCTGATCTGGTCTCGCCCCAGCCGTCGCAACGGCGACTGAGCCGATCCACAATGCCTCGCCCGGCTGGTCCGGGCGGGGCATCACCATCCGCCAGGTGTGCCGGGCGGGCTTGCAATGAACGGCAAGGGAGCAGTTGGGTACGGCGGAATAGATCCCGGTCAGCAGCGCGAGGCGGTCACGGTTTGACTGGACACGTTTCGTTGGCCTCCAATGCGCTCGACAATGTCCTGCCAGCTCAAGTCGTCAAGTGGCCCGCTTTCCGCGTAGCGTGCCGCGCGCTTTCTTCTGCAAGAGATCCGCTGCTTCGACCCCTAATTCACGGGCAAGTCGATCGAGAACGTCAATGCTGGCTGCATACCGGCAGCGTTCGAGTGAACTGATGTAACCGCGATCAATTTCGGCGCGATGGGCAAGCTCCTCCTGAGACAGGCCTGCGGCCTGCCGATGCTTTCTCAAATTGCGCGCCAGAATCTCCCGTATCTCCATGGAGATGAGAGAGGTCTATTGAAGAGTATTTCACCACGGAGTATTCTCTACAATCGGCACGGCAGTCCCCAATGAACGAAGCTGCTGATGTGCCTCAAGCCCGAACCGAATGCATGATGAAACGTTGGCGATCAGCGCGGGGGGGCAGACGGTACGGACTACGTACCGCCGAGGGCGTCAGCAGGATGCCGAATCGGGTTGCGATTTCGTGCCAGGCGCGCTCAGCGAGCGCCGGTTCACGATTTAGAGAGCGCCGGTGCCTCGCGAGCCATCGTTCGCCGCTTGCGGGCACACCGTGATGCGGCCTATGCATCACGGTGGAGGTCGCGCGACATTTCGCGACGTTGCGAAGTTCCCGCCGTCAAATGAATGTCCGGCATTGCTTTGAGGCTGACGGAGATGATTGCAATGAACGAACTGCCATTTCAGGACCGGCCGCCACAAACCGATCGCGTGAACGCCTACGATGAGAAACATCTTGCAATCTACGTCCGGTTGTTAATGGCCGAAGAAGAGGGCGCCGACTGGCGTGAGGTCGTCGAAGTGCTCTTTGGCCTTGATCCATCCCGAGAACCCGATCGCGCCAAGATCGTCCATGACAGCCATCTGGCCCGCGCGCGATGGATGACGGACGCCGGATATCAGCATTTATTGGAGCCGCGGATGCAGTGAGCTGCCCTGTCACGCAAGTTGCGATCACGCGTGATGCAACTTCGAGGTCTAGCTTGCCTGCCCCTCTTTTCTGATCCTGCCGTGGCCTTCGCTGGGGAGCGCGGAACGTGAAGAAGCAAGAGGACACACTATGCCCACGCAGTATTGGCGCTCGCCGGAGACGATTGAACGCCTGAATCGTCTCGAACGCCCGGGCTTTGCCCTCGAGTTCCTTCGCCGCAACGCTGACTATCGCCGCGACTTCGCTCGTGCACAGCGCCAGATCACGCGTGAGGGGGCTGATCCCAAGACTGTCCGTTCCGAGCTTGCACGTCGTTGGAGGTTACGGTGTCGCCCATGACCCCGCCTCTCCCGTTGGACTTGAACCCACCATTTGGCTGCCGCAGGTATCGCCGGGAACGCTGATCCTGGAGCCGGCGCCTTCCGGATTCGATATCGCCACGTCGGTCGGTCGTAACGTCCTCGGGGAGCCGCTTATCGAGCGGATCGATGCCGACGGACGTGAGCTGGTGATCACAGACGGATCAGGCGAGCTCCACTTGCTCATGCGAGACGAGCAGGCTGCGCGACGTCCTGCTGTGCTCGTGCCGCTCGACAGCATGGGCGAACTGCGGCTCGAGGTGGCGCTAAACTTCGTTCGTCGCCTTGGGGGCCAGCGCATCGCTCTTCTGCCGGCGGCTCTACGGCTGACGTCCTTTCAGAAACGGCGATTGATCCAGCTCCTTCACGCCTTCGACGTCCACGACCTGGGCGGCGGCCCGCGCGAGGTGGCCGCAAAGGTGCTAGCTTCCGATCACGCGCGGCGTCGTTCGGTCGAGTGGAAGGATTCGCACGCCCGCCGCAAAGCAAACCGCCTCATTCACGATTCGATCGCCCTGGTCGAGCGAGGTTACCTGAAACTCCTGCGCGGCTTCTGACGCGCGCGTCAATCCTCCACGCAATCGCTACAATCACCCCCGTTTGCGCCGCGCCCCGCCGGCCATGTTGCAGCTCGCGTTGTCGCGGCCGAAAGGGGGACACGCACCTGCAAGTATTTTCGTCCACCCCCAACGCCTGAACTCTCCGCCACTTTGGCCCCGACATGCCGCGACTTGGCCGCGGCGCTTTGAGGCAAGACGGAGATCTCCCATGCTCGATCTGACCGCGCAGCTTACCACGCGCTACGTGCGCACCCCCGAGGCCGCGCGCCTCCTTGGCCTGTCGCCGCGCACGCTTGAGAAGTACCGCTGCCATGGCAACGGCCCGACCTTCCGCAAGCTGGGCGGCCGCGTCGTCTACGCCATCGGCGATCTCGAAGCATGGGCCGATCAGGCCGCCTGCACCTCAACGTCGGACCCTCGCTACGTCGAGGCCCGCGCCGCGAGCAATGCGCATCGCTGAAGGCAGCGTTCACCCATGTCGTCGCGCCGCCTCCTTGTGCCGAGCGAGCGAAGCAAGCTCGATCCGTTCGTTATCGCCACGGGCGATGCCAGCCCGCGCGATCAGCGTGACTTGATGGAGCGGCCATTCTTCTCGCTCGCGAAGGCCAAGCGCACGAGGCCGATCCTCTACCAGGCCGGCGACGTCAGCGTCGAAGTCTATGCGGTTCCCGAGCACGGCATGGCAACGATCTGGGACGCCGACGTTCTGATTTGGGCCGCCAGCCAAATTGTCGAGGCTGAGAACCTCGGTCTGAAGACCTCGCGTTTCCTGCGCTTCACGCCCTATCAGCTTCTGATCGCAGTCGGCCGGCAGACCGGGGCGCGCGACTACAAGCTCCTGAAGGGGGCACTGGCCCGCCTCCAGGCGACCGTTATCCGTACCACCATCCGGCAGGGCGAACATTGGCGGCGCCACCAATTCTCGTGGATCAACGAATGGGAGGAGTGCGCGAGGGCCGACGGTCGCGTTGAAGGCATGGAGTTCGTCCTCCCCGACTGGTTCTATCGCGGCGTCATCGATCGCTCCCTCGTTCTCACCATCGATCCGGCATACTTCAGCCTGACCGGCGGGATCGAGCGTTGGCTGTACCGCGTCGCGCGCAAGCATGCCGGCCGCCAGCCGAGAGGCTGGCTGTTCGAGGTCGCGCATCTTCACGAGAAATCCGGCAGTCTCGCCAAGCTCGCTGACTTCGCCTTTGATCTCCGCCGGATCGCTGCGCGTCAACCGTTGCCAGGCTACTGCCTGAGCATCGAGCGCAAGGATCGGCGCGAGCTATTGCGTATCCTGCCGAGCAAGCCATCCAC
Organism: Bradyrhizobium sp. 87; assembly: GCF_023073015.1. Lineage (NCBI taxonomy): Bacteria > Pseudomonadati > Pseudomonadota > Alphaproteobacteria > Hyphomicrobiales > Nitrobacteraceae > Bradyrhizobium > Bradyrhizobium sp. 87. Next base: position 29,765 of record NZ_JADPIQ010000002.1, read on the forward strand.
AGCTCCTGTGGATGGCGCTGTGAATCAGCTCGGGACTTCGGGCGTTCGCACGATCGGGACTTCGGGCGTGCCCGTATCGGGATTCCGGGAGTGCAAACCACAGCTAACGCTTTGGCAAGACGCGACGATCCCGGAACGTAACTTAGAGTCTAACTTAGAATCTAACTGTTGTAGTGGGCCGGTGCGTGTTGCGGATAACGCCGCCGCGAGCGCTGAGCCGCGAACCAAGCATTCAAGAGAACAATCTCCACCGCTTTCCGGCCGTAAGACGGGAGGCCAGCGATGATTGTCGCGTTGCTCAACCAGAAGGGCGGTGTCGGCAAGACCACGCTCGCCCTGCACCTCGCCGGCGAATGGGCGCTGCACGGAAAGCGCGTGACGCTAATCGATGCCGACCCGCAGGGCTCGGCATTGGACTGGTCGCAGCAACGGGCGCGGGAGAACGTCGTGCGGCTGTTCGGGGTCGTTGGCCTTGCTCGTGACACGCTCCATCGCGAGGCGCCGGAGATCGCGCGCGCCGCCGATCACGTCGTCATTGACGGACCTCCGCGCGTCGCCGGACTGATGCGCTCGGCGCTATTGGCGGCCGACCTCGTGCTGATCCCCGTGCAGCCATCGCCGTTCGACGGTTGGGCATCCGCCGAGATGCTGGACCTGCTGCGGGAGGCCCGCATCTATCGTCCGCAACTCGCCGCCCGCTTTGTGCTCAACCGCTGCGGCGCACGCACGATCATTGCCCGTGAGACAGCTGAAACACTCGCCGATCACGATCCGCCGGTGCTTACCAGCACCATCGGTCAGCGCGTCGTCTTCGCGGATGCCGCGCAGTCCGGCCGGCTCGTCTTCGAATTTGCCGACGAGAGCGCAGCTGCCCGCGAGATCGCCGCGCTCGCCTCTGAAGTTGCGAGGTTCTCACCATGAGCGAGCGCTCCATCAAGCGCGGCTTCGCCTCACGTCCCGGCGATGCCGAAAGCTGGATCAAAGCCAACGACGCGTTGCCGCGCCGCATGGAAGACGCGCCGGCATTCACCGCGCGTCTGACCATCGACGTCACGCTAGCGCTGCGCGGCCGCATCAAGGTCGCCGCGTTCCAGCGCGGCATCACCGTCGCCGACATGCTCCGCGAGTTGCTAGCGCGCGAGTTCCCACCGACACCGGAGAGCCGTCATGAACGACAATGAGGCCTTGCCGCCGCGTGCCGTGCCATCCTCCCATCGGCGCGGCGTCGCGCTCACACATGTCGAACTGACCTGGATCGAGAAGAGGATCGAGCACTGGCTGCGGTTCGGCCACCGCGCCGAAGAAAGGATCCTCGACCGCCGCCGCAGCGTTTCAAGTTTTGCACCCGGCAGCATCTTCGGCTTCGTCCGCTGGGCGTCGAACGACTATGGCACGGTGGTCTCGCGCATGGACATCGTTCGTGCCGTGGAGAGTGGCCAGCGCTATCAGACGCTGCCTTTCGTGCGTCCCGGCGGCGAGATCCTGCTGCGCGTCGATAGCTGGCCGAAGGTCGAGCGCGTGTTGCAGGCGGTCGATGCCATTGAGGCACTCGCCATCGATCCGGCCGACGCCGCGCCCGAATACTGGCGCCATCTCCACAACCGCCTCGCCGCCGGCAACGTGCCACGCGCCTACACGCGCGAGCAGCACGTTGCCTGGCTCAAGCGCCGGAGCGTCACGCCATGACTCGCTTCGGTTACGTCGTGATGACCTACATTGCGGTGCTCGCCGGCTGTGGTTTGGCGTTCGTTGATCCCGCGCCGCGGCTGATCTGGAACGCCACCGCAAGCACGCCGACAGGATTTTACACGCTGCATCCCGTTGGAGAGCTGCGCGATTTGGAACTGGTCGTGGTGCGGCTCCCAGAACCGATCGCGAACTTCCTCGCCGATGGCGACTTCCTGCCAAAGAGTGTGCCGCTTCTGAAGCATGTGATGGCGCTGGCCGGGCAGACCGTGTGCCGGTCCGGCGACGCCATCACCGTGGATGCTGTCGATGTCGGCGCAGCTCACGATCGCGACCATCTCGGCCGTCCGCTGCCGCGTTGGAGCGGATGCACAACCCTTCAGCCGGGTGAGGTCTTCCTCATGAACCCGACTGTCCCGGACAGCCTGGACGGCCGCTATTTCGGCTCACTGCCTGCAAGCTCGATCGTCGCGCGCGCGGTCCCGCTTTGGACTGATGAAGCCGGCGACGGTCGTTTCGTCTGGCGTGCCGTCACCCATTGACCCGCATCCCAACCCAGCAAGCAAGGAGATTTCCCATGGCGCAAATCGGTCAGTTCACTCGCGAGAAGTCCGGTTTCACCGGACGCATTGAAACGCTGTTCTTCGAACGGATTCTCACCCTCGTCCCGGCCGAATCCTCGGATGCCGAGAACGCGCCCGACTACCGCATTCGGCTCGGCGATGGCGAAGGCCCGGAGATCGGCGCGGGCTGGAAGCGTACCGGCGAAAGGGCGGGCGACTATGTTTCGCTCATCATCGACGATCCCACGCTGCCGCGGCCGATCCGGGCCAATCTCTTCCAGTCGAGTGAGGACAAATCGGTCTGGACGCTGAGCTGGAATCGTCAGCCCCAGCGCGCCGAGCGGGACTGATCGCATGCAGGAATCCGTCACGCGTGCTGGCTGCAAGGCGCATCAAGGCTCCATCTCTTTGTTCGTGTCGTCTCCTCGCCTGATCCCCCTCAAGCACCAGTCGGCGGTCGCGCGCGGCCGTCAATGGCGACCGCAGGTTGGCGCACGGAGCACGCTTTCGACGGGCACGAGCTCTGCGGCTTGCTCACGTCACGGCGGAGACCGAGCAGGCTTTGCCGTCATCCTGCTTGCCGGCCTGCTGGTGATGGGTGGGCCAACGGCGGCGGCGCAGGAAGCACCAATCCAACGTCAACAGGTGAGCGAGCGCTATGCCACTCATGTCGCGGAAGCCGCGCAGCGCTTCGGCATTCCGGTGGACTGGATCCGCGCCGTTATGCGGATCGAAAGCGGTGGCGATCGGCGCGCAGTGTCACCCAAAGGCGCGCTTGGCTTGATGCAACTCATGCCGAAGACCTGGACGGAGATGCGCGTGCGCTACGGCCTCGGACATGATCCCTTCGATCCGCATGACAACATCTTTGCGGGCACAGCTTTCCTTCGCGAGCTGCACGACCGCTACGGCTCGCCGGGATTCCTCGCGGCCTATAATGCTGGTCCCGGCCGCTATGAAGACTACCGCGACCGACATCGTCCGCTGCCCACCGAGAGCGTCGCCTACGTTGCTGCCGTCGTCCCTTTTGTCGATGTGGAGAGCACGCCAGGAGCTCTCCTCGTCGCGGCCTCTTCTCGTTCATCCTGGACGCGGGCTCCGCTGTTTTTCACCCGCGCTGACGGACTGTCTTCCGCGACACGGGCGGCATCTGATCGACCGACGACCGACAAGCCGGCTGCGGTTCCCGTGCACGATCTCTCGGCCATCGCACCGCAGTCGAATGGCCTATTCGTCGCACTCTCGACAACAGGAGGATCGCGATGACTGCACGTTGTCATCAGCATAAGGAACGACGCTCGCCCGTCGACGTCCTTGCTGCGGAGGTCCGGCTATTGGTCGGGCGATGGCACCTTGCCACCGCCATCGGCCGCGAAGTGGAGGAGTGCGATAATAACGTGCTGACGGCATATGGGCGATGCCTTCGGCCCGCGCTCTACTCGTCGCTTCGCTCCTCACCGAGCCACCCTACGGGTGTCTCGGCCCTTCGGGTAACGATCGCTATCGCAAGCGCACGCAAACAATGGGGGCTTGCGAGTCAACTGCCAGGTCGCGGCACCCCTTTCGCAATGAATCGGCCGCCAGAAGACATGTTCGGGCAGGCGCTATTGGAGAAATTAGTGCAATGACCCGAACTGCATTTTGTCGCAAATCGCCGCGACTGCCGAGAGTCTGTTGGCTTGGAGGTTGGGCCTTGGGAGCCAGCGACCGGGAGAACACGGCGACGACCGAACGATGGCGAGATAAAAGGCCGCAATGTGCGGCTCGGTCGGTCGGTTGTTGTTGCTTTCCTTTTTTGCTGATCTGGCAATGTGCGGCTCTCGTGCGCAATGTGCGCCTCACGGTCAACGCATTGCAGGCATTTGACGTTTCGCACATTGCCGAGGCTGGCCATGACTGAGGAGAAGGAATTTCAGCCTCGGCCAGGCCGCATCCGCTCTTCGCGGAGCCAGCGGGCCAAGCCCTTCATCGCCCAGGCGCTTGCGGCTGCTCAGCGTGCCGGCGGCGGTCTTTCGCGAGCCGGCCAGCTCGCCAACCATCGTCATTCGCGCTTCGGCCGCGGACGGGTCGCCAGCGCGCGGGCAAACCGTCTGCTCACCGGCCGCTCGCGTCTGGTGACGATCAAGACACGTGTTGTCAGGCATAAAGCGAGATCGGCGCCGCTCGCCGCGCATCTCGGCTATCTCCGGCGGGAGGGCGTGACCCGGGACGGGGAGAAGGCCCGGCTGTTCGGCCCGGACACGGAGCATGCCGATCCCAAGGCCTTTGCCGAGCGTTGTCAGGATGACCGCCACCATTTCCGCTTCATTGTCTCGCCGGAAGACGCAGCCGATATGGCCGACCTCAAAGGTTTCGCCCGCGAGCTGGTCGGCCAGATGGAAGTGGATCTCGGCACCAAGCTCGATTGGGTGGGTGTCGATCACTGGAACACCCAGCACCCCCACGTCCACGTCATCGTGCGCGGTGTCGCCGAAGATGGCCAGGACCTCGTCATCTCCCGCGTCTACATCAAGGAGGGGATGCGCGCCCGTGCCCAGGACCTGGCCACACAGGAACTCGGACTGCGCTCCGATCCGGACATCCGTCGCTCGCTCGAGCGCCAGGTCGAAGCCGAACGCTGGACACAGCTCGACCGCCAGCTTGTTCGCGATGCAGACCGGCATGGGGTCATCGACCTTGCACCCGATCTGGCGCAGCAGCCTGATCAGTTCCATGCCCTGAAGGTCGGCCGGCTGCGGCGCTTGGAGAGTCTCGGACTTGCGCATCAACTCGGGCCAGGCCAATGGGTCATGGACGAGGCCGCCGAGACGACCTTGCGCGAGCTCGACGAGCGCGGCGACATCATCAAGCGCATCCACCGCAGCCTGACCGAACGTGGCATCGAGCGCGGGACCGCGAGCTACGTGCTATCGGGCGAAAGCCTCGACGTGCCCATCATCGGACGCCTCGTCGATCGCGGTCTCGACGACGAACTCAAAGGGACCGCCTATGCCGTGATCGACGGCGTCGACGGACGCACCCACCACATCAGGCTGCCCGATCTCGACGCTTCCGGCGACAGCGCACCGGGCTCCATTGTGGAGCTACGCAAATTCAACGACGCGAGAGGGCAGCGTCGCGCGGCGCTCGCCGTCCGCTCCGATCTCTCGATCGAAGCGCAGATAACGGCGAGAGGCGCGACGTGGCTCGACCGGCAGGCGGTTGCGCGCGATCCGGTGGCATTGGGCCAGGCGGGCTTCGGCGACGAAGTCCGCGACGCCATGCAACGGCGGGCCGGGCAGCTCATCGAACAGGGTCTCGCCGAACGCCAGGCGCATGGACTGGTGTTTGCGAAGAACCTCATCGGCACACTGCGCCAGCGGGAGTTAGCGAATCTCGGCAAGCAGCTCGCTGCCGAGACCGGCCGGCCGTTCAACCCGTCGGCTGCCGGCGAATATGTCGCCGGCACCTATCGGCAGCGCTTCGCGCTCGCCTCCGGCCGCTTCGCCATGCTCGACGACGGTCTCGGCTTTCAGCTCGTGCCCTGGACGCCCTCACTCGAAAATCAGCTCGGCCGACATGTCTCCGGCGTGGCCCGCACCGACGGCGGCATCGATTGGAGTTTTGGACGCAGTCGGGGGCTCGGCCTGTGAGCGATCCCTCCAATCACCGACATCAAGAGAGGACGGCCGCCATGTCCGCGACCAAAATTCTCTGGGGCCAGGTCATCACAGTCCTCGCGATCGTTCTGCTGACTATCTGGACCGCGACGGAATGGACGGCTTGGCGGCTCGGCTTCCAGCCGCAGCTCGGGCAGCCCTGGTTCGAGCTGCTCCATTTTCCGTTCTATCTCCCGCCCGCCTTTTTCTGCTGGTGGTATGCCTACGATGCCTATGCACCCTCAATCTTCATCGAGGGTGGCTACATCGCCGCATCCGGCGGCATCATCGCCGCAGCCGTTGCGATCGGGATGTCGGTTTGGCGCGCCCGTGAAGCAAACAATGCTGAGACCTATGGCTCCGCGCGCTGGGCCGAGGCAAAGGAGATCGAGCAGGCTGGCCTGCTTGGGGCCGACGGCGTGGTGCTCGGCCGGTTCGAGCGCGCCTATCTTCGCCATGATGGACCGGAGCATGTGCTGTGTTTCGCTCCCACGAGATCCGGCAAGGGCGTGGGCCTTGTCATCCCTTCGCTCCTGACTTGGCCGGGCTCCGCAATCGTCCATGACATCAAGGGCGAGAACTGGCAGCTCACCGCCGGGTTCCGCGCGCGGCATGGCCGCGTGCTTCTGTTCGATCCGACGAACGCGAACTCGTCGGCCTATAACCCCTTGCTGGAAGTCCGGCGCGGGGAGTGGGAGGTGCGCGACGTCCAGAACATCGCCGACATCCTGGTCGACCCCGAGGGCAGCCTCGAGAAGCGAAACCACTGGGAGAAGACCAGTCATGCGCTGCTGGTCGGCGCGATTCTCCACGTCCTCTACGCCGAGAAGGACAAGACGCTCGCCGGCGTCGCCGCCTTCCTGTCCGATCCCAAGCGGCCGATAGAATCGACGCTTGCCGCGATGATGCGGACGCCGCATCTGGGCGAAGCCGGCGTCCATCCCGTCGTCGCCTCCGCCGCGCGCGAGCTCTTGAACAAGTCCGGCAACGAACGCTCCGGCGTCCTGAGCACCGCGATGTCGTTCCTGGGCCTCTACCGGGATCCCGTGGTGGCAGAGGTAACTCGGCGCTGCGACTGGCGGATTACTGATATCGTTAGCGGGGACCGGCCCACCACGCTCTATCTCGTGGTGCCGCCATCGGACATCAATCGCACCAAGCCGCTGATCCGTCTGATCCTCAATCAGATCGGCCGGCGCTTGACCGAGGATCTCCAAGCCAAGGCCGGCCGGCGCCGGCTCCTGCTAATGCTCGACGAATTCCCGGCGCTCGGCCGGCTCGACTTTTTCGAGTCCGCGCTGGCCTTCATGGCGGGTTACGGCATCAAGAGCTTTCTGATCGCCCAGTCGCTGAACCAGATCGAGAAAGCCTATGGGCCCAACAACTCCATCCTCGACAATTGTCACGTCCGGGTCAGCTTCGCGACCAACGACGAGCGGACCGCGAAACGGGTGAGCGATGCACTCGGAACCGCAACCGAGATGAAGGCGATGAAGAACTATGCCGGCAGCCGGCTGGCACCTTGGCTCGGTCACCTGATGGTGTCCCGGTCCGAGACCGCTCGCCCGCTGTTGACGCCCGGCGAGATGATGCAGCTCCCGCCATCAGATGAGATCGTCATGATGTCGGGTCTCCATCCGATTCGAGCAAAGAAGGCGCGCTACTACGAGGACGGACGCTTCCAGGAGCGCATCATGGCGCCGCCGACCCTGACTAAATCCAACGACGGCCGGCCGGACGACTGGAGTTCACGGCCGCTGCCGCCGCACCCAACTCCATTGGCGTCGTTGACCGACGGCCAGACGGATGACGAAGATCCAAAGTCCGCGGATCGGCGGCGGCATCCGGAACTGGATCGAGACATCGTGGAAAAGAAGGAACCGCTCGACAATGAGTTTGCATCTGACCTCGCCGATGAACTCGATGAAGATGTCCCGCGGATCAGGCGTATGAACGACATGATGCAGGGCGTGGCGCGCCAAGCCTCGCTCGATCCTGGCGATGAGCTTGGATTGTGAGGCTGGCATGACCGCAGCGAAGAAGAAGGCCCAGATGTCGGTCTATCTCGAACCTGATGTCATGAAGGCGCTGTCGGCCTATGCCGCCCGGCGCGAGCAGTCGCTGTCGCTGATCGCCGAAGCCGCCATTGCGTCCTTTCTGTCGCCGGATGCCGATGAGCGGCGTGAGGCCGCTACTGCCAAGAGACTCGACCAGATCGACCGCCGGATCGCTCGCCTTGAGCGGGATGTTGGAATTTCAGTCGAGACCATCGCTCTCTTCATCCGCTTCTGGCTCACGACGACACCGCCACTTCCCGAACCGGCCGCCAAGGCAGCGAGGGCACAGGCCGGAGCGCGCTATGATAACTTTGTCGCCGCTCTGGGCCGCCGACTCAATCAGGGACCAAAGCTGCGGCAGGAAATCCCGGAGGATGCTCAGCAGACTGGCTCGTTTCAAGGCGACTAGGGACGACGCGACACTGAAATCAAGCCAGTGAAGTGGATGGCGGTCTCGAACCCTGCAATGGGCTAGGGCTACGGCCTATCAGTCAGGTAGCTAACCGCTTCGAGCCCGAATTTGTTGGCGAAGATCTCGCAAACGTCGGTCGCGAAATACCAACTGTGCAAGTGATGTTTGCGGCCTCTGTTGAAGTTCAACGCAACGAAACTGGCCACGAAGATCAAGATTTCCGCGATCGTTCCTGACCTGCGGTCCAAAGGGATAGCCCGCCGACGCAGGCCACAATGGCCGCGCCACATGCCATGTAGAGTGTTGCCTCCGAGGCTCCTGGCGCAATTGTCGGGATGAGATATATCGCAAGCCCGAAGCCACCTGTAAGCAGGGCTGTGAACGCTTGCACACGGCCAATCATGCCGGCATCCACAACGGTCAAAAGGTGGCCGTTGGCCGCTGCTCGCGACACCTTCCAGAGCATGCCGGCCACACAGTAGAGAACAATAGCGATGGCCCGATTCGGCGCGAGGGAGAACAAGAACAGGGATACGCCAGCAATAGCCAGGATTGCGGGTGTGAGACCTTGCAGACGTTTCGCTATGGACGGAAAGCCCACTACCGCCAATGCGACCATTCCAGTGATCGCGGCAGCCATTTCGAGCAACCCAAAAAGGCCACTATCACCGTCGAGCGATCGAATCACAAAACCCGGTAAGAGAAGGTTGGTTATCTGGATCACGGCAAATGCCAGTCCGACCGTCACCGCTGCGGAGAGTGCTTGAGGACTGGCGAGCAAATAGCTGAGAGCCTGCCGTGAAGCAGAAAGTAGACTAAGCCGTCGAGACGATCGGACGTCGCGGGCCTGCGCTGTGATCGGCTTCAGCAAAGGAAGACATGCTAGAGCTGCCGCCGCAAACATCAGTGCGGTCGTGAGACTGCCAAGCCTGTCAATGGCAAGCCCGGTAGCACCCGTCCCGATCGCTATGCCCAACTGATTGAAAAGGGAAAGTCGAAGGGCGAACCCCATGCGCTGTGCTTCGGGGACGATTGCCTGCAAAATGCCGCTCAGTGATCCCGACAGCAGCGCGAAGCCAAAGGCTCCCAATACGCCGGAAGCGATGAGAAGGACGGGCGACAAAGATTCTGTGAGAAATCCAACGGGAGCGAGAACGGCCAGCCCCAAGGCGCGGATCGTCTGCCCCGCCACCGTGACCTGTGCCCGATCATGACGATCGGCCAGGTGGCCGGCAACCGGCGCGAGCAGTAAGCCGGCGACGCTGGTTGAAAGTAACACCAGTCCAACCAGTCCAGAACCACCCTCGTGGAAGCTACCCAGGCTGGCAGAACAATGCCGACACCAACGATGAAGAAAGAAGCCGACGAAAACGCTATAAACAGAGGTCTTTCCGAATCTTTCACGCTGAATCTGCCTCAAGGGAGATCGTGGTTGGCGTCTCCTAATGATCTGACATATTTTCCGATTCAAGCGACAGTTTTGCATCTCACATTTGCGATGTCCTAGGGTCCACTGGGAGTGATCGCGCATCTTCGCCGAAATCTGCAGGAAACCTGCGTGGTACCGAACAAAAAATGCGCTAATAGCCTAAGTCGAAGAGGGAATATGCCGTGGTTCATTTTCACGGTCATACGAGTTTGCTGGGTTTCTCCATTGGCACGGTATTCGCCGAAGAGTACCGCAATCAGCCGACCACGGTTGATCAAAACTCCGGCGAACTCGCAAACCGAACTAGGCAGAAACATCTGGAGTTCACTTCTTATGACGTTCGACGATGTTTCCTTTAGGGCCGCTCGCCGCGAGGACGCGGAGGCGGTTTTCAACGTTACCAAGGCGTCGATCGACGGCCTTGCTCGCGCATCCTACTCTCACAACCAAATCCAGAATTGGATGGGCCACCGTACGCCGGCATTTTACGAAGAGCTCATCGCCAAGGGGCGAATGACCGTGTGTCTCCGCGGCCGTATCGTGGTCGGATTTGTCGATGCGGAACCCGGCGAAGTAACACGCCTATTTATCTTGCCAGAAGCCGCTGGCGCCGGACTGGGTCGGCAACTGCTCGAGATCGGGATTGAACAGGCACGGTTAGGCCATAACGGTCCAGTGAGGCTCGAAGCGACGATCAATGCCGAAGGCTTCTACCAAAAGCATGGCTTTAAAAGCATAGGTAGGGGCTATTTCTCTCACGGTCTCGGCGGCGAGCCTGTCGAAATCGTGCATATGGAATTGTGAACTTCGACACCCTTGCTGCTATGTGATTCTCAGCGAGTCGCATTCGCGACCTAGCAAGTATTTTTTCTCTGCTCTGCGCCGGGTCCCTACGACGGCTGAATACTTGTTGAACTGCGCCAGTTCCTGCCTTTTCTATCCATCCCCGTTGCTGATCGCTTGCCGTGATTGGCGCTCGACGGGGGACGATCATGGCGGACACTTCACTCCATTCGGAAGCGTTCTCGCGTGGCGCGCGCATGTTGCGCACCGCGCTCGGCCCCGCGATCGCCACTTTCCTCGAAGACCCCTCGATCGTCGAGGTGATGCTCAACCCTGATGGCCGGCTCTGGATCGACCGGCTGTCCGGCGGCCTGGAGGATAGCGGACGAACGATGTCCGCCGCCGATGGCGAGCGGATCGTGCGTCTGGTCGCGCACCATGTTGGCGCCGAGGTGCATGGCGAGAAGCCGCGCGTCTCGGCCGAGCTTCCCGAGACGGGGGAGAGGTTCGAGGGGCTCCTTCCGCCCGTCGTTGCGGCGCCGGCCTTTGCGATCCGCAAGCCCGCCGTTGCTGTTTTTACCCTCGACGACTACGCCGCGGCCGGCATCATGACGGCAGGGCAGGCGGGCGTGCTCCGCGAAGCCGTCGCCGCCCGCAAGAACATCCTGGTCGCCGGTGGCACCTCGACCGGCAAGACCACCCTGACAAACGCACTGCTGGCCGAGATCGCGGGCACCACCGATCGCGTGGTCTTGATCGAGGATACGCGTGAGCTGCAATGCCGCGCTCCGAATCTGGTCGCGCTGCGCACCAAGGACGGCGTCGCATCCCTGTCCGATCTGGTTCGGTCCTCCTTACGTCTACGCCCCGACCGGATTCCGATCGGCGAGGTACGCGGCAGCGAAGCCTTGGAGCTCCTCAAAGCCTGGGGAACGGGCCACCCCGGCGGGATCGGAACGATTCACGCAGGCTCCGCGCTGGGCGCGCTTCGTCGTCTAGAACAGCTCATCCAGGAGGCCGTCCTCACCGTTCCCAAGGCGCTGATTGCCGAGACGATCGATCTCGTCGCGGTGCTGCGCGGCCGCGGCAGCGAACGCCGCCTTGCCGAACTCGCTCTCATTGCCGGCCTCGATCCCGCCACCGGCGATTACCGCGTCCAGTCCGCCGAGGCGGGCGGCCAATCCTCGCTTACCGGAGACCGATCATGACCCAATTGCCTGCCGCGATCCGTCGCGTTCGCCGCCGCTTCACGGAGCTTGCGGCGATTGCCGTCATCTCCATCGTTGTCGCGCCCGCGGCCCACGCCTCCGGCTCCTCGATGCCGTGGGAGACGCCGCTCAACCAGATCCTGGAGTCAGTGCAAGGTCCGGTCGCCAAGATCATGTCGGTCATCATCATTACCGTGACCGGTTTGACGCTCGCGTTCGGCGATACTTCCGGCGGCTTCCGCCGGCTGATCCAGATCGTCTTCGGACTGTCGATCGCCTTCGCCGCGTCGAGCTTTTTCCTGACCTTCTTCAGCTTCTCCGGCGGAGCGTTGGTCTGATGGCCGGCATCGTCGATCCGGAAGTTCCGGGCTTCTTCGCGCCGGTCCATCGCGCGCTCACCGATCCGATCCTTATGGGCGGCGCGCCCCGCACGGTTGCGATCGCCAACGGCACGTTGGCGGCCGCCATCGCGCTCGGCCTCCACCTCTGGATCCCCGGAGCGCTGATTTGGGCGGTGGGCCATGCGGCGGCGGTCTGGGCGGCCAAGCGCGACCCGCAGTTCGTGGACGTCGTTCGACGTCACCTCCGCTATCCATCCTATCTCGGCCAGTGAGCCTTTCATGCTGAACCTCGCCGAATATCGCACCCGGCCCCATAGTCTCGCCGACTTCCTGCCTTGGGCCGCTTTGGTCGAGAAGGGCATCGTCCTCAACAAGGACGGCGCGTTCCAGCGCACGGCTCGCTTCCGCGGCCCTGATCTCGACAGCGCGACGCCAGCCGAGCTCGTCGGCGTGACGTCCCGCCTGAACAACGCGCTGCGCCGTCTCGGCTCAGGCTGGGCGATCTTCGTCGAGGCCCAGCGTATCACCGCCCAGACGTATCCGCACAACACCTTTCCCGACGCCGCATCAGCGCTGGTCGATCTGGAACGACGGGACGCTTTCGAGGAGGCCGGCGCGCATTTTGAGAGCCGTTATTTTATGACTCTCGTCTGGCTCCCGCCGGCCGAGGATGCCTCGCGCATCGAGGGGTGGCTCTATGAGGGCCGAGCGCAGAGCGGTGTCGATCCTCACGAGCTGCTGCGTGGCTTCGTCGACCGGACCAACCGCGTCCTGCAATTGGTCGAAGGGTTCATGCCCGAAGTGGCATGGCTCGATGACGGCGAGACGCTAACTTACCTGCATTCGACCATCTCGACCCGGCAACAGCGCGTACGCGTTCCCGAGACGCCCATGCATCTCGACGCGTTGCTTGCGGATGAGCCGCTCGCCGGCGGCCTCGAGCCGCGTCTCGGCAGCCACCACCTTCGCACACTCACCGTGGTCGGTTTCCCGACCGCAACCCATCCTGGAATCCTCGACGAGCTGAACCGGCTTGCCTTCCCCTACCGCTGGTCGACGCGTGCGATCCTGCTCGACAAGACCGAGGCGGTGAAACTGCTGACCAAGATCCGCCGCCAGTGGTTCGCCAAGCGAAAGTCCGTCGCTGCCATCGTCAAGGAGGTGATGACCAACGAAGCCTCAACACTGGTGGATAGCGATGCGGCGAACAAGGCCACTGACGCCGATCTCGCCTTGCTGGAACTGGGCACCGACGATGTCGGCCAGGCCTACGTCACCGCGACTGTCACCGTCTGGGACGAGGACGCCGGTCTCGCCGCCGAGAAGCTTCGGCTCGTCGAGAAGGTGATCCAGGGGCGCGACTTCACCTGCATGCCGGAAGGGGTGAACGCGCTCGAAGCCTGGCTCGGCTCTCTGCCAGGGCACGCCTATGCTAACGTCCGCCAGCCGCCGCTCTCGACACTGAACCTGGCTCACCTGATTCCTCTTTCGGCGGTCTGGGCCGGGCCAGACCGCGATGAGCATTTCCGCAGCTCTCCGCTCTTCTTCGGCAAGACGGAAGGCTCGACGCCGTTCCGCTTCTCGCTGCATGTCGGCGACGTCGGTCACACCCTGATCGTCGGCCCGACCGGTGCCGGCAAGTCCGTGCTGCTCGCGCTGATGGCGATCCAGTTCCGCCGCTACCGGAAGAGCCAGATCTTCGCCTTCGATTTCGGCGGTTCGATCCGCACAGCTGCGCTTGCCATGGGCGGCGACTGGCACGACCTCGGCGGAAGTCTGTCGAACAGCGCGGAGGACTCCGTGTCTCTTCAACCGCTCGCACGTATCGGCGATGCGGCAGAGCGCGCCTGGGCTGCCGAATGGGTGACCGCGATCCTTGCCAAGGAGGGCGTCACCATCGATCCGACCGCGAAGGAGCATGTCTGGTCGGCGTTGACCTCGCTGGCATCCTCGCCGGTCGAGGAACGCACGATCACCGGCCTCACTGCTCTGTTGCAATCGACCGCGCTCAAGCAGGCGCTGCAACCTTATTGTGTTGGTGGCTCCTCCGGCCGCCTGCTCGACGCGGAGGCCGAGCAGCTCGGCTTCGCGTCGGTGCAGGCGTTCGAGACCGAGGGCTTGATCGGCGCGGGTGCTGCGCCCGCCGTCCTCACCTACCTCTTCCATCGCATCGAGGGACGGCTCGACGGTCGGCCGACGCTGCTCATCATCGACGAGGGCTGGCTCGTCCTCGACGATCCGGCCTTCGCCCAGCAGCTTCGCGAATGGCTGAAGACGTTGAGGAAGAAGAACGCCTCTGTCGTCTTTGCAACCCAATCGCTCTCCGACATCGACGCCAGCAACATCGCACCCGCAATCGTCGAGAGCTGCCCGACGCGCATCTTCCTGCCGAATGAGCGCGCGATCGAACCGCAGATCACCGCCATCTACCAGCGGTTTGGGTTGAACGACCGCCAGATCGAGATCATCGCGCGGGCGACACCGAAGCGGGACTATTATTGCCAATCTCGTCGGGGCAATCGGCTCTTCGAGCTCGGCCTCGGGCCGGTCGCGCTCGCCTTCTGCGCCGCGTCCTCCAAGGCCGACCATGCCGCAATTGAACGGCTGCTCGCCGAGCACCGCCGCGACGACTTCACGCCCGCCTGGCTCGCGGATCACGAGCTGCTCTGGGCCGCCGATCTCATCCCCGACCTGACAAACCTGGAGGTGCAATCATGACCACTCTTAAGACGCGACGCGCAAGCTTGGTCGCCGCGGCCGCTCTCTCGCTCGCACTATCGATCTTGCCGCCTTCGACGACGCCAACCTCCGCGCAGTGGATCGTCTACGATCCCACCAACTTCAGCCAGAACGTGCTGACCGCGGCGCGTGAGTTGCAGCAGATCAACAATCAGATCCAGATGCTGACCAATCAGGCTCAGAGCCTGGTGAACCAAGGAAAAAACCTCGCCAATCTGCCGTTGTCGACGCTGACCCAGCTTCAGTCACAGGTCGCACGGACTCAGTCACTGCTGAGCCAGGCCCAGAACATCGCCTTCAACGTCGAGCGCATCCAGACGACATATTCCAGCACCTACGGCACGGCGGCGGCCACGGGCTCCAATTCGACAATGTTTGCCGCGGCCCAAAGTCGTTGGCAGAACTCGGTAGGCGCGTTCGAAGACTCGCTCAAGGTGCAGGCCGGGGTCGTCGGCAATATCTCGACCAACTCCAGCGCAATGAGCTCGCTGGTCACCGCCAGCCAGTCGGCGAGTGGCGCCCTGCAGGCCGCTCAGGCCGGCAATCAGCTCCTGGCCCTGCATTCCCAGCAGCTATCCGATCTAGTCGCGGTGCTCGCCGCAAAGGGACGGGCGGACGCGCTGGAGCAGGCGCGCGTGACCGCGACCGAATCGCAGGGCCAGCAACAATACAAGATCTTCTCGACACGCAGCGGCTATCAGCCCGGCAATGTCACCATGTTCAGCGGCAACTAAGGCACACCGATCATGGAGCGCTCGGATATCCTTCGCGTAGGCGCGATGATCATTGTGTTCGCGATTTTTCTTGCCACGCTGCACGTCATTCATCGGCGTCCGGCGAAGCGGCCTGTATCCGATGCACCCTCTGTCTCCGCTCCCGATAATCTCTCGGCCGAGCTGCGCCGCTGCCGCGCGCTTGGCCCCCAGGATGCCGAAGATCCGCACTGCCAGGCGGTCTGGGAGGAGAACCGCGCGCGCTTCTTCGGCGGGCCGGCGCGGCCACTTCTGCCGCAGGCCGCGCCGGCCACACAGCCGACGACGAGTGCTCCACAGGGAGAGAAGCCGTGAACAACGTCGGCGTCATCGACACCTTTCTCAATACCTTCACGACCTACATCGATTCAGGTTTCGGCCTGATCAAAGGCGAGGTCACGTATGTGTCGTCGACGTTGATCGTCATCGACATCACGCTCGCCGGCCTGTTCTGGGCCTGGGGCGCAGACGAAGACATTCTCCAACGGCTGGTGAAGAAGACCCTCTACATCGGCTTCTTTGCCTTCATCATCACCAACTTCACCAAGCTCTCAGGCATCATCTTCAATAGCTTCGCTAGCCTCGGACTGAAGGCCGGCGGCTCATCAATCTCGACCGCGGACTTCCTGCGGCCCGGCCGACTTGCGCAGGTCGGACTCGATGCCGGGCAACCGTTGCTCGACTCCGCAAGCCAAATGATGGGCTTCACCAGCTTCTTTGCGAACTTCGTCCAGATTGCCGTGCTGATGGTGTCCTGGCTACTCGTGCTGATCGCCTTCTTCATTCTGGCGGTGCAACTGTTCGTAACGCTGCTCGAGTTCAAGCTGACGACGCTTGCCGGTTTCATCCTTATTCCCTTCGCGCTTTTCAACAAGACCGCCTTCCTCGCGGAAAAGGTGCTGGGCAACGTCGTTGCCTCCGGCGTGAAGGTCATGGTGCTTGCTGTCATCGTCGGCATCGGCACCGGGCTCTTCTCCCAATTCACAACTGCCTATGCCGGCGGGGAGCCGACCATCGAGCAAGCGCTCTCTGTCGTGCTGGCGGCACTCGCCATGCTCGGCCTCGGCATTTTCGGTCCGGGCATCGCCACCGGGCTTGTGTCGGGCGCGCCGCAGCTTGGCGTCGGCGCTGCCGTCGGCACGGGCCTCGCCGTCGCCGGCACGGCTATGGCGGGTGGAGCTGCGCTTGGGCTCGCCGGAAGGGGGGCGATGGCGGCTAGTTCCGGTGCTGCGGCCGCCGCGCGTGGTGGTGCGGCGATGGCGGGCGGTGTGTCCTCCGCCTACAGCCTCGCATCGGCCGGTCGGTCCGGCGTTGGCAGCGTCGCGTCCGGTCTCGGTGGCGCAGGCCGCGCGGCGGCAAGTCACGCGGCAGCTCCCGTCAGACGCGCCGCTTCCCAAGCGGCGGGGGCAATGAGAGAGAGCTTCACCTCCGGTGCCCGTGCCGGCGTCGCCAACACCGGTGGCTCCTCGACGATGGGGACCATCGGGAGTGGCGAGGCTGCACCCGATGGAGCCGAATCTCAAGCAGCGAGCGAAAGCGGTCCGCCCGCCTGGGCCCAGCGCGTCAAGCGCAATCAGACCGTCATTCACGGCGCTCAGACAGCCGCGCAAGCCCTCAAATCCGGCGACAGCCATGGTGGCGGCCACTCCGTCGAGCTATCAGGGGGAGAATAAGAAATGTCAGTCTTCCGGCGATCGTCGGTCCGCTATGGCCGCACGCCCGAACCCGAAACCCCCTACCAGCGTGCGGCGCGGGTTTGGGATGAACGCATCGGCTCCGCCCGCGTGCAGGCCAGGAACTGGCGGCTGATGGCCTTCGGTTCGCTGATCCTTTCTTGCGGCCTCGCTGGTGGGCTCGTCTGGGAATCCGCGCACGGCACCGTCGTTCCCTGGGTGGTGCAGGTCGACAAGCTCGGGGAGGCGCAGGCCGTGGCGCCAGCCACCGCGGACTACAGGCCGAACGACCCGCAGATTGCCTGGTATCTCGCCCACTTCATCCAGATCGTTCGCTCGCTTCCGGCCGATCCAATCATCGTGCGGCACAACTGGCTGCAGGCTTATGATTTCACGACCACGGCGGGCTCGGTGGCGCTGAACGACTACGCCCGCGCCAATGACCCCTTCGCCAATCTCGGCAAGCAGCAGGTCGCGATCGACGTCTCCAGCGTCATCCGCGCCTCGCCCGACAGTTTTCGCGTCGCTTGGGTCGAGCACCGCTATCAGGACGGAGCGCTCGCCGGCACCACACGTTGGACCGCGATCCTCACCATCGCAATTGCGCCGCCCACGGACGCCGATCGGCTGCGCAAGAATCCACTCGGCATCTACGTCAACGCTATCAACTGGTCGAAGGAGCTGGGACAATGACCCCGCCGAATTTCTCGAAAGCCGGCGGTCCGGCTTGGCGCTTTTCCATCGTTCACCAAAATTGGAAAGACGGCGATACGTCTTTCCGTAAACCCGCCTTTGCGGCTTTGCTGATGGTCGCCTCGGTGCTTGGCGGCTGCGCGCACAATTTCATCCCGCCCGACATCAACTATGACACTGCGGAGCCGGCAGCGCTCACCACTGATCCGCCGCCGCCCGTCAAGATCGTGGAATTGCCAAAGCCCCTGCCGCTGCCCGGGCAGTTGAAGCCGCTCACTGCTAGTAAACGGATCCCCGAAGCCGCCGACCCAAAAGTCCGCGTCAAACAGGCGAACGCCGCGGCACGCGTGCAGCCGGTCCGCAACGGCTTCATCAATGCCGTCCAGGTCTATCCGTTCTCCGGCGGCGCCCTCTATCAGGTCTATACGGCGCCCGGCCAGATCACCGATGTCGCCCTCCAGGAGGGCGAGCGGCTCACAGGCTCAGGTCCGGTCGCCGCAGGCGACACCGTGCGCTGGATCATCGGCGACACCGAGAGCGGCGCGGGAGCGACCAAGAAGATCCACATCCTGGTTAAGCCGACGCGGCCGGAGTTGGTCACCAATCTCGTCATCAACACCGACCGGCGGACCTATCTCCTCGAGCTGCGCTCGACGGAAAAGACCTATATGGCCTCGGTCTCCTGGCAATATCCCGAGGACCAGCTCATCGCACTTCGGCAGCAGAACGCGACGGCTGAAGCAGCCGCGCCAATTGCAGCCGGTGTCGATCTCGGCTCGATCAACTTCCGCTACGCGATCGAGGGCGATGATCCGGCCTGGCGTCCGCTGCGCGCCTTCGACGACGGCAATAAGGTCTACATCGAATTCCCCAGCGGAATCGCCCAGGGCGAGATGCCGCCGCTGTTCGTCATTGGTCCGGCCGGCGGCTCCGAGCTAGTAAATTACCGGGCGAACCGCAACTACTACATCGTCGACCGCCTGTTCGCCGCCGCCGAATTGCGTCTTGGCGACAAGGACAGTGAGCGGCGCGTGCGCGTCGTCCGCACCGATGGGAGGCCGCGAGCATGGCGATAGGCGGCGAAGACGAACGTCAAAACGACATTCCACCCGTGGCGCCGCCGGATTTGCGGCTCCGGGGCGAGTGGCCACCTGTCACGCGCCTCTCGCGCAAGATGCTGATCGGCCTCGGCGCGGTGTCTGCCCTCGCAATCGCGGGTGCACTCGGCTACGCGCTCCAGACCCGCAACAAGCAGCAAGCCGGCCAGGAGTTGCTCAGCACCCAGAACCGTCCATCACCTGAGGGCCTCGCCGCCTTGCCGAAGGATTATACCGGACTGCCGCGTCAGGCACCGCCGCTCGGGCCGCCGCTGCCCGGCGATCTCGGCAAGCCGATCCTCAACGCAGGCGCGGCACCCAACACCGTGGTCCCGGGAACGGCGCCCGATCCGGAGGCACAGCACAGATCCCAGGAGGTTGAGGCGGCCCGTGTCAGTCGTCTCTTTGCCCAGACCAATCAGCAACCACACAGCGTCGGCCAGCTCATTCCGAATAGTTCGACCGCAACCGCGACGACCCCGGCCGCGACACCCCCCGTCGATGCCGGGTCCGCCCAGAACATGCAGGATCGCAAGACGGCCTTTCTCAACGGTTCGACGGACAAGCGCACGGTCAGTCCCGACCGGCTCGAGGCCAAAGTTTCTCCTTATGTCGTGCAGGCGGGCACCGTGATTCCGGCGGCGCTCAACACGGGCATCAGGTCCGATCTGCCCGGCCAAATCACCGCCCAGGTGACCGAGGCGGTGTATGATAGTCCGTCCGGCAGGTATCTTCTGATCCCTCAGGGCGCAAAACTGATCGGTCAGTACGACAGCTCCGTCGCGTTCGGCCAAAGCCGCATCCTCCTGGTCTGGACCCGCATCATCATGCCGGAAGGCACCTCCATCGTGCTGGAGCGCCAGCCCGGCGCCGACACCGGCGGTTATGCCGGGCTTGAGGACGAGGTCGACAACCATTGGGGCATGCTGTTCAAGGCCGCTGTTCTCTCGACCATGCTCAGCGTCGGAGCCGAGGCGGGCACGAGCCAGAACGAGAACAATCTTGTTCAAGCGATCCGCAGCGGTGCGTCCAACAGCATCAGCCAGACCGGCCAGCAGATCGTGCAGCGTCAGCTCAACATCCAACCGACGCTGACCATTCGGCCAGGTTTCCCGGTCCGGGTCATCGTTACTCGCGACCTGGTGCTGGCTCCCTACGGACAAAAAGGTGCGCGATGACGAAGCTCAAGCTTGGACCACTCGAAGACGACAAACCAGTCAAGCTCAGCGTCGAGCTGCCGGCGACGGTCTTCAGGGATCTCAAAAGCTACGCTGAGATTTTGTCTCGTAGCGGAAGGGCGACCACGCCGATCGAGCCCGCCAAACTGATCGCGCCGATGATAGAGCGATTCATGGCAACCGACCGCGCCTTTGCGAAGGCCCGACGAAATGCTGCTCAATCCGTACCTGGCGCAGCCGAGAGGTCCGGATAACGCTCGCGAAGCAGGTCGAGAAACGGACGCAGCGATGGATTGCAATTGTCCTGCCGCCAATACGCGCGGAAGCTCAGCCGCGTCGGACCTTCGGTACCATGCACCTCGCGGAAGGTAACTCCCGGATAGGTGGCGCCCGTCGCACCTTCGAGTGCCAGGAGGATACCCCAGCCGGCTCCGACCGAGGTGAGAAGCCGGTCGAGCGACGCTTCATGGTGGAGCAATTGACAAGTATCAAGACTTCCCATTTTGCTGATGAGAAGCTTGACGAGTTCGGGACCGGGGCCGTGTTCTGTCACCAAAAGGGCTTCGTGCCTCAGTTCGCCCCAGTGAACCACATCACGGCCTGCTAACGGATGACCCGCGGGGAGAGCAACCACGGCACGTTCGCTCCAGAGCAACAAGGATCTGTCGCTCCAGCTCGCATTGGGCTCGACCAGGAAGGCGACGTCAATGGCGGAGCTGGCGAGATCGGACATCAAATCGTCGCTCGATCCGTCGACGAAATGCGGTTTGACATCAGGGAAGCGCCGCTGGTGCTCGAGAAGGGTGCCCCGTAGATTGCCGGCGGAGAATGAGGCGTGGATCCCGATGTTCAATAGACCGCTCTCGCCGCGCCAGCGGCTCTTGAGGCGGCCGGTCATCGCCTCAGTATCATTCACGATGCGCCGGGCAGCATCGAGGAATTCCTGACCTTCGATGGTCGGTCGCGTACCGGCTTTAGTGCGCTCGAAGATGGCACCGCCCAACTTATGTTCGAGATTGCGCAGACGGCGACTCAGCGTTGACTGCTTAACCCTGAGGGTCTCTGCCGCTTGGCGGAGGCTTCGGTGCTGGGATGCGACGATAGCCCAGCGTAGATCTCGAAATTCCATTGGCACGGTCGAAGCGCAACCCCCTCTAGCTCGTATGATTCGGTGCTACCATGCCAAACCGCAGTTGGGATCGATCAAAAAAACAACTGGTAGTAGAATTTTCTTCCAAATCAATGGGAAGCAAAATTTCAATCTAAATGGGTAAAACCGGGAATATCCGCAGTGTGGCCCGATCCTGCGCGATCCTGCCCAGGGCATTCGCTTGCCGAACTGCTGTCCATCGGGCCGGGAGCTTGCTTGCTTTGCCCTGCAATCATTCGGAGATCTTGTCGAGGGAACAGCGAACTGTGCATCGGTCGAGTGACATACAATCGGACGATCCACAGACTGCAGAAGCCGGTTGTGATAAATAAATCCCGAGTTTGCATGGACGAGGTTTTCCGGTTTCGAGCCTGTCGCGCCGATTGCGTTATATGATGAGCCGAACTTGCGCGCAGGTTTGACCGTGATTCACCATTTCGGGTCGATTTCCCGGGCGTATCGCCTGGCCGGATTGGCGCGACTCGACGTCCGATAGCGCGCGCCTGCCGCCGCCGTCAGTTCCTTCCGTGTCGCGCGCCATGGAAAACTGCCCCCTCAGCGTCACGAGGAATTGCCCCCTCCTCGGATAGCTGGGGAGAGAGTGAATGAAGCGGGAACGAATCACTGAAGGCTCGTCGTGGATTGATCCACGGGGGCAGGTGATGAAGACGCCGGATGACGTGGCGGAGATGTTGCGCCTGAGGGCGTGCGGGTGGGGTCTGAAGCGGATTGCGCGACAGCTGGGCTGCAGCCATCACACGGTGAAGGGCTACGTGGTGGCGGGCGGGGTGAAGGCGTTCAAGTCGCCTGAGCGGCCGAAGCGTCTCGACGGCCTTGAGGGTTGGCTGCGCGAGAGGCTCGTTCGGCATCGCGGCAATGCCGACGTGGTGCGCCAGGACCTGTTGGCCGAGAGAGGCGTAACAGTCAGCCGGCGGACGCTGCAACGCGCCGTGCAGCCCTATCGCCAGGCGCTGAAGGCGGAGGCTCTGGCGACGACGCGGTTTGAGACGCCGCCGGGCCGACAGCTGCAGATCGACTTTGGGGAGCGCCTGGTCGAGATCGGAGGAGCGAAAGTCAAGGCATTCGTGTTCGTGGCAACGCTCGGCCACTCGCGACGGCTTCATGTGCGTGCGTTCCGGGCCGAGAGACAGGAGCATTGGTTTGCCGGGCTCGAGAGCACATTCACGACCCTCGGCGGTGTGCCCGAGGGAGTGCTGATGGACAATCCACGGGCGCTTGTGGTGCGCCACGACGCGGTGAGCCGATCGGTTCAGTTCAATGACAAGCTGATCGCCTTCGCAAAACATCGGGGCTTCCGTCCTCGCGCCTGCGCACCATATCGGGCGCGCACGAAAGGCAAGACCGAGAACGGCGTCGGCTACGTGAAGAAGAACGCAATCGCCGGTCATTCCTTCCCAAGCTGGGAAGCATTCGAGGCGCATCTCGACAGGTGGGAGCGTGAGGTTGCAAACGTTCGTATCCATGGCACGACCGGAGAGGCGCCGATCATCCGCTTCGCGCGCGACGAGATACATCGGTTGAAGCCGCTCGGCGGGCAGCCTTCGTTCGGATCCTTGCGTGAACTGACCCGCGTCGTCGGCAATGATTGCGCCGTCCAGATCGACACGAACAGCTACTCGGTACCGTGGCGCCTGATTGGCGAGCGCGTGGCGGTAACGATCGCGGCCGGCGAAGTGCGGATCCGCCATGGATTGCACCAGGTAGCAGTGCACAAGCTATCGGAGGGTCGCCGGCTGCGGATCATCGACTTTGCCCATCTCGATGGTGTTGCTGGTCGCAACGGCGCGGTCCGCCGGCCGGAGATTGCTGCGGCCACGGTACCGGGATCGTCTCCACCGCCCTCGTTGTTGCGTCCTCTTGCCGAATACGAAGCCGTGATTGGAGGAAGCTTCTGATGGCACGGGCAAAGAATGTAATTGAAGCAACAACCGATCCGCTAGACGCCATGCTGGCGCGATTGCAGCTCTCCGGCATTCGCGACCAGCTCGACAGCCTGCTCGACGAGGCGGCGCGCGCGAACCTGTCGGCGCGTGAGACGCTGATCCTGCTGTGCGAGCGCGAGATCGCGCGCAAGGATCATCGCCGCATCGAGATGGCGCTGAAGCTCGCACACTTCCCGGCCGTGAAGGAGCTTGCGGGCTTCGACTTCGAAGCGCAGCCATCGATCGACCCAAAGCAAATCCGCGACCTGGCCGCATCACGTTGGATAGCCAACGGAGAGAACGTGCTGCTGCTCGGCCCGATAAGACGCACTTGTCGATCGCTCTCGGGCGAGAGGCGATCCTGGCCGGATACACCGTGCAGTTCACCACTGCGACGACGCTGGTCGCAGGCCTTGCCAAGGCGCACGGCGAGCGACGCCTGGACGAGAAACTGCTCGCGCTGTCGAAGCCAAAGCTGCTCATCGTCGACGAACTCGGCTACTTGCCGCTTGAACCTGACGCGGCGCATCTGTTCTTCCAACTGGTCAGCCGGCGCTACGAAACCGGCGCCATGCTGATCACGTCGAGCCGCAGCGTTGCCGAATGGGGCACAGTGTTCGCCGATCCCGTGGTCGCCACCGCGATCCTCGACCGGCTCCTGCACCACAGCCACGTGCTGACGATCCGAGGCGACAGCTATCGGCTCCGCGCCAAGCGCAAGAGCGGCCTCATCAAGACGCCCACCGCCGGTGACGGCCCTCCGGTCGGCTCGGCCTCCCTCCGGCCCGCCACCGGCGGAAACAACCTTCAACCGAGATCGTAATCGCGATGGTGGGGGCAGTTCTTCATGACGCAAAGGGGGCAGTTCCGGATGGCGTTTGACACTTCCGCGTCACCATGGTTAGCCGCCCCACCTTCGCCCCCGCTCGTTCCCGATCCAAGGGAGCAATTTACGTGAGGCAACGGCTTAGCATCCGGTAACAATTAAGGTGAGGCAATGCGACCTTGTCATCGACGGCAGTGTGCTGCTTGTAAGCGGGCTCCAGCCGCCGGTTTCGGGCATTGGTGGCCATTGTCGCATCGGGGATCAGTCGTGCAGACCTTTTGTACTTCCCGCTTTGCCGGACCTTCTCTCATCCTCACTTTCATCTTCGCCTTGATTTTCGCTCAGCATATCCATCACAAGCTGCTCGGTGAGGCTGTTCCAACTCACGTTGGCGCGGATCAGCGACGCATCGACGTGAACCACTTCGGCTGTTGCGATCTTGGCCTTCAGGCAGGCCTCGACCGTGCGTTTCAAGATCCTACGGAATCGCTCTTCGCCCCAGCGCTGGCGGATGCGCGTCAGGCTTGAATGGTGCGGTAGCTGCTCGTGGAGGCCATAACCAGCAATCCATCGAATGCGATGTTGACCTGAGCCTCACGGATCAGCTTGCGATCGTGTACGATCCCGGTGAGCAGACCCGCGAGCATCAGCCGTACCGCGGCTTCCGGATCGATGCCTGGCCGACCGTCGTTCGCGCAGTCGGAGACCTCTTCCCTTAGCCAAGACGGGTCGAGCACACGATCGACCGCGCCAGCACGTGCTCATCTGGGGCGAGCTGTTTCAGCGAGCGCGTGATGAAGAGCTCCAACTGATCCCGCTCCTTGCGCCCCAGCATCTCGTTTGCTCCGCCGATCGCGAATCGCCGACGAGAACGGAATCAGCCAATTGGAGCTTTTTCAACGACCCCCATGTGCGTGAGTTGCTAGATGTTCCAGAACCCAATCTTCGAACCGACGTAGGCGCACGGCGCGATGGGGCTAATAAGTAGGCGGAAAATCTGACCGCCATTTCGGGCGAGGCCACATTCTATCTGTTGGCAGTTCCGAACGATCAAATCTAATAGGCGGGTTATAGCCAGTGATTTGACGCCCGAGCTCATGGCATGCTTTGCACATGGAAAGTCGTGCACTTGTGGCTTGGAATGTGCGTCGGATTCGGATTAGCCGCGGCATTTCGCAAGAGAAATTGGCTTATCAGGCCGGCGTTGACCGCTCCTATTTGGCCAGTCTTGAGCGGCAATCGAAAAACCCGACAATTGATCTGCTCGAGCGCATCGCCGAGGCGCTGGACGTTCATTTGTCCGAATTCTTCGTTCGGCCTGTGACGCCCAAGACCTTTCCTAAAGATCGCAACCGGTGAGTTTACGTCGTCGTTGGGCGGGTTAGCCATTATATGCGATTGGGCAGAGCGCTCGAAGATAGCACCGCCCAACTTATGTTCGAAATTGCGCAGGTAACGCCTCAGCGCTGACTGCTTAACTCCGAGGGTCTCTGCCGCTTGGCGGAGGCTTCGGTGCTGGGATACGACGATCGCCCAGCGTAGATCTCGAAATTACACTGGCACGTCGAAACCTATGACAGCTTGCTCGTGACCAAGATTTCTCTTGAAGGGAGCTTGCACTGCTTCGCGCCGCCTCGTCCGCCCGTTCACTGTTCCTATGCCCCGATGGGGACAGTCACTTTCGCAATCCTGCTAGCGCTTGCGATCCTTCCTGCCTGGCATATTGGTCCGTACGAGCATGATGCCTTTGTGGAAGCCACACACCCTTCGCGTGCGAGTCTCATCGTCCAAGTTCAGCCGACTCGTTCCTTAGGCCTAGAACTATTCGTAACGCTCTAGTCCGAAATCCGCAGCTTCAATGTCAGGCCTTCGACCAGAGACAAGGTCCGCTATGACCCGTGCGGAGCCGCAACTCATCGTCCAACCGAGAGTGCCATGTCCTGTGTTCAAGAATAGATTACTAATTCTGGTCCCGCCGATAATTGGCGTTCCATCCGGGGTCATCGGTCGTAGCCCTGACCAGAAGGACGCCTTTTTGGGATCTCCACCGGGAAACAGATCCATCACGGAATACTCCAGCGTTAGCCGGCGTGCCTCGACGAGGTCATTGGTGTAACCCGAGATTTCGGCCATTCCGCCGACACGAATGCGATCCCCGAGGCGGGTAATCGCAATCTTGTATGTCTCGTCCATGACCGTCGATTCGGGAGCGCGCGAAGTGTCGGTAATGGGAATCGTCAGCGAGTATCCCTTGACAGGATAGACTGGCAACTTGATTCCTATTTTCTTGAGGAGAAGCGGCGAATAACTTCCCAGTGCGACAACGACCGCGTCCGAACGAATAGCCCCGCGATCGGTGATCACACCACGCACTCGGCCGGCTTCGATGTCCAGTCCATTGATGCAATGTCCGTAACGGAAATCGGTGCCCAATGCAGCGGATTTCTGCTCCAGTGCATTGGTGAACTTGAAGCAATCGCCGGTCTCGTCCTTCGGAGTCAAAAGTCCTCCGACTATTCGATCGCGAACATGGCGCAATGCGGGTTCGACCCGAACGCAACCGTCTCGATCGAGCACCTCAAATGGAACGCCATCTGCTGCAAGAGCCTTCACGTCCTTTGCTGATGCATCGAGCTGCTGTTGTGTTCGAAACAGCTGCAGGGTTCCCTGCATGCGCTCGTCATAGTGAAGCGAGGCTTCCGCCCTTACCTCGGCAAGCGCCTTGCGACTGTAGTCCGCCAGACGCAGCATCCGTCCCTTGTTGCGGGCATACCGGCTGGCTGTGCAGTTGGACAGCATGCGGACAAGCCAAGATAGCATCGCGGCATCAAGCTTCGGGCGAAGGATCAATGGCGCATGCCGCATGAGCATCCACCTGACGGCCTTCATAGGGATTCCGGGGGCAGCGCAAGGCGAACAATAGCCAAAGGAGACCTCCCCGTCGTTCGCATAACTGGTCTCCAGTGCTGGACCCGACTGCCTATCGACAACGACGACTTCGTGCCCGAGCTTTGCAAGTTGATATGCGGTTGTGACGCCGATAACGCCCGCGCCTAAACTCGTGACTTTCATCGTTTCGGTCCAATGTTCTGTTTAAACGATAGCGACGGGAGGCATTTGCCGCGATCGCGTCAGCGATATTCTCTGCGGAAGCGAGAACCGAGGCCTGTGAGAATTTCGTAGGCGATCGTGCCCGCGTCAGCTGCCAGCGCCTCGATTGTCTGATGAGGACCGATCACTTCGACGAGGCTTCCGAGACCGAGTGCATCATCAGGCAGACCGGAGATGTCGACTGTCATGCTGTCCATCGAGACGCGACCCAGGATGGGCAGACGTTGACCGCGGTAGTAGACGGCCCCGCGACCGCTCAGACTCCGTGGGAGACCGTCAGCATAGCCGGCGCAAAGAGTGGCAAGCCGGGTGCTGCCGGTGGTAACGTGCGTTCCACTGTAGCCGACCAGCGTGCCGCACGGTCCGTGCGGGTCTGCGCAACTGCAATCGAGAGGCTCACGACTGGCTCCATCGGATTTGCGACACTTGCCTGCGCCGCGCCGCCATAGAGCGCGATCCCCGAACGGACAAGAGCACCGTGATAGTCCTTGCCCATCAGTACGCCAGCCGAGTTGGCAAAGCAGAATGGTACCGGGGCAAATTCCTGTGTCACCATCAGCATTTCTGCAAGCTGCGCAGCATTCTGCCCCTTGGTGGGCTCATCTGCAGAGGCGAGATGGCTCATCACGTAGAGAATCTCGAGTTCCGGTGATTGCGCTATTTCCATGCGCACCACAGCGCGCTCGGCGGGCGCAAATCCGAGCCGTGACATGCCGGTATCGAATTGTAGAATAGCAGGCAGACGCCTACCTTCGACGCGCCCGAGCGCGCCACCGCTGAAGCTGGCATAAGGAGTTGATGACGGGAATGATGTGGGCTGAAGCGCAAGCGGGCTCCGCGCCGGGCAGCAGGCCATTCAGCACAAAGAGCTGAGCGTCGTTTGGAAGATGAGGCCGCAGCGCAATGGCTTCCTCCGCTTGCGCCACAAAAAAGTGTCTGCAGCCTGCATCGAGCAATGACCTCGCCACCTGGATGGCACCCAGACCATAGGCGTCGGCCTTGACGACTGCCGCAACGCTGGCCGGGTTCGCCAAAGCTGCGATACGCTCAAAATTCCGGCGCAGTGCGGTCAAGTCGACGGTCATGTAGCCGCGAAAGCCCTGTGCTTCCCCATCTACAAGCGGCTGCGGAGCAGTTCGGTCGAATTTGTTTTCGCTTTGCATGACGAAAGGCGTAGCGCAATAATCGAGCAAATGCCGCGCATTCGTTGCTTGATTATTCCGCTAGTGCTTTGGCGCGGTAAAGCTGCTACTTTTGCAGGTCCCAAGGGACGAGACACGGTCGGCCTGTTGCATTCCGGGTAGCTGCACCAGGCGCACGCATCGACGGCCTTCTTCAACCGAGCAGCGCTGCGGTCCCGAAAAGCCGTTACAAAGCACAGATGCTCTGTCGGAAAGCCTGTCGCGGCAGCAAGAGCTTGGAGCGCTTCTTTGCGGCGCTCGTTAAGGATGGGCCGGAGCCAGGTCCACAAAGACCGCGTCGGGAAGAGCCTTGTCGGTCTTAATGTCGATCCCGATCGTTGTCGCGAGATGATCGTCCCTCTCGATGACCTTGTTGCCGCTTTCGGTGACGAACAGAACAGCGGGATTCACCAGGAACTTCGGAGCAAACTCCTCGATGACCGCCTTGGTGATGTCGGAGCTGGGGCCGGGCTTCATCCGCCGCGTTTCGCCGTTGGGGAAGGTGACCAGCAGTCGGTCGTCGGCGGCGGAAGCGCCTTTGCGGACGAGCGTGATGCGCGCCAAGGCCCCCTTGCTCAGGTGTTTGGATTGCCAAGGCGTGTCGGAGGAAGCAGCGGCACAACTGGCGGATTTGAAGAAGCCCGCGATGCCCGAGGCCGCCGAGCGGTTGCTGGCCGGCAAGGGGCTGGCTGCCGCAGGTGCTGCGGATGTCGCAACGCGCGTCGGAGCCAGCGCTGGCCGCATAATCGACTCCGGCGAGTATGCCGGGCCGCGCAGGCGGCCCGGCTCTGTTGTGTCCAAAAATTTGCGCGCGCCACAGGCGCGCGTCGTCGTATTGCGTCTCAGAAATAGGGATCGAGATTCTTGACAGCGATGACAAACATCTCGCCCTTGGCCCCATCGGGTCCATTTGTGCCGCTACCGAGATTCGCCGGGTTGGGATAGTCTCCCGGCGAGCCGGGACCCGAGGGACCGCACCACCCATTCCTTCCCGCGCCGGAGCCGCCGCCTCCGGGAGTACCCGGCGCTCCACCTCGACCACCGACCCCACCCAGGCCACCTTGGTTGTTGACGCGAGCATAGCTGAACGTATCAGCTCCCCGCTTCAGCGATACGAATACGAGTGTCGCACCGGCGCCACCGGCACCACCGTTGCCGCCACGCCCTCCTTGGCCCGCAGTGCCGCCATCTCCTCCGGGACCAGGTCCCTCGTGGCAATCAAACGGACCAGTTGCGCCCTCTTTTCCATTTCCGGCATGGCCGCCATCACCACCCCGGCCGCCTTGCCCGCCTACGCCTCCATCAAGTCCGCGCACAAGAACGGCGAGATTCAGAATGCCAGGCGGTATCTCTTTTCCTTTGTCATCGAGGAGCTTCTCCGCAATCACGTAGATTGTGGGGAGTGTGATCGACGATCCATTGGAGCCCGGCCCCACCCGGTTGTCCCGGATGACCATTGTTGCCCCTTCGGTTCGTCTCACCGAAATCGTCTGCTCCTTTCTGTCCCACCGCGCCGACGTATCCGTTATTTGCAGCGGGTTTACTCATATCGCGCTCGATGAACGAATAAGCTGAAGCGTCCCTGAACTTGAGAGTCTTGGTGACGATCGCGACCCAAGGATGAGAAAAATTCGCCAAGACCAGATGCGCGTCCTTGTCGAACACAATTTCATCGGCCTTGATGACCTGCTGGGTGAACGTCTCCGACTTTGTGATGGGGATGACAGATTTGATCTTCGGTGCGGCCTTGATCGCATCCGCGATTTCTTTCGGCACCTCCGGGGGAGCGACAACTTCCAGTTCAGATGCATCGCGCGTCGTAACCGCCGCGCGGTCGACGAAGATACTTTCGGCAAACGTGGGGGGCGAGCAGGCAAGCAACATTGAAGTAGCCAAAAGCCAGGTTCGCATCGTCAAATCTCCATTTGAAAGGTGATGAAGCCCAGCTTCCAGGTGCTGGGTGGAATAGTCGTACAGTGCTAATGCTGCATCACGGTGAAGGCCTTTTGCTGGCTCGCTTGTGCGCCTGAATGCAGCTTCCCCTCATTTATTTTTGTAAAACGCATTTTTTGCGCGGTCGACGGCGCATACACGTGCTGCCTTGCCAAGGACCACCTGCAGAATCGAGCTGGTCGCCTCAAATCGATCCCACGGCCGCCCCACCCAGCAAAGGATTGGCTGCCGACTAACACTAGCAAAGAAAATCGATGACGGATTCGGCGCCCAGGTATGCAGTTCACTGGCGCAACCCAAGTACGAAGGGCGCTTTTCGGCAAGGACTCGCAAGTGATACGCGTTATCAATCAAAATCCAGAAAAGCCCGGAATTGCAGGCGGACCTTGCTTCGTATCGCGAAGGCTTTTGCCAGCATGTCGATTTTTGAAGTTCGCCAACGGCCTGATTCAGGTGGCGCGCTCCATTTCTATCGCCAATGTTTGCGTTGCGCACAATCAATCGGCTCTGCTCTGAATAAAACCCCGGAACTTGCCGATTGCCCACCATGGAAGGAAGATCACGCGGAGAAATTCAACGTGCCCGCGACGCGCAATATAGTGAGATCATCCAAAAGAATGTTCGCAAGCAAAGAGACGGCGATGAATGCTTTGAAAGAGAATACGACAACTACCTGCTTGCCCCGAATGGCGCGCTAGACGCGCCAAGGTACTAAATCGAGCCAAGGGCATTTGCGAGGGCTGTTTGGATCGCAAGGCGACGCAGGTCCATCACCTAACTTACAAGCACATCTTTCGCGAGTTCGTGTTCGAGCTGATCGCGGTTTGCGATGAGTGTCATTCCCGACTTCATTCGGACAAGACCAGCGATTGCTCGCCGGCAGAGATTGACGGTGCGGAATGGGAGGATCAACACCCGTGCGACGGATGCAGATTCGCGAGCGAGAACGAAAATCGGCCTTGGTGCTTCATCCTCGACACGTCCGCCGCAGATGCTCTTGCTTCGGGCGGCGATTGTGGACCAGAACGTCACAATTTTGAGCCGCTCAAATAAAAGCGCCGGGGTCGCCCCGTCCAAGTGGGCGACTGAAGCCTGCGAAGGCAGGTCAGTTAGTCGTCCGTGAAGAACCTGGATTTCAGCTCGGGACGAACTGAAGCCGTAGGAAGAGCTGGACGAGGATTTGGCGCAACAGGAGCTGCAGCCAGCGGAGGAGACGCTGGAAGTTGTAACCGGCGGCGGCGAGGACGGCATTGGTGGCGTCGCCTTGGGGATGCCAGAGATAGTTGCGGCCCATCCGGTGTTCGGATTTGAGATGGCCGATGACCGGCTCGACCGCGGAGCGCCTTCGCAGCTCGCGTTTGATCTTTGGCGTCACCCGCCGCTTCTGGCCTGAGGTGAACACCCTGAACCTGTAATCGGGCGGCGCATTGTGGCCGCTCCGGTGCGCTTTGCCCTTGCCGATGCATTCCACCTCCGGCGCGTGCAGCGAATAGACCTTCGGTCCCCGCTGGTGCTGCTTCTGGTCGAGCACCCGTCGCGCCAGCGCCAGCATACGCCCAAGGACAATCTCGCCGAGCAAGTCGGTGCGGATAACTTTTGACGCCGTTTTCCTCTGCCGCGGCGACATACTCCGCAAAGGCGTCGAACTGACATTTCGGTCCCGCACCATGCGCCGTGAGTATATCGAATAGAGGCCTCAGTGCCGGATCGCGAAAATTTCGACGTATTGATTCCGCTACCGCAGTATCGCGGACATCAAACCTAACTTGATATTGCCACTGCGAGGTCACGAGGCCCTACCGCTTCGCCATGCACTGGCTCATTCTATGCCAGTTCGCTCTGGTTACAAAACGAGACATCGCCAACTTCTGCCACCACAAAGCCCACCAGACTTTATGTGGCGAACTTTAGAATTCACCTGATTAGTATGTTCATGAGCAACTACGCGGCGGGCAACACGGTAAGTTCATCCTGCCCTACAGCCACGATCTTATCGACCGAGAACCCGTTGAATCTCGCCATTTGCGTATAGGCGCCCACATTCTGGAATTCAATCCAATCGCCTTCGTGCAAATCGCGTGGCAGTGAATACGAGAATCCAAGCCTGTCCGTGCCGTCGCAAGTTGGGCCGAAGATGATGAAGTCCTGCCACTCCTCAGTCTGGATCGGCCGTCCCCCACGCCAAGCACGGGCGGGGAGCAGAAAATATTGCCGGGCAGGTGAGAGCCCGCTGTAGATGCCCGCGCCGCAGTAGAGCGCCCCGTCTTTTCTTAAGATCACCCGGCAAAACAAAGAGATGCTATCATGAACCAGTGCTCGTCCGGGCTCACACAAGAGTTCAACACGCTTCAGTGCATCCGTTTCGCGCACAAGTTTCGTGATGTCGGAGAGCATGCTCAAGGGAGAGTTATAGGGGACGTTCAGATAATGGCCGGGAAAGCCGCCACCAATATCGAGCGCTGTGGGAGCCGGAGAAACAGCTTCAATAATGTCGACGGCCGCCCGAATGCCATGCAGGTACGGATCGACAACGATCGTTTGGGAACCTGGGTGAAAGGCCAAGCCCGTGGTCCAGCGCGATTGCGCGTTGACGAGACCCAGCAGACGGCTCGCTTCGGCGGGCGAGACACCAAACTTGCCGTTTAAGTCTAAGATGGCGCACGTCCCGCTACACTTGAACCGGACGTAGATTCGTATTTCCGGATCATGCGACGGCAGCACCTCAAGGAGCTTCCGCAGCTCGGCTTCGCAATCGATGACATAGTCGCGAACCCCCAGATCTCGGAACGTCCGTTCGATATCGCGACGAGATTTCACGGGATTCATGAACCATGAACAGGCCCGGGGAACAGTCGAATGGACAAGGCGGGCTTCGGCCAGCGACGCCACGTCGAATCCGGCCACTCCAGCGCGAGAGACCGCGTGAAGAATTTTGGGCAACGGATTCGCCTTCACCGCATACAGCACGCGTCCTGAGAAATGCTCGGTGAATTCGCGCGTGACGGATGCAAGACGCCCCTCATCGAACGTATAGAAGGCATCAACTTCCGCACTTTCCAATGATCTTACCAAGCTCATATTGCACCATTCCTCGCGCGCCAGAAGGGGAGTAGCCAGCGCCGTTGTTGCCGGCTGCGAGAGCAACGACCATGCCAGCGCTCCCCACGCGTTGAACCGCCTGATTACGCTTTGAAACAGCTCGCCATGCGCCACGGCGCGCGATGTCTTCTTTCGTACACGGCTGTGAAAAGCCAGACAAAGATCGAGGGGCCGCGCTGGGTCCCCGCAAACTTCAACGGGTTACCTCGCTCAGCGTCGATCCTCCGCAGCTTCTCGTCAACATCAACAGGCAAGCCTCCTCGTTTTCTCTAATTGCGCGCCACAGGACCTTTGGAGCGAATATCCTTGGCGCGGATCAACGCGACATTGCCGAACGCTTCAGTAATGGCCGATTCAAAGGCAAAGAGCGTTTCGACGGTTTCTCCTGGACGAGAGGTGCCAGTGGCGTGCCCTTGCTTGGCGAGGCATTGGCTGCACTCGAATGCGAAGTCGACGAGATCATCGAACGGTATTCGCACGGGATCGTCGTCGGACGCCTCGTCGACGTCGGACTGTCCCAGCGGCTGTCTGGCCTCGCATATTAAAACTCCGAGTATGTCGAGATCGGCTCTCGCCCGATTTCAACCTGATCGCTGCCGCAGGCTCTCCTGTTTGCTCCATGGCGGACCAGCAGGATTTAGATGGTGAAGCGCGCTGCGCACGCCTCGTGCGCCTGGGCTAGGGCCATACGCGTATTTTGGCCGCAACGCTCATTCTTGGATTATGGCTAGTCGTGCAAGTTGAAGCCCGCAAGCAGTTGTCGATCCAGAATCGCGATTTCGCGTTGAGTATTGCCGATGAACTCAAGGATGCCCGCCTTGCCTTTCGGACGCTCGTCCAATTTGTCCAGAGGCCGGCGAAGGCCAGAAGCGGGCGGTCCTCTTCGCGTGCGATAGCGCACAGCACGGTGCTGATGATCTCTTTCGCAGAACGCGTGATACGCACGCGACTTGGGTACGGCGGCACAGTGTCGCACCCTGGCAGCGACGCCAAGAGCGCTAGGTCCACTGGCGGGTACACTGGAACGCCTTCAATCAAAAATTGATGTACTTTCAGCTGGATAGGCGAGGGTTCGATTCCGCCCCTGTGCTCCGCATCGGTACTCTGCTCCTTGCGGCGACGGGCCGCTTGGAGTCCTCCCTTCACATCGGAGCGACAGGTTCCTGTGTTCCTTGTCAAAGC